>NZ_JBJXFV010000169.1:0-36530 GCF_046154365.1 Prosthecobacter sp.
AAAGAGGCTGTTTTGTGCGAGTGAATCGGGGGCGTTGAAGTGGCGCATGAGTGAAGGTGTGCCTTCTTGTACCAGCCCCCCGAGGCATGATCAAGCACCATGGACTTTTTGCGCTCGCGTCTGCTCAGTGATTTTTACTGGCAGGCGGGCGACAAAGAAAAGTCCTTCTCTGCGTCCTCCAAGGCGCTTTCCTTCGATCCCTTCTCCCCCGTCGTCCGCGTGAACCACGCCGCCATGCTTGCGGAGTCGGGCCGCATCTCGGAATCACGCGCCTTGCTGGATGGCCTGCTCCGCGATGATACCGACCACGCCAAATCCATCCTCGACCGCCAGACCTTCTACCGCCACGAACTCGTGGCCGATGTCCTCCGCTTCGTGCAGCAGCACCTTGATCCCGCTGCCGAGGCGGTGAAGCTCGAAAACACCGACCTCCAGGAACGGCTCCGCCACATCCGCGAGCACGGCCACTACCGCCAGTTCGCCGGCCACAAAAAGCGCTTTGAGGAAACTCTCGCAACCCTCTCCACCCTCAAAGCCCGGCGCGAACGCAGCCCCGTCTCCATTCAGTGGCTCCAGGAAATCAATGCCGCCTATCATCGCCTCACCGAGATCGAGGTTGATGCTGCCAAAGCCGCCGCCGCCACCCGCCGCTTCGCCCGCCTCACCGCCGCCCGCGAGGAGGTCTCCCAGTTCCTTGATTCCGTGCTCTCCCGCGCCCGCGCCATCACGCTCGATGCCGCCCGCCACCCCCTGCTCCACATGGAGATGGAGAAGATCAAAGCCCACCTCGCCGAGATCACCTCGCCCGACACGCTGCACGCCGCCTGTGATCTCACCATCAACTACCTCGACGCCCGCCTCCGCGCCACCGAGACCGGCTACGCCCTGGCCAGCGAATCCAACATCATCCTTCGTGGCCGCAAACGCGCCGCCGCCGCCAGCTCCCTCGCCGCCGCCCTTGCCACCCTGCGTGACCGCATCGAGAAACTCCGCTTCGAGAAGATTGCCGAGCCCTTCCAAATCTGTCCCTCCTGTTTCTCGCACTGGCCCAGGGAATACAAATGCTGCGGGCAATGTGGGAATGGAATGCCGAAGCCGCTGAAATTGGACGATTCCTTCGCTACAAGCCCAACACCCATGCCACCACATGCCCCATGATTTGCGCATCTTGTAAGCTCGAAAATCCTCCCGGAATGAAGTTTTGCGTGAGCTGTGGCGAAGACCTAGCTCAGGCTGCACAAGCTGCTCAGAGAGCACCATCGGCGTCCAGCGACACGCCTGTCCCAGCGATAACAAGTCCATCCGTCTCGCCAGCCAACAGCACGAATACATGGCTGAAAGCTTCGCTGTTACTGGCAGGCATGTTGGCACTCGTCTTTCTTGGTTTGAGGATCTTTCAGTCACCACACGCGGACTCGCAGAAGGAGAGGCAACCCTCCGCGAACATAGAGTCCTTTGTGGAGAAATTGGGAATGCAGTTCGTGTCCGTGCCCCTAACAAACGTGAAGTTCTGCACCACCGAAGTCACCTATGACCAATATCAGGCTTATGCCCGCGAAACTCCAGGCACCGATTCTTCTTGGGAAAAAGCATCCGGCAAAGGCAGCCACCCCGTCGTCTATGTGAGTTTCGATGATGCCATGGCTTTCTGCGAGTGGTTAAGTCGCAAGGAAGGAAAAAACTATCGCCTGCCCACCGATCATGAATGGAGCTGCGCTGTAGGCATTGGCGATCAAGAGGATTCACGGGCTACACCCAAGGCAAAGGATGGGAAAATCGTCGATGTCTATCCCTGGGGAATTAGCTTCCCACCGCCAAGCAATGCAGGAAACTACAACTTGCCAGAGGATGGTTATGAGCGAACGGCTCCCGTCGGTAGCTATCGCCCCAATCGTTACGGCATCTACGATCTCGGAGGGAATGTTTCGGAGTGGTGCCCGGATCCTTATGAACCTTCATTTACCGGTCGTGTGTTGCGCGGGGGTTCGTGGTACAGCGGTCCGTCGAGTCTGCTCTCGTCCTACCGCTACGACCGCGGTCCCGGTAATCGTGACGTCAGCATCGGGTTCCGTTGTGTGTTGGTGGTGGGGTCTGGTGGCTAGGCTTTTACCTTCTGCCCTTTTACTCCTACCCGGCAGCCGCAGGCTTGGAATTCATGGCGCGAAGCTAATGAAAGCAGGAAAGGGTCAGGTGACGATAGTTGACAGCCATTGATCTACCTCCTTCGCCATGACCATGGGCCGGTCTTCAGCCGCTTGATCTGCTGGCCCACATTCACCGCGCTCTTCAGTCCTGAGCATGATCCGCATGCTGCCAAACCGGTCCCGTCGGTCAATAATCTCTCTGCGCCTTGATGCGGGCTGCCGTTTCCGCGAGTATGACGCACCGCCTCGCATGCTTCCCGCCAGAACCATCTTCCTCGTTGGCCCCACCGCTTCCGGCAAATCGGCGCTGGCGCTCGCGCTCGCCGAACGCATCGGCGGTGAAATCGTCAACGCCGATGCTTTCCAGCTTTATGCGGGCATGAACATCCTCACGGCGAAACCTGCCGCCACCGAACTGGCCCGCGTGCCGCATCATCTCTACGGCGTCCTGCCACTGACCGAATCCTGTGATGCACAACGCTACCACGCCCTCGCATTGCCGGTGATCAAAGACATCGCACAGCGTGGCCGCACGTCCATTGTCGTCGGCGGCTCGGGGCTGTACCTCAAGGCGCTCACGCACGGCCTGTCTCCCCTGCCCGCCGCCTCGCCAGCCTTGCGCGAGCAGTTCAAGCATCTCAGCGCCGGGGAAAAAATCGCCTGGCTGCTCCAGCGCGACCCCGAGGCCGCCACCACCGTGAATCTGCGCAATCCGCGCTATGTCGAGCGTGCGCTGGAAATCTGCCTGCTCGCCGGACGCCCGCAGTCCGGCCTGCGGCGTTCGTTTGCGGCCCAAGAACCGCAGGTGAACGGCATCATCCTCGACTGGAACCGCGAAACGCTCTACGCCCGCATCAATCAGCGCACGCTGACCATGATTAAGGCCGGCTTGATCGCCGAAGTCACCGCGCTCGGTGAACTCTCGCCCACGGCCGAGAAAGCCATCGGCATTCGTGACGTGCGCGAGCATCTCGCCGGACGCGGGAACCTGGAAGACACCATCGCCGCCATCCAGCAGGCCACGCGGCGCTATGCCAAGCGGCAAATCACCTGGTTTAGGCGCGAACGCTGCTTCCAAACGATTTGCCTCGATTCCCTTCCGGCGGCAGAGTACGCACTCTCCCGCATCTTCGAACTCTTTCCATGCCTCCGCCCGTCCAGCCCGTCCGCCCCGTCTTCGTCAACCTAGGTCCGCGCAGTTACCTCGTGCAGGTGGGGCGTGGTCTGCTCAAGACGCTCGGTGAGGAAGTGAACAAGAAAATGCCGGACCGCGTGAAGTGCGCCGTCGTCACCGACTCGAATGTCGGCCCGTTGTATGCCGAAACTGTGATGGCAAGCCTGCGCGCCGTCGGCAAGGAGCCGCATCTCATCACCGTGCCCGCCGGTGAGTCGTCCAAATCGCTGACTTGGAGTCAATCCGTGCTCAGCGAGATGGTGCGCTTCGGTTTGGACCGCAAAAGCTTCGTGGTCGCCCTCGGTGGCGGTGTCATCGGCGATCTCGCCGGTTTCTGCGCCTCGATTTATCAGCGCGGCATTCCCTACGTGCAGGTGCCCACCACCGTTCTCTCGCAAGTGGACAGCTCTGTCGGCGGTAAGACCGGCGTGAACCTGCCGCATGCCAAAAACATGGTCGGCGTCTTCCACCAGCCGGTGCATGTCATCGCCGATCTCGACACGCTCAGCTCGCTCGCGACACGCGAATGGAACGAAGGCTTCGCCGAAATCATCAAGCACGCCTGCATCCGCGATGCCTCCATGTTCAAGGCCATCGAGGACATCGCCGCAGGCAAAGGTGACATCGTCGGCCTCATCCGCCGCAACATCTCCATCAAGGCCGTCATCGTCGAAGCCGATGAGTATGAAACCATCGGCACGCGCGCGCTGCTCAATTTTGGCCACACTTTGGGTCACGCCATCGAAGCCGCCGCCGGTTATGGCAGGCTGCTGCATGGTGAAGCCATCAGCCTCGGCCTGCGTGCCGCTGCGTGGCTCTCCGCGCAAATCTCTGACCTCACCGGCGTGGATTACGAACGCATCGTCGCACTGCTCAAGCTCTGCGATCTCCCCACCAAGCTTCCCGACGATCTCGACATCGAGGAGATCATGCGCATCGCCCGCATGGACAAAAAATTCGAGAACGGCAAGATCCGCTTTGTCCTCCTCCGCAAAATCGGTGAAGCCTACGTCAGCAAAGACGTGATCGAGGGGCACCTGAAGCAGGCGCTCGATGAGTTGCGGAAGTGAGCTGGTGCGTGCGTCGGTGCTCAGTGCTCGGATCAATCCTACTCGTCCTCCTACTCCTACTCGTCCTCGATGCTACCGCGCCGATGCCCCAACGCCGTCAAGTGCTCAGTGCTCAGTGCTCAGTGGCCAGTTGATACTCGACAGCTTTACTGTCCTACTGTCCCACCAACACACTGACGCATGCGCTTCCTCAACCCCAGCTACCTCCACCTCGCCTGGCTCGCGCTGATCCCGCTGGCGCTGTGGTTGTTCCGCCGGCAGGCGAAACGGGTGCCGGTTTCGACGCTGCTGTTCTTCAAATCGCTCGCCCGTGAGCATCAGGAGTCCGCGTGGCTGCGGCGCATCAAGAAATGGCTCTCGCTCCTGCTGACGCTGCTGGTGCTGTTCTTCGTCATCCTCGCTCTCGCACGCCCCAGCAGCAATCTCTCGGCCGATTCTCCCGGTGCGGTGGTCATCGTCGTCGATCGTTCTGCTTCGATGTCTGCCAAAGACATGCAAGGCCGCGCCCGACTCGATGAAGCGAAACGTCGTGTGAAGGATCGCATCCGTTCCTTGCCCGATCAGGTTGTGCTTTCGCTGATTGCCTTCGATGCACGCCCGCATGTGCTGCTCTCACGCAGCCGCAACCGCCGTGAGTGCCTGCGCCTGCTCGATGAACTCACGCCTGCACCCATCGAAGGCAAAACCGAGGCCGCGTTGAACGTCGCCAAACGCCTCGCCGACCTCGAAGCACGTTCCCGCATCTGGCTGGCGGCGGATTCGCGCGTTGTGGATGCTGCGGTCGATTCGATTCCCGTAGCACTGCCCGAACCACTCAACGTCGGCATCACCGGCTTCCAAATCCGTCACAGCCCGCTCGCCCGTGATCGTTACGAAGCCTTCGTCAAAGTCAGCGCTGCCGCCAGCAACAAAGAGAAGACCACTTCGACCCTCGAAATCACTATCGCCGGTCGCATCGCCCAACTACGCGAGCTTGAACTCGCCCCCGGCGCCTCCTCCTCGCTCATCCTGCCGCTCGAGGGCGTGCGCGGTCAGCGTTTGGAGATGCGTTTGAAGACCACAGGCGATTGTTTTGGCTGGGATGATGGCCTTGCCGCGCCACTGCCCAAAACCAAGCCGCTCACCGTCGCCTGGTTTGCCGAAAAGCCCGATCCCTTCACCGAACTCGCGCTTTCATCGCTCATCGAAGCCGGACGCATCGACATGAAGAAGGGCGATCCCGCCGCGTGGCCGCCGAAGGAGCAGCCGGATGTCTATGTCTTCGAAAACTGGCTGCCCAAAGAGTGGCCCACGGATCGTCCCGTGATTGCGCTCACGCCTTTGACCAATTCCGGCCCGCTGCGCACTCGCCCGCTCAAAGGCCTGCCCCATGACAGCGTGCGTGCTGTGCAGCCCGATCATCCCGTGCTCTTCCGTGCCAGCAGCAGCCGCATCGCTGTCACGCAAACGACCGTGCTCGAACTTCCCGCGTCGTTGGAACCCTTGTGGATCGCTGGCACAGAACCCGTGCTTGCTGCCGGTGAATCAAGCGGCCAGCGCATCGTCGTCACCGCCTTCTCGCCCTCGCAGTCCGAACAACTCGCCCTGCTGCCGTCCTTCCCGCTCATTCTAGGCAACGCGCTTTACTGGTGCGCCGAAAACAGCGAAGCCCTCGCCGACATGCGCACGCTGCACACGGGCGAGATGCTCCATGCCAGCAGCCTCGTGCAATGGCATGCCTGGGATGGCGACGCCTTCATCGAAGCCTCCGACGATCCCGCCAACGGCCTGCTCTCCCTCAATCGCATCGGCGCATGGGAAAGCGGCGACCACAGCGGTGCCTGCGCCTTGATCTCCGACGCTGAAACCAATCTCCCTGCCCTGCCTCCCGACACAGCTCTCTCCAGCCAACCAGCAGCCCCCCTCATCACCGCCTCCGCCTTCAGCACCTGGCCCAAGCGTCTGATCTGGCTCGCGCTCGCCTTGCTGCTGCTGGAGAGCTTTCTGTTTCATCGCAAAGCGGTGTATTGAGCGAGCTAGACTACAGACCACCACTTGCCCGCAGGGCTTGAACTGGTTATTTTGAACCATGAGCACACTCACAGAAATCGAGACCGCAGCAGCCACGCTGCTGCCAGAACAGCAGGAAAGCCTGCTGCTGTTCCTCGCTGACCGTCTGCGTGACGCCCGCGCCACAGTGCCAGAGCCGCGTAGTTTTACGCCAGCTCAGATTCAGCAATGGATTAAAGATGACGAGGAAGACATGCGTGGGTTCCGGGCCGCCTCATGAGATTGTTCCTCGACACAAACGTGCTGCTATCAGCATGCGGCTCGGCTTAAGGTGCCTCACGTCAGATCATTGAACTTGCAGCCTTGAATCGCTGGCATCTTGTCGTCACGCCCTATGTGATCTCCGAAGTGCAGAAAAACCTGCCACAGGTGTCGCCCACCGCGCCGGTGGAGTGGCCGGCTATCCAGGCGCATCTCCTCGTGATGCAGGATGTTTACAGCATCCACCTTCCTGCTGTTTTCAGTGTCCCCAAGGACCGCACTGTGTTGTTCGGCGCGTTGGCATGGGCGGACGTGCTGCTGACTTTGGACAAAAACGACTTTCAGGATCTACTCGGTGCCAGTTTTTACCGCTTGGCGATTTTGAAGCCGGGAGAATATCTAAAGCGTGAGCGAGATGCTAGCAGGTTGAATATGCCCTGAGCCGTGTCCATGCAATGGAACCACAGAGACACAGGGGACACAGAGGGAAGAGTCTTGTTGATCGATTTCACCATGAGGTGACTTCCAGGTGTTTCTTAAATCCTCTGTGTTCCCGGTGCCTCTGTGGTTCACCTTCTGTATGGTTACGGCTGAGTGAAACTTGTTCACAGCCGCTGCGTTTATTCACAGCTTTTGGGAGCTGAAAAATCCCACATCTTGCTTCGGAAGTCCTAACTAAGCCCAAGATAAGGGAAAAACGGCCTTCGTTCTTGCGGGCATGGGGCATGGAATGGTTCAATCCATCTCAGCACTCCTTTTTCCCGGCCACGCCCATTCCCAGATCTGAGCACTCAGCACTGAGCACTTCTGACTTTCTCAACTCTAACGCCTCCCCTTTCCCGTCATGTATCTCAAAAGCCTCACCCTTCACGGCTTCAAGTCCTTCGCGGACAAGACCCACTTTGAATTCCACAAAGGCGTCACTGGCATTGTCGGCCCGAACGGCTGCGGCAAGTCAAACGTGGTCGATGCCATCCGCTGGGTGCTCGGTGAAACGTCTGCCAAGGCTCTTCGCGGCGATGAAATGGCCGACGTCATCTTCAATGGCACGGACAAGCGCAAGCCCGTGGGTCTTGCCGAAGTCACGCTCACCATGGCGGACTGCGAGCAGTCGTTGAACGTCGATTTCAATGAGGTCGCCCTCACCCGTCGCGTGTTCCGCGATGGTCGCAGCGAATACCGACTCAACAACACGGTCTGTCGTCTCAAAGACATCCACGACCTCATCGCGGGCACCGGCATCGGTCGTGCGGCTTACTCGATCATGGCGCAGGGCCAGATCGACATGTTGCTCAGCTCGAAGCCTGAAGACCGTCGCACGGTGTTCGAAGAAGCCGCCGGTATCACCAAGTTCAAATCTCAGAAGCGGGAAGCATTGCGCAAACTCGAATACACCGAGGCCAATCTGCTCCGCGTGGCCGACATCGTCGCGGAGGTGAAGCGCCAGATGGGAACCTTGCAGCGTCAGGCGGCCAAAGCACGCCGTTATCAGACCTTGCTCGAAGACACGCGCCTGCTCGACACCCACCTCGCGCACAAGCAATACACCGAGTTTAGCGGCGAGAAGTCCGAAGCCGAGACCCAGGTGCGCATGATGGCGAACCAGATCGAAGAATTGCAGCGCAAGCTGCAAACCGCCGAAACGGAAGCCGCGCAAACGCGCGAGGCCTACCACGCGCTCGAATCGCAGATCAGCCAGGCACGCCAGCAGGCGCAGGAACTCCGCTCGCAGATGCAGAGCGCCGAAGGCCGCATCGGCTTCAACAAGGAGCGCAGCGAGGAACTCGAAGGCCGCATCCGTCAGAACGAAGAACAGATCGCAGCCAACGAAGAACTGCTCGATCAGGCCCGCCGCGATCTCGCGAATGCCGATGAACAACTTCTCGCGATCACCGATAACATCCAAACACGTCAGCTTGCGATGAACGAGCACGCAGGCATGCATCAGAGCATCCTGCCGGAGCGCAACCGCCTTGAAAGCGACCGTCGCGCCATTCGCGAGTCGATTCGCCAGTTTGAAGGCCAGATGGCCGCCAGCGAGGCGCGTGCGCAGTCGTTGAGCAATCAAATCTCCGCCGACCGTCAGCGCTACGAGTCACTCGCGCATGATCGTCAAACCGCCGCGCAGGCCCGTGAGTCCAGTCAGATCGAATACGACGAGCTTCAGCGCAACATCCAGGAACTCGAAGAAACGCGCAATCAACTCGACGAGAAGGCCAAGGACTGTGCCCGTGAGATCATTGAACGCCGCCGTCAGCGCGACGCGATGAACAACGAACTCAACGGCCTCCAGCGCAACCTCACCCAGCGCAAGTCACGCCTCGAAATCCTCGAACAACTGCTGCAAAAAGGCGAAGGCCTCTCTTCCGGCACGCAGAGCGTCCTCAGCGGCCTCGACAACCCGGAAGTCTATTCCACTGGCGTTCGTGGCCTGCTCGCCTCCAGCATCGAAGTCGATCCCGATTTCATCCCTGCCATCGAAGCCGCGCTCAAAGATCATCTGCAAGCGGTGTTGCTCACCGAGAGCGAACTCGCCGCGCAGATCATCGACCGCCTCACCGATCACAAGATGGGCCGTGCCTCGCTCGTGCCGCATGACTTCTGCAATCTGCGCAACGCTGCGGACCGCGAACTCATGCCCGCTGGTGCCATCGCCTGGGCCACCGATAAAGTGCGCGTCAAAACCGGCGTGCAGAGCCTCATTGATCACCTGCTGCACAATGTGGTCATCGTCGATGACCTGCACACGGCACTGCGCATGAAGCGTGAGATGCCGCACCTCGCCATCGCCACGATGCGCGGTGAATTCATCTCCACCGACGGCATCATCAACGGCGGTGCCAGCAAGGAAGAAGGCTCCTCCACCTTGCGTCGTGAAGCCGAAGTGCGCCAACTCCGCACCGAGGTCGAAGCGCTTGAACTTCAGTTCATGGAGAAGGAAGACGCGGTGAAAACCGTCAGCGCCCAGCTCGAAGACATGCAGCGCGAGGAAGTTTCTCTCCGCGAGCAGAGCCAGCGCGCGCGTGAAGGCTTCTCGCAGTTCCAAGGCAAGATCAGCGTCGTCCAGCGTGCGCTGCAACAAGCCACCGCGAAGCTCGAAAGTGTCGAGTGGGATCAAAATCAGATCCAGGAGCGCATCGGCGGTTCTGAAAGCCAGATCAATCAACTCCGCGAGGCTGCTGCCATAGCGCAGGAGCAGCTTGAGTCCTCCCGCGTCCGCGAAGGCGAGCTTGAGCTCGAAATGGAGTCCTTCCTCCGTCGCGAACTCGAATCCAGCGAGCGTCTCAACGAACTCCGCACTGCGCTCGCGCTCGAACAAAGCGCGCTGCATTCCATCGAACGCCAGAAAGCCCCACTCGGCGTGCGTTTGCAGGAATTGCAGGCCGGCATGAATCGCTTCGCCGAAGAGATCAACACCTGGCGCGTCCGCATCCAGCAGAGCGATGCTGAAAACGCCCGCTTCCAGGAACAGGTCGAATCCCAGCGTGGCGCCATCGCCGCCATCGAAGAACACCTGCAAGCCCGCACGGAAGAACGCGCCGGATTGTTCGAGCAGGTCAGCCAGCTCGAAACCCAGCTCACGCAACTGCGTCAGAGCTACAACGGCCTCAACGAATCGCGCAACCGCGCTGAAGTTGCACTGACGCGAGTCGATCTCCGTCTCGAAAACCTCATCAATCAGGTGCAGGAGCGCTACAGCTTCCACATCAACGCCTTTGAGCCTGATTACCATGTGCTCATGGTCACCATCGAGGAGCAGAAGAAAAATCGCAGCCGTGGCAAGAAGGCTGCGGCGAATGCTGCTGAGCCAGCCTCAGATGGGACACCGTCTGACATGTCTGACTCGTCCGACCAGTCCGACACCCCCGAGGAACCTCAAGAGCACGTCGTTCCCGCGATCTCCAACCGCGATGACGACGAAGACCTCGAAAACATCGTCATCCCTGGCGAAGAAGCGCAGCCGGACTGGGCTTTCGTCATGGAAGTCGTCTATGAACTGCGCCAGAAGCTCGAAGGCATCGGCCCGGTCAATCTGGACGCCATTCAGGAGTTTGAAGAACTCGAAGAGCGTCACAACTTCCTCGACACGCAGCACAACGACCTCGTCAAATCCAAGGACGAACTGCTACAGGTCATTGCGAAGATCAACGAGACCACGAAGACCATGTTCGTCGAGACGTTCACGCAGGTGCGCGGCTTCTTCCACGACAACTTCCGCGAACTCTTTGGTGCGCAGGCCAAGGCTGACCTCATGCTCGTGGATGAAGGCGATCCCCTGGAGTCCGGCATCGAAATCATCGCCAAGCCGCCCGGCAAGAAGCTGCAAACCATCAGCCTCCTCTCTGGTGGCGAGCGCAGCATGACCGCTGTGGCGCTGCTGTTCTCCATCTACCAGGTCAAACCCAGCCCCTTCTGCGTGCTGGACGAGTTGGACGCTCCGCTCGATGAAACGAACATCGGCCGCTTCCTCAAGATGCTCGACAAGTTCATCGACAACTCACAGTTCATCATCGTGACCCACAACAAGCGCACCATGAGCCGCGCGGATGTGATCTACGGCGTGACGATGCAGGAATTCGGCATCAGCAAGCCCGTCGGCGTGCGCATGACGACCGAAGACAGCCGCACCATGGACAAGACCGTGCAAGAACTCGCCCTCGAAGCGCCGAATCAGCCGAACCCACCCAAACGCCGGAAACAATCCGGTGACGGCACCACGGATGAGTCCGAGCTCATCCACGAAGACCTCGACGAAGAGCAAGAGCGTCTGACAGCCATCGAAGCACAGGAAGAACTGTCCCCCGCTGCGCTGGTTTAACAGCGAGTCACGAAGTCAACGCACAAGAGGGTCAAGGTCTCGCACCTTGACCCTCTTGACGTCTTGACCGTTGACGCTCCTATCACCCATGACCTTCACCATCGAGTCCTTCCAGTTTCATGTGCTGCCTATGCACACGCGATTCCCGTTCAAGTACGGCATCGCCAGCATGAGCGCCCTGCCGCATTTGTTTGTGACAGTGAACTTGGTGTTGGATGGTAAAGCAGTGGCCGGACTCGCGAGCGAAGGCCTGCCGCCGAAGTGGTTCACGAAGGATCCAGACACGCTGTTTGAGGTCGATCTGGCCGAGATGATTGCGGTGATTCAGAATGCGTCACGCATTGCACGACTGGCCGCCGAGAAGGCGACAGGTTTCTTCGCGTGGTGGCAGAACTTGTATGCGGAGCAGACGCACTGGGCGCAGGTGAAGGAAGTGCCGCCGCTGCTGGCGAATCTGGGCGTGAGTTTAATCGAGAGAGCTGTGCTCGACGGCCTGTGCAAGGCGCTGGGACTGCCGCTGCATGACGTGCTGCGCTCAGACGTGCTCGGCATTGATCTCGGCGCGGTTCGTGAGGAACTGCGCGGCATGCGGGTGACCGATGTGATCGCACCGCAGCCGCTGGCACGCATCTTTGCCCGACACACGATCGGCCTCGGCGATCCGCTCACGGCGGCGGATGGGGCTTTGAATGACGGGCTGCCCTACACGCTGGAGGAAAACATTCGTGCTTATGCCCTGCGTTACTTCAAGCTCAAGGTCTGTGGCAAACCGGAGACCGATCTGCCGCGTCTGCGCGAGATCACCCGCATCCTCACGGCGAACTGCCCGGACGGCTTTCATGCGACGCTGGATGGCAACGAACAGTTCTACGATCTGACGAGCTTCCGTGACTTTTATGCGACGTTGAGCGCCGATGCCGCGCTTGCACCGTTGTTCCGCAGCCTGCTGCTCATAGAACAGCCGCTGCATCGCTCCAAGGCGCTGAACGAAGCCGTGGGAGACAGTTTGGGCATGATCATCGACGAAAGCGACGGTTCCCTGGCCGATCTGCCGCTGGCACTCGACCTCGGCTATCGCGGCACGAGCCACAAGAACTGCAAAGGCATCGTCAAAGGCATCGCCAATGCCGCCTTGCTCAAAAAACGCGTCGCTACCATTCCAGGCGGCCCGATTCTCAGCGGTGAAGACCTCGCGAACGCGGGGCCGGTGGCCTTGCTGCAAGACTTGAGCGTCATGGCTCTGCTCGGCATCACGCATGTGGAGCGCAACGGCCATCACTACTTCCGAGGTCTGAGCATGCACTCATCTGCCACGCAGGACGCGATGATCGCGCAGCATGCCGACTTGTATCAACGCCATGCCAAAGGTTTTGCGACGCTACGCATTGAGAATGGCACGCTCGATTTGCAAAGCGTGAATGCCGCACCCTTTGGATGCGGCATCACCTTGGATGTGACTCAGTTCGAGCCGTTGAATGACTGGATCAAGCGCGGCGGGATGGCGGAACTGTGAAACGAGGGCTCCGCCATTGGGTCATCCCGTCTTAATTCGCGCCGCCCGTTGCCAGAAGTTTCTCCACCTGGCCGGCCAGATTCTGGCGGGCATTTTTCGTGACGAGCCTGCCCTGCTGGTCGATGAGCCACATCGTGGGGATGCCCCTGATGCCGTATTTCACGCCAAAGGCATTCTGCCAGCCTTTGCCGTCGTAGTATTGCGGCCAGGGCATGTTCTTGGCCTGGGTTACTCGTTGCAGCGGAACCTTGCTGGTGTCGAAGGAGATGCCGATGATCTCAAAGCCCTGCTCATGATACTTGTTGTACGCATTCACCACGTTTGGAATCTCGGCCATGCAGGGGCCGCACCAGGTCGCCCAGAAGTCGATCAGCACCACCTTGCCGCGCAGGCTGGCGAGATCGACCTCACGGCCATCGACGGCGGTGAAACGGATGTCTGGCATCTCTGCTGGTGCAACAGGCACCGATGGCTTCGACACAACCACAGGTGCGCTGGGGGTGTTGCTAACCGCCGTGATCACAGTGCCAGAACCGTTCGGCGTCAGGAGCTTCGCCACTTGTTCCGCCAGATTGGCGCGGGCGTTTTTCGTGACAATCCGGCCCTGCTGATCAATGAGCCACATCGTGGGGATGGAACGAATGCCATACTTCACACCGAAGGTGTTCTGCCAGCCCTTGCCGTCGAAGTATTGTGGCCAGGGCATGTTCTTGGCATTCGTCACCTGCCGCAGCGCAGCCTCGCTGGTGTCGAAGGAGATGCCGACGATCTCGAAGCCCTGATCATGATACTGGTTGTACGTTTTCACCACATTCGGAATCTCGGCCATGCAGGGGCCGCACCAGGTGGCCCAGAAGTCGATCAAGACAACTTTGCCGCGCAGGCTGGCAAGATCGACTACTCGGCCATCGACGGCAGTGAAACGAATGTCCGGAATGTCCGCCGACTCCACTGGAGCAACGGGAGTGTTCACGGCAGCGTTCTGCGCAGGAGTGGTCTGTGCGCCGGGTGTGGCCACAGGATTCGCCGCAGTCTTGGGGGCGGCTGCATTACCGCCAACTGCCGGGGCCGGGGCCGGGGCCTGGTTCTGCGCCGCTGTGCCGCTCGTCCGGCCCTTCTGGTTTATGGACTGCGCTCCCAGCGAAGCTTTTTGCCGCATCGTCATTTTGGCAATCAGCCACTGCAACTGCTCCGCGCTCAGCGTCAATGGACCGACCGCCACGGTTTCATTCTTAGGCTGCGCCAGAGCAGCGCCGGCAAGCACGGCAAACACAATGGCTGCGAGCAGCACATCCCGCAGACGACGGGCATGAGAAACGAAACTCCGCCAGCCTGAGCGGGCAGGAGCGACCGCAACCTGAGTGTCCACGGAGCGGACCGTGTAGGTTTGTTTTGACCGTGTCAGGTAGAGCTGCCGTTCATAGCGCGGCCAGTCTGCGAGGGACAGTGTTGACGGCTGCTTGGCGGAAGAACCGGTGAGACCAGAGAGGCGGATGTAAGTTTTCATGAGAGGAGTGTGGTGAAGTGTTCGGAGAACACGCCCATCCTGCGGCAGGACTGAAAACCCGGGTATGGGCAAGGTTACCCATGAAAACGGCGATGGTGTCGCGAATAACAAAGGACCGCCTGTCCCAGACGGTCATGCGGAAGCAACGTCACAAAAAGGCGCCCGCAGACGCTCGGGTGGAGCGAATGCGGGCGATGGAGCTGCGAATCGAATCGTGGCGAAGCGTTGCGGCTTATGCCTTGGCCTTCTTCTTGGCAACTTTCTTTTTCTTCTCTTTCGCGGGCGCTTCGACGCGCTTCACGTTGGAAATGTGGATAGGAGCTTCTTTTTCCTGAAAGCCGCCGGCCTGGTTCTGCTGGGTGGGCTTGATGGCCTTTTTGATCATGCGGACGCCTTCGACGAGCACACGGCCCTTGGCTGGCTGCACTTGTAGGACGATGCCCTGCGCGCCTTTGGCGGCTCCAGAGATGACGACGACATTGTCGCCTTTTTTAACGTGGGTCTTGATGTGGCTGCTCATAGCACTTCGGGGGCGAGGGAAACGATCTTCATGAAGTTTTTGTCGCGCAGTTCACGGGCCACCGGGCCAAAGATGCGTGTGCCGCGCGGGTTGTTGTCTTTGTCGATGATGACCATGGCGTTCTTGTCGAAGCGCAGGATCGAACCATCCACACGACGGATCGGGTGCGAGGTGCGGACGATCACGGCACGGACGACTTCGCCCTTCTTCACGGCGGCGGTCGGGGTGGACTCGCGAACGTGAGCGGTGATGATGTCGCCGATGTAGGCGAAGCGGCTGTTTTTCTTGCCCAGCACGCCGATCATCGTGGCCAAGCGGGCACCGGTGTTATCAGCCACCGGGATTGAAGATTCCATTTGCAACATAAGCTGTTTCCTCTTTTCAGGGTTTCAGGTTCGAAAATTTCAGGACTAGTGCTTCTGCACTTCCACCAGTTCCCAGCGTTTCAGCTTCGAGAGCGGACGGGTTTCAACGATGAGCACCTTGTCGCCTTCCTTGGCCTGCTGCGCTTCATCGTGGGCGTAAAACTTGGAGGTCTTGCGCACGATCTTCTTGAACTGTGGATGGGGAACGCGGCGTTCGACCTCAACGACGATGGTCTTCGTCATTTTATCGGACACCACGACGCCGACACGCGTTTTGCGCACGGTTTTCTTTTCGGGGGCGGCAGGGGCTGCTGCGGTGGGCTCGCTCATGATATTAGAAATGCTTCAGGGGGTTATCCGGGATCAGGCGGCCTTCTTGGCAGCGGCGGCGCGGGTGCGCTCGGTGATGATGGTTTCGATGCGGGCGATCTCCTTGCGGATGTGGGTCAGGCGCGCAGGGTTTTCGAGCTGGCCGCCACCGGCGCTCTGCTGGACACGCAGATTGAGGGCTTCCTGCTTCAGTTCGCGACGGCGTGCGGAAAGTTCTTCCACAGTCGATTCACGGAGTTCTTTGATCTTCATAAATTCAGTTCGCAGGGGTGTTATTTGTGCAGGCTTTCGCGGCTGACGAAGCGGCAGCGGAGGCCGAGCTTCGTGGCGGCCAGACGGCAGGCTTCACGGGCGGTGGCCTCGTTCACGCCGGAAATTTCAAACAGCATGTGCCCAGGAAGCACGACCGCGACCCAAAACTCAGGTGCGCCTTTGCCCTTACCCATTCGGACTTCTGGTGGGCGCTGCGTAACGGGCTTGTGAGGGAAAATGCGGACGAAGACCTTGCCTTTGCGCTTCAGGAAACGCGTGATGGCGACGCGGCAGGCTTCGATGTGGATGTTCTTGATCCAGCCGCGGTCAAGCGTCTGAAGTCCGAACTCGCCGAAGTCGAGCTTGTTGCCGCTGGTGGCGTTGCCACCGCGATTGCCGCGCTGGTGCTTGCGATATTTAACTCTGCTGGGAAGAAGGGCCATAGTCTAGGTCCGGTGAAAAAGGGTTAGTGCAAAAGTGGGTCAGATCATGCCTGTGCAGGCGCTGGAGCAGGTGCGGGCGCACCGTAGCCGCCACCACCGCCACCAGGGCCAGTGCGTGGACGCTCGCCACCACGCGGGCCAGGGGCGCCAGGACGGCGGTCACCACGGTCGTTGTTGCGCGGGCGACGGTCGCCGGAAGGACGGGATACGCCTTCTGGGGCGTTGCCACGGTTCATCCAGCACTTCACGCCGATGATGCCGTAAACGGTACGTGCTTCAGCGAAGCCATAATCAATCGGGATACGCAGGGTCTGGAGCGGCACCTTGCCCTGGCGATACCACTCAGCACGGGCAATGTCAGCACCACCGAGACGACCGGCGCAGCGGAGACGGATGCCATCAGCACCCATGTCCATCGCGGTCTGCACGGAGCGCTTCATGGCGCGACGGAAAGAAATACGACGCTCAAGCTGAACGGCGACGGCTTCAGCGACGAGCTGCGCATCGAGTTCGGGCTGCTTGATTTCGAAGATGTCGATCTTCACCTGCTTGCCACCGCACATTTCGGAGACCTTCTGGCTCATCACTTCGATTTCCTGGCCTTTACGACCGATGACAAGGCCGGGGCGGGCGGTGTGAAGCGTCACGCGGACCTGGTTCCAAGCGCGTTCGATGACGATCTTGGCAATGGCAGCCTGCATGAGCTTCTCCTTGAGATAGCCACGGATCGCGAGGTCGCTGTGGAGCGAATCGGCGTATTCTTTTTCAGGGGCATACCACTTGGAGCGCCAGTCTTTGGTGACTGCGAGGCGGAAGCCGATCGGATTTACTTTCTGTCCCATAAAGTGAGGAGGTGCGGTTCGGAGGCGTTGCGGTTATTCGGAAACTTTGGCTTTGGCGGCTTTGGCTGCCTTCTTCTTGGCAGGAGCGTCACGGCGGGCGGATTTAGGAGCTTTCTTCTCTCCTTCGGACTTGGCTTCTTCAACCTTCGGGGCGCCGATGATAACGGTGATGTGCGTCATGCGCTTCTTAATCGGAGCGGCTGAGCCACGAGCGCGTGGCATGATGCGGCTGAGGACGGGACCGGGAGTGGCGATGGCGGATTCCACGATGAACTCGGAGGCGTCCAGTTCGTGGTTGTTCTCGGCGTTCGCGATGGCGGAGCGGAGAGTTTTACCAATGAGGAAGGCGGCTTTCTTCGGGGTGAAGTCGAGAACGCTCAGCGCTTGGGAAACAGGCATGCCGGTGATGGCGCGTGTGACTTGGCGGGCTTTCTGCGAGGAGATCCTGGCGTATTTGAGGACGGAGCGGACGGACATAAAAGCGAGGGGGTTCTGTGGACTTCTTTAGAGAGATTTGTTGAGATCGACGCGGCCCCGGTCGCCCACACGGACGGGATCGGTGGCGCTGGCCAGTTCCTGGACCACGGCACCACAGACGGAGTTGCGAACTTCGGTGACGAGGACTTTGGCGATGGGCTTGTCTTCGCGGAAAATTTCAAATGGCATGCCGGGCTTCACGCCATCTTTGCCACCGATGGAGAGCACCGCGATGCCGAGTTCATTCTTCAAGCTGACGACTCGAGCATTTTGCATGTCGCCGGCAGGTTGGCCTTCGGCCTGGCCGCCACCGGCTTTGACGAGAGCACCATCAGCCTTGGTGATTGCCTTGTTGAGGCGGTCAGCGGCGGCTGGATCGGCGTTTTGGGCGCTTTTCATCAGGCCCATGCCGGATTCAGCGAGTTCAATCAAGGCATTGGCGAGTTCGTCGCGCTGTTCCTTCATGATGCGCAGATCACTGAGAGCAGAGAGCAGGCGTTCCTGGGTCTGATCCTTGGAGTTTTCGAGCGCACCGACTCCAAGACCTTCCAGAAGGCCGCGCAGTTTTTCGTAGCGGTCCTTCAACTCAGAGGTTTCGGCATTGGCAGCGGCAGCACTTTGGGCCAGCGCATCATTCTTGTCCTTGGAGGCCAAGTTTTGAGCTTCGAGAGCCTGAATCTTGGCAGCCGCGACTTGCAGGGTGGTGTGCAGTTCCTGCAACTCAAGCCGGTCCTGCGCGGGCACGGTCACGATGCTCGCTGCGAGAAGCAGGGAGCAAAGGATGCGTGTTGGAGCGGAGGACGACATAGAATCGAGGACGAGTAGGAGAACGAGGACGAATTATTTGGCGGCCTTGACGGTGACGGCACCGTGAGACTTGAAGAGACGGGTCAGGGAGAATTCACCGAGGCGATGGCCGACCATATTTTCAGTCACATAGACGGAAACGAAGTCCTTGCCGTTGTGAACGAGGAAGGTGTGGCCCACCAAGTCAGGAGTGACCATGGAGGAACGTGCCCAGGTCTTGATCGGGCGTTTTTGCTTGGCGTCGTTGAGCTTGTCCACCTTGTCGAGGAGGGCTTGCTGAACGAAGGGGCCTTTTTTGAGGGAGCGTGCCATGAGAGTGCGTGAGTGAGGAATGGATTACTTCTTGGCGTGACGGGTCTGCACGATGAGCTTGTTCGTGGCCTTCTTCTTGTTGCGAGTCTTCTCGCCTTTCGCATGGCCCCAAGGGCTAAGGAGATGCTGACGACCACCACCGGACTTGGAGCGGCCTTCGCCACCACCGTTCGGATGGTCAATCGGGTTCATACACATGCCGCGCACGGTCGGGCGGGTGCCCTGCCAGCGGGTGCGGCCCGCCTTGGCGCTGACGACGTTCATGTGCTCAACGTTACCGACCTGGCCGATGGTGGCATAGCAGGTGGCGAGGATCTTGCGGATTTCGCCGGAAGGCATGCGCACCAGGGCGAATTCACCTTCACGGTTGGAGAGCACGGCGGCCTGACCAGCGGCACGGGCGACAACGCCGCCTTTGCCGGGGGACAGTTCGATGTTGTGGATCGAGGTGCCGAGAGGAATTTTGCTCAAAGGCAGCGCATTGCCGAGTTCAGGAGCGGCTTTTTCACCGGCGGTGACCAATGCACCGACAGCGAGATTGTTCGGCGCGAGGATGTAGGCACGCTGACCGTCCTTGTATTCGATCAAGGCGATGCGGGAGGAGCGGTTCGGATCGTATTCGATGCCGACGACCTTCGCAGCTTCATCGCGACGGGAGCGCTTGAAGTCGATGAGGCGATAGCGCTGGACGTGACCACCGCCGATGTGACGGGTGGTGATGCGGCCAGTGTTGTTGCGGCCACCAGACTTGCGGAGAGCCACGGTGAGGCTTTTCTCCGGCGAGTGCTTGGTGATCTCATCAAAGGAGTTCCACTCCTTGTAACGATTGGTAGGAGTGGTGGGCTTGAATGTTTTCAGCGCCATGACGGTGGGATAAGTTAAAGGGTTGTGCCTGCGGGCCGGATGCCAGGGTTAAGCGAGATCGAACTTTTCACCCGCTTTGAGGCGGACGATGGCTTTCTTCCAATGATTGGTGCGGCCGTAGTCGGCGCGGCGTTCACGACGGGCCTTGCCGTCATAGTTGCAGGTGCGGACGCCGGTGACTTTTTTGCCGAACAGCTTTTCAATGGCCTGCTTGATGTCGATCTTGGTGGCATCGACATCGACGGAGAACACGTACTCATTGTTCTGTTCGCCGAGCAGCGTGGCTTTTTCGCTGAGACGGATGGTTTTGATGACTTTATGGAGGTCTTTCATGATCAGGCAGTCCTCTTGGCAAGGGTTTCAAGGGCGTCGCCGGTGACCACCACGCTGCGATAGCGGAGGAGGTGTTCGGCATTCACTTCGTCAGCGGAGATGAGCTGGACGTTCTGGACATTACGACCAGCGCGGAAGGTGAGTTCATCAAAGCCTTTGCCGATGAGCAGCACGTTCTTGGCGGTGGTGAGACCGGTGACGGCAGCGATGAAGCTCTTGGTCTTGCCATCGGCAACAACGAAAGTGCCAACGGTGAGCACTTCGCCATCCAGAATGCGGGCGGTCAAAGCGGCGCGGAAGGCGAGCTTCTTGGTGCTCTTGGGGATCTTCTTCGCCCATACGGTCGTGTTGCGAGGGCCGAAGACGACACCACCACCACTCCAGATAGGAGAGCGCTTGCTGCCGGCACGGGCATTGCCGGTGCCCTTCTGGTTCCAGGGCTTGGCGCCGGAGCCAGAGACTTCCGAACGGTTTTTGGTGTGGGCATTGCCCTGACGACGGTTGGCACGGTAGGCCACCAGGGTGTCACTCAATGCCTGGGAGCCTTTATAGCCCTCGGTCAGTTGAATGTTTGCCTGCTTGGCGGCGTCGGCGGTGAGAATGTTAGCGGACATGATTCAGTTCCTCAGAAATTATTTCTTAGCTGCCTTGGTGGAGACACGTTGGACGACGATCTTTTTCGGGCCGGCCTTCTTGCCAGGGCGAACCACAACAATGCTGCCGGTGTTACCGGGAAGTGCGCCGCCGATGAGCAGGACGCCTTCTTCAGGACGGCTCTGCACCACGACGAGATTCTGCACGGTGCGGCGAGAGACGCCATCATGGCCGGGCATCTTCTGATTCTTCCAGACGAGACCGGGGGTAAGACGGCAACCGATGGAACCAGGACGACGATGCATCATGTGACCGTGCGTGGCAGGCTGGCCGGCGAAACCGTGGCGCTTCACAACGCCTTGGAAACCCTTGCCCTTGGTGGTGCCGATCACATCGACGACCTGGCCGTTTTTGAACAGGCTGGCGTCGAGTTTGAAATCTTCCGCTGGCAGCTTGTCATCACCAGTGAGGCGAAATTCTTTGACGATGCGTTTGGCGGTGGTGCAACCATGCTTCTTGAAGTGACCGAGCAGCGGCTTGCTGACACGGGATTCCTTAAGCTGGTCGCCATAACCGATCTGCACGGCGCTGTACTTGTCTTTGCCGTCGCTGCGCTTCACCTGAAGAATGGTGTTGCCGCTGACATCGACCACGGTGACTGCCACGGCGTCGCCTTTGGCGTCATAGACCTTGGTCATTCCTAATTTTTTGCCGATCAATCCGAGACTCATGAGTGTGTCCTCCTGGGGGTAAAGTGGGTGGCCGTGTTAGATCTTGATCGTGATGTCCACGCCGGAAGGGAGGTTGAGCTTTTTCAGCTCGTCCACGGTGCGTGAGGTGGGATCAACGATGTCCAGCAAGCGCTTGTGCGTGCGGATTTCGAACTGGTCCATCGACTTCTTATCGACGTGCGGGGAACGGTTCACGGTGAATTTTTCGATGCGGGTCGGCAGCGGGATGGGGCCTGCGACGCGAGCGCCGGTGCGCTTGGCGGTTTCGACGATGTCGGCGGTGCTCTTATCGAGCACGCGATTGTCATAGGCGCGGAGGCGGATTCTGATGCGTTGATTACTCATGACGGTGTGGGTCCGTGGGGATGGGGTTCGAGCCGCTGCGGCGATTAAGATTTGCTGCCTCCGCGTTGTTCGACGATTTGCTCGACGATCTGCGACGGCACCTGCTCAAAGCGTGCAGGCTGCATCGAGTAGCTGGCGCGGCCAGAGGAAAGGGTGCGGATGGCAGTGGAGTAGCCAAACATTTCGGAAAGCGGCACATCGGCGCGGAGGATCGCGGTGGCACCACGGGTGTCCATGCCCAGGATCTTGCCGCGACGGCGGTTGATGTCGCCGAGGATGTCGCCCTGATAATCTTCAGGAGTGGAGGCTTCCACGGCCATGATCGGCTCAAGGAGAATGCACTTGGCTTTCTTGAGAGCGTCTTTCACGGCGAAGATGCCTGCCATCTTGAAGGCGTTTTCGTTGGAGTCCACGTCATGGCTGGAGCCGTCCACGAGGTCGATATGGATGTCGATCACTGGATAACCAGCGATGACGCCGTTGAGAGCCGCTTCGATACAGCCGTTCTTGGCCGGATTGATAAATTCTTTCGGGATGGTGCCGCCGACCACCTTGTTTTCGACGACGACGCCGGAACCCGGCTCACCAGGACGCACCTTAATGACAACGTGGCCGTATTGGCCGCGACCACCCGACTGCTTGACCAGCTTGCCTTCACCATCCGCAGGGATCGTGAGCGTCTCGCGGTAGGCGATCTGCGGTTTGCCGGTGGTGGTTTCCACTTTGTGCTCGCGCTTGAGGCGGTCGCAGAGAATTTCGAGATGCAACTCACCCATGCCGGCGATGATGACCTGGCCGGTTTCTTCGTCGGTCTTGACGAAGAAGGTTGGATCTTCTTCAGAGAGGCGCTGGAGGGCGTTGCCCATCTTTTCCTGGTCGCCTTTGGTCTTTGGCTCGACGGCCATCGAAATCACGGGTTCCGGGAAGGTTGGTGGCTCAAGCAGGATGTCGAGATCCTCATCACAGAAGGTGTCGCCGGTGCGCACGTCCTTCACACCCACGAGCGCGGCGATGTCACCCGAGTAACAGCAGTCGATGTCCTTGTGAACGCTGGCCTGAATCTGAATAAGACGGCCCACGCGCTCAGACTTACGGGTGCGTGGATTGTAGATCGTGTCTCCCTTGGAAACCTTGCCGGAATAGACGCGGAAGAACACGAGACGGCCAAACTTGTCGGACCACAGCTTGAAACCGAGGGCGCAGAACTTGCCGTTGTCGTCTGGCAGCGCTTCGACCTTCACATCAGGATCGTCCACCAACTGGCCGGTCTGCGGCGCGATGTCGAGGGGGCCGGGAAGATAATCAATCACGGCGTCGATGAGATACTGCACGCCCTTGTTCTTGAAGGCGGAACCACCGGCCATCGGGATGATTTTGTTGCTGATCACCGTGCGGCGCAGCGCTTCTTTCACATCCTTGATCGTGATCGGCTTCTCTTCGAGGAACATCATGCCGAGTTCTTCGTCATGGTTGCAAATTTCAGCCACGAGGCCGTCGTAGTTTTCCTTGGCCTTGGCGATTTCGTCACCCTGCAAGTCGCGCACCGTGTAGGAAGAGCCAAATTTTTCGTCATCGTTGTAGATGATCGCCTTGTTGTTCACCACATCGATCTGGCCGATGAGATTGTCTTCAGCACCAATCGGAATGAGGATCGGCCAGGCATTCGCGCCGAGTTTTTTGCGCACGTCATTCACAACGTTGTCAAAGTTGGCACCGGTGCGGTCCATCTTGTTGACGAAGGCGATGCGCGGCACGCCATACTTCTCCGCCTGACGATAAACCGTTTCCGACTGCGGCTGCACACCGGCCACAGCGCAAAGCACGAAGATCGCGCCATCGAGCACACGGAGGGAACGTTCCACTTCAGCGGTGAAGTCCACGTGACCAGGGGTGTCGATGATATTGACGCGGATGTCTTCCATCTCACGCAGCTTGAAGATGCCTTCTTCCTTGAGCTGCTTCCAGCGTGCGGTCACAGCAGCGGAGGTGATCGTGATACCGCGCTCTTTTTCCTGCTCCATCCAGTCTGTGGTCGCAGCACCGTCATGCACTTCGCCGATCTTGTGGATCATGCCGGTGTAGAACAGAATACGCTCGGTCAGAGTCGTCTTGCCCGCGTCAATGTGGGCGCAGATCCCGATGTTACGGGTGCGCTCAAGTGGGTATTCGCGGTTGGGGGAATTCGGGTTGGCCATGGAACGAAAAAAACGAAAAGTGGACGAGAAAGAGTGGTGTGAAACCGCTTAGAAGCGGAAGTGAGCGAACGCGCGGTTAGCCTGCGCCTGCTTGTGAACGTCGTCGCGCTTGCGAACGGCATTCCCCTGCCCTTGTGCGGCATCCTTCAGTTCATTGGCGAGAGCGCGGTGCATCGCCTGGCCTTTGCGGCCACGGGCGAAACCAACGATCCAGCGCATGGCGAGGGATTCCTGACGGCGGGGAGAAACTTCGAGCGGCACCTGGTAGGTGGCACCACCAACACGACGGGCTTTGACTTCTACGCGTGGCTTGGTGTTCTCAATGGCCCGGTTGAAAAGCTCAAGTGGATCGACGCTGTCGGTCTTGTCGTTGAGCTGCTCAATGGCGGTATAGACAATGCGCTCGGCGAGCGATTTCTTGCCGTCCAGCATGATGTTGCTGATGAGCGCTGCGACGAGTTCGCTGTCGTAGCGGCTGTCCTTGCGGACATCTTTGTTATAAACGCGTTTTCTGCGGGCCATGACGTGAGGAGATGGAGGGTGAAATCAGCGGGAGTTATTTCTTCTTCGCGGCAGCGGCGGCAGCACCGGCCTTCGGACGCTTGGCGCCATACTTGGAACGACCACGACGACGAGCGTCAACACCAAGGCAGTCAAGGGTGCCGCGCACGATGTGGTAACGCACACCGGGCAAATCCTTCACACGTCCGCCACGCACGAGAACAATCGAGTGCTCCTGGAGGTTGTGACCTTCACCGCCGATGTAGGCGATGACTTCGAAACCGTTGGTCAAGCGCACCTTGGCCACCTTACGAAGAGCGGAGTTGGGCTTCTTCGGCGTGCGGGTCATCACCTGGAGGCAGACGCCACGACGCTGCGGGCACTTGGCGAGCGCGGGAGACTTCGACTTTACCGCTTTATCTTTGCGGCCGTGTCTGACGAGTTGATTGATGGTGGGCATGGTGTGAAAGAGCTGTGATCCTTGGCTTTCGGAGCCGGTTTCGGAAGACAGCGCGCCATGCTCACATTGAGCACACGCAGACTTTTCCGGTTCTGGTTCCGATAATGAAGAACATCCGTGGAGGTTCTTGATTTGCCAGCTTCGTGGGGGCGAAGGCTGGGCCTTGGGAGCGCGCATTCTGGCGAGTCCCCCTGTACCCGCAAGCACTATTTCATTGTTTTGTTAACAAATTTTACCGCCTGCCTCCATTGGGCAAATCTCACACCCTATAACGCAGTGAAGCAGACATCGCTGCCTGCTTCACACACACACTGCCCCCCTTGTTCGTCAGATCGACGCGAGATAGTCCAGCAGTTGCTGCACCTGCTGTTTGGAGAGCTTCAGATAGCGGTCTTTTGCTGCTTTCGCCTCGCCATCGTGCGCCTTGATCGCCTCATCCACCGTCGCCGCACGGCCATCGTGCAGATACGGGGCGCTGGCACGCAGGCCCCAGAGCGGAGCGGTTTTCATGTCGCGCACATCGGCGGTGCCCTGAGCGATGCCGTCTCCCAGCGTCCCCATGTCATGCAACAACAGGTCGGAGAACAGCCACACCTCTTTGTTGCGCAAGGATGCGGAACGGTTCGGCCCGGTGAACATCACCGGCACATGGCAAGTCGTGCAGCCGGTGCTTTGAAACACACCCCTTCCGGCGGCGGCGCTGGGTGTCAGTTGCAGCCGTGGCGGCGCACCGAGCCACTGCATGAACTCGGCCAGACGGTCGATATCGCCCCTGCCCTGCGCATCCAGCGTGTCCTCGGGATCTGCCACCGTGTCGTATTGGCTGAGAAGCTGTGCATTGCCATTCGGCGCGTTTTCCACCGGGAACAGACGGTTGGTGATGCCCATCTCGTTCACATACGCCTCTCCGGAAAAGGTCAGCAGCGTGGCGATCTGCGCCTTCCAGCCAAAACGGCCGATCAACTCGCGCCCAGTGGCCACATCCTGGACTTTGGACACCTTTCCCAGCACTCCGTCCACCGGTTGCCGCCGCACATTGCGCAGAATTTGGGCATCGGGAATCGCCTCGATCAGCCCCAGGCCGAACAAGGGCGTGGTGTTGCGCTGTGCCACGACGTTTGCCTCCGGTGGCACAACCTCATGCACTGCGGCATTGATCTCGCGCTCCTGCAACAGCGAACCGCCAAGCAAAGTCAGCGGATTGAACACACCGTTCGTTGTTTGGCCGAAACGCGTCACATTAAACACACTCGCACCACCGACGGCGGGTGAGGAGTGGCAGATCACGCACGAGGAGCCGTTAAAGATCGGCCCCAGGCCAGAGACTTCCGTCTCCACGCCCTCGAAATCCTCTTTGCCGTCGTTGAACTCCTGCAATTCGCGCCGTGTGAGACCTGGCAGCGGATCCCCAAACTGCGGGCGTTGGGCATTGGGAGCTGGCATGGGTGGTGTCTGCGGATGCTGCGGCCGTTGCGACGGCTGCCTTTTAGGCGCCTGCGCGACCGGAGCAGAAGGCGGAGCGGTGCGTGGGGGCGGCGGCGGTTGTTTCTTCGGTGCCTGCGCTTGGACCTGCGTCCCGAAGGAGCAGGCCAGGGCGAGTGTGATAAAAGATGTGAGGTGGAGCGCTTTCATGACAGGTTGGAGTTGGCTGCGATCACGCCTGTGCGTGATCTCGTTGTCCGGGAAAATCCCGCCGCCTGAAAATCGTTACCAAAATTGTTTCACGCCTGCTGCCATGTTCAGCGTTCATCCCCCTGCCCCATGACCTTCAAACTCCTCCTCAAATACCTGCTCAGCGCCGGCCTCATCACGCTGGTCAGTGAAATCGTGAAGCGCAGTGACAAGGCGGGTGCCCTCCTCGCCGCGCTGCCCTTTGTCAGCATCATCACCCTGTTCTGGGTGTACTACGAGAGCGCACCCGAGGTGCGCGAGCAGAAGACCGCCGACCACATGTTCTACATCTTCTGGTACGTGCTGCCCACGCTGCCCATGTTCCTGCTCTTCCCCGCCTTTCAACGCTGGTGGGGCTTCCACGGCGCTCTCGGTGGCAGCGCCGTGCTCACGGTCGTGTTGTTTGCGCTGCTGCGCGTCATCACCGCCCGCTTCGGACTGATGCTCTAATTCAGCACCACCGGCACCGCTCCCTGCCGTGCCGAAAGCAGGCACGCATCCAGGACGCGCTGGGTTAGCAGCGTGATCTGCGGCCAGTGCGGGTCAATCTGGCCTGACAGCACCAGTTTGGAGAAGGTTTGGAACAACCCGGCTTCCTGTGACCCCGGCGCATTGCTGCTCGGTTCGTCGAGGGATTCAGTTTTGCGGCCCGCATGCATGTCGAAGCGGCAACCGTCGATGACGAAATCAGAACGCGTGAGGCTGAACTGCGTCTGCCCCCCCGAAAATGGCAGCACGAAGTCGGACAGTTGCAGCAGGCCCTTGTCACCACTGACAACGGCCCACTGCGCATTCACCGTGGTGAAGGAGCAGAAGAATGAGGCGGAGGCACCGTTCGCATAGGCCAGCGTGCCGGAGAACTCCAGCGGCACCGGTGGCGCATCGGGCGTCTGCTTGGCTTCCGCATGGATGCGGCCCGTCACCTGCACCGGCTGGGCATAATTCATCGCCCACAACGTGAAGCGCAGGCAGTACCACCCGAGATCACCCAGACAACCGAGGGGTTCGAGAGCACCGTGGACGCGAATGTTCGTGCGCTGAAATTCCGCATCGCCCATGAAACTGAACTGCGTAGCAACGTGGCGCACGCTGCCGACTTCGGTGTTCAACACTTCGCGCATCCGCTGCAAGCGCCGCCCATGCATGAACATCACGCCGTCCATGAATTGCACGCGATGCTGCTCACACGCGGCGATGATTTCCTCCACCTCGGCGGCGTTGCAGCCCACCGGCTTTTCCACCAGCACATGCTTCCCCGCCTGCGCTGCACGGATCACCCACTGCTTTCGCAATCCCGTCGGCAGCGGAATGTAAACGGCGTCGATGTCCGCCCGCGCCAGCAGCGCCTCGTAACTGCCCATCGCCTCCGGCACCACCGCATGCGGCGCGCTGGCCTGACATTCGTCGATGAACATCTGCGCGCGCGCCACATCACGACTCGCGACTGCGACCAGCACGGCGTTGCCAGCATCACGAATGGCCTGCCAGTTTTTGCGGGCGATAAAAGCGGCGCCAAGGATGCCCCAGCGGCAGGTGGAAGTGGTCATGAGTGGATGAAGCACAAAGCAGCGGCGGGCGTCAAGGCGAAGCCTCCTCCGCAGTTGATGATTTCTCCAACTGCCACCTTGCGGGGGTGTCGCGAACGTTGACACTGCGGCAGCGTTCCGTGCATCTGCGGACTGCACCCGTCTCCCCAACCCAGCCACCCACACTGCCATGCAAATCAACTTCAAGAAGGCGCATCAGTTGATCTCCACCCTCGAAGCCAAGCTCCACGCCACCACGACCCACGCCAGCCAGGCGCGTGAGGTGCTGGTTGAATGGGGGCAGAAAGGCGAGGCCCGCCTGCGGAAGAAGACGGCCCAAGCATTGAAGCTGGTCCGCAAGAAGGCCGACGGCTTCACCAAGGCCCTCACCCACCTGGAACAGAATCTCGCCAAATCCCTCGACCAGCTCTCGGCCTCGCTTGAGAAGCCAACCGCAGACAAAGCGAAGAAGCCTGCGGCGAAAAAGGCGAACAAGGTGGCCGCCAAAGCCGCCAAGCCAGCCGCGAAGTAAGCCGCGCTCTTCCGTGCGATGCAGGCGACACCGAGGAGATGCCCTCAGCGTTCAATGTTCAATGTTCAATGTTCAATGTTCAGCGTTCGCTGTTCAGCGTTCAGCATCCTTCCGCCACAGCCACTTCATCGCTTCAGGGAAAATGCTCGCGCCGTGCTTGCTGTTATGCGCGCCGTCACCAAACGTGAAAGTGAAATCATACTTCTGGTATCCCAGCGCCTTCGCCATCTGCTGGTTCGCCAGCGGCCAGTTGCCGAAGGGATTGTCGAGATCGCTGCTGCCGTCTTGAAGATAGACCCGCAGCGGTTTGCGCTCCGTCAGCCGGATGATCGAGGGATACACATGCCCGCCCGCGAGATCGACGTAGCTGCCGATGGTGGAGAA
This sequence comes from Prosthecobacter sp., assembly GCF_046154365.1. Lineage (GTDB taxonomy): Bacteria > Verrucomicrobiota > Verrucomicrobiia > Verrucomicrobiales > Verrucomicrobiaceae > Prosthecobacter. The sequence goes on from NZ_JBJXFV010000169.1 coordinate 28,962, forward strand.
GACCTTGCGAAACTTGTCCGGGCGCTCCCATGCCACCGTGAACGCGCAGATCGCGCCGCTGCTCGCACCCGCGATGGCCCAACCTTCCGGGTTGGCGGTGAGTTTATAATCCTTCTGCACCTGCGGGATGATCTCTTCGAGCAGGAATCGGGCATACGTGTCACCCAGCGTGTTGTACTCCTTGCCCCGGTTGTTGTTCTTCCACGCACTCGGCGGCTTCGTGTCGCCGCTATACCCTGGATTGATGAAGATCGCGATCGTCGGCTGCATGTCGCCACTGGCGATGAGATTGTCGAACACCACCGGCACCCGCCACGCGCCCTTCACGCCGACGTAATCATGCCCGTCCTGAAACACCATCAGGTTCGCCGGTTGCTCCGGCTGGTACTGCGCCGGCACATAAATCCACCAGTCACGCTTCGTGCCCGCATAGATCTTCGACTCATGCACCGGCATCGGGATCACCTTCCCCTTCGGCATCGCCGGGTTTTCCTGCGAGAGCGGGCCGAGCTTGTAGTCATCCACCGCGAGGGCAGCAAAGGGCAGCGAGCAGAGGACGACGAGAGCGAGACAAGACTTCATGGTCGCGCATGATGAGGATGAGACGTGAGAGCGTCAAGAGCGTTGACGGTCATGCAGCAATCACCATCTTCATCACAGTCAGCGATCAGAAAAGGTGGTCTTTGTCACCTTCCAACCGCGCTCCTTGGAGAATTTCAGAGTCACGTCCGCACCCATTCCGCTCAGAGGCTTACGCGTGGTGGACAGATAGACGATCAAAGTGTCTTCATCCACGATGGATATCCCCGTGATGATCTCGGGCAGATTCTTCCCACTGGCTTTGATCACCTTGCGAAGATCGGAGAGACGCCAGTCACGGCGGTCAGCGGTGGTCGTCGGCCTAGCTGGATCAGCGGCTTGAACAACGCAGGTGATTGCCAGCATGAGCGCCGCAAATTTCGGCTTGTTCGTGGCGAGTGGATGAGTCACTTTCCGTCATGCGCGGCAAGACGATCACCCTTGAACTTGATGCTTATACGAAGCTGAGAAAGGCCAAGCACAGCGGCGAGACGTTTTCGTCCGTGGTGCGGAGGGCGGTTTTTGCCGGAGAGACACCCACTGGCGCTGAATTGATGAGCTATTTCCGCAAAGGTGGCAGCCGAGTTTCTGCGTCCTATCTGGATGAGGTGGAGGCTGCGGCGCGCAAAGATTCGCCTCCTGACGATCCATGGGACTGATTCTGGACACAAATTTCATCATCACGGCTGAACGCGAAGCACGAACGGGCAAGCGCGGCAAGGCGGATGTGTTTCTCGAAGCCCATCAGGATGAAAGCTTCTATATCACGTTTACGATTGCCGGTGAGCTGGCCTGTGGCGATTCCGCCGCCGCGCGGAAAACTGGCGGAGCCTGTGCAAGCCCTACAGCGTGCTGCCATGGAGCATGGAGGTCTCCTGGCGGTATGGGGAGATTTACCGGCAACTGAAACCCCAAGGCACGCTGATTGGAGGAAATGACATGTGGATTGCGGCTACGGCGCTGGTCCATAATCTCACCGTGGTGACGAACAACGTGGACGAGTTCAGCCGGGTGAAGGGGCTGCGGGTGAGGACGTATTGATGTACCCAGCCCAGTTGCGGCGCAACTGGGCTACTTTACGCAATACGCCCGCAGCACTGCTTGAACTTCTTGCCGCTGCCGCAGGGGCACGGGTCGTTGCGACCGACGTTGGTGGCTTTGGGCTTGTTCGAGGCAGCGCTGGGCAGGATGAGGCGGGGGCCGTCGCGGCCGGGATTGGGCGGAGCTTCTTCCCCTGCTTCCTCCTCTTCATGGCGGCGCTGCGGTGCTGCGGACTCACCGCTCTGCTGAGTGGCCATCTGGGCGAGGAACTGCTCGAAGGCGGCGAGCTGCTGGGTGCTGCGGAAGAGGTTGCCGAGGACTTCGCCGTTGATGTTGTTCATCAGCTCCGCAAAAATCGTGAAGGCTTCCTGCTTGAACTCGATGAGCGGGTCTTTCTGGCCGTAGGTGCGCAGGCCGACGCCTTCCTTCAAGGCATCCAGCGCATACAGGTGCTCCTGCCACAGGCGGTCGATGGCGTTGAGCAGGATCATCTTTTCGATCTCCTGCAAGGCGTGTGGATTGGCGTTGCCGACCTTCACCCCATAAGCATTGAGGATCTTGTCCTTCAAGAAGGCGGACTGGGCATCGAAATCGAGCGCCTTGAAGGCGTCATCGAACTCACGCAGGCCGATGGGGAAGGTGGTGTTCACCCACTGGAGCAGGCCGTCGAAGTCGGCCACGTCGTCGCCCTTGATGTCTTTCGGCACGAAGACGCTGAGACGTTCGGTGAGTCCCTTTTCAACGGCTTCGTTGATGAGGATGCGCGTGTCGTTGCTGTTGAGCACGTCGTTGCGCCATTCATAGACGACTTCGCGCTGCTGGTTCATCACGTCATCGTATTCGAGGACGCGCTTGCGCCAGACGTAGTTGCGCTGCTCGACACGCTTCTGTGCGGTTTCGACGCTGCGGTTGAGCCAGGGGTGCTGCAATTCCTCGCCTTCCTTCATGCCGAAGCGTTCCATCATCTTCGTCATGCGCTCGGCGGCGCCGAAGTTGCGCATGAGATCATCCTCAAAGCTGAGGAAGAATTTGCTCTCGCCCGGATCGCCCTGACGCGCACTACGACCGCGCAACTGGCGGTCCACACGACGCGATTCATGGCGTTCCGTCGCCAGCACGAACAAACCGCCGAGATCGGCGACGCCTTCGCCCAGTTTGATGTCAGTGCCACGACCGGCCATGTTGGTGGAGATCGTCACCGCAGCGCGATGACCGGCGCGGGCGACGATTTCGGCCTCCTGGCGGTGGTACTTCGCATTGAGCACGTTGTGCGTGATCTTTTGCAGCTTGAGCATGCGCGAGACCATTTCCGAAGCCTCCACGCTGGCGGTGCCGACGAGGATTGGCTGGCCCTTGGCGTTCAATTCGCGGATCAGCTCGATCACGGCGGCGAATTTTTCGCGGCGCGTCTTGTAGATGCTGTCGTTGTGATCCTTGCGCTTCACCGGACGATTCGTCGGGATGGTGAGCACGTCGAGGTTGTAGATGTCGTGGAACTCAGCGGCGTCCGTTTCCGCCGTGCCAGTCATGCCGCCGAGCTTCAGGTAGAGACGGAAGTAGTTCTGAATGGTGATAGTGGCGAGCGTCTGCGTCTCGGCATCGATCTGCACGCCTTCCTTGGCCTCCACGGCTTGATGCAAACCATCGCTCCAGCGGCGACCGGCCATTTTACGGCCTGTCTGCGCATCGACGATGATGACCTTGTTCTCCTCAACGACGTACTCGACATCCTTCTCATAGAGGCAGAAGGCGCGCAGCAACTGACTGATCTGATGGATGCGCTGCCCTTGATGCGAGAGGCGGTCCTGCATCTCGGTCTTCTTGCGGTTTCGCGCTTCTTCGGAAAGCGAGGTGTCGCCGTCGATCTCAGAGTAAACGGTGGCGATGTCCGGCAGCACGAAGGCATCCGGCTCGTCGGGGCTGAGGAAATTGCGACCCATCTCGGTGAGGTCGGCGTCGTGGCTCTTTTCCTCGATGAAGTAATACAGCTCCTCCTTGAGCTTGAAGAACTCGACTTTCTGCGTGTCAGCATAGAGCGACAGCTCGGCCTTCTCCATCGCACGGCGGAGGTCTGGATCCTCCATGCAACGGGCAAGTGCGCGGTTCTTCGGCTGGCCCATGTGGACCTGGAACAGTTTCAAGCCGGCCTGCTCCAGCACACCGGCGGCGGCGGCTTCCTTGGCCTCCGTGATCAAACGATTGCACAGCGTGTTCTGACGACGCACGAGCTGGTCAACGAGCGGTTTGTAACGCTCATACTGATGATTGCTCTCCGCTGCCATGACGGGGCCGCTGATGATGAGCGGCGTTCGCGCTTCATCAATGAGCACGGAATCGACTTCATCGACGATGGCGAAGTAATGACCGCGCTGCACCTGCTGCTCCTTGCTGGAGGCCATGCCGTTGTCACGCAGGTAGTCGAAGCCGAACTCACTGTTCGTACCGTAGGTGATGTCCGTCTGATACTGCTCACGACGAATGTGGCTAGGCTGGTCGTTTTGAATGCAACCGACGGTGAGGCCGAGAAACTTGTACAAGCTACCCATCCACTCGCTGTCGCGTCGTGCGAGGTAATCATTCACCGTGATGACATGCACGCCGCGGCCGGTGAGCGCATTCAAATACACCGGCAGTGTGCCGACGAGCGTCTTCCCTTCCCCGGTCGCCATTTCAGCGATCATGCCGCGATGCAGGGCCACACCGCCGACGAGCTGCACATCGAAATGGATCATGTTCCAGCCCAGCGGCTGGTCGCAGACGACGATCTCGCGACCGCACATGCGACGGGCGGCGTTTTTCACCACGGCATAGGCTTCCGGCAGGATGTCATTGAGCATCTTCTGCTCGATGGCGGCGAAATCGGGCTGGATCGCGTTCCAGGCCTCGCGAGCGCGGTCGATGCGCTGCTTCTTGTCATCGACGCCCGCTTTGCGCCAGGCTCCTTGTGCAAGGTAGTCGTCTTCGAGCGAAGAGAAATGTGTCTTCAGCGCGGCAAAATACTGCTCCACCTGCTCCAGGCAGGCGTCCACGGCGGCTTCATCCGCGATGCGCAGTGACACACCGCCGAGGAACGGCGGCGTATGAAACGCGCGAAACTGCGCCTGCCACTTCTGCGTGCGTTCGCGCAGTGCTTCTTCCGGCTCCTGCTGCAACTGCTCCTCGTGCCGGTTGATCTCGGCCACGGCGGGCATGAGCTTGCGCACCGTACGCTGGTTCTTGGTGCCGATGATTTTTTTGATGATCCAATTGAACATGAGAGAATGGAATACGCCGACCGGCGCAAATTGGCCGGGCTTGGGGGAGGCCGAATGTGGCGGAAGTCAGCGTTGGCGCAACAACTCAAACAACCCGTGTCAGCGCAGCACCGCTTCCTTCACCCGGCGTGGAATCATGGCATTGCGGACGACCTCCGGCTGCACGCTGCGCAGGAAATCGAGCAGGATGACCGGTGAATCGACGATCATGCGCTCGATTTGATCACGCCGGTGCGTCCAGTGGGAGTTGCGGTGCAGGTAGTCGAGATCCGACAGGATTTCCTCGACATCATGCTCGCTGAAGCCGGCGAGTTGAAACGCATAAGGATCGGAAAGAGGCATGAGAGGAGTTCGGCTGCGAGCGATTGTAGCCAGCCCGGCGGTGATGCAAGCAAACCGTTGCTATCGAACCGCCCTGGGAGCAGTTACCGCAGCTTTGCCAGCCGCACACCCATCGCATCCAGCAGCAGCCGGCCCATTTTTCGCTCCTGCTCGCCCACCGGCTGCGGTGGCAGCAGTCCGGCGAAACGTCCCTCCAGGGTGGTCGCTGGCATGTCCTGTGGATCGCCTAGATTCCAGAACCTGCCGTTGTCGGAGCGCACAATGGGCAGCATGCGCGTGACGTTGCCCGCCAGCCCCTGGCCGATGAGCACCACCACCTCCTCGCGATCGGGCGATTGCGATGGCGGGGTGGTAATGTCGAGCTTTTCGCCCGGCTTGGCCTGCGCCACCCATGACTCCACCATCAACACCACCGCCGAGGCCGCATGCGCGGCGCAGATCAGCCGCACCGTGTAGGCGAAGTCATCTTTGCCCTGGGCGTCCTTCATGCCCTGCGGCAGAAACAGCACCGTGCCCTGCGCCGTCGCCGCCATCATGCTCGGCGCCAGCGAGCCGCTTTTTTTCATCCAATGCTCCGCGTAGCGGGTGGCTTCCTGCATCAGAGAATCGAGAGTGGCTGGCATGGCGGCGGACAGATGAAAGTGCGCCGAAGAAAACGAGAATGCGCGCGCCCACAAGCGCTTCGATGCCTCAGTTTGATGAAACTACCGCATGTGTGAGCCAAGATGATTGCCAGCTTCATGGGTTCGCAGCGAGAAGCGCTTGCCACATCGGGCGGGTTTTCCAGTCGGGCGGGAAGCCCATCTCGTGAATGAGGGCTGGATCGAGCGTCTTGAGCAGATGAATCAAACGGGCGGGCCAATGAGTGGCGGGCTCAATGCACTGAACCAGATGAGTGAGCAGGATCAGGGAATTGTGCAGGCGGCGAAAATTGCCCGTGCCGGTCGGAGTGAAGAAGTTGTGATGCAGATGCGCGGGCTTTTTCTTCGGGAGCTGGAAGGTGATGACGAACTTGCGGTTCCAGAGACGGCTGTGATGCGCGGCAGTGTTCCGCAGCACGCAGAGGTGGTGGAGCAGGGAGCCGAACACCTGCTCGTCCAGACCATATCCATCTGCCACGGCCTGCCGGATGGAGGAATGCCGCAACTGGCTGATGAGGTTCGAGACATTCCCAAACGAAGCGATCTCCGCGATGACCCAGGCGGGCGGCCAGGCCATGCCGAGCGTGGCTTTGTGATGCTTGATGAACTCCTCCTTGCTGCGGGTCATCTCGCTATCCAACTTGGTCAGGGTGCGGGCGTGGATGAGCGGATCGGAGAAGTGTGAGTTCTCCAGGTAGGCGAGCGGTCCGAGTCTGTGACCTAGCTCATAAGCCCAGCGGGAACGGGCGGAAATTTCCACCCGCTTGCAGGCTTCCAAGACGAGCTGGCGCAGGCTGCGGTCGAACTGATACAGCGCCCAGATTTGATCGAAGGTGATGCCGGGCCTGAACTGGTCCGGGTTTCCCGGCTGGGTGAAGGAGAAGCGGTAGGCGGAGAGCCGGTAGTAGTTGTGATGCTCCAGAATGTGGAGGGCCGAGGCTTCGTCTGGCACGATCAGCCCGCGGGATTTCAGCAAATCAAGCTGCTGCTGGTAAGTGATGGCAGGCTTGCTCATGATGACTGCCTCCTTTCAAACGCCATGCTCGGAAAAAAAGGAACCCCCCTTGGTGCGCATCGTAGAGAGGCGTGGGGGGTATTGTTGCGACTAGAATGACGGACAGATGGCATCTTGGCAAGGTTGAATTTCACCAGTCACTCAACGGCGGTGAGGGCGTGGTGGAGTTCCTGTTTCAGCGCGGCGCGGGTGGCTGGCATGGCGGCGGACAGATGAAAGTGCGCCGAAGAAAACGAGAATGCGCGCGCCCACAAGCGCTTCGATGCCTCAGTTTAATGAACCGTGTCCGATGAGTGGTTCCAAAGGCATCTCATCCCTCTTCCAGAATCCACAGCGCCTCGCGGTAGGTGGCCAGTTCGTGCGGGTCGCTCTTGGCCGTCAGGGCGTCTTTCACCATCGCGCGCATCTGCGCCTTCCAGGCGGTGAGGCCTTCCCACACCTCCACGCGCTGCATGCTGCCCGCCGGCGCCTAGTCCAGGGCCGCCTGCCAGGAGGTCATCCCATCCCGCAGGAGTTGCAGCAGCTTCTCCCGTGCGCCGGCCAGACCCGCCGTCCGTTGCAGGAGTTCCTCCTCAGCCGTAACCGTGCAGTTGAACCACAGAGACACCGAGCACACAGAGGATCGAAGAAGCAGGAGGCGACTTCACCACTGGGTGGACTGTCCAAAAAATCAAATCTCTGTGTTCTCTGTGCCTCT
>NZ_JBJXFV010000191.1:0-16825 GCF_046154365.1 Prosthecobacter sp.
ATGGCGGCCGATGCTGTGGGTGGATAGGTGGCTGTCGTTGCATGCCCTCCGCGGGTGAGTGCATGTGCTGCTAACTCGCTGATCGTGGTAAAATAGCAATGTCTATATTTAACAAGGTAGAATTAAGAGGGCTTGACGATGTGAGCTTTTACCCGGTCAGTACCGTGTGCCATGCATCCCAACGCTCCCATGCACCCGCCCGTGGCGGTGGTAGATCAGCCCAACGTCCGTCGCAAACGGCGGACGCGAGGGAAGGCGCGTCTTACCGGGATGATGCGTGGTGTCGTGGTCATCGCAGCCAGCGCAATCGTCACGGCGTTTGTGCTGTGGTTGAAGGAAGAATCGCCGCACCCGCAGGCGGTCGAGGCGAGGCGTGAATCGCCGCTGGCCGAGGCACGCAGCCTCAAACCGCTGCTGGAGACGGCGCAGTCATCCCAACTGGCATCTTATGCCATGAAGAAGGGGATTGCGGAACCGCCGCCGGAGAAAGTTCAACCGCGTCAGGACAACGCCACAACCACCAACCGTGTGTTACCCGTGTGGCTGGTGGCGGATGCCGCCGAGTCGGCGGAGTTGCTGAAGCAAAGCCTGCGTGAACGCGGTGCGCGGCAGATGGGACCGGCGGTGCGTTTTGCGATGCTGAACGTGGCTGAGCTGATGGCCCTGGATGCCAAAACGTGGAGCGCGGGCCTGGCGACTGCGGCGGCGAGTGAGAACAAGGCTTCGGCACTGCTGCTCACCTTCTATCTGTATTATCTGGATCGTGCCGGAGACGGGGCGGGCGTCACGGCCTTCCTGCGTGCGGTAGAAAACCAGGTGCCGCAGGAGCAGGCGGTGCGGGATTTCATTCTCGCAGGCCGCAGCATGGCGGAATTTGAGAGCGAGATGGGCCGCCTGTTTCACAGCGTCGGGATCGAACTGCAGTTCATGCGGCGTGGGGGCCTGGCGTTCAAGCCGTGATGAAATGCGGGGAGATTCTTTTTGCCCGGCTGGTGATTTGATCTTATCCCCTGACAATCTGCATGAAAACCTCCTGGCCCATCCGCCTTGTGCGCGCGCTGTTCTTCGCCTTCTCCGTTTTCATCGGCATGGCGATCGCCATCGGGCTGCAGCAGGAGGCCTGGATCGGTGCGGTGAGTGGCGCGGCATTCATGGGGCTACTCATGGTGTTGGATACCATCTTCGCCCGTTTCACGTTGCGTGATTTTTCGCATGCCACGCTGGGGTTGGCGGTGGGTTTGTTCTGCGCGTGGCTGATCACGCGCATCGGCGTGTTCCAGCTCGCGTACTTCCAGAACCATGCCGATGGCGCGATGATCCAAAACATCGTGGAGATCTGCATCTACGGCACGCTGGCGTTTTTTGGCGTCACCTTCGCGCTGCGCAGCGACCGCGACCAGTTCGCCTTCCTGATCCCCTATGTCCGCTTTCGTCGTGATGGCTCGGAAGGCGAGCCGATGCTGCTGGACACGAATGTGATCATCGATGGCCGATTACCCGGCGTCTTTGCCACGGGATTTCTCAGCGGTGCGGTGGTGGTGCCGCGTTTCGTGCTCGATGAGCTGCAACGCTTGGCCGAGTCCGCCGAGTCCGCGAAGGTTTTGCGTGGCAAACGCGGCCTGGAGATGATGGAGCGGCTGCGCACGCTGCCCGAAATGAATGTCTCCATCCTTGAGGATGCCGCAGGTGCCATTGATGCGCCGGTGGACACGCGCCTCGTGACCTTGGCGCGTGAATTGAACGCACGGCTGCTCACGAATGACGACAATCTCGCCAAAGTGGCCCGTCTGCGCGGCATCGCGGTACTCAGCTTTCGCGAACTGGCCGCTGCCCTGCATCCTGAACTCAGTGTGGGCGATGAACTGCTCCTGCCGCTGACGAAGGCGGGCAAGGACAAGAATCAGGCCGTGGGTTATCTGCCGGATGGCACGATGATTGTGGTGAACAATGCTGTAGCACAGCTCGGGCAAACCGTTGAAGTGGTTGTTTCCGGCACGCTGCCGACCAGCGCAGGGCGGTTGATTTTTGCCGAGATCAAGCTTGCGGCGTGACACGCCTGCGCTGCATCACCGAACTAACCGCGGCGAGCAAGACGAGCAGAGCGGAACGCGGTTCTGGAACCACCGCGATGTTCATGATGGCAACGGCATTTGTAGAGATGCGCGAGGCGTAGAAGCTGGAGGGATTGTCCAGCGGTAGATTGGGCACAAACGTCCAGCCGAACGAATCGGAGCCCTGATAAAGACCGCCACGATCAAACAAAGCGGCGTCGAAGTCAGAGCCGTCGCTCACAGTGTTGTTCGTGTCGAAACGGCCGTCGATGCTGTAGTTGATGCCAGCGAGCTTCCAGATGCCGCCGTCATTGACGAAGACACCGCCACCGGAGTCGCCGCCGGACAGCGTGGCTTCTTCAGCGGTGCCGCTGGCGCTGAAATTGGCGGTGATCAGATCGCCGAGCGCGCTGGAGTAGATGCTGCTCACCGTGTTGCTGCCCCAGCGTGCGGTGCCGTCCGGGGCACTGTGTTCCCAGCCATGCAGGACACTGCTGACCAGTACCTCGGCACCACGCGACCCGCCGCGGCCGTTCGTGACCAGCGTGAGTCCGACTTCCGATGTACCGGTATATAGCGGCGCGTAGGTGCTGAAGGATTCGTTGATTTTGAAGATGCGCAGGTCGGTGCCCGCGATGTCCCAGTAGCCAGTGCCGCTGTTCGCGATGAGGTCGATGTTATAGGTCACATCAGAGCCGCCATTGAAGATGCCGCTCTGTGTGAAAGTGCTGCCCTGCGTGCCGAAGTGCTGCGCCGTGATGAAATACTGCGGCGCGATCATCGTGCCGAGATACGCGCCGTACAATCCCTCATACTGCCAGCCTGAATCCTGGAAGATGCCCGTCGGTGCTGCGGTGTTGTGCGTCGAGTTACCCGTATCGTAAAACAAAATGGCGTGGCATGGCGTCGCGCTCATGCACAGCAAAGCCAATGCAACAGCCATAATGACTGGCCACGATGGCGTTGATGGTTTGGCGTGCATGAACATAAAGTACCCTCCCATCACGCCTCGGGTTTGCCATAAATCATTGCTTTAGCACCACAAAAACATGCCTTTTACGTGGGAGAAACCGCCTGGGGAGTTGGCACGGTCCCCGCTCAACGAAATTGATGCTCGACACACCGGTCATTTTTGTTATGAATGGCGCGCCTGTGACTCAAAAATGAAAAATAAATGGTTCAACATGCTGGGTGCCTGTGTACTCCCGCCGGTCGTCGGCGTGGCAGTCTGCGGCGGACTCATTCACCTGCTGAAGGACAATGAGTTGTTCCGGCCTGAAATAGTCACGCTGCCCACTGCTGCGACCACCAAAGTACGCCAGGGCAAATTGAACGAGGTTTCTGCCGAGATTCGTGCCGCATTGCCAGTCGATACGACTTTCACACCGGTGATGCCCAAGATCACGCCATCCACCGCCGAAAAAGACGCGCTCAAACGAGCCGCTGAAGCTGCGAAGCCGAAGCCCGTCGTGGTCATGCCGGTGAAACCAGCCAACGCAGAGCCCGCAGTGGTCACTGTGAAGCCAAGCAAGCCCGCTCCTATCGTCGTCGTCAAACCACAGGCCTGGCGTCCGGTCATTGATCCCATCACCGAGCATTGGACGCGTCTGATGCCGCGCACCGATGCGCTGCCGCAGGCTTACCAAGCGGTGCTCAATGATGATGCCGCGCATCTCGCCAAACTCATCGCGTTCGGCGTTTCACCCCATGAAACGACGCTCGGCGGTGACACACCGCTCTGTGCCGCCGTGCGCATGGGACGTGCTGAATGCGTGCGTGTGCTGTTCTTTGCCGGTGTGGACATGAACGAGCCGGCGCATGAAAAGCAGCCGCCCATCGCGATTGCATCACTCCGCCGCAATGCCGAGGTGCTGGAGGCGCTGCTGGATGCCGGAGTCGATCCCAACACCCGGTTCAAAACCCCTGTGTCCAAGCAGCTCATCGACCGCTGCATGATCAAAGACCTGCGCAACACCATGGAAAGCGATCGCGGCATCACGCCGCTGATCTGCTGTGCCGCACGCGGTGATGTCGAAGGTGCCGTCACTTTGATGCGTGCGGGCGCGAAGCCCGGCCTCGGCACCACGCGCTATCATCGTTACCCGATCAACTTTGCCGCCACGCAGGGCTATCTGTTCCTCATGCGCGTGCTGCTGGGCCGCGATCCCGACTCCGAGCCAGACACGCTCGTCACTGTCGATCTTTCCAGCCAGCGTGCGTGGGTGACGAAGAATGGCAGCATCATCAACCACACCATGGTTTCGACGGGTCGCCAAGGCTATGGCACGCCGGCGGGCCGCTACGTCATCACCGACAAGCATACCTCCCACGTCTCCACGCTTTACCACGTCGCCATGCCCTGGTTCATGCGCTTGAACTGCGGCGCCATCGGCCTGCACAGCGGTTACGTCACGGGTCATCCGGCCTCCCATGGCTGCATCCGCCTGCCGTATGAGAAAGCGAAGCAGTTCTTCGGCCAGGTGCGCGTGGGCGACGAGGTGCAGATTGTTTATTAACCGTTCGGAGTCCCGGCTTTAGCCGGAAACGATACGCTGGGAATGCCACGCCCTGCCGCCTGAAGGCTGAACTCCGCGTATCAAAGCGTCTGAAGGCTGAACTCCGCGTATCAAAGCGTCTGGAGCAACTTGTCGTGAATGCCGTCAAAGCCGCCGTTGCTGAACACGACGATCACATCGCCCGTGCGTGTTTCATTCTTCAAGCGGCTCACAATCGCGTCCGTGTTTGCCTCAAACCAGCACGGCTTGCCGCGTGAGGTCACGGCCAGCGCCACCTTCGCAGTATCCAGGCGTTGATCTGCCGCCACTTTCTCGGGGTTAGCCACAGCGGCGATCACGGAGCCATCAGCTTCGGTCAACGCCTCGATCAATTCGTTCTGCAGCACATTACGGCGGCTCGTGTTCGAGCGCGGCTCAAACAGCGCCCACAGGCGGCGGCCGTTGTAGCGCTGGCGCAGACCGCGCAGTGTTTCGCGGATTGCGGTCGGATGATGGCCGAAGTCATCAATCACGGTGATGCCGTGCGCCGTGCCACGTTCCTGCTGGCGGCGGCGAATGCCACGGAAGGTGCTCAGGCCCTCACGAATCTGTTCATCGGTCAAACCACCGAAACGTGCCGCGCACACGCACATCGCCGCGTTGCGCACGTTGAACTCGCCCATCATCGGCACGGCAAACGCTGCACCGTTGATCTCAAACGCCGTGCTCTCCGGCGTCGAACCAGTGAGTTTGATGCGGAAGTCGCAGGTCGGGCCGAGACCCACGGTTTTCAGCGGTGCAGGGCACTTCGCACGCAGCGTGAGGCAGTTCGGATCATCGCCGTTGATCAGCACGAGTCCGTTGCGCGGCACCGTGTTGAGCATGCGCTGAAACGAGAGCAGAATCGCATCCAAATTCTCAAAGATGTCCGCGTGATCGAACTCGATGTTGTTCACGATCGCGCACTCGGGCAGGTAGTGCAGGAATTTGCTGCGCTTGTCGAAGTAGGCGGTGTCGTACTCGTCGCCTTCGATGATGAAGATGTCTGAATTCGTGAAGCGTGCGCCGCTGGTGAAGTTTTCCGGCACGCCGCCGATCATGAAGCCGGGATTCTTGCCCGCCTGCTCGAAAATCCACGCCAGCATCGTCGTCGTCGTCGTTTTGCCATGCGTGCCGCTCACCACGAAGCTGCGTTTGCCCTGGATGACCTCCTGCTTGAGCAGTTCTGCCATCGAAACATACGGCAGCTTCTGTTCCAGCACCGCCTCCAGTTCCGCATTGCCGCGTGAGATCGCATTGCCCACGACATACACATCCGCCGTGGCGGGAAGATTTTGCGGCCCGTAGCCTTCGGACAGCGTGATGCCTGCGCCGCGCAGCACATCGCTCATCGGTGGATAAACCTGCGCGTCCGAGCCGCTGATCGTGTGACCGAGGGCACGCAACGCGACCGCAGTAGAACCCATCGCGGTGCCGCAGATGCCGATGAAATGAATGTGCTTGGGAGATGCCATGAACCTGACGCGAGGTCAGTGCCACGCAGAAGGGAACTAAAGCAGGGCTTTCCCTGCCTTGGCAAAAAAATAATGCATTCGGCGGGAATAAACCTTCCTGCCTCAGGCTCACACGCCCCGACTGCCCGTCATCACGACCACAGTCGCTCAACAAACCAACGCACATCACACAAACCATGAGTACCAAACACATCATCGCCGCCGCCGCCTTCACCGGCCTTCTCTCCGGCGCTTACGCCTCCCAGACCACTTCCACCCAGAAGGCTGCCAGCCTCGGCGTCTCCATCGAAAAGATGGCCGACAAGGGCCAGCACACCTGCAAGGGGCACAACGACTGCAAGGGGCAGGGCGGCTGCAAGTCCGGCGACAACGGCTGCAAGGGCAAGAACTCCTGCAAAGGCAAAGGCGGCTGCAACACCATGCCGAAGAAGCCCAAATAAGCAGCGCAGACTTCCGCAGCCACCCGCCACCCCTGCGTGTGGCTGCGGTCAGTCATTCGCCAGAACTTGGAACCTTGAACCTGAAACTTTGAACTCCACCGCATGCCCGCCAACGCCTTCAACGGTCAAACCGATCTCGGCATCGGTCTCGGCCTCCGGGTGCCGCACTACCGGCACATCCTGGAGAAGAAACCTGTCTGCGACTGGTTCGAGATCATCTCCGAAAATTTCATGGTCGATGGCGGTCGTCCGCTGGAGGTGCTGGACAGCATTCTGGAACAATATCGCGTCGTGCAGCACGGCGTCGCGATGTACTTTGGCAACGCCGACCCGCTGAACCGCGATCACCTCAAAAAACTCAAGCGCCTGGTGAAGCGCACGAATACTCCTTGGCTCTCGGATCATCTCTGCTGGGGCAGCGTCGATGGCCGTTGCTCGCATGACCTGCTGCCGATGCCTTACACGATGAGTGTGGCGAAACACACCGCAGAAAAGATCAAACAAGCCCGCGACTTCCTTGAAGTGCCCATCTGCGTCGAAAATGTGAGCAGCTACGCCGAGTTCACGCAGAACGAGATGACGGAATGGGAATTCCTCAACGAAGTCGCCGAGCAGGCCGACTGCGGCATCCTCCTCGACGTGAACAACATCTACGTCTCCTCGCAGAATCACGGTTTCGATCCCTTCGCCTACCTCCGCGCCGTGCCGCATCATCGCGTCGGTCAGATTCACATCGCAGGTCATACACGCCTCGATCACGTCATCCTCGATACGCACGATCATCCCGTGCCCGATCCCGTGTGGGATCTCTACGCCGAAGCCGTCCGCCTCACCGGCAATACCGCCACCCTGCTCGAATGGGACGACCGCATTCCATCATTCGATGAAGTCCATGCCGAGGCACTCAAAGCCAACCGCTACCTCCATGAGCATGCCCACGCCTAGCCAACTCCGCACCAACACCGATCTGCGCGTGCTCCAGCGTAGCATGGCCGCCGCACTCATGCAGCCGCTCACGCGGAGTGACGGCCTGCAAAAAAGCACGCAGGCCGACTTCATCACGCCCAACGACCGCATGACCGGCTTCCAGCGTCTCGAAATCTACGCACGCCAGTATTGGTTCCGCCTGCTCGATTGCCTTTACGACGATTATCCGGCACTTCGCGTCTTCCTCGGCGAACGCCGTTTCCGCCAGCTATGCCGCGATTACCTTGCCGCGCATTCGAGTGTCTCGTGGACACTGCGAAATCTTGGCTCCCAGCTCCCGCAGTTCATCACCGAGTCCAACGCACGCGATGTGGCTCGTATTGAGTGGGCGCAGACACTCGCCTTCGATGAAGCGCTCAAAAAGCCGCTGCACATCGACGACCTGCTCGGCAGCGACCCCGTCACGCTGCGTCTCGGCGTCCAGCCCTGCGTTGTGCTCGTGCAGATCGACCACGCCGTCGATCACTTCATCACCGCGATGAAAAAGTCCGACGCTGAAGTCCGCGGTGGTGCCAGCCAGGCCATGTCCGAAGCTCCTTCACGAGAAACGGTCCGCCGCAGGCCGACTTTGAAGCGCGAACGCGTTCACCTCGTCATCCACCGCCACGACAACCGCCTCTACTTCAAGCGCCTTGCGGCCGAGGCCTTCCAACTGCTCGCAGCGCTGCGTGACGGCCTCACGCTCGCTGAAGCCATCGATCTCGCCCTCACCAATGCGACGCCCGAAACCGACTGGCCCGCCCAAATCCGCGACTGGTTTGCCGAATGGTCGCAGCTCGGCTGGTTTTGCAAACATTCGCTCAAACCATGAAACCCTGGACCTTCACCAACGCCCTCCTCGACCGCATTGCCGCTCTTTTGCCTGATCCGCTGCTCCTCGGTATCCGCTTCTACTGGGGCTGGCAGTTTTTTCAGACCGGCAAAGGCAAGCTGGAGGACATCAGCGCTCCCACCGCCTTCTTCACGGAACTCGGCATCCCATTTCCGCAGCTCAATGCCATCCTGGCTGGCAGCACCGAATGCCTTGGCGGCCTGCTGCTGCTCATCGGCCTGTTCTCACGCATCGTCACCGTGCCGCTCATGTTCACGATGATCGTTGCCTATCTCACGGCGCATCTCGATGTGGTGAAGACGATCTGGAGCGACTCCGATTCCTTCGTCACCGCCGCGCCGTTCCTCTTCCTGCTCGCCAGCCTGATCATCTTCACCTTCGGCCCTGGAAAGTTTTCCATCGACAATGAGCTGCGCAGGAGAAATGCTCTAGACAATTGATGAGCCTTCTTTTGCTTCTGGGAATAAAACCCCTAGAAACCGCCTCTCACTGTGAACGATGAAACTGCTTTCCCATCTCCCACGACGTTTATTTTTGAACTCACTTCTGGCCATGACAGTGACTGCATGTCAGGCGGCTGACAAGGTGCCCGAGGAAGTCGGGGCGGTGAGATGGGGCCGTGACATGAATGAGGCCTTGCGTCTAAGCGCGAGCTCTGGCAGGCCGATCTTTGCCCTGTTTCAGGAGGTGCCTGGCTGCGCGGGATGCAAGCAGTTCGGGCGGGAGGTGCTTTCGCATCCAGGGCTGGTGGCGGCTGTCCATGAGCACTTCATTCCGGTGTTGATTCACAACAACGCAGGCGGGAAGGATGCGGCGGCGTTGCAGCGCTTTGGCGAGCCAGCATGGAATTTTCAAGTGGTGCGGTTTCTCGACGCGAAAGGCGCGGACCTCATCCCGAGGCGCGACAGGGTGTGGGAGACAGGCCCGCTCGCCCAGCGCATGGCGGAGGCGCTCAAGGCGGCTGGGAAGCCCGTGCCAGAGGCCGTCCAGGACTTGGTGGCGGGGCGCTCAGACGAGGCAAAGCTGGCCGCGTTTGCCATGGATTGCTTTTGGACGGGGGAAATGAAGCTCGGTCAAATCGACGGCGTTTTGACGACCGAGGCTGGCTTCATTCAAGGTCAGGAAGTGACGCTCGTGCGCTATGATCCGGGCCTTATCTCCCTTCCCCGTCTGGTGGCGGATGCGGCGCGTGTGGAGTGCGCCCATGCGATCTTTCTGCCAGAAGCTGACCTCGCCGCCCTCGAGCCTGGGCGACTGAAAGCTGGAAGGCTCGCTGGCTACACCGCCGCTCCCGTTAGCGACCAGAAGAAGCAGTTGCAGGGCACAGCGGCAGCGCGGCTGAACCTCACACCCGAGCAGGCGACCAAGGTAAACGCCTGGGTCCGTGTCGATGCGGCGAAGGCCATGAACTACCTGACGCCGGAGCAACGCGCTGCGCTGCGGTAGCCGACTTTCCAGTTCACCACTACACCCACTTCTGAGAACTTTGAGCCTCCGCCAACACCACGCCGCGCCTGCCCCCAGGTGGCAGCAGCGTTAAATCAGAATCAATGATTTCATGGAACTCACCTTCAACTTCGGCTTTGCATTGCCGCAAACCCGCACCATCCCTGCCCGTCGCATGATGGACGCAACTCCCAGTTTCGAGCAGATTGTGGATGCCCATTATCAAGGGCTCTATCGCTTTGCCCTGAGCATGTGCAAGCGCGAGGCCACGGCACAGGACTTGGTGCAGCAAACCTTCCTCCAATGGGCGAAAAAGGGCCATAGCCTGCGTGATGCCACCAAAGTGAAGACCTGGCTCTTCACCACGATTTATCGCGAGTGGCTCGGCATCGCCCGGCGCGAGAAAAAATATGAGCAGGTCGAGTTTGAACCCGATCTGCACGGCAGTGTGCAAAACGACGATGAGGGCGAAATTCCGCGTGTGGACAGCGCCACTCTGCATCACGCCCTGGAGCAGCTCGATCCCAACTACCGCGCTCCCCTCGTGCTTTTTTACCTCAAAGAGCTATCCTACCGCGACATCGCCGAAACACTGGGACTGCCCATCGGGACGGTCATGTCACGCCTCTCCCGCGCGAAAAACCACCTGCGCGCCATTCTCACTGCAGCCTCTTCCAACATTATCCCAGCCAACTTCAACCACCAAGCCGCCTCGTGACACGCGAAGAAGCCCAACTCGAACTCGACGCCACGACGCTCCGCCCTCAGGACGCGTCACCGGAGGCTCGTGCGATGGCGGAGAGCGATCCCGCACTAGGTGCATGGCTGGAAAAGCGCACCGCCTTTGATGAAGATGTCGCCGAAGCATTCGCGGCCTCCATTCCAGCGGGATTGCGAGAAAGCATCCTGCAAGCCGCCAAAAAACCGGCCAAACGGCCTGTGCGCTGGATGTTGCCAACTTTGATCTCAGCCGCAGCGGCCGTCGTGCTCGGCTGGTTTATGCTGTGGCCCGTGAGCGGCGAAATGCCCTCGTGGCAGGCCGAATCGCTCGCCGCCGTGACGAAAGTCGAATACGGCGTGACCAGGGTCGATCACTTGTCGCGCGACTTTGAAGCCATCAAGAAGCTGCTCGTTGCCGATCAATCGCCGACTCCCGTTCGTCTGCCAGGCACCGTGGGCGGTATGCCCGTGCTCGCCTGCAAACGCATCCAGGTCGCCGGACGTGTGGCTTCCATCATCTGTTTTGAAATTCAGCCCGGCAAGGAGGCGCACCTCGTCGTCATGGACAACAACGCCCTAGTCAGTGCTCCGCCGCAAATGCAACCGCAGTTCCAAACCAGCAAGAACTGGCACATGGCAAGCTGGAGCGATGGCACGCAGAGCTTCCTGCTCGCCACCACGGCGGATGAGGCGGCGCTGAAGAAGCTGTTTGGGCTGGCTTAGCGCCCCTCGAACTTGTCGCGCCCCTTGGCCAGAGCTTCGATCTTCCGATCAGCGATGCTGCGTTTGAGCATCCAGAAGCCGCAATCGGGGTGGATGAACTTCACGCGGCCTGCGCCGAGCTTTTTCTCGGCCGCTTCGATGCGGCGGGCGATGTCGTCGGCGGACTCGATGTGGTTCACTTTGATGTCCACAACGCCGAGGCCGACACCAATTTTGGGATCGAGTTCCTTCAAAGCATCGAGATCGGCGGCAGGACGATGCGCGAGTTCGAGCACGAGGTGATCGGCACGCAGGGCGTTGAGGAAGCTGATCAATGCGGCCCATTCGCCTGTTTGAATCGTCTGGCCGCCATAGTTGCCGAAGCAAAAATGCACGGCTTTGCGGCCTTTCACGGCATCCAGTACACGATTGATGCCGGCAGCAGCGAGCGGTGCATCGGCGGGATTGCCGGGAATGTTGGCTTCATCGACCTGCACGCAGTCACACTGCAAATCAGCGGCCTGTGCGGCCAAAGCGTCGGCGATGGCCATGTTCAGCGCGGCGAAGTCGTGGTAATGCGTGTCCAGCAAGGTGCGGGCGAGCATGTAGGGGCTGGTGAGCGTGAATTTGAACGGCCCACCGGCCACCTTGCCCGCACGGGCGCAGTCTTCGGCCAGATTGAGCACGCCTTCGGTGATGGGACCGCGCACGACGGCCGCAGGCTTGCTGCGGAAGGCCATTTCATGCTTGGCGCGAAACGCGGCGGTGTCGGCACGGCCCACGCGGCTGTCGATGCCGCCGAGCTTGTGGACGAAGTACTCGATCATGCCGTTGGTGTCGGGATGATTGACGTCGAAACGATACAATTCGCCGTCCGTGGGCAGATCAATGCCGGCTTGACGCTGTGTGTCGAAAACGACGCGAGTGGCATCAATGACGGCTGCCTCGCTGGGCAGAGCGCTGAGCCATTCTGGGACGGGATAGGAGCCGACGGTGGTGGTCTGGATGGTGGCCATGCCGCAGACTAGTCAGCAACGTCTGCGGTTGGAAGCTGCGAGTGCCAAAATCCAAAGGTGCGAGTGCTTCGGCCATGCGCTCAGTGCTCAGTCAATGTCATTAAGTTAAGAAGGAGTTCCCGCAGATTCAGAAAACCCGCAGATTGGGATCCGGAAAAATCTGCGGGTTATCTGAATCTGCGGGAACACATCATGAGAAGTGCCTTAACTTAATGACATTGAGTGCTCAGTGTTCAGTGTTTGCACAGATAAACTGAGCACTAAGCACTACTTACTTCCCCTTCTTCGGCCCTTTGCCGCGCACGCTCATCTTGAAGGGCACGCCGGGGGCGCTCCACTCGTCGCGGATGACTTTTTCGAGATAGCGCAGGTAGCTGTCGGTGAGTTTGGCGGCACGATTGGCAAACAGGACGAAGTGCGGCACGGGGATGGCGAAGCCTTCGGCTTCATTGACCTGCGTGGCGTAGAGCAGCTTGAAGCTGTGGGTGCTGCGGCCGAGGGCGCCGGGGGTGTTTTCGATGGCGTTGCTCAGCAGGCGGTTCAGGGCACCGGTGCCAATGCGGTTCTGCGAGCCGTTGCGCACTTTTTCGATCTGTACGAACAGTTTGCCGACGTGTTCCTTGTTCTTGGCCGAGATGGCGACGAGCGGGGCGTAGTTGAGGAAGAAGAACTCGCGGCGCATCAGTTCATCCAGGAATTCGATGCGGTCCTTCTGCGGTGCGTCGGGATGGAAGAGATCCCACTTGTTCATGACGAGGATGCAGGGCTTGCGCTCCTCCAAGATGATCTGGGCGATCTTGCGGTCCTGCATTTTCGCGCCAGCGGCACAGTCGATGACCAGCAGGCACAAGTCCGCACGTTTGATGCTCTGCAGGCTGCGATCCACGCTGGAGATTTCGACCACGGTGTCGAGATGGGCGCGGCGGCGGATGCCGGCGGTGTCGATGAGCTGGTATTTTTTGCCATTCCAAGTGGCCTGGATGTCGAGTGCATCGCGTGTGGTGCCGGGGACTTCGCTGACGATGGCACGTTCCTGGCCGAGGATGGCGTTCACGAGCGAGGATTTGCCAGCGTTTGGGCGGCCGACGATGGCGAGTTTGAGCGGGCGGACGGATTGACCGGCCTTGGCGTCTTCGGTTTCGCTCGATTCCTTCAAATCAAGACGCTCGGCGACGAGTGCGACGAGGTCATCGATGCCGAGACCATGCGCGGCGCTGACTTCGACGGTGTCCGCGAAGCCGAATTTGCTGAACTCACCGGCGTTGAGCTTGCGCTTGGGAGAATCGGCCTTGTTGATGACGAGGATGACCGGCTTGCTGGTGCGGCGCAGTTCACGGGCGAGGCTCTGGTCGATGGTGGTGATGCCATCGACGACATCGACGACGAACATGAGCAAATCGGCCACTTCGAGGGCGATGGCGGCCTCGACTTGGACCTGATCGGTCAGCACGTCCTCGGTGCTGGCACCGATGCCGCCCGTGTCCATGATCTCGAACCACGCGGGACCGCGACGGCACTGCGCGGTGATGCGATCCCGCGTCACCCCGGCCTGATCGTGGACGATCGAGATGGTTTTGCCGGCAAGGCGGTTGAAGAGCGCGGACTTGCCCACATTGGGGCGTCCGACGATGGCGACGGTTTTGAGCATTGTTCAAGGAGCACTAGGCAGCCCCCGCGTCAATCATGTCCGGCAGCTTGCAACTGCCGGACGCCGTCGGCCAGATTGATGAAACCGGAGAGCGCGGTGAAGAAACCGGCAAAGATGGTGGGCCAAATGAGCAGGGCAGGGGAGAGATCGAGCAAGATCCACAGAATGGCCGCCATCTGGGCAAACGTGGCCACTTTGCCGCTCCAGTGGGTGTGAATCTGAAATTTGCCGGCAAAATGGTCGATCAAAAAAGCACCGCCGATGGAAAGCAGGTCGCGACCGATGACGAGGATCGGGAACCACAGCGGAAAATGCTGCCGCCAGGCAGTGAAACTAAGCAGGATGATGGCCGAGAGCATGAGCAGCTTGTCCGCCAAAGGATCGACGATGGCCCCAAAACGCGTGCGTTGGTCGAACCGGCGGGCGACCCAGCCGTCGATGGCGTCACTGATCGCGGCGATGCCAAACACCGCAGCGGCCCAGAGGCGCAGCGCTTCATTGGGATGTACGCCACGGGCGCTGTCGCCGTAATAGATCACCAGCCCGATGAAAACGGGGATCAGCAGGATGCGGAAGATGGTGATCTGATTCGCGAGGTTCATTCCAAACAGTTTCAAGTTTAAGGTTTAAAGTTTCAAGCTGCGTGATTCAAACTTTGAACCTTAAACTTTAAACTTTAAACTCGCCCATGCCGCGAATCGAGCCTGTGGATCTGCTGAATGCCTACTGCGAGGGCGCCTTCCCGATGGGGGAGGACGACGGCTCCATCTCGTGGTACCGGCCCAAGATGCGCGGCATCCTGCCGGTAGCAGAGTTTCATGTGCCGCGCCGGTTTGAGCGCTACTTGAAGCAGCACCCCTTTGAATTGCGTTGGGACACGGCGTTTGGCGATGTGATTCGCGGTTGTGCGGATCGTGAGGAGACCTGGATCACGGACACGATCATGGACACTTACGAGGAACTGCATCGTCTTGGCTTCGCGCATTGTGTGGAAGTCTGGCGTGATGGCAAACTGCGTGGCGGCGTGTATGGCGTGAGCATCGGTGGGGCATTTTTCGGTGAATCGATGTTCAGTCGTGAGCCGCAGGCGTCCAAGGTGGCGCTGACGCATCTGCAATGGCGGCTGCATGCGCGTGGCTACCTGCTGCATGACACGCAATGGACCACGCCGCATCTGGCGATGTTTGGCGGGCATGAGATTCCGTGTGCGCAGTATCTGGAACTGCTGCAGCGGGCGATTTTGCGGAAGGCGACGTTTGCATGATGCGAAGGCGTGACGCCCGCTGGAAGTAGGATGGGTGTGGCGACAGCCCGCCCGTCTCGCAGCGCTCACGCCAAGGCTCCACCACGCCCAATCAGTCGGGCGGTGCTGCGAAGGGAGCATGGCATGTGGTGATGCTGCTTGGCGCAGCACACACCCAACCTACGTCCTCAGCTCTCGAAATACGTGTAGCCGCGCAGACCGGCCTCGAAGCTCTCGATGATCTCACGACGCTCGGTGGCGGTGATGCGTTTGGAGACGACGGCGCTTTCGGCAAGATTGCGGAAGCGGGTGAGCATGTCTTTGGGATCGTATTCGACGTAGGTGAGCACTTCGGAGACGCTGTCCCCTTCCAGCTCGCTGTATTTGACCTTGCCGCCCTCGATGTGAACGGAGACGACGTTGGTGTCGCCGAGGAGGTTGTGCAGGTCGCCGAGGGTTTCCTGGTAAGCACCGACGAGGAAGATGCCGAGCATGTATTCGTGGCCTTTTTCGATCTCGGGATCGTGAAGAGGCAGGCTGCGGCTGATGCCGTCAGCGAGGGCGAATTTGTCGATCTTGCCGTCGCTGTCGCAGGTGATGTCGGAGAGCACGGCATTGCGCGTGGGCTTCTCCTTGAGGCGATGGATCGGCATCACGGGGAAGATCTGATCGATGGCCCAAAGGTCAGGCAGGCTCTGGAAGACGCTGAAATTGCCGTAGTAGTAATCGGTGAGGATGGTTTCGAGGCGCTCCATCTGGGAGCCGTCGTGCTCGCACTGCTCACGCATGTCGGAGACCCACTTCAAGATGTCCCAGTAGAGTTCTTCGCCATGCGCACGCTGGCGGAGGTTCACTTTGCCGTAGTTGAATTCGCTGCGGAGCTTGTCGCGGTAATAAACGGCGTCGTTGTAGATCTCCTGAAGGCGGTCGCGGCTGGTCTTGGCGGCGTTGCGCGAGGATTCGACACGTAGCTCGTGCAGATTGCGCAGCAGCGCAGGGGAGTCCTTGCTGATCTGGATCTCGCTGATGTCCGAGCGGGACTCAAAGCGGTTGATGTCGAGGATGTTGATCACCAGCACGCTGTAGTAGGCCACGATGGCGCGACCGGACTCGGTGATGATGTCGGGATGCGGCACACCGGCCTCGGCGGTGACTTCGGTGATGGCTTCGATGATGTCGGCGCAGTATTCCTTGGTGCCGTAGTTGCTGCTGGCGGCGCTGGCGCCTTTTTGACCGTCGTAGCTGATGGCGAGACCGCCGCCCAGATCGAGGATGCCCATGCGAGCACCTTCTTGGACGAGGCCGCAATACACACGCGTGGCTTCTGTGACCGCCTGGCGAATGGCGCGGATGTTCGGAATCTGCGAGCCTTGATGATAATGAAGCATGCGCAGGCAATCGAGCATGCCGTGCTCACGCAGGTGATCGACGACGTGCATGAGCTGCGAGATATTGAGGCCGAAGACGCTCGAATCCCCGCCGCTGCCGCTCCAGTGACCGGCGCTTTCGGCGCTGAGGCGGAAACGCACGCCGAGCGTGGGACGCACGCCCATCTTTTTGCAGCGTTCGAGGATCAAATTGAGCTCGGTGGGCATTTCGAGCACCAGGACGACCTGTAGGCCCATCTTTTGAGCATAGAGAGCCAGATCGATGAACTCCTCGTCCTTGTAGCCATTGCACACGATGTAGGCCTGCGGGTCGTGCATGTAGGCCAGCGCGGCGATCAGCTCC
>NZ_JBJXFV010000207.1:0-28074 GCF_046154365.1 Prosthecobacter sp.
GTGGCTATCTTTCAGCGGCTTGATGTTCAGCTCCATTCTCACTCTAAGGCATAGAATAACCATAGGGTACAGTGGTATTTTTGAGAATCTACAGCCCTCTAATCTACATCATTCCGGCGACGCACCCTGCGGTGTCTGCCCGCGCCGAACTGGATCTCATGCCGAGATTTTTAAAAGCCCTCGGCGAATCTCAGTTCCAAGAGGCGGAACGACTCTTAAAAAGCTCTGAACGTGGCGCGAGCACAGAGGAATTGCTCGTGGTCGGGCGTGCGCGGGCAGCCATCGCGAAGATGCGCGAAAGAGCGCGACTTTCCGCACCGCAAGACCATGTAAGGCAGGCTGAGGAGGCGAAGCAGCACTGGCACGAGACCCAAAGCGTGAAAGACTTTAATGCGGCCATCGAATCCTTGCGCCTTGCACTGGTCCTCGATGAAAGATACGGGCCGGCCTACGAGGCGATGGTTGCGCTTTATGAGGAGAAACAAGAGCCGACGCAAGTCGCACGCTGGTCTTTTCTGACGATACTTCATGCTGACGTGAAGCACTTTGAAGACGCTTTGGGTTCGGCACGTCTGGATTCCCTGTTGGATCACTGTCCGGGTCTGTCCAAAGGAGAACTCGGAGATGAAAAGCTGGGAAAAAGTGTAAAGTTGAAGGCCGCCAACTACCTGCGGATTTGCGGTTTGGAGCGTTTCAGCAGCCAGGACAGTGAAGGGGCCATTCTTTACCTCGACCAAGCCATCCGCTTTATTGAGGCCGACGCGGTTGCTGAACACGCCGCCACACTCTTGGGTTTGACTTCGGGGTTGCGGGGACGATACAAAATGAGTGACGCGGGAAACTATCTCAACTTCTTCTTTGAAGATGGAAGTGCGGTCCTGCGCCAGAGGCTGAAGACACTTTTGAAAGGCTCCGTCTCGGATTTCGAGCGTGCTATGATTCTCGCGCCGACGAGTCCTGAAGTGACTGAGTGGTCGGCCGCGCTCAAATTAAGCCGCGAATATTTGGCGGCGGTCGAAGCTCGGTAGAAGTTCGGGAAATGACGTCAGGCTGCAACTGTCTGACAAATCATGCTCCGCATTCCTGTCGGCTTGATTTGGCGCACGCAGGCCCAGATTGGGTATTGCCGCCGAGAATGGCATGTATTACTCTGCACCACTCATGAGCACTCTTTCTCTCAAACTCCCCGAATCGCTGCTGCTCCGGCTGGATCAAGAAAGCCGTGCGCGGCGTCTGACGAAGTCGGCGGTGGTCCGCGCGGCGCTGGAACGTGAGCTGGAGCCGGCGAAATCGGCCCGTGCGACCTCCTGCTACGATCTGGCGCGTGATCTGGCGGGCTCTGTCCGCAAGAAGCTGCCGAAGGATCTGGCGACGAATCCCAAATACATGGAGGGCTTTGGCCGGTGAGACAGACGGTGCTGTTGGACACGGGGCCGCTGGTCTCCTTCCTCGCCGCCGGTCTGGAGCACCACGAGTGGGTGGTGGAGCAGTGGAAGCGGCTGAAGCCTTCCATGCTGACCTGCGAGGCCGTTTTAACCGAAGCCGCCTTTCTGCTCAAACGCGAGGGAGTGGACACTGATCCGCTCTTTGCCCTGCTGGAGCGCGGCGTGATCCGCGTCGCGCTGGAGATCGAGGATCAAGCCGTCGATCTGCGCACGCTGATGCGTCGCTACCGCGACCGGCCGATGTCACTCGCCGATGCCTGCCTCGTGCGTCTGTCCGAACTGCACAAGGACGCCGTCATTTTCACCCTGGACGATGATTTCCTCATCTACCGCCGCCACGGCAACAAAAAAGATGCCAGGCATTTCTGCGGCATTTCTGCCGGAGTGGCGCTGGGCTGGATCGTCTGCCTCCTGACGAATCAAGCTCTCTCAAAAACCTTCATCAAGTGCGTGATCTCATCCTCGATCTCCGCCTTGTCCGCGAGCGTTTCGGCGACTTCCTTGAAAAAAGATGCCAGGCATTCAGTGCTTGATCTCCACCCCATTTTGACCATCATTGCTCGCCATGAGCAGCTCGAAAACCACTGAGAACCAAGCTCTTCCGCTGGAAGAGCAGCTTGTCGGCATCAATGCCAAGACGGCTCCCTATCCTGCCGCGCGGTCTTGGTCCGGTGGACGGCGTCGGATTCTGGGAAAGGGGGCGCTGGAGAGTTACACCTACCATGTCATGTCGCGCACTTGTGGTGGGGAGGTGTTCTTTGATGACGTGGAGAAGGAGGCGCTGCGGCGGCTGCTTTGGAAGATGGCGGAGTTCTCCGGTGTACGACTGGTGACTTACTGCATCATGGGCAATCACTTCCATGCGCTTGTCGAGGTGCCGAGGCGTGAGATTTGGCTGGAGCGATTCGCGGGACCGGGCGGTGAGGAGAAGCTCTTCGATCATCTGCGCACGCTCTACAGCCGTGAATTCGTGGGGCTTTTGAAGCAGGAGTTGGAGGAACTGCGGCGGCTGGGCATGGACACACTGGCGCTGGCGAAGCTGGAGGCGATCAAGAAGCGCTTCTGCGAGCTGTCGATTTTTGTTAAGGAGGTCAAAGAGCGCTTCAGTCGCTGGTTCAACAAGCGCCGTGGACGCAAAGGCACGCTGTGGATGGATCGCTATAAAAGCGTGATGGTGGAAGGTAAGGGCGAGCCACTGCACACGATGGCGGCTTACATTGACCTGAATCCTGTGCGGGCTGGGCTGGTGGCTGATCCAAAGGACTACCGCTGGTGTGGCTATGCGGAGGCGGTGAGTGGCAGCCGACGGGCGCAGCGCGGGCTGAGCAAGGTGACCGCGAAGCCGGTGGATGGCTGGGAGCAATCAGGCGGTGCGGAGGCCTATCGCTGCCTGCTGTTTTCCAACGGTGTGGAGATCAAGGACGCTGAAAATGAGAACGTGGTGCGCGTAGGCGTGACTGCCGAGGAGGCGCGGCAGGTGCTCAAGGAGAAGGGCAGGCTGAGCAGCGCTGAAATGGTGCGGTTGCGCGTGAGGTATTTCAGCGATGGCTTGGTGCTGGGCAGCCGTGAATTCGTGGAGAGAGTCTTCACGGAAAATCGTGAAAAGTTCGGGCCTAAGCGCCGCGATGGTGCGCGAAAAGTCAGCGAGTCAGCGTCGCCATTGTACTCACTGAGGCGGTTGCGTTTGAGGGCTTTGGATTGAAAACTTCTTCCCTGAGACGACCAAAAATGACGTCACGCTGCTCCAGCTCAGACTTTTAACACCGCAGAGTTCGAAGATCGCTGAGATGAATGAGAAAGGGTATTCTCTGCGGTCTTCTCATCTCGCGGTGTGAAATCCTGGCGTTGGATTCCAGTGCCCGCTACGTTATCAGTTCTGTTCACCAACCAACGCCTAACGCCCATGCCCACACGTCGCCATTTTCTGCACACTGCCCTGGGGTTTGCTGCCCTGCCACATGTCGCGGGGGCGGCAGCGCCTGGCGGCGTCAGCCTCGGCTTCAGCTTGTATGGCATGAAGACGCTGTCGTTGAGTGAGGCATTGAAAACCTGTGCTGAGATTGGCTATGCCAATGTCGAGTTCGCTTTGAATGCAGGTTTTCCCACCGAACCCAAGGTCTTCACAGCGGAAGCGCGCAAGGAGGCGGCGCAACAGCTCAGCACACTGAAGCTGGACCTGCCCTGTCTGATGGTGAACCTCAGCCTCGCTGCCGATGACAAGGCTCATGCCCAGGCGCTGCAAAGCATCACTGATGCGGCGCAACTGGCGCGTGAGCTGAATGCAGCCCAGCCTGCGATCATCGAGACCGTGCTCGGTGGCAAACCGGCGACCTGGGAGCAGCAGAAATCCGGCATGGCCGAGCGCTTGCAGTCCTGGGCCGAGACGGCGGAGAAGGCGCAGACCACGATCGCCATCAAAGCCCATGTCGGCAGTGCGGTGAACTCGCCGGAGCGCCTGCTGTGGCTGCTTGAGCAGGTGAAGTCACCGGCCATCCAGGTAGCCTACGACTACAGCCACTTTGAGCTGCAAGGCATCGGCATGGAGGAAAGCATGAAGCTGCTGCTGACGCGCACGAAGTTCATTCATGTGAAGGACTCGACCGGTGATCCCTCGAAGTTCCAGTTCCTGCTGCCCGGTGAAGGGCGCACGGATTATGTGAAGTATTTCACCGCGCTCAAACAGCACGGCTATCACGGCCCCGTCGTGGTGGAGGTCAGCGGTCAGATCTTCAACAAGCCAGGCTATGAACCCATCGCCGCCGCGAAGCAGTGCTACGCGGTCTTGGCTGGTGCGCTGGCGAAAGTGGTCTAATTCTGCGGTTTTCTGATCTCGCACGGTGCCAATCAACGCCTGCCCTGACCCGAACGGTCCACGAGGTTCTCATAGATCTTGCGCCGTTCTTCCATGCCGAGGCCCTGGTTGCGCAGGCCGAGCATTTGACGGTTGATGTCTTCGCGCTGCCCCACACTCAGACGCGAGAGCTTGGCCACCATCTCAGGCGGCGGTGCCTTGGGGTAGCCATCCGAGGTGAAGCCTTCGCGATAGTTCACGGCGGCTTGTTTCGCCTCGTTTATTTGAGACGAGCTTAAAGGTGGCGAGTTCCCGCTGGAACCGCCGCCCGAGGCTGCCCGGACGATTTTTTTTGGCGGCTGCTGGTAGCGGACGGAGACGACCTCTCCTCCCTCAACTTGGATTTTGGCCGACCATGTTTTCATATCGGCGCCATTCCCTCCCACGCCGATCAACTGCCAGCCCTGAAAATTGGCAGTCTTGGAGACCACATGAGACTCCATGGTTTTGGTGTCCAGCAGGGTGGCGACGACATCGTTCTCGAGGTGAGCGATGCCCGTGAGGATCATCGAATCGGAAAACCCCAGTGAACGAGTGAAGGGCGAGTTCGTGAGGAGTGCTTCGAAGTCCTCGCCCTTCACAGATGGAGGAATCGCGCCATCGTCTCCTGCTGGCAGAGCCTGCGGAGTCGTCTCGGCTCCGCGCATCGTTACGACACCACAGAAGCCCACGAGGAGAGCACTTTGCGCCAACCTCATGATCTTCCTCCCCACGAAATGCGGCAGCCGACTCATGAAGCCAAGTACGACAGCAACTTGGCAAAACCATCTGGCCAGGAAAAAAAGCAGAAGCCAGGCATGGAGTGCTCAGAATGCTTCCACCGGCGACGGCCATCCGGTGTTTCCATGACGGATGAGAAATCGCGGTCCGTGGATCCGTACTCTCCGGCCCCGGGTTCTGCACGGGGCATTCTGCCGGTGGCGTTGCAGTTCATCTCAAACAACCATTGTTTATGAATCTCCCGAAGACTTCTCGTCGCCAATTTCTCCAAGCCGGCGGCATCGGCGCTCTGAACCTCGCCATCCCGGGGCTGGTCGTCGGGAAGGATAAGCTCGACGCCTCGGGCAAGGCGGTGGCTTCGAAGAAACGCTGCATCTTCCTGCTGCTCTGTGGCGGCCCGAGCCAGCTCGACACCTGGGATCTGAAGCCGAACGCGCCGGCCGAAATCCGCGGGCCCTACAAACCCATCCGCACCAAGGTGCCGGGCATGCACTTGAGCGAACTGCACCCGATGCTCGCTAAAGTGACGGATCAGTTCTGCCTGATTCGCTCGATGACGCATCCAGGGCCGATCAACAATCACTTCGACGCGATGCACAACTTGCTCAGCGGGCAGTTGATCGAGCGGGTGAAGCAAGGCGAGTCCGACGGCCTGCCGTATCTCGGTTCGGTGGTGGCAAAGCATCTGCCCAGTGAGCATAATCTGGTCTCCAACGCCTGGCTCATCAAATGTGTGGGGCCGCCGGTCTTCTGCGCGCCGAACATCGGCTCCGGCGGTTACCTCGGCTCTGCTCATGCACCGGTGTTCATCGGCTCCGCCGATAACCATCCGGCGATGCCCAATTTCAAGCCGCCGGAGATTTATGACATGGGCGACGCTGCGCGTTTGTGGGAACGACGCAAACTCCTCGCCGATCTGGAGTCCAAACTCCTCGCAGACAATCCGCAGGGCAAGGACTGGAACGAACTCCGCGAGAAAGCCTACGATTCCATGACCCGCCCGGAAGGCCGGCAGGCGTTTGACTTGAAAAGTGAGCCGCTGGCCGTGCGCGAGCGTTACGGCATGCATCCGCTCGGCCAAAATTTGCTCCTCGCCCGACGCATGGTCGAGGCCGGCGTGCGCTTCATCACCGTCAATGGCTGGGTCGGTCCCGCGCCGGGCGAAAAAGAAGGCGGGCCACCCAGTTCGAGCTGGGACATGCATGGCGGCAACATGGGCATGGGCAACGCCTTTGGTGGCGGCTCCTACGGCATGAACTTCTGCCTGCCACGCCTTGACCAGGCGCTCTCCGCCCTTCTCACCGATCTCAAGCAACGCGGCCTGCTCGACGACACACTCGTCGTCGCCGTCGGCGAATTCGGCCGCACGCCCATCATTCTGACGCAAGGGCCTCCCGGACGCCAGCACTGGCCCAAGTGCTTCTCCGCGATTGTCGCCGGCTGCGGCATTCGCGGCGGTGCCATCTACGGCGAGTCCGACAAAACCGCCTCCGCGCCGGTGAGCGATCCCGTCACCGTCCAGGATCTCCACGCCACCGTGCTCCACGCCTTGGGTGTGCCCCTGAACGACCTCGGCATGAACACCGGCCTCTCCCGTCCGCCGTTCTCCACCGGCAAGCCGGTCATGGGGCTGTTCGGATAAGCGGGTAACGAAGTGCCTGTTCCTTTATCAGTGGATCGAGTGCCCTCACCCATGTTGTTCCACCGCGTAGATGCGTGACTCCGGCGGCTGACCCTCCACCGTTTCAAGCGTCCAGTCGAGCCAGTCCACGACGTCACGCTATTACTTCTATCAAGTCCAGTGGCGTGCCACGCAGGCAAAGGATCCGCCTCTTCAGACAACGACTGGCGCTCGAGATCGCACGGGTTCGACATCCATGACCGGGCATCATTTAATCATCGCATGATAATCGTTCCGACTTTTCTGCGCGGCGATTTTGGCAAAGACACGGGCCATCCTCAATGATGCCACATTGACATTGCCACACGCTGTCTTAACACGCGCACATGTACCTCACACGACTTCCGGTCTTTCTGGTCAGCGTTTCTCTTGCGCTCACGTCTGCGCTCCAACCCGCCATCGCGGGCGAAGCATTCTTCTCCAAAGACGGCAAGACGGTGACGATGGGCCTGAACAATGCGTTGACGGGGTTGGTGCAGGTGGACATTGCTACGGGGAAGATCACGAAGGCTCCACTGCCCACAGACCTCAAAGACGAAGGTATCGACAGCGTGGCCCGCGGTGGCGAAGGCGAGGCGCTCTTCCTCGCCAAGGATGCCGTGTGGGTGTGGACGCCCAAGGTAGTGAAACGAATTTATCCCACTTCACCCGTGATGGGTGCCACGGACTTGTTCGTGGCCACACAGCCCGGCACACCGCTCACCGATTGTCTCTTTGTGAGCGGCAATGAAACGGCAGACGCGAACAGCATGGGCAGCTTTTACGGCCGCAAGCCGGGCAGCAAGAGCAAGGCGTTCGTCTCCGTCTTCTGCCGCCGCGTGAGCGATGCGACCGGTGGCGTGTTTTCCGACGACGGACGCCTGTTTTTTATCAGCAGCGGCGATTTGTGGGAAGGTGGCATTCAGGTGGATGATGTTCCGGGCATGGAGCGGCTCGGAACGCTGGTCGGCGCGCGCATCGCGCCGCTGGCCATCTCAAACACAGATGAAGCCAACGGCGGCGGCCTGTGGGTGAACCATATCGCTCCTGCAGGAAACTGGATCTATGTGCAACTGCGTGGCCGCCACATGGCCACACTGCTGCGTACACCGATGCCCGCAAAGCCGCTGTATGCGCCAGGTGAAGGCGATTTTCCCACGGTGAAGAATCAGCTCGACGCCATGACGCACTCGCTGACCAAGACACAGATCATCGCCGACGATCTTGGTGACGTATTCGGCTTCTGCGCCACCGAAGTCGCTGGCAAGCCGCGTGTGTTTTACTGCACCCGCACCGAGGCTGAAGGCAAAGGCCCGGCGATGCTGCTGTGGGAAGGCGCAGGTCAGGCACGCATCATCGGCTACTTGCCAACGGAGTGATTTCAGATCAAAACAGCGCCCAGAGAAATCCCTGAGCGCTGCAAATAGGAGGTTGGGAGTCCGCTCGGCCCGGCAGCTCAACGGATGATTTAGTGGCAATGACGGCCGCTGTAACCACCGCCACCGTAGCCACCGCTATATCTGCTGCTGTAGCCGCCCCCGTAGCCATAGGACGGCGAACGGTAGCCGCGGTTATAGCCGCCGTAGTACGAAGGACGGGAGTATGAATTGCCGTAGCCAGAGCCGTACGGTGTGGCATACACGTCACATGAAGTTAACAAGCAAGCGACAGTGACTGAAGCGAGGAGAAGAAGGAGTTTTGTTTTCATAGTGGGTGATTTCGACGCGGCATCCTCCAGACTATTCAGGCAAACAATTCGCCGCAGGGCGACGGCAGCCAATCCCCGACAGGCAGCCAATTCCTGCTTCCCATCCTGCGCGGCTCATGCCAGCATCGAGGCCAGCATGAAGCAGCTCCTCAGTCTCACATTTCTATTTGCCGGCACCTTCAGCGCCTTCGCGCAAAAGGGTGGTCTGGTGATCTCACCCGAAATCCAGAGCGATCACGGCGTCACGTTCCGTCTCCGAGCGCCGAAGGCGCAAGCGATTCAGCTTCGCGGCCAATGGGACAAGCAACAGGTCGCGATGAGCAAAGATACCGACAACATCTGGAGCGTCACCGTGCCGGAGGTGAAAGCCGGCGTGTGGGAATACAGCTTCATCGTCGATGGCCTGACGATGATTGATCCGGCGAATCCCGCACTGAAGCCGCAGCGCAATCCCTGCGCGAGCATCCTGCACATTCCCGGCACACCGCCGAACGTGTGGGACTTCCAGGATGTGCCGCACGGCACCGTGCATCAGCACGCGTATCTCTCGAAGGCGCTCGGCAAACAGCGCAGCGCCTGGGTTTACACGCCGCCGGGTTACGAGGCCGCTGCGACGACGAAATACCCGCTCTTCGTCCTTCAACACGGTTCTGGTGACCGCCATGAGACGTGGGTCGTGCATGGCAAGGCGCACTGGATTCTCGACAACGTCATCGCTGCTGGCAAAGCGAAGCCGATGATCCTCCTCATGCTCGACGGCCATCCGCTCGGCCAAGTTCCGCGTGAAATGGCGGACAAGCGCGGCGAATCCCTCAAAGCCTTCAAGAACGAACTGTTCGAAGACGGCATACTGCTTGTGGAGAGCCACTACCGCGTTTCGCCTGAGCGCGAACGGCGCGCCATTGCTGGATTGAGCATGGGCGGCTGGCAATCCCTCAGCACCGGCATGACGAATCTCGACCGCTTCGCCTGGATCGGCTCTTTCAGCGGTGCCGTCGATGAAAACGAGATCAAATCCGCTCTGGATGACGCCACCGGCACCAATGCGAAATTGAAACTCCTCTGGATCGCCTGCGGTGAAAAAGACTTCCTCCTCGAACGCAACAACCAGCTCATCGCCACGCTAAAAGCACGCGGCATCAACCACGAGTGGCGTCTCACACCTGGGGATCATTCGTGGCCTGTCTGGCGCGATTACCTTGTCGAGTTCGCGCCAAAGTTGTTCCGTTAATTGCTAGTTTCGTCATGGCTTCGCAGAGCAAACCATCGAAGCGGCAGCGCCCGACGATTTGGGACTGCGAACCGGCTGCGGTGCCATGGAGTTGGATATTTCTAACCGTGCTGTTGCTCGGTACCACCATGATCTGGGTGTTGTCGGAGTCCGTAGCGGTGCGCAGACGACCTGTCGCTGAAACATCTGTGCATCGCATCGACCTCAATACGGCGTCGCTGGAAGAATTGGAGTCGTTGCCCGGCATCGGCCCGTCACTGGCGAAGGTGATCGTCACAGCACGCCCGTTCAGTGCCGTGGAGGATTTGATTCGCGTGCGTGGCATCGGCGCAGCGTCATTCGAACGACTGCTCCCGCTCATCAAAGCATCCCAAGGCCGCCGAGCAGTCGATAACCGCTAATTGCCGAAATTACCCGGTGGTTTGGCAGCGGGAGCAGGCTCAGCTGGCTTGTCCTTTTTCTCTTCCGTCTTGGGCAGTTCAGCCGCAGGTGGAGCTTCCGCAGGTTTTTCTGGGGCCTTGCGCACCGTTGGCGGCGGTGTGGCCGCGCTCTTGGGCTTGCCGCCCCCACGATGTTGTCCGATGCGCCGATTCAGGACTTCAACTTCGGACGGTTCGAGCTTCCCATTGCCGTTCTGGTCCAGCCGCGTCATGATCTTGCCGCCCGCGAGCACCTTCTGCAATTCCTCGACTTCATCGGCGTCGATTTTCCGATTGCCGTTCTTGTCCGCCTTGCTCAGGCCGAGGAAAGCACGCTCTCCCCTCCCAGCGGCAGCGGATGATTTCGGGATTTCGACCTCAGCCTGCTCGATCTCGCCATTGCTGTTTTTGTC
This sequence comes from Prosthecobacter sp., assembly GCF_046154365.1. GTDB lineage: Bacteria > Verrucomicrobiota > Verrucomicrobiia > Verrucomicrobiales > Verrucomicrobiaceae > Prosthecobacter. Next base: position 10,448 of record NZ_JBJXFV010000207.1, read on the forward strand.
CAGTTTCTTGAGCGCAGCGAAGGACTTTTGCAGGGCGACCAGTTCGTCGGCGTCGATCTGATGATTTTCATTCTTGTCGAAGGGCTTGAGCACTTCGGCGGCATCACCGCCTTGCTGGGCAGCGGCGGGTCTTTTTTTGGTCTTGCCGGCCTGGGCGGCAAAGGCTAGGGCGGGCAGCATGACTGCCGCAATGGCGAACAGGCGTAATGGGGTTGGTTTCATGCCCTGTTGAACGCGATTTCGCATGCGAGGTTGCACGCTTTCGTCATTCCCGCTCTATGTGAAGAACCCACATGCAGCCGTCTTCTTTGCGCATCGCCATTGTTGGCTCCGGTACCGCCGGACCTGCGGCGGCGATCTTTCTCGCGCGAGCAGGACATGACATCACGCTCTTTGAGCGCGCACCACAAAAGCTGCCCGTGGGAGCCGGATTCCTGCTGCAACCGACCGGTTTGTCCGTGCTGCATCAACTCGGCCTCGCCGACGCGCTGCTGCCGCACATCGCACCGATTTCAAAACTCTACTGCCGCACCAAATCAGGTCGAGTGCTACTGCATCTGCCGTATGCGGAGCTGGGAGCGGGCCTTTACGGCGCTGGCACGCATCGCGCGACCTTGCTCGATCTCCTGCTGCATGTAGCGCAGAAGGCTGGAGCAAAAATCCTGTGGGATATGAACATGGAACGGCTCACTCGCGATACCACGCAGCGACCAAGCCTGCATGACAGCCACGGCATCACACACGGTCCCTTCGATCTCGTGCTCATCTGCGACGGCGCGCATTCCACGCTGCGTTCTCAAAGCGGCGTGCCCTCGCGCGTCAGCCGTTATCCGTGGGGCGCGCTGTGGTTCATCGGCCAACGCACGCCGGAGTTCGATCCGCAGGTGTTGTGGCAGTGTGTCGGCTCCACCCGCGAACTGACGGGCTTTCTGCCCACTGGCACGCATGACGACCTGCTCAGCCTGTTCTGGAGCATCCGTCTCGATCTTATCGAACGCTGGCGTGAAACACCGCTTGATGAGTGGAAACGCGAAATCCTCGCGCTGGCGCCGCAGGCGGAGCGTTTTCTCGCTCAAATCGAATCGCACGCTCAAGTCGCCACCGCTGTTTATCACGATGTGCGCATGCAGCACTGGCATGGTGAGCGCGTGGTCATTCTTGGCGATGCAGCGCATGCCTTGAGTCCGCAACTCGGCCAGGGCGTCAATCTCGCGCTCATGGATGCTGCTGCACTCGCCGATTCGCTGGCTCATCATGCATTGCCGCAGGCGCTCGCGCATTATTCCGCCACGCGACGCAAGCATCTGCGCTTCTACCAGTTCGCCACTCGCTGGACGACGCCGTTCTTCCAATCGGACCTTCTGCCGCTCGGCTGGCTGCGTGACATCGCCTTCCCGATCATTCAACGCATCCCACCGCTGCGCCGCCAGATGACAGCCACGATGGCGGGCGGCAAAACCGGGCCATTTTCCAGCCTCAAGCTCGATCACAGCATCGCCGCCAAGTCTGCCGCGAGCTGCACCGCTTCATGAACCGGACGCTGCGCCTCGCGTTCGACGGGCGGGACGGAAAGATCAGCCTCGTTGAAGACACGCACGGCCATGTGAAGCTGGCCGTCTTTGATCCAGGTGTGCGCACCGACGGGCGTCTGGCAGCCAGCACCGAGGATTTTCAAGAATTCGCGCTCAGCAGTGATGCGAGACTCGGTTTCGGCATGATTGAGGGCACGAATCGCATGAATCGTCGCTTCATCGCCCGCACGACATTCGATGGCGATGGCCCCCTGCCCTGCGGCGGGAAGAAACGTCACCGGATCGAGGGTCAAGGCGCTCAGCGTCTGACCTTCGATGCTGATTTGATCGCCCTGCATCAGTCCGAGTCGCAGCAAACCGGCGGCGGCGAGCAAAACGGCATCCAGCGCATTTTCGCCGAGCACTTTTTTCACTCGCGTGGGCACGTTGCCGCGGATTTCGACGATCTGCACATCAGGACGCAGAAACTTGAGCTGCGCGGCACGCCGCACGCTGCTGGTGCCGACACGGGCACCCTGCGGCAGTGTTTCGACTGTGTAAGGCTGCGCGCTGACGAGCACATCTTCGATGGCGGCACGCGGCAGCACCGCGGCGATGGTGAATCCAGCGGCGAGATCGCTCGGTACGTCCTTCAAGCTGTGAACGGCAGCGTCGATCTGTCCGCTTTCGAGGGCGATTTCGAGTTCCTTGATGAAGATGCCCTTGTCCACCTGCGCCACGTCGCTGAATTCGGAGAAGCGCAGGTCTTGGCGCTTGTCACCGCTCGTTTGAATAATCTGGCGCTCGATGTGCAGATGCGGAAACGCGGTTTGCAGCTCCGCCGTGACCATATTTGTCTGCGTGAGGGCCAATTCGCTACCGCGAGTGCCGAGGGTGATTTTTTCGAGTGCCATGTCGCAGCAGCTTTTCACGCAAACCTGCCGGGACGCAAAGGAATGCTGCGGGCAGATGCCATCACGCCTCCTGCTTCACCTTGCGGATGGATTGATCGACTTTCTCACGATCCACCGCCGCCAGCGGATTGCCTGCATGCAGCTTCTCCAGCCGCGCCCAGGTGATGAGGCCGGTCTTCAGCAACTCACGAATCCACACGATGTCCTTCGGCCTGCCCGCGTACAGCTTGTTGTAGGCGACATCGTGCGGATCAAGGCAGTGCCCGCGCAAGCCTTCGGTGAGCTGGATCGTCGTCACCCGCTGCTGCCAGCCGGGCGGGGTCCATTGCAGGAGATTTTCGCCGACGTAATCGACGAAAAAGCGGTGCTTGATGGAGAAGTCGCTGTCTTCACCCAACTCACGTTCCATGATGTTGGAGTCGAAATATAAGACGGGTGTGCCGATGGGTATCAAATCAATGTCTTTGCTGGTGCGTAAAGCAGCGGGAATATCTGGATTCACGACAGCCACAGAAGCACTGCCGATCATCCAAACATCGGTGACATTGACCGGAAGCCAGCGGCGCAACTCCGGCCACAAGATGACAAAGTCAGCCTCGGTAAGCTCTTTCACGGAGGTTCTCCATTTCTTGCGGTGTCACAAAGGGTTCGCCTTTGAACGGCATCCCAGAGCGGAGCCGCTGCCCAGTGTCTCCGGCATCCTCCAAAACCGCTGCCACTGCCTCGACATCTCCTGCATTTAATAGAGCAAGCCATTCCGAGTCGTGTGATGCGAGTGTTTCCTGATCACGCATCAGCCACTGGATTCCCTGCTGAAGCATCTGGGGTTGCTGGCGCAGTCGATGGGCGACGATCTTGCCTTTCTGCCAGCGAATCCAGTCCTGCACCAGATAGTTCGGCGGCAGGTCGAGCCATGGCGGGAACATCGGGACTTCGTCCGATGCACTCGGTGGCGGCTCCATGACGGCTGACATGCGGCAATGATGCACCGCATGGGAGCGGGCGGCAAGCGCAGCTTTGCTCACGCCACGGCGAGATCACCGCCGGACTTGAGGAAGCCGTATTTTTCGAGCTGCTCCTCGATGATGCGCTCGCAGGCGACGAGCTGGCGTTCGCGTTCGCGGCGGCCATCATCGGCGATGGCCTGCAAGGCGTCGATGTCGTAGAGATAAACACCTTCGATCTCGTTCACGGCGGGATCGACATCGCGTGGCACGGCGATGTCGATGATGAGCAGCGGCTCCCAGCGGCGTTTGCGCATGACCTGCTCGATCTGCTCCGGTTTGATGACGAAATGCGGGGCGCTGGTGCTAGAGATGATGACATCGACCTCGTGCAACGCGTGTTCCCATTCGTCGAACTTCATCGCGACGCCCTTCATCTCGGTGGCGAGCTCCACCGCTTTGTCGTAGCTGCGGTTGGAGACGATGATGCTCTTCGCGCCACGTGAGAGCAGGCTTTGAGCGCAGGTGCGGCTCATTTCGCCGGCACCGACGAGCATGACGCGGCATTCCTTCAAATCGTGGACTTTTTCGGCGAGATCGACAGCCACGCTGCCGACGCTGGTCGATCCGCGTTGGATGGTGGTTTCGTTGCGCACCTTTTTGCCGACGGTGAAGGCCTGCTGGAAGAGCTTGTTGAGTGCCCTGCTCGTCGTGCCGGTATCGAGCGCGACTTTGTAGGCCGCTTTGACCTGGCCGAAAATTTCCGTCTCGCCGAGCACCATCGAATCGAGGCCGCTGACGACACGGAACAGATGCCGCGCGGCTTCGGCGGAGTCGAGGTTGTAGAGCACGAGCGCTTCGGCGTGCTCGGGTTGTAGTTTGAAATGCGTGACGAGGTAATCACGCAACGCGGCGTGGCCGTGATCGCCACTGGGCAGCGAATGCGCGGCGTAAAGCTCGACGCGATTGCAGGTGCTGAGCACAACGCTTTCTTCAAAGCCCGGCAGCCCGCGCACCTGCTGCACGGCCTGCGACACCTGCGCTTCAGGAAAGGCGAGACGCTCACGCACCTCGACGGGCGTGGTTTTATAGTTCAGGCCCACACAGACGAGGCCGCTGCGGTTGACGGTCGGCTCAGGCATGTGTGACGATCCACAACGAGATGAAAGGCAAGATGAAGCCAATGACCGCCAGCCAGGCCGTGCGCCGGGGCGACGTGAAGTGTTTCCACATCAGCACGGTGATCAGCGCATACAGCGCCCACACGACCCAGGAGAAAACGAGCTTCGGATTCGACACCGGTGTGTGCAACGCGAACGAGATTCCCAACGAAATGCTCAGCAGCAGCAATCCCAGACGCACCAGACGCTGAATCGCACTCGCCAGGCCCTGAATCGGCGGCAGTTGATAAAACAACCCGCCGATCTGGTGCCGCTTCAGCATGCGCTCCTGCACCAGATACATCACACCGGTGATGCAGGCCAAGGCGAAGGCCGCATACGCAATGAGCGCCACAGCGGCATGCAGTTCGATCAGCGCATTGATTTTACCCTTCGGCGGATACGGCGCAAAACCACCCGTCAGCGCCAGCACCTGCATGATGCTGACCAGCGGTGCCGTGAACAGACCCAGCAGCGACAACCGATACCCCGAACCGACGAGGAAATAGAGCAGCACGATGCTCCACGCGATGAAGCCGAGGATGTCTGGCAGGCTTTTCATCGGGCACTGGCCCACTTCCTTGCCGCGCAAGTAGATGAACCCCGTTTGCAGCGCAAAGCCCAGCGCCATGAGCAGCAACTGCGTGCGTCCCTGCTTCCACGCCCCGGATTTGAGCGCCAGCAAGGCCTGCACCACCGCACCCACAAAGGTGAGCGTGGCGGCGGCCAGAAACTGTTGGGAGAGCGTCATCGAAAAGGGGGCGGATACTCGCGGCCTTGCAGCAGTTCTGCAAGGGTGAAGGCGTTTCGGACGCATGTCATCCTTGCGCGGGCATGCTCTAATCTTGCCATACTTTCCGCCAAACTTCGCCCAGCAGGAATCAAGGCCCAGGCCGCCAAACTGGTTCGGTCCCTGTCCGAGTCGGCATCCTGGGATGATTTGATGGATGAAATCTACGTTCGGCAGAAAGTCGAAAACGGTCTCGAGGACATCAAAGCCGGTCGAGTGGAGACGCATGCTGCCATCTGCAAAAAATTTGGGCTGACATCGTGAACATTCTATGGTCAGCCCAGGCAGAGGCAGACTTGGACGCGATTCATGCCTTTATTGCCCGGGATTCCGAGCACTACGCGGGGTTGCAGATCAAACGCATCGTCCACGTCGCATCCCGCCCGATGAGCGGGCATCCTGTGCATGAACACCCGGCGGCGGGGTTGCGGGAGGTGCATTCATCCTGGCTGCCTGGCATCTTTCCATCTTTCCACCGTCATCCAGGGGTCATTCGACCCCTAGCTACCTTCGTTGATCCCTTCGGGATCGGGGATTCACTCGCCTTCGGGGAAGTAGTCCGAGTCGATGCGCTTCACCTCATAGACTTGAGCAACCGAGACGCCAACGTTGTGGTCGATCATGAGTTCGGCCAGCTCGTCGCCGTCGATGAGGACGATCTTGCTGTTGCTGACGTTCTTGGCGAACTCGACGGCCTCCTTGATGAAGGTGGAGGTCGTGAGGAAGATGCCTTTGGTGACTTTGTTGCCAGAGCACTGGCGAACTGCTGCACATCTGTTCAGCCGACGGTGAACTCTAGTTTTGTAACCAAAAAGTCGTCGAACGGAAACGCATACCAGTCGCCATCGATCTCCATATAGATGTGACCGTTTCCCACACCCCAAATTGGGGCCAAGTCTGGCAGAGGCTGGGTAGTTGGCGGGTCAGGCACTTCAAAGTATTTGGTCCTCCAGGCGGGGGCGGTATCCGAGCTGGCGGACTTTTCGAAAACAAAAAACCGCTTGGTGCTCCAGCATAGGTCATCAAAGACCACGACGGTGTGATCTTTTGGACAGTAGAAGATGCGGTTTACAGAGGAACCTTCATTGCCGGAGGAAAAAAGGCTTTCTGCCTCACCGACCAACTTACCATCCCAGAAAAGCTGATAACGAGATGCCGTGCGTGTAGGGCCATAAGGATGCCCGTCAGCATGGGTGGCTTTTCCGAGCTTGAGTTTCAGCGCCAAATGGTCCCCCAGTTGCAGGGACTTGAAGCGGTGACCAGGTCCTTTGGACTCGTCTGTTTGAGGGACATCATCTCGAGAGCACTGGTAGCGGCGGTAGCGCTCCAGAAAATGGGCTTTCGCCTGACGATCACCTTCTTTTAACCACTGTATCTCGGTCTGAGCACGAGCCTGTTCGGCTTTGTAACTTTGTTCCCAAGCTGCTGCTTCTTTGTCTTCCACCGATCGACAAGCGGTGATGACGATCAGTCCTAAAAGTAAAACAGATAGTCTCTTCATGTGAACTCACTTCCCCATCACCTTCTCCAACTCCTCCACCGTCGTCACGGGCGCCTGGCAGGTGAAGTTTTGGCAGACGTAGGCGGCGCGCTCCATAATCTCATGTGTTACTCCTTTCGGGGGAGTCGTGATGGCGTCATGGCTACCAACCGTTTCAGTTCTCGCAGCGTCTTGGCTTCGTCGCCATGCTCGGTCTCATAGTCTTCGACGAGTTCCAGCAGCTCGCGGAAATACTCGCGTTGGACGGTGTTGAGGCGGCGAACTGCGAAGCGATTGCACAGGCTGGCGGCTTCTTCATAGACGGCACGACTGCGAATCGGTGTCAGAGCGCAAAGCGCCCACAAGCCGGAGATGGTATCCGGCAGTTTGCGAATCTGCGAGGCGGTTGAAGTGCGGGGCATGGCGTGTCAGAGCTTTTTCTTCCAGGCGTTCTTGGAGTATTCGGCATGGCTGAGAAAATCCAAGAGGAAAACCCGGCCGGTGTTGAAATGAATGGCGGCGATGAGCCGGAAGTTGTTTCCGGCGATGTTGAAGACGAACACCGGACGCAGGCTTTCGACTTTCACCATGTCCGTCTGTGGAAAGTCGCGGCGGATTTCGGTCAGCGACTCCCAGGATGCTTTGCGTGTGATTTCAAACCAGCGCAGCAATGATGGTGCTGCTGCCGGATGTTTCTCCGCCCATCGGATGAGCGTGGATGGCTTGATGACACGCATTCTGGCTCAAACTATTTACCCATCACCTTCTCCAACTCCTCCACCGTGGTCACCGGAGCCTGGCAGGTGAAATTTTGGCAGACGTAGGCGGCGGGTTTGTCGCCGACGGGTTTCATGCCGGCGAGGGCTTCGTTGTGCGTGGCGAGCCATGTTTGGGCTTCGCTGCCATCGGCGTGTAAAAGGGCGGCGTTGGGTAAAAACTGGCGGCGGAGATGTTGGGCGAGCTTTTGGAACTCGGGAGATGTTTTGTCGCCGGCGAGGACGATTTGTTGTTTGCCGCGATGGTGCAGGTCGAAGGCGATGGCCATGACGGGCACGGAGGACGGGCTGCTTTGCAGCGTGGAGCCGAAGAGGGCGAAGATTTTTTCGGCCTGCTGCTTCCAGGTGTCTTTGGCGAGCAGGGCGCTGAGGCGCACGAGGTTGAGGGCGGCGAGGGAGTTGGGTGATGGCTCGGCACCGTCGTAGTCTTCCTTGATGCGGAGGACGCTGTTGGGCATGTCGGTGTGGACGCTGTAGTAACCGCCGTTTTTCGTGTCGAGGAAGAGCGCGTCCATCTCGCTTTGCAATTCGACGGCCCACTGGAGCCATTTCACGTCGAAGGAGGCCTGATAAAGATCGAGCAGGCCGTGGATGAGGCAGGCGTAGTCGATGGCGAAGGCCTTGGGGCCGCGTTCGCCTTCTCGCCAGGAGCGGTGCAGGCCTTTGCCGGGGGTGGTGCAAAGCTGATCGTGGATGAACTGTGCGGCTTCGGCGGCAAGCGTGATCGTTTCGGCATCGCCAGAGGCGGCTCCGGCACGAGCTAGGCCGGAGATGGCGAGTCCGTTCCACGCGGCGATGATTTTGTCGTCGAGATGCGGGCGCGGACGTTTGGCTCTGGCTTCAAAGAGGGTGCTCAGACCTTTGTCGATGATGGTCTGCACTTCTTCGGGCGACTTCTTGAAGAACTCGGCGGTCTTTTTGAAGGAGACAGCGCGGTAGAGGGTGTTGAGACCTTTGAGCTCACCCTGCGGATCGCTTTCGGGGCGTGCGTTGCCATCGCGACGGGCACCGTAGGCGTAGCGGAAGATGTTGCCGTCGTCTTTGCCGAGCAGTTCGTCGATTTCGGACGCTTTCCAGACGTAGAAGGCGCCTTCGGTTTTGTGCGCGGCATCGGCGGTGGCGAGGCTGTCGGCGTCTTCGGCGGAGAAAAAGCCGCCGTCCTTGTGGCGCAGGTCGCGCTTCAAATACGCGACGGTGTTGCGGGCGATGGTTTCAAAGAACGCGGTCTGCGTGATCTGCCATCCTTCGACATAGGCGGTGAGGAGCTGAGCCTGATCGTAGAGCATTTTTTCGTAATGCGGGATGTGCCAGTAGGCATCGACGCTGTAACGATGGAAGCCGCCGCCGACGTGGTCGCGCATGCCGCCATTGGCCATGCCGCGCAGGGTTTTGACGGTCATCTCCATGGCCCAGTTGCTCTCCGAGACGCGATCTTCGCCCTTCCGCTCGGCAAGGATGCGATGGATGCGCATGAGCATGTTCAGCGAGGTCGGACGCGGGAACTTCGGTGCGCCGCCGAAGCCGCCTTCGTGGTAATCGAACGAGCCAGAGAGATCGTCGTAGGCTTTCTGCACGAGTGTCTCGTGATTGATGTCGGTGACGGCGGTGTTTTCGTTGTCGAGATGGTCCTGCAGCTTCTCCACCGAGCGTGCGGCACGTTCGTCGATGCCTTTGCGGTCTTCCGTCCACACTTTGTGCAGTTCGGTGAGCAGGTTCTTGAAACCAATGCGGCCCGGCGTGTTCTCCGGCGGATAATAAGTGCCGCCATAAAACGGCTTCAGCTCCGGCGTGAGGAAGACGCTCATCGGCCAGCCGCCATGGCCGCTGGCGGCCTGCACGTAGGTCATGTAGGTGAGATCAACGTCGGGCCGCTCCTCGCGATCGACTTTGATGGGAATGAAGTGGTCGTTGATGAGCTTCGCGGTCTCCTCGTTCTCAAACGACTCACGCTCCATGACGTGGCACCAGTGGCAGGTCGAGTAACCGGACGAGAGAAAGATCGGTTTATCTTCCGCCTTGGCCTTCGCAAACGCCGCATCGCCCCACGGTAGCCAGTTCACGGGATTGTGGGCATGCTGAAGCAGATAAGGCGAACGCTCCTTGGCGAGAGCGTTGGTGAATTTGTGGGCGGTGGCGGTCGTGTCGCTCATGGTAGGGGTCGGTTTAAGCTAACGTCCGCATGAGGGGCGGGGTTGCAAGCGGTCAAGAGCTGCGCGTCAAGAGGGTCAAGGTAGTCAAGACGGTTGCTGGCACGAAGCTTGACGACCTTGACCCATCAACTGTTCGTCCGCCTCAGCCACTCGGGTCTGAAAGACCCACGGATTCAGCCCAGGGCGCAGACGCGAAGCGGCAAGCCCTGGGTTGCGTGATTCCAAGACGCATTGTTCATTTCGGGAGCGCCCTGAAAGGGCGCGGGAACACGTTCTTTCGCCTGCCATGCCTCAATCTTTGTCGAAGATTTACGTCCATCTCATCTTCTCCACGAAAAATCGCGAACGAGTGATCCCGCGTCATCTTCATCCCGAACTGCATGCCTACATGGGTGGCATTTTGCGCGATCTCGGCTGCACGCCGGTCGAGATCAACACGGAACCGGATCATGCCCATTTGCTGTTCCTGCTGTCACGCACGGAGCCACTCAGCGTCATTGTGGGCCAGGTGAAAACCGGGTCCACAGGATGGTTGCAGCAGCAGTTGCCAGTTTTGCAGAACTTCCATTGGCAGAATGGCTACGGCGCATTTTCCGTGAGCCAGTCCAACGTGGACGAGGTGCGTGAATACATTCGAACGCAGCAGGACCATCATCGCGTGGTGACGTTTCAGGAGGAGTTTCGGCGGTTCCTGAAGCGCTACGAGGTCGAGTATGACGAGAAGTATGTCTGGGACTGAAGAGGGGCCTCCCGCGCTCCTTCAGAGCGCGACCTTTGGAGAAGGACATCACATGGAAATCACCCAGGGCTTGCTGCGCTGCGCCCTGGGCTGAATCCGGCGGCCCTTCAGGCCGCGATCACCCCGCCTGCGGCTTCGGCAGCAGCTTCGCGACGATCCACAGCAGCGCACCGACGACCAACGCCAGCGTGGCCCACAGCCACGGCGAGCCTTTGCCGCTGGTGAGGGGATCGGCTTGGTAGCCGGGGAGTTTTTCCTCGTCGCCGAGCGTGGCGGGGACTTTGGTGGCGGTTTCAAATTCACGGCGGACGAGCTGGAGGTCGTAGCGCGTGTGGGTGGCGCGACGGTTGCCGTAGCAGAGATGCACGGGCGTGGTGTCGGGCACGCGGAAGAGCAGGCGCACGACGGGATACACGACGCGAATGGAGGTGAGCTGTAGCGGCGCGTTGTCGCCGTTGTCGGTGGTGAGATGGATCGTTCCGGCTTTTGGCGCGGTGTAGAGGACCAGATGGTACGTGTTGGGCGTCTGCCCCGGTTTGCGCTGCCAGTTGGCGGTGCCCAGAATGCGCTCGAAGTGGCCCTGCTCCGTGTCGTGCTGCTCGGTGACGCTGAGAGTGCGCACGAACAAGGGCGTGGGCGAGTCGAGCAGCAGCTCGCTGGCGGGGAAGTTCGGGAACGGCATCGTGATGTCCCATTTCGACTGGCTCGGTTTCTTGTCATCGCGCACCTCGGCAAAGGAGACGTTGAGTTCGCGCTCCACGCCGGGTTTGATGGCGAGAAAGGGGATCTGCCGGCCATCACGCACGATGCGGACATCGTGCAGATCGTTGGCTGCGCGTGCGAGCACCTCGGGCTCAAGCTCCAGCTCGATCACACCGGCTTCTTTAAACTGCACCGGCCGCTGAAAGGACCATGCGGAGACATCAATCACCGCTCCAACCTCGCCCACTTCGGGCGCGGTGGCGGTTTTGCGAAAGGCGGCGTTCGGCTCGACGGCGCTGGCAGTGGCGGAGTTCGCGTTCGCATCACGCAGCTTGTCGCTGAGCGTGGCGATGTCGTATTGCGGCGCGGTGGCCTGAGCGTTGCCAATGAAGAGCTGCCACTCGCCGGGGGCATCGGCTTGAAACACGATGGGCACGGGATGCCGCGTGGCTTCGACACTGTCGATGCGTAGCGGCGGGCTGTCGCCATTGCGGATGATGAGTTCGACTTCGCGCGTGGTGGCGAGTTGATGCGCGGCGATGTCGAGATCCTCGGCGCTACGGCCTTCGTGCTGGAGACGGAAGAGGGTGGCGCGCGTGTTGAGCAGCGAGGCGTCACGTTGAAATATGGGTTCGGGCGTGTGGAGGCGCACATTTCCGAGCAGGACGTTGGCGGTGCTGAGATCGAGGGTGAGGCGTGTTTCGTTCTTGGTTTCGTTGCGCGCACGAATTGTCACGGGCTGGGCCACGGTGCGCAGTTCGGGCAGATCGCGCCGAATTTGAGCGCCCGTGAAGGCGATGGGCGTGCTGCGTGCATCTTCAAGGGTGACGCGGAAATGGGTCCATGCAGTGGGCGCGAAGATGAAGCGCAGGCGTTCGGTGCCGTTCTGGCGGCAGAGCAGTTCGTTGCTGGCGAGCGGCTGCCAATTGCTGCCGTCGCTGCTGGCTTCGAGCGTGGCGGCTTTGATGAAATAGGAGGCGTTGGTTTGCAGCAGCACTTCGCTGATCGTGTCGCGGGTGGGCGGCTGGAATTCGAGCACGGTGGTGCTTGAATTCAGCGTGGCTTTGAACGCGGTGGCGTTCAGGTGCTCGGGCCGCATCATGCGTGGCAACGCAACGATGTAGGGCGTTTCGACACCGGCAGGACTGATGACACGCAGATCGTGAAACGCTGCGCCTCCGGTGGTGCGTGAGGCATCGAGCAAGGCGGGTTCGAGTTCGATGCGCGTGAGGCCGGGCTGCGTGATGCGTACGGTTTGACGATGCGTCCAGGCAGCGAAATCAGCGGCGCTGGCGGCCGAGGATAAGAGAAGTGTGAGGAGAATGGGAGCCAGATATTTACACCGCAGAGGTTGGAACGCCGCAGAGCAAGAAAAGATCAAGCCTCTGCGGCGTTCCTGTCTCTGCGGTGTTGAATTGAGGTTTGAGTTCATGGCGCGGGTGTGTTTTTGTCGTCGGTGAGGAAACGTTGATAGAGGAACGAGGCGGCGAGGGCGATGATGGCAACAGCGATCAAAGCGCCGATGCGGTAGCCGCTGTCGATGTTCGCGAGATCGTGGAAGAACAGCTTCAGCAGCGTGACTGCCAGCAGGCCGAGGCCGGCGTAGCGCGTGGGGGCGTTGCGTTGCCAAAAGCCAAGGACGAGCAGGATGAGCGCGAACAAGGCCCAGGCGATGCTGTAGGTCATGTCACGGGCGATGTTGCTGTCGAAGTCGAAGGCAATCGAGCGCTGGCCTGCGGGCGTGAAGGCATCGGCGATCTCGATGTTGAGCAGCAGGAACAGCAGGATGCCGCCGAGGGCGCTGAACAGGCCGCGCAGGTTGAGTTTGTTCCAAAGATGCGCTGGCGGTGTGAGCCAGGCAGCGGCGAAGAACATCGCCAGCGCGGAGAGGCTGTAGGCGTAGAGCTGCCAGTTGAGGATCGGCGTCTCGCCACGGGTTTGATATTCCAGCACGGCGGGATTGAGCGCGAGACGGACGAACGCGGCGACGAGCAGCACAGTGCCGGTGCCGCGCAGGCCTGGATGTGGCACACTGCGGAACAACCAGCACAGCGCGGCGCCTTCCAGCGCCCAGCCGAGCGTGATCCACTGCTTCTCGAACTGGATCGGGAAGATGAGGGTGATGAAAAACAACGCCACTCCGCCGAACCACGCAAGTTGGGTGAGACGCGCGGGATTGTCGGCGCTGTGCTGTTTCAAAACGAAGACGAGGCAGAGCAGGGGAGCGATGGCGAAGGAGATGGGCAGCAGACCCATGGATTCATTCGGCCACGTTTGACCCACGACCCGATACACAAGGCCGAAGGTGCCCAACCCGGCCGCTGCGGAGGCGATCCATGGCAGTTTGCGTTTGGCGAACAGGTTTTGGAAGACGAGCGGAAAGACGGTGAACAGCAGGTAGAAGCCGAGATACCAAAGCAACGGCGTGAGCGGCTGCTCCACCTTGAAACTTTGCTGATGCCAGGCCCATTCGAGCGCGAGCACGCAGCCCAGCGCCGTCGGCGCGAGCACCGTGATGCCGCTGAGGCGCGTGAGGCCGAGCAGAAACACGGTGAGTAGCAGAGCGAGGCCAAAGATGGACGAAGGATCGGCCACCCGCAGTTGCAGCGTGGCGAGAATCAGCAAGGCGAAGGGCAAAACGGCCGAGCTGATCGGCAGCATCTCGGCGAAGGCCACCTTGGGCATCTTGCGGGAGAGAAAACTGCTGGCGAGGCCGAATAGCACGGCGAAACCACCAAGAACGATGAGGAACTGGCTCAAACTGCCCGTCGTGTTCGCTGGCAGGCGGAACAGCCAGGCTCCAGCGGTCAGTAGCGTGAGCGCGAGCGCTGCGAGCACCGGCATCAGCGCTCCAGTGGCGATGGCGAGGCCGATGATGAGCAGATCGACGAGCAGAATCGCCGGCCAGATCATGAGGCTGATGGAATCGAGGCACAGCACCGGCATGAGCAGCAGCACGAGCGTGATCACGGGTGTCCAGCCCATGAACGGCGTCGCATTCTGACTGCGGCGCTGCCACAGCACCGCGAAGGCGGTGTGCAGAATGCCGAAGCCGAGATAGATGCCCAGTGCATACGGCAGAAGTTCGGAAGTGAGCCTTGTTGTCGTCCAAATCGAGAGATGCAGGAACGTCAGCGAGGCGATGATGCCTTGAGCGATGGCCACACGCGGCTGCTGCCACACAACGAGCATCACGACGGCATTGATGCCAAGCACGAAGCTGTAAAGCAACGTGGGACGCTCCGCGATTGCCCCGTAATCGAGAAATACGAATGCGGTGAAGATTGCACTGCCGCAGAGCGCCAGAGCAGAGCCAGCAGGGAAGGCGTCGTCATCTTCTCGTTGACGCGACCACCACGCGGCGAGCATGAACAGCGTCGCGAAGCCGAGGAAGACGAGCACGGGCGTCCAGGTGGCCGAACCGATGGCGTATTGCGATGAATGGAAGAATTTCGTCAGCCAGCCGCCTTGCATCAAAACGGTGCCGCCTGCGGCCAGCGCCGTCAGATGCAGCCAGCGTTTGTGTTTGGCGACGGCGAGCACGCCGATGTCGAGCAGCGCGATGTAACTGAACAGGCCGAAGGGATTGTCATGGCCCGTGGAGCAGAGGATCGGCGTCAAAAAGCCGCCCAGCATGCCGAGGATCGCGATGACCTGCGCCTCCATGCGCACCGCGAGCAGAAATGCCGCCGCAGTGATGAGCGTCATCATGCCGAAGGTCACGAGGACATGATTGAAAGGTGGAATGTGATACAACGAGTGCGCGGCGAAGCTCACACCGTAAAGCACGACGATGCCGGTGGCGCAGAGCGTGTGCGCGAGCGTGGCATAGGCTTTGCGCCGCTGAATGACGACGCCAGCTCCCACCAGCCCGATACCGAGGACAAAGCCGATCGCGGTGCGCAGTTCGGGTGAAATCCAGCCGCGTTCGATGCTGAGCTTCACAAAGAAGATGATGCCGAGGAACAACGCGAGTCCGCCCACCCAGGCGAACAGCTTCGCGCCCATGAACTGTTCGAGATTGATACGAACCGGTGGCGCGGAACGTGGTTGAGGTGCAGTGGACGGGCTGAAGCCCCCTGCCCGCACCGCTTCGCTGAGCGATGCAGGCGGGGAACTACGAACGAGTTCGGGGGCTTTGACGGCGACAGGTTCGGGCTGAGGAATTGGTGGCGGAGCGGCAGGCGGTGTTTCGATGACGGGTTCGGCCACGAGCACCGGCGGTGGTGCGTATTTCGCCTGCGCGGTCGAAGCGGCGGCTTCCTGTGGCTGCGGCAGCTTGTTCACGCCCTCAAGCGCTTCGATGCGCTTGATCAGCCGCGCCTCGCGTTCGACCGAGCGCGCCGCTATTTCGCGGAGGCTGCCAAGCTCACGGCTGACTTCGTCCGCGCGATGGCGTGACTTGCGGGCGGAGACGAGCGCGATGATCGGCAGCACAAGGATGCCGGCCAGGACCAGGAGGATGATCAGGATGAGTTCTTCCATAATGCCGCGCAGTGTCTCAGGATTGGCGGGCAATGGAAATTGATATTTCCAGGTGGCATCATTGATAAAACGCATAGCCTCCCGACCGGCCCATGAACGTCCATCACCTCGAACTTTTCTACTATGTCGCCAAGAACGGCGGCGTGAGCGCCGCCGCACGGGCGATGCCGTATGGCATCCAGCAGCCGGCCATCAGTGCGCAGATTTTGCAGCTCGAAGACGCGCTCGGCGTTACGCTGTATCAGCGTCGGCCATTTCAGCTCACGCGTGAAGGCCAGACGCTGCACGATTTCATCGCGCCGTTTTTCAGCGGGCTGGCGGAAATGAGCGACCGCCTGCGTGGTGGTGGGGAAAACCGGCTGCGCATCTCAGCGGCGGAGATCGTGCAGCGGGATTACCTGCCAGAGCTGCTCGCGCGCATGCGCCGTCGCGTGAAGGGCTTTCATTTCACGCTCACACATGGCCGCCAGCAGGAGATCGAAGCGTTGCTCGCCGCGCAGGAGATCGACATCGGGCTGAGCACGCTCATGGACAAGACCGCTGCGAACATCGAGGCCCGCGAACTGCTGCGCCTGCCGATGGTGCTGCTGGTGCCAAAGACCAGCGGCGTCACCCAGGCCGCGCAGATTTTCGATCAGGACCGCATCGACCTGCCGCTCGTGGCTTTGGATGCGAAGGACGTGATCTCCCGCGCGTTTCAGGCCGCGCTGCGGCAGCGTGGCGTGGACTGGATTCCGAGTCTCGAAGTCGGCAGCCTCGATCTCGTGCTGCGCTATGTCGCCGAAGGCTTCGGTGCCGGTCTGGCCCTGCGTCATCCGCGCGTCGAACTGCCCGCCGGTGTCAAAGCCCTCGCGCTCGATGATTTCCCGCCGCTGAGCTTCGGCGCGCTGTGGACCGGACGCCTGTCACCGCTGGGTGAAACCTTTCTCGCCGAAGCAACGGCGGTGGCGGGGGAGTTGGCGGGGTAATAGTCGAACACAACGGACTATCTGAATGAAAAAGCTACTTATGGCGGCAACTCTGATTGGTTTGTTGCTTTCTACCGCATCGCTCTGTGTCCCGGTTTCCCGGCATGCCATGGGAGCTTACCCCGAGAATCTTTGGACAGCCACACCGGGGCCAATTTTTCTCACACGAGCTAAACCAGCTCGGCCCAACGAGTTGTTTCGGTGCATTCGAACTCACTATGGATTGCCGCTAGGTGCTCTAGTGATCGATCGTGGCACCGTAAAGGAAGCATGGTACCTTAAACTGGATCTTCGCCTCGTTGTTATGAACTGGATATTAATTTCCCTCGTAATCTCGATGATCTTTTACGGATGGAAGCGCAAAAGCCGATAGCTGATCTAGCGCACTACTTCAGCGGCCAGAACATCGGCACCATCGCGAGGACGACGAGGAGCATGGCGACGGTGAGGCCGCCGCCGACTTTGATGAAGTCGTAGAAGCGGTATTTGCCGGGGCCATAGACGAGGATGCACGACGGCTCGAAGGGTGTGAGCACGGAGGCGGAGGCGCTGAGCATGACGCCGATGGCGAAGGCACAGGGGCCTAATCGAGTGCCATTCGTGCCCCGGCTTTTATCGCCGCAGCGCGGTGATCAGCTCATTCAGCTTCGCCCGCATCGCTTCCAGATCAGCGAGCGTCGGTGGATCATTCGCAAACGGCGTGTCCAGCGTCGCCACGGCATTGCTGAGGCTGCTCGTGCCGCTGATCGCGCCCGCCAGTTGCGCGCTTGTCACCTCGCCGGGCTGGCCTTGCGGCCCGGTGCCGCCGTCATTGCCGCGCGGGATGCCGAAGCTGAAGCGCACGTTGCTGCCGTCGAAGGTCACGCCTACCGTGGCCGGCTGGCCGGGGTCGAGCGTCGTCACGCCATCGACCATGAAATTACCGAACGGCGGGCCGGTGGGGCCGACCGGTCCCTGACCACCGGTGTTGCCGTCAAATCCGCGCGGCACGCCAAACTGGAGGCGCAC
>NZ_JBJXFV010000208.1:0-27297 GCF_046154365.1 Prosthecobacter sp.
GTGGCTATCTTTCAGCGGCTTGATGTTCAACTCCATTCTCACTCTAAGGCATAGAATAGCCATAGGGTACACTGGTATTTTTGAGAATCTATAGCCCTCTAATCTACATCATTCCGGCGACGCACCCTGTCTCTACCTTCGCGACTTCAACCACAGGAGATCCGTTTTACGTTGCTAATGGTTTTTTGCATGTGCGCCAAGGCTACACGTCTGGTGCTGCTTTTTCTGGTAGCCTCACTTTCAATGGCAAGACACTCGCCGACTTGGGTTTGACACCCAGTAGCAACCATGCCCTCTTCTTGAGGGATAGTGTGGGTAATATCGTTGACAATTTTGACGTTCTTGTCGGCGCAGTCCCAGAACCCTCCCGTGCGCTTCTCCTCGGCTTGGGCGTGGCCGGGATCGTGTTCCGCCGCCGGCGTCAGGGCAAAGCGTAAGGGCTGAATGGAAGATGGCGGGAAGATGCTCAAAAAGTGAACCCGTCGATCCTTGCCGGATGGGTGCCGAGCTGGGCCACAGGCATCCGTAACGATTTCTGGGCCGAAGAGGGCGGAAATAACGAAAATCCGAGTTTCGTAATGATTTTCGAGAGTGGATGAGCCAGAGTCATCAAAGGCTTCCCGCCTTACTGCCTCTGCCCACGATGAATGCTGACCTCCATCTCGAACCGATCGGCTACCAGTGGGTGTGTCGGCATTTTCAGGTCAATCCGATGCCCTACCACGTCGAGTCTTACGTCGGCAAAACCGGCCGGAAAAGCCGCGAAGAGGGTGGCAGGCTGATCGAAATCTATCCGCAGGGCCAGCACCGGACGGAGACGATCTTTGACCACCTCGAATTCGCTCTTAAGCGCGAAGGTCTGCACCTGGCCTTACTTCGTGCGGTCTTGCCGCGCCTGTCTTTGGACGAGGTAGCGGCGTATGTGGCTTCGAAACCTTCGGGGATCTATGCACGCAGAATCGCCTATCTTTTCGAGGCCTTCTCCGCTCAGCGCCTTCCTTTTGAGGACATGAAGATGGGCAACTACGTCGATCTGATGGACCGGGAGCTGTATTTCACACGTCCAGGAACACGCCAGCCCCGCTGGCGAATCGTGGACAATCTGCTCCACACGCTGGATTTTTCACCCCTGCTGCGGCGCACCCGCACCATCCAGCCTGAACGCGATCAGGAACTGCATGCCCGCTGTGCCAGGGCCATTCAAGAGGTGCCACCGGAGGTTTTCCATCGAGCCATGCGTTTCCTGTATGCCAAGGAAACGCGCACCTCCTATGCCATCGAGCGGGAGACTCCCACGCAGAAGCGGGCCGAGCAATTCATGGCGCAATTGGAGCGGTCTGCGCGTGAAGATTTCCTCAACGAAAAGGCTCTTGTCGCCCTCCAGCAAGCCATCGTGGACCCCCGCTTCGCCGCCGATGGCTGGCGGCAGACCCAAAACTACGTCGGGCAGACACTCGCACCCGGCATGGAGGACATCCATCTCGTGCCCCCCAAGGCCGAGGACATCGATTTCTTGATGCGCCAATGGCTGGCATGTTCCGCTCAGCTTGCAGAGACTGAGTTCGTGCCGCCCATCGCTGCTGCGGCCGCTGTTGCCTGGTTGTTCGTCTTCATGCACCCCTTTCTTGATGGGAATGGCCGCATCCATCGCTTCCTGATTCATCATGTGCTGGCCCGCCGAAAATTCGGTCCACCCGGCGTGCTCTTGCCCGTCTCTGCAGTGATCCTGAACCGGCCAGCACAGTATGATGCCTCGCTGGAAGCTTTTTCGGTTCCTTTGAAGGAGCGGACTGATTATGAACTCGATGCGCAGGGTGGCATGAAGGTGCTCAATGAAACATTGGATTGTTTCCGTTATGTGGACTGCACCGTGATGGCAGAGGCCCTGTATCGGTTTATCGAGGAGACCATCGAAACGGAATTACCCGCTGAGCTGCGCTATCTGCACCGCTATGACGCTGCTAGGAAAGCCATGCGTGACGTGGTGGACCTGCCCGAAACGACGGCCAACCTTTTCATCAAGCTGTGTCTTCAGAATGATGGGCGTTTATCCAAGTCCAAACGCAAGCTGCCTGCCTTCTCGATGATCACTTCTGAGGAGATGGACCTGCTCGAAGAAGCGCTGCGAGCTGCCTACGATTTAAAGACGTCTGACGAATAAGCCTCCTCCTTGCCAGATCCGACACAGCTTTTGCTGGCATGTTTTGACAGGTGCGGGCGTTTAACCACGCGACCAACCATGAAACGACTGCTTTTCACCTCCCTGCTGCTCTCCGCCCTGACTTTGCCGTGCTCTTTGATGGCTCAAGACGCCAAGGCGAAGGGAAAAGGCAAAGCCAAGCCCAAACGCCCCGACGCGGTCGGGCCGGCGATTGGCGCGAATGTGGCGACGCCGGTGTCGAACATCAAGACGCTGAAGGACTTCAAGGTGGAGCTCATTTACAGCGTGCCGGGCGGCGAGCAGGGCTCGTGGGTGAACCTCACGACGGATGACGCGGGCCGCATCTACGTGAGCGACCAGTATGGCATGCTCTACCGCTTCAAAGCGCCCGCCGCAGGCCAGACGCTGAGCGCTGGCGACATCGAAAAGGTGCCTGCCGACATCCGCGGCGTGAACGGCATGCTCTTTGCCTTCGGGGCGCTGTATGTCGGCGTGAATGATTACGAGAAAAAGATCCCCAGCGGCATCTACCGCATCAGCGACAGCAACAGCGACGACATGCCGGACAAAGTCGAGATGCTGCGTGAGTTCGACGCGGGCAGCGACCACGGGGTGCATGCCATTTTGAAGACGCCGGACGGCAAGGGCCTTTACCTCATCAGCGGCAACAACGCCGTGCTCAAAGAAGGCCCGAAGGCCGGCACACCGGACAGCTCGCCCGTCGCCAAACTGTGGGGCGATGACCATCTGCTGCCGCGCATGCCGGACGGTCGCGGTCACAACCGCCACGTCATGGCGCCCGGCGGCATCGTGTATCGCTTCACGCCGGATGGAAAGACCTTCGAGATCTTCGCCAGTGGCTTCCGCAACATCTACGACGGCGGCGTGAACCGCGCAGGCGAGCTCTTCGTCTATGACGCGGACATGGAGTATGACTTCAACACGTCGTGGTATCGCCCCACGCGCATCAACCACGTCGTCAGCGGCGCGGAGTTCGGCTGGCGCAACGGCGCGGGCAAGTATCCCGAGTTCTACATCGACAATCTGCCCGCCACGCTGAACATCGGCCCCGGCTCGCCCACCGGCTGCACCTTCGGCTACGGCGCGAAGTTCCCCGTGAAATACCAGGAGGCTTTCTACGCGCTCGACTGGAGCTGGGGCAAAATCTACGCCGTGCATCTGAAGCTGAACGGCAGCACCTACACCGCCACGAAGGAAGAATTCGTCACCGGCGGCCCGCTGCCCGTGAGCGATGCCATCATCGGCAAAGATGGCGCGATGTATTTCACCATCGGCGGCCGCCGCGTGCAGAGCGGGCTGTATCGGGTGACTTACACGGGCACAGAGAGGACGGATATCCAAATCGGTGGTCAAAGCGGCTCAGCGCCGCCAAGTGAGCCACGCCGCATCCTCGAAGCCTTCCACGGCAAACAAGACCCCAAAGCCGTCTCCACCGCCTGGCCGCATCTCAGCAGCACCGACCGCTACATCCGCGCCGCCGCACGCACCGCGCTGGAGCATCAGCCGCTCGCCGAATGGCGGGACAAAGCCCTCGCCGAAACCAACGTCACCGCGCAGCTCGAAGCGTTGCTCGCTCTCACCCGCCGCACCGGCGTTTGCCAGACCCATCGGACCGATCCATCCTATCAGCCCGATGCCAAATCCCGCGACGCCATCCTCGCTGCGCTGCTGAAGCACGACTTCGCCAAACTCACGCCCGAGCAACGCCTCGGCTACGTGCGCCTCATCGAGATCGTGTTGCACCGCTTTGGCAATCCCGACGACGCCACCGTCGCCGCGATCATCGCGAAACTCGATCCCGCGTATCCCGCCGACAACTTTGAGCTCAACTGGCTGCTCACCGAAACGCTGGCCTACCTCCAGTCACCCAGCGCCGCCGCGAAAGGCATGGCCCTCATCGCCGCCGCCGAAAGCCAGGAGCCGCAGATGGAATACGCCCGTAGCCTGCGCTTCCTCAAAGCCGGTTGGACGCCGGAACTCCGCACGCAGCAGCTCGAATGGTTCCTGAAGGCCGCGAACTACAAAGGCGGCTCCAGCTTCGACAAATTCATTGAGTTCATCCGCAACGACACCCTCAGCACCTTCACCGACGCCGAGAAAACGCAGTTCGCCGAGCTCATCGCGAAGAAACCCGAGCGCAAAACCGCCATCGAAAACGTCGGTGCCATGTTCGTGGGCCGCACACCCACGATGTGGACGCTCGACGAACTCAGTGCCGCCACCAAGACCGGCATGAAAGGCCGCAGCTTTGAGAACGGCCGGAAGATGTTCAGCGCCGCCGCCTGCTACACCTGCCACCGCTTCGGCAATGCGGGCGGCATGACCGGCCCTGATTTGACCGGCGCTGGCGGACGCTACAGCCCGCACGACCTGCTCGACCAGATCATCAACCCCAGCAACGTCATCAACGAGCAGTTCGCCCCCATCGTCGTCACCAAAAACGACGGCAGCATCATGACCGGCGTCGTCGTCAACCTCAGCGGCGACGGCGTCACCCTCAACACCGACCTCACCGACCCCAATCAGCGTGTGAACGTCGATCGCAAAGAAGTGAAGAGCATCGAACTCAGCAAAGTCTCCCCCATGCCCCCGATGCTGCTCGCCATGCTCAAAAAAGACGAAATCCTCGACCTCCTCGCCTACGTCCTCAGCGGCGGAAATAAGGAGCACGCGATGTTTGGTAAGTGAGGAGACTCACAAAGCCGGACGCACGGCCTTCTGAATGTCCGCCTTCACCTTGGCCCAAGTCGTTTTGATGAGGGTCGCCGGTGTTTCCGTGTCCTCGGCGTCATCGAAGTAGATCATGCTGCGCAGCGGGATCATGGGGTCATGGTTGGGAAAATTGCGGGCGTAGCAGTCCAGCACCTTATCCAGTCCCAGCTCCTTGAGCAGCGTGTGCAGGTCGTAGAAATCCTTTTTCGCCCCGCGATTGCTGATGGCCCCGTGCTTCATCGCGACCACATCAGGCAGGCTCATCATTCGTACCCCTTCAACCGTTTCATACGGATGCAGCAGTGGATATGGATAGGTCACAAAGCCCACCTTCACATCCTCGACGAAGGCCATCATGCCATTGCTGTTGTCGTTCGTGAGCTGAAAAGATGGGAAATCCGCCGCCAGGGCCGCCGACACGATCTTGTTGTCGAACTTCTCCGGGCGGAAGAAGTCGAGGTCCACCGACATGCGGTGCCCGAAGCGAAGCGCCAGTGAGGTGCCTCCAACCAAGGCGAAACCCTCCGTAGCTGGATGCGCACAAAGCCGCTTCAATAAATCCAGGGTGCCTGGGGGAACGGCTTCGCAGTGCAGCATCGGAAGTCCTCCTTTCTCAATCCAAGCGCTAGGCAGAGCAGGGCGACGTTTTGCGGGCTAATGCTGCGAAGCTGCGTCACCACACTGCGCAGACGTTCATCTCCATAGTGCCGCCGAATGGCACGCCAGCCTTCCAGCGCCCCCACGACCAACACGCGTTCAATGATCTGCTTTGCATGTTTCTCCAGATCGAGCTTCGCCGGGTCCACATCCCAAAACCACCCCTTGGGTAGTCCCAGCGGCGTTTTTGTCGGACGATTGGCGGGCTTGGACAATTCCATCAGACGAAGGTGCTCGCCTCTCTCCAAACCTCAACCCGTCATCAGCCAGAAACCTCCCCCTGCCAACGATACCAGTTTTTCATGAAACTACTCTCTCATCCTCTGTGTCCTCTGCGGTGCAACATCCACGCAGGCTCCTCGTTCTCGCATCATGCACCGTGTCCTCGCTCTTCTCCTTCTTGCCGTTTCTCTGAGTGCTGCCGAGCCGCGAGATGACGCCACCTGGCTCCGTGAAAAAGGTGCGCTCATCTTCCATGATGCCTTTGAGCGCGAGGAGGACGGCAACCTCGCCAAGGCCATCGGCAACGGTTGGAACAGCGCCACGGCGGATCGCGTGCCGCACATCAAGATGGCGGATCTGGATGAGGGCCTCTTGAAAATTGCCAGCGCATCCATCGAGGCCAAACATGCAGCGCATATTCATCATGAGGCAGGCTTTGCTGATGGCGGCGCGGTGGCGCGCTTCCGCTTTCCCGGCCTCAACAAAGGCGAAACGCTGCAACTCGGCTACGTGGACCGTGAAACGACGAAAGGCGTCCATGCCGGTCATCTCTGCTACGGTATTCTTTCGCGGAGCAGCATCACCCTCGTCGATCACAAGACCGGCATCATGAACCTCGAAAATCGCAAGCGCCGCGACGATGCCGTGGCCAAGAAAGAGAAGATTCCCGCCGACTTGGAAACACTGCTGAAGACCAAGAGCATCACCGTGCCTTACCACGCCGATACCGAATGGCATGAACTCGTCCTCGTCACCGAAGGCGATGAAATGCGCTTGAGCATCGACAGCAAGCTGCTCGCGAAGCACCGCTCCGAAGGCTTTGCGCACCCGATGAAGCGCTGGTTCAGCTTTTTGGTGAACAATACCGTCTGGATCGACGATGTGAAGATCTGGAAGGTGCGTTGAAAGCCTGCACACATCTCATCTCATGAAAACATCTTTGCTTCTCTCCCTGTGCCTGACCGCCTGTTGCGCTGCTCTCCAAGCCGCCACGCCGAATATCATCCTCATGATGGGCGATGATCACGGCTGGGAGGAGACCGGTTATCACGGTCATCCGCATGTGAAGACGCCTGTATTGGATGAAATGGCCGCCACAGGGCTGCGCATGGATCGTTTCCATTCCGCGCATCCGAGCTGTTCGCCGACGCGGGCGAGTTTTCTCACGGGTCGGCACCCGAATCGCATGGGCACGTTCGCGCCGGGCTGGTCGTTCCGGCCGGAGGAGATCACCAGCGCACATCTTTTGAGCCAAGCCGGCTATCACTGCGGTCATTTCGGCAAATGGCATGTCGGCGCGGTGAAAAAGGAGTCACCTGTCAGTCCGCTGTCGATGGGATTTCACGAGTGCCTCTCGCATGACAACTTCTTCGAGCTGAATCCTGCGCTCTCGCGCAACGGCGGCCCGCCGCAGGTTTTCAAAGGCGAAAGCTCCGCGATCCTCATCGACGAGGCCATCCGCTTCATCGACAGCGCGAAACAATCCCGCAAACCCTTCTTCACCATCGTGTGGTTCGGCTCGCCGCATGAGCCTTACAGCGGCTTGCCCGCAGACCTCGCGCTCTACGACGACTTGCCCGCGAAATACACGAAAAAGGTCAAACTCACCTCAAACGAAACGGGCGGTCCGACACAGCGGCCTCAAGGCGAAGTCCTGCGCGAGCGCTATGCGGAGATCACCGCCATGGACCGCGCCATCGGCACGTTGAGAAAACATCTCGCCAAACAAGGTCTGCGCGACAACACGCTGCTCTTTTACTGCGGCGACAACGGCACTTCCGCCGATGCCGCGCTAGGGTTTCCGCATCGTGGCGTAAAAGGCCAGGTCTATGAAGGCGGGACGCTCGTCCCAGGCCTCATCGAATGGCCCGCGCGCATTCCGCAGCCGCGCACCACCAGCGTCCGCGCCACCACCAGCGATCTGCTGCCCACACTCGCCGCCATCACCGGCCAGCCGCTGCCAAATCGACCCATCGACGGCATCGACCTCACACCCTTGCTTGATGGCAAGATGACCGAACGCTCGAAGCCTCTCTACGTTTGGGAATGCAACATCGGCAAATCCAAAGGCGAGCCATACATCGACCCGAAGCTGCAACAAGGCACCACGCCGCTCGCCAAAATGGCCGGGGGCAAAGCCACGCGCGACTTCTCCAACTTCCGCCACCCCACGATCACTGACGCCGACTACCTCGGCCCCCGCGCCATCATCGACGGCCACTTCAAGCTCGTCATCCACGAGCAAAACAAAGGCGACCCCAAGCACGAACTCTTCGACCTCCAATCTGATCCCGCCGAGAAGACCAATCTCATCGAGCAGCAACCCGCCACGGCCGAAAAACTACAAACGCAACTGCACGAATGGCAGCGGTCCGTGCTCCACAGCCTCACCGGCGCGGATTACCAGCAGTGAGTTGTCCGCAACCTGCCTATTGGACCTGAAATGAGTAGAGATCCGCGTCGTTCAGCACAAAGCGCAGCCGCACCGGCTTCCCAGCGAGCGAGCTGACATCGCTGCCATTCTTCCAGGTCATGGTGCGCTCGATGGTGTCGCCGAACTGCGGCTCGGCATCAGCGAGCGTGAAGCCTGGCAGCGCTTTGCCATCTGCGCCCTGAATCTCAATTCGAATGCCGCCAGCGGCGGAGCTGGCAAAGTTCATCGTGAGGGCTTTGCCGGTGAAAGTGATCGGCTTGGTGATCAGCTCACCGCCCTTCATCGGTGCATGAATGGAGACGAAGCCATCCAGCCGCAGCGTGTAGCGGCGCAGGGCGCTGCTGGTGCCGGTCCAGTAGTTTTCGCCCGCATAGAGCGAGAGTTCATTCGGTGCGCCTGCGAGCGCAGATTTCGTCTCGACCACATGCCACGCGATGTATTGCTGCCCGTAATTCCAGGTGCCTTCGCGCTCGATGCCCGGCGGCAGGAAGGCTTCGTTCCAGCGCTTGAATGTCACGCCATCGCGGCTGGCCATGAGCAATCCTTCCGTGATAGCCGTGCCGTAGCGTTGATTTGCCTTCGAGCGCCATTCGCGGTGCTCCAGTTCCGGCAGCGCCATCGGGATTCACCGTCCCCATCATGCCATGCGGAATGACGATGTTGTTGGCCTTCGAACCCTTGAACTCATGCACGCCGAGTTCCAGCTTCCGCTAGTGAATGCCGTCATCGCTTTCCACGTTGCAGCAGAACAGCGGATGCTCGCCCGTGTTGACCTTCCCATCTGTCACCGTGAGCTGCCAGGCCTTGTAATACATGCGATATTTGTCCCCATCGCGAAAGATGCTGTGATAGCCGCTGCCGCTGCCCTCCCACGGCATGTCGTGCGTGATGGCGATTTCCTGCGGCTGCGGATGATGCAATCGTTGCTCCGCCTTGCCGGTGAGTTTGTCGATCAGGACGTCATCCACGAACAAATCGCGTCGTGAGCCGATGTTGATGGGATCGGCAGAAAGGGAGGAAAAAGCCAGGAGAGCAATGAGGAGCTGTTTCATGGCAGAACCACGCAGCAGGTTGGTAAAATAATGGCGGGTAAAATGATGTTCTGAAGGAATCCTGCTTCCCCATCATTTTACGCTTCATCATTCTACCAATCAGATGACCGTTGCCCGCACTACCGATCCCACGCCGCAAAGCCGCTGCCTCTTCGCACTGGCGTGGTGCGACATCACACCGCCAGCGGACATTTATCATCGCATGTGGGGCGCGGCGAAGCATGAGCGGGCCACAGGCGTGCATCGCCCGCTGCGGGCCACCGTGGCCGTCTTTGCACTGATGGAAGGCAGCGAGCGGCAAATCCTGCTCGCACTCGATCATTGCGTGATGGGAGCCACCGAGCATGCGAATCTCGTCGCTCAAGCGGCGGAGATTGGCGGTGTGGCGAAGGAGGAAATCCTCGTCGTCTTCTCGCACACGCATGGTGCGGGCTTGATGGGCCTGGATCGTGCCTCGTTGGCCGGCGGCGATCTCATTCCGCCGTATTTGCAGTCGCTCGGCGAAAAGGCAGGTGCTTTGATCCGCGACGCCATCGCGGCGCTACAACCCGCGGGCATCGTGTATGGCCGTGGAAAGTGCTCGCTGGCCACGCATCGCGATTTTTGGGACGGGAAGCAGTTCGTCTGCGGCCACAATCCCGGCGTGCCTGCCGACGACACCGTCATCGTCGCCCGCGTGACCGATGATGCGGGAAACATGCTCGCCAGCATCGTGAACTACGCCTGCCATCCCACCACGCTCGCATGGGAAAACACGCTCATCAGCCCCGACTACATCGGCGCGATGCGAGAACTCGTCGAACGTGACACCGGCGCTCCGTGTTTGTTCCTGCAAGGTGCCAGCGGCGAACTCGGCCCGCGCGAAGGCTTTGTCGGCGACACCGCCGTCGCGGATCGAAACGGCCGCGAACTCGGTTACGCCGCGCTTTCGGCCCTCACCGCCCTTCCTGCCGCTGGGACGACCTTTGTCTATGCCGGCCCCGTCGTCTCTGGTGCCACGCTCGGCGCGTGGAAGCATCAAAGCATCGACATCGACGAAAAAGCCACCTGGAAGCTCCAACGCTGGCATGAGCCGCTGAAGTATCGGCCCGGCCAGCCCACCATCGAGCAAACCCAGGCCGAACTCGATCAATTCAAGGCCGACGAAGCCGCTGCCCGCGCCGCAGGCGATGAAACCCGCGCCGCCGACAGCCGCGCCATGGCCGAACGCAAAACCCGCCTCCTCCATCGCCTGCACCAGCTCCCACGCGGCGAAACCTATCCCCTCCAAGTCGCCCTCTGGCACCTCGGCGATGCCCTCTGGCTCGGCGTCCAAGGCGAAAGCTACAGCCACCTCCAAACCGAACTCCGCCGCCGCTTCCCCGACAAAATCATCCTCATCGCCACCATCGCCGCCGACTGGGGAGCCTCCTATCTGCCGCCACGCGAGCTTTACGACACCGGTATCTACCAAGAAAGCATCGCTGTCGTCGCAGCGGGGAGTTTGGAGCAATTGATTGAAGCGGTGGCGGCGCGCATCACGGCGTCGGCTTGAAGCCCTCATTTCTCAACGCATCGCGCGCTGGGCAGCACTGCGTTCGGGGTGCTCAAAGGCTTCGTCAAATGCCTCAAGCATGCTTTTGCTCATTCCAAGCGCACGGCCGACCTCGCGCCAGCGGGAGACGGCGCTTTCGACCTCGCGGAGGATCTGCTTTGCCTTCGGCAGGGGCAGGCGGAAGTAGGCAATGACGCTCATGAGCGCGTCGATGCTCGCTTCCGGGCCGGTTTCCTCCGAAATCCAGGTCTTCAGCTCACGCAGGCGCTCGGGGAAGGGATTCAGATCAAAAGCGGGGGCGAGCTGCCAGTGGCCGTGATGCAGATGGAGAAAACCATGGTTGTGCAGATGGTCGTCCACATTGGTGATGAGGATGGAGAAGGCGATCCGCCGCCATAGCTCGTCAATATCCTCCTGCGCCGCCGCTCCATGCCTGCGGATGGCATCCACGATCTCGGTGTAATGATGCTCGCGGCCGCTCGTGGTGTCCGCGCCCAGCAGCGTGGCGGCGGAGACGTACATGAGCCTGCCGCCCTCCGGGGTGCGGTCAAAGCGGCGGATGAGGGCCACGGCCATGCCCGCGCTTTCGATGAGGCGAGCCTCGGCCACACAGATGCCTGCGGCTTTGGCGAGCGTCATGGCCAACACCTCGCCATGAGTCACGGCGCGCTCGTCTTTCACACTGGGAAATTTGCCAAGGGAGAGACGGCCATCATCATCCACGACCGTGCATTTCGGGCGCATGCCGCCGAGTGAGGTGCCATTTCCCCGGAGGTAGGCGAGGTCAGCGGCGGTCTCGCTGTCCGACTCCACCGCATGCGTCGCCGCCAGCAACCGCCCCAACTCCACGAGAGGCGGCGCGGTGCGGCGTCCAGGCTCAGCAGCCCGGCAAAAGACGCCCTGTTCGTCGCAAAAACGCAGCGCTCCGACGCGGCTGGCATCATCCACAGCCAGGAGAAAGTCCATGTCGTTCAACGCGGCCTGCGGCGCTTGCTCACCCGCGCGGCGTGCCTGCTGGCGACGCTTGGCATGGTCGCGCAGGATCACACGCCGCGCCCAGCCGTCCGGCTCCGTGTCCGCGATGGCCGCGTGAAACACGGAACCCTCCTTCGACGTCGGATGAAACTGCGGCCCCGTCACCAGCGGCAGCGCTGGATCAATCGCAAAACGATCCGCGCTCTTCAGCCAGGCATCCGCATACTCAAAGGCGGCCCGCTGGCGTGTGCCCACTGCATCGAAATGCAGCGTGCCGATCTGGCGTGCCTCGTTTCCCAGAAAGACTTGGATCGTTCGCTTCATCGTGAGCCGGGAGTTTTTTTCACACGGATGCGTTTGGGCAGCCGCTCCTCGTCTAGCAGGAGGCCCGTGTCATCGCGGCGGGTGTCCGCCAGCTCGCCCAGCGCCTCGCCAAAACCCAGCACGAAGAGCGCCATCGCATACGCGCCCATCGCGACAGCGGCGTCGCCCTTTTCGATGCGCGTGTAGGTGCTCTTCGCCACGCCCACACGCTCCGCCATCATCGCGACGGTGAGATGGCGTTTACGCCTCGCACGGGCCAGATCAGCACCAAACTTCGTCAAGGAGCGGCGCAGTCCAGGCGGGAAAAGATCATGGGTGTTCGAGCGCATATTAAAGTTCATCAATGAGTTGATAAATCATTTATTGGCTCATGTATCGTTCTTTATGGCGCGGGTGTCGAGTCGTTTCTCGGATGCTCAAACGAGTCGCTGAGATGAAGCTAATGTATTTATCAGCGTCCCATTAGCGTCTTATCAGCGGTTCAAAGCCTCTCTTCTCCATCATGAGAATCACTGCCATCGAAACGCTCGTCTGCCATGCGCGGATGCGAAACTGGGTCTTTGTCAAAGTCGTTACCGATCAGCCCGGCCTCATCGGCTGGGGCGAGGCGACGCTTGATGGATTGAGCGCGAAATTGAACGGAATGCCTGGCAGGGGCCTTATTCGATAAGCCTGCGTATTCATGCTTTGGACAGCCACGGTCCGCCGGGCTGCCAGTTTTGGTCGAAGGTTTCGCCTCGGCTTGCTGCCAGGGCGGGAGGAACGATGAAGGTCGCAACGAATGTCACGACCTCTTCCAGAGGCGGAAACGGCTTGGTCCGCACGGACTTTTTGCCGAACGCTGCCCACATGGCCTGGCGTCTTGGATCGCTCCAAAACTCTTCGGTGAATCCGACGGGCACAACCGCAGAAAGTGCCTTGGCGCGTCGCTCAAAGGTGGCTCGGATGGATTCACTGACGGCTCGCCCCTCAAAGGCAAAGCCTTTGGCGAGGTGCCACAAGTCAAAGTAGTCCTTCATGCGTGTGTTCAAGAGTCCCAGCGTGGCGGCAGCTTCGAACTTTTCAGCGATGGATGTCTCCATGCGATAGGCGCGAACTTCCGGGGCCGGCATTCCGATGAGGGACGGAATTTGCAGCAGCACGGGTTCAACGGCAAAGCCGTCGCCGTAGCCCACATCCACTTGAACGTGTAGCCTGGCGCTGCCGAGCATTCCTTGAAGCGTGACGCGAACTCCGACATAGATCTCTTCAGCACGGATCAACTCAGCCTGAACAGAAGCAGGCTCAAACACCACGCCATCGTCCTCGACAGGCTCCGCGCAGATCTCGGCAAATACGGCCTTCAATGCCTCAGGGGAGGAATCGCCAAAACCCAGCAGATCCACGTCTTTGGTCACGCGATGGGGAATGTGCTGCCACGCGGCAAACAGCATCGCTCCTTTGAGAATGAACTGAGTCCGGTATTTGGAGGCGACGAGCCGAAACAGCAGGCGCTCGATGGCATAGCGGGTGAGAAGCACGTTGTAGTCCAGCCCCTTCTCCGTCATCACGTTGAGCAGGCGGTCGCGAACTGATGCAGCCACATTTTTGAGAGGGGGTTTCGGCTTCATGTGATCAGCATGTCAAAATAGGGCCGCATGATGTTCGTCATCCGGCACACTTTGGCAGCCTGCCACAGCTCGTCTGAGCTGGCTTTCTTTTTCTGCCATGCATCGCGCAGGGCCTCAGCGGCCACGGTGATCCCGACCTTGGTTCGATGTTTGAAACAGTCAGCCACCGTTTTGGCCGCGCTGGTGATCCGCACTGTGACACCGTCCATGAGGTGCTCCTCGATGCCGTGAGAATAGCTCTCCCCAGAGGCCCATGTGATGTCGAGCTGAGGATTCGTGATCCGTGGCCGCTTCACTCCCTTCGGCAGGAGCACATAGATCACCTCGGGGTTTTCCGTGGTCAGATCGTGATAACGAAGCGCCGTCAGAAGACAGATCACGGCTTTGGGGCATCTTGCCGCCAGTTGAGCAAGAGAATGGTGCTCGGTGATGTCGGCACTTTTGCGCATGTAAAGCCCGCGCCCGGTTCTTCGCAGCGCTCCACCCTCCACGAGCTGTTTGAGCCGGTAGCGGGGGACTCCGACGGGGGCTAGGTCCCGCGCACGAAAAACGCTCTGCTTGGCAAGGGGGCGGATCTCTTTGGGCAGTTTAGCTGGCATGCCCTGATCATACCGTGTTACTGCACTTGGTGTCAATGGGAGTAAAAACGTATGCATGACAGCCAGGGGAGGCGGGGCGCATAGTGCAGACCGAATCGGATGCGAGGTAGCTGGGCTTTTAAATTGTCCGACCATTCCAAACCCAGCTTGCATAAAAGTCGCCCCCAAGTGAGCAGGCATCTGTATTTTCGACCGCTGTGCGTATCGCCTGCAGCTCCATCCGCAGATCACCACACTGCCTGGGTTTTGTTTGTGATTTTAACCGCTAATGTGACGCTGATAGAACGCTAATGGATTGATCAGCGTTCCATTAGCGTCATATCAGCGGTTCAAAACCCTCTCCTCCCATTCCATGAAAATCACCGCCATCGAAACCCTTGTCTGCCATGCGCGGATGCGAAACTGGGTCTTTGTTAAAGTCGTCACCGACCAGCCCGGCCTCATCGGCTGGGGGGAGGCGACGCTGGAGTGGCACACGCGGAGCATCGTGGGTGCGATTGAAGACATGTCGCACCTGCTCATCGGCGAGGACCCGACGCGGGTGGAGTATCTGTGGCAGATGATGTATCGGCAGCACTTCTGGCATGGGCACGGCATTGTGCGGGCCACGGCCATCGCGGGCATCGACCTCGCGCTGTGGGACATCGTGGGCAAGGTGGCGAACATGCCGCTCTCGAAGGTCTTCGGTGGTCCGGTGCGCGATTGGGTGCGCACTTACTGCCACCTCGGCGGCGGAAAGATGGAGGACTTTTATCAAACGCCTGCCGACAACGCGAAACGCTTCGCCGAACTGGCGCAGCAGGCCGTGGCGGATGGTTACATGGCCTTCAAAAGCATGGCGGTGCCGAGCACGATGCCCATCGAAGGCATGAAACCCGTACGCGCTGCCGCAGCCGCCGTCGCGGCGATGCGTGAGGCCGTGGGGCCGGACATCGACATCATGGTTGACTGCCATGCGCGGCCCTCGCCGGCCATGGGACTCAAATTCGGCAAAGCACTCGATGATTTCGGCCTCTACTTCTTCGAGGAGCCCTGCTGGCCGGAGGCCGTCGATGGCTTGGCGAAGATCAATGCCGCCCTCACCACGCCCGTGGCCAGCGGCGAGCGCGTGACGAACCTGGAGGCCTTCAAAGACATGTTTGAAAAGCGAGCGGTCGAGATCTGCCAGCTCGACATCACGCACTGCGGCGGTCTCAGCGCCGCCAAACGCATTGCCGCGCTCGCAGAGGCCCATCGCATCGCTTTGGCACCGCACAATCCGCAGGGTCCCGTCAGCACCGCCGCGTCGCTCGAATTCGGATTCTCACAGCCGAGCTACATCATCTGCGAAACCGTGCACAACGACGTGCCGTGGCGTCAGGACGTGGTCGAGGAAGGTTTCACCATCGAAGCCAAAGGCCGCATCGTCCGCCCGAACACCAAACCCGGCCTCGGCATCACCATCAACGAAGCCGAGGTGAAGAAGCATCCCTTCCAGCAGGAGATTGTCCTGCGTGAATTCAGCCCCGATGGTGCGGTGACGGACTGGTGAATTTTTGCTCAGCGCACGAGCATCCAGTCGATCGTGGCCTGATCAGGAGCGGGTTTGTCAAAGGTGAGGGTGAAGCCTTCGGCGGTCTTGCTGGAGACAGCGCGGCTGCCGATCCAGGATTGCTCGATGAAGACGGCGTAGTCGGCGTCAGCCTCGGGCGTGGCGAAACGAACCTTCAAGGTCGTGGCCTTGGCGGCTACGGCGACATTTTTGCCGCGCAGGTTTTTCGCGGGTTTCGCATCGCCAGAGAGGCCGGTGACGGCTGAAACGCTGCCGCCTGCGCTGAGACCGCCGCCTTGAAACTGAAATTCGCCGCTCTCGCGTTGTACCTGAAGCGAGGCGACTTGCACATCGGGCGCGGGAGTGGTGACGGCCTTGGTGATGCCAGTTTTGCCTTTGTCATCATCGGACTCGGGCTTCATGCCGTAGTGCCAGTGGATGGCCTGCTCGT
This sequence comes from Prosthecobacter sp., assembly GCF_046154365.1. GTDB lineage: Bacteria > Verrucomicrobiota > Verrucomicrobiia > Verrucomicrobiales > Verrucomicrobiaceae > Prosthecobacter. The sequence goes on from NZ_JBJXFV010000208.1 coordinate 16,284, forward strand.
GATGCGGCTGCTGAAACAGCAATGCGGCACGGGCGAAGTCGGCTTTGAAATTGAGGCCCACCGTCGCGGCGGTGTTCACGACCATGACATTGTCCCACGCCGGTTTGGTTTCGTGACGTTTGGACACGTCGTCGAGGTTCGCCGGGCCGCCGCTGACACTGACGACGGAGTAGCGTGAGGTCTGACCATTGTTCGCGGCGTCAATGATGGCAGCGGGATACTGGCCTGGCACGTCTTCCCAGGTCCACACACGAAAAGCCTGCGGTTTGAAGGGATCGGGGCCGATGGCTTGCTCGATCGCGTCACCGGCAGCGAAGTCGAACGGAGTGCCGACGCTGGCATGCGGAGCGACTCCGAGAATGCGCTGACCGCCGCGATCACCACCGGCGATGGCACGCGAGACATCGTTCACATAGGCACCGGGTGCGATCACATAGCTCAGCGGCCGCACATGACCATCCCAGGTGTAGTTCTCCGTTTTGTAGAGCGTGGGACTGCCGGCGCTCTTCGCACCCCACCAGAAGCGCTGGATTTCGATCTCCTTGGTCGCATCGGCGTTTTGTTTGAATTGGGTGATCAAATACCAGCGCATGCCGCCCTTGGGCGTCTTCTCGCTGGCATCGCTCAGGCCAAAGAAGCGGCCCACGACATCACGTGTCCATTGGCAGTCCTTGTCACCGCGAATGAGGCCGCCGAATTTGCGCTCCACGCTGTTCGTCACCGGGCTTTTGACCAGCGACGTGGTGTAATCGACGCCTTCAAACACACTGGCCTTGCGGTCGGGCAAGTCATAGTCGGTGCGCCCGGCGACGATGATGACTTTGCCGGCGGTGAGGTGCTTGGTGGGGTTCAGATTGATCAGCGGTCGCGAATCGCCGAGCGTTTCGATGTGAGCCGCAGCCTTGTCGAAAACGAGCTGCGCCTTCGTCCAGTCCACGCTCTCGACTTTGCTGCGAAAGTTGTCCTCCTTGGAGCGGATGAAGGCGGCGTAGCAGTTGCCATTCTCGTCACCCGCAGCGGAGTGGATGTTGCTCATGTAGTTGAAGTCGCAGTAGTACATGTAGGTGTCGCCATGCGCGTATTGGTTGCGCATGACTTTCACATCGTACGTCTGGTTGTCGTTGTGACTGGTCTGCAGCATGTGGACGAGGCCGGTGTTGCTCTTGTTATGCAAAATGGCACCCGCGACATGATCGAGGTCGGTGTCGGCGGTGAAGTAGCTCAGCTGCTTCTCGACATCGTAGCCCACGGATTTCACCACGCCGCGTGTGACGCCGCCGCCGTAGCCTGGACCGCCGTGGAGATTGAGAAACTGCCCCGGATGAATGCCGCGCACCGTGGCGAGGTAAAAGCGCTGGTCCTTGCCCTTCTTCACCGGCAGTTGCAGCCAGTCGAGATAGCTCGATGAGCCGTAGGTGATCTCGCTGTCGATGGTGATGGCCGGATGCGTGCCCCAATGCGGCAGACTGTCGCCATCAGCCAGCCGCAGCGGCCGCTCAATGCGCAATCCAGTCACCGGCGGCACCTGCACGACGACGCTTTTGCCATTGTGGGAAAGCAGCACGACACCTGGCTGGTCCGCCCATTTCTTGGTCTCCGCAGGCGGCTCCGGCGTGCGAGTGAGACCTTGCAGCGGCAACAGCTTGTTTTGCAGCGCGGCCCAGTCCGCCGCAGGAATTTCGAGCACACCGCCGACTTTACGCAGTTCGCTGATGGCCTTCTCATACGTCTCGCGCAACGCCTTGCCGCCCGTGTCGCCGAACTCACCGAGCTGCCTCACGACCGGTGGTTTCGGAGCAGGATCAGCGGCAAAGGTGGCGTTGGCAGCGAGCAGCAAGACAGTGAGGCAAAGGTTTGCGATGAGTTTCATGAGGAGCCTCTTCAAAAGCTCCGCGAATCCTCGTCTTTCACGGAGGCCATGACACACGGCAAGTTTGTCAGCCGCCCGCCCGTAGTTTGCCGCGTGCGTTTTCTGTTTCCGCTTTGCCTGCTCGTCGCCACACCGCTCGGTGCGGTGGATTATGTGCGTGATGTGCTGCCCTTGATGAGTCGCTTCGGTTGCAACGGCTCCGCGTGCCACGGCAAGGCGGACGGGCAGAATGGATTCAAGATTTCCATCTTCGGCGCGGACCCCGCCGCCGATCATGAGGCGATCACGCGTCAGTCACGTGGCCGTCGCATCATGCTGACCGCGCCGGAGCACAGCCTGCTGCTGCGCAAGGCCGCTGGCGAGGTGCCGCACGCTGGCGGCTCGCGCATGAAGACGGGTTCGCGCGAATACACGATCCTGCGCGATTGGGTGGCTCAGGGTGCGCCGTTTGCGACCGAGGGCCGCGCGGAGATTGCTTCGCTCACGGTGGAGCCGGTGGAGCGCGTGATGTCTTTCGGCCAAAAACAGCCGCTGCGCATTAAAGCCGTGCTCAGCGACGGCACACAGCAAGATGTGACCTGGCTGGCACAGTTTCAGTCGAACGACAACGCCATCGCCGAGGTCAGCGAGCGTGGCGAGGTCACCACCGGCAGCGCCGTGGGTCAGGCGGCCGTCATGGCACGCTACCTTGGCCGCATCGCTATTTTTCATGCCATCGTGCCGCGTCCAGGTGAAGCGGTGGCGGCCAACGCGGAGACCTTCAATGATCTCGACGAGCATGTGCAGGCCAAGCTGCGCAAGATGAACCTGCAGGCCTCCGCCGTGGCCGATGACGCGACCTTTCTGCGCCGTGCCACGCTCGATCTCATCGGCCGCCTGCCGACGGTGAATGAAGCGCGTGCCTTTTTGCAGAGCACGGCGCAGGACAAACGCGCGCGCCTTGTCGATGCCTTGCTCGAAAAGCCCGAGTTCGCGGACTTTTGGGCCTTAAAGTGGGCGGATCTGTTGCGCGTGGACCGTCTCGTGCTCGATCATCACGCCGCGCATGATTACCACTCATGGATTCGCACCGCCGTGGCGGAAAACCGGCCGCTGGATGTTTTCGCTCGCGATTTGCTCACCGCGCAGGGACCGCTTGTGGAGCAGCCAGCGGGTTACTTCTTCAAAGTGGCCAAAAAACCGGGTGAGATGGCCGCGTCGCTCTCGCAGGTCTTCCTCGGCGTGCGCATCAACTGCGCGGAGTGCCACCAGCATCCGACCGACCGCTGGACACAGCGCGACTATCATGGCATGCGCGCCTTTTTTGAGCAGGTGAGCTACAAAAAGGCCGGCGGTGCCGAAGCGCTCATCATTCAAGGCAATCCACAGGTGAAGCATCCTCGCACCAAGGAAATCGTGCAGTCTTACGCGCTCGGCACCACGATGCCTGACACAACGCCGGACGGCGACCGCCGCGCCGCGCTGGCACAGTGGATGACCGCGCCAGAGAACCCATGGTTCGCACGCAACATGGCGAACCGCCTTTGGGCGCACTTCATGGGCCGTGGCGTCGTCGAACCGGTGGATGATTTCCGCGCCACGAATCCACCGAGTAATCCCGCGCTGCTCGATGCACTGACGCGGCACCTCATTGAGCAAAAATTCGACGCTCGTGCTCTCATCCGGCTCATCACCGCCTCGCGCACCTACCAGCTCAGCGCAACGCCGAATGCCACGAACGAAAACGACACTCAGAATTTCTGCCGTGCCGTCTTCCGCCGCCTGCCCGCCGAGTCACTGCTCGATGCCGTGTGTGATGTGACGGGTGTGCCGGAGAAATTCAGCGGCGTGCCCGCAAACACGCGCGCGGTGGAGCTGTGGGACAGCCAGCAGCAGCATTACTTCCTCAAACTCTTCGGTCGTCCCTCACGCACCACACCCTGCGTGTGCGAGCGCAGCACCGGCGCCAGCATCAGCCAGGCGCTGCATTTGATGAACTCGCCCAACCTGCAAAACAAGCTCGCTCACGCAGGCGGCAGGCTCACCCAACTCGCCTCCATGAGCGACGCACAAATCATCGAGGAACTCTGGCTCGTCTGCTTCAGCCGCTTTCCTGATGAAACCGAGCGGCAGCAGGCCATGGAGCACCTGTCCACGCGCCAAGACAAACGCCGCCAGTCCATTGAGGATCTCGCATGGTCGCTCCTGAACACGGTGGAGTTTGTGTTCAATCACTGAGCGCGGACAAAGAAGTCACCAAGCCGCCGTATTAAGCCGCCATGAACACCTCACCCTTTTGCGATGGCCTTTCGCGCCGCAGCTTTCTTCGCGTCGGCGCTGCCAGTACGCTGGGGGCGCAGTTTTCACTCGGCGGGCTGCTGCAAGCAGAGTCAGCGGTGAAAACGGCCACACGCGGCGATGTGTCGTTCATCTTTGTCTTCCTGCGCGGCGGACTGAGCACCATCGACACCTTTGACATGAAGCCGGACGCGCCGGACACGATCCGCGGCGAGTTCAAACCCGTGCGCACAAAGGTTCCTGGCATCCACATCTGCGACCAGCTCCCGCGCATCGGCGGCGTGATGGATCAGTTCTCGCTGATTCGCTCCTTCACGCATCAAAACGCCGGTCATGGACACGCGGATCACTACATGATGACCGGCTATCATCCCACGCCGGCCTTCAACGGCAGTCTCACGCCGAACAACGAGCATCCGTGCATGGGCAGCGTCATCGCCAGCAAACTCGGCGCACGTGGCAGCATCCCGCCTTATGTCTGCCTGCCCACGCATCATCCCAGCGCCGGCAGCGCGTATCTCGGGCCGGATGCCGCGCCTTTCACGATCGAGGCCGACCCGAACTCCCCCGGCTTCGCGGTGCCGGACCTCATGCCGCCGCTGAACATCGACGCGCAACGTCTCGAGGACCGGCGCGGTCTTTTGAGCAAGGTGGACCGCTTTCAGCGCAGCATTGAGCAAAAGGCCAACGCCGCCGCGCGCGACCTCGGAGTCTTCAGCCAGCGCGCTGTCTCGCTCATGACCAGCAAGGAGGCGAAGCAAGCCTTCAATCTTCAGGCCGAGGATGAAAAACTGCGCGATGCCTACGGGCGCAACACGCTCGGCCAGAGCTGCCTCATGGCACGCCGCCTCGTCGAATCCGGTGTACGTTGCGTCACCATCGAGCATCAGAACTGGGACACGCACTACGGCCAGTTCCCCACGCTGAAGGACGATTTGCTGCCGAAGCTCGACAACGCCATCTCCACACTCTTCACCGACCTGCGCCAGCGCGGCATGCTGAAAAAAACGCTCGTCGTCATCACTGGCGAGTTTGGCCGCACGCCCAAGATTTCCAAAGAAGGCGGTCGTGACCACTGGAGCCGCTGCTTCACCGTCGCACTCGGCGGCGGTGGCATTCAGGGCGGTCGTGTCGTCGGCCAGAGCGATAAAATCGCCTACGATCCCGCAGACAGTCCGTATGGACCCGAAGATCTCTGCGCCACGGTCTATTCTCTCCTCGGCATCTCGCCGCATGATGAGATGCACACACCCGAGGGCCGCCCCGTGATGCTGACCAACAACGGACGTGTCATCAAAGAGCTGATCTGATGCGTGCGTTCCTTTTCATCGCGTCCTCCTTCGCGATGACGCTCCACGCCGAGCAGCCGGGTGCCTCGCACATCTTTCCAGCCGGTGGGCAGCGCGGCACGACCGTAAGCGCACGCATCGGCGGCTTTTATTTTCACGGCCACGCGGAGTTCGTGATGAACGACGCAAAGATCGAAGCGCCGCGTGAGGTGAAGGAAGTCGAAACGTTCTGGATCGAAGGGCCGATGATCACGAAGCCAGCGTCGCAGAAGGGCGAAGATTACCCACGTGATCATGCGGTGGCGCTGAAGATCGCCGCGGACGCAGCACCAGGTATCCGCCACTGGCACTGCCGCACCTCGCAGGGCAGCACGCCGACGCTGCGCTTCGTCGTGGGCGATTTGCCGGAGATCGTGGAGCAGGAGATCGACGGCACGCCAATCCCGCAGGAGGTGAAATGGCCGCTGACGATCAACGGTCGCGTCTTTCCGCGCGAAGATGTCGATCTGTGGGCCTTTCACATCGAAAAAGGCCAGCGCGTCGAGTGCGCGCTCGTTTCACGCGGCCTCGGTTTTCCGCTCGATTCCATGATGGAGGTCAGCGGGCCGGACGGACGTGTGGTGCGAAACGTGAAGCACGCTGCGGATGCGTCGCATGATCCGAAGTTGACCTTCACGGCCACTCAAGCCGGTTTGCACACACTGAAATTGCACGACGCTGGTTTCGACGGCGGTCCGCATTTTGTGTACCGACTGACGATTCGGGCTGCTGAGGCTGAAAAGGCCGTGGCGGAGGAAAAACCGGGCTTGGTGAGCCTGCCGGCCCATTTCAGCGGCGTGATCGCGAAACCGGGCGAAAACGATGTTTGGAGCGTGATGCTCAAAAAAGGCGAGACGCTGGCTCTGGAGCTCGAAGCGGCACAAACCGGCAGCAGGCTCGACAGCGTGATCGTTCTCGGCAACGCGCAAGGCGTCGAAATCACACGCAACGACGACCGCAACGAGTCCAGTCCCGACTCGTGGCTGCGTTTCACGGCGAAAAACGATGGTGAGCACCGCATCACCGTCAGCGACCGCTTTCCAACACGCGGCGGACCGGATTTTCATTATCGCGTGAAGGCCGCGCTCGTCGAAGCGGATGACTTTGAACTCACACTGGCCAGTGATGTGGTCAACATCACCCGCCAGACCGACACCGAGGCCGCTGATCCCGACTTCAACAAGAAACAACCGCCGAAAGGCAGCACGCTGAAGGTGAACCTCGCCGCCATCGGTAATTTCGCTGCAGAAGTGAAGCTCAGCGTCGAAGGCCTGCCGGAAGGCGTCACGCTCGACAAGGACAAGATCGGCGCGAAGCAGAAGGCGACCGATCTCCGCTTCATCGCTCCGCCACACACGAAAGCGCAGGTGGTGAACATCATCATCAAAGGCACCGCCAAAATCGGCGAACGCGAAATCACGCACACCGCGATGTTTCCGATGCTCGCAGGCGAACCGGAGATCAAGCAGACGCGTCTCGGCATCGCGCCGCCCGCGCCGTTCCGCCACATCGGCGAGTATTGGGTGACGAATGATCAGCCCGCCGGCACAACGATGAGCAAGACCTTCCAACTCGTGCGCGACCACTTCGACGGCCCCATCACCGTGAGCCTCGCCGACCGTCAGGGCCGCTGCCTGCAAGCCGCCAGCGCCAAGCCGATGATCATTCCACCGGGCGCGAGCGAGTTCACTTACAACGTGCTGTTTCCACCGGAACTCGAACTCGGCCGCACGAACCGTCAGCAGCTCATGCTCGTAGCCGAGATCACCGACTTCGATGGCTCGAAGCACACGGTGAGTCACACGAGCTTCGAGCAGAACGAGCAGATGATCAGCGTCGTATCGGAGGGAATGCTGAAACTCATTCCCGCCAACACTTCCTATGCAGCCGTGCCGGAAACCGAAATCAGCGTGCCCTTCACGTTGCGGCGTGATCCGCGTCTCGCGAACCGGCCCGTGCGTGTCTCGCTGCAAGTGCCGCCGCACATGCGCGGCGTCAACGCGGAGTCCGTAGATGCCGCCAGTGGCCGCATCGTGCTGCGTTTCGGCAAAACCCTCGGCCCCTTCAACATTCCCCTGACCTTGCTGGCCGAAACCAGTGACGGCAGCGACCCACCTCACGCCGCTGCGGCCAAAATCGAACTGGTGGCACCGAGCAACGCTGCCGAATGATTTCTCCGAGTCGCACCCGCTTCATCGTTCTCGCTGGCATCTGTGCGGGCGCAGCCTTGGCGTATTTTGTGCGCAATGGTGTGGGCCCGGCGGAGAGCACGATTCGCGCAGAGCTTGGCATTTCCAAAGAGCAGTCGGGGATGCTCATGAGTGCGTTCTTCTGGCCGTATGCGCTGTGTCAGATCCCGGCGGCGATGCTGGCGCAGCGGATGGGATCGCGCTGGGCGCTGTCGTTGTATGGCGTGCTGTGGTCGCTGGCGACGGCGGGGCTGGCGCTGGGAAATCTGGCGGTGATGATCGGATCGCGGGCTTTCATGGGTGTGGCGCAGGCAGGCTTGGTGCCCGTGGGCACGACGGTGATGTCGCGCTGGTTTCCGCGCACGGCGCAGGCTTCGGCTTCGGGAGCGTTCAGCGGCTTCATGTCAGTGGGCAGCATCGTCGCGGCTCCGTTGACGGCTTGGCTCGTCGTGAGCATCGGCTGGCGCTGGATGTTTGTGTGGTATGCGGTGCCCGGTGTGTTGTGGGCAGCGTGGTTTGCGGTTTGGTATCGGAACCGGCCTTCGGAACACGCGGCGGTGAATGATGCGGAGCGCACCTTGATAGGACAGGATGGGACTGATAGGACCAATGAGCCGGGAGCGGTGCCGTGGAGATTGCTCGTCACGAGTCCGGCGATGTGGTTTCTCTGCGCGCAGCAGTTTTGTCGGGCGGCGGGTTACATCTTCTTCGCGAGCTGGTTTGCCACTTACCTGCAGGAAGCACGCGGTGTGACCATTCTTGGTTCGGGCTGGCTGACCACGCTGCCGCTGCTTGCGGATGTGACGGGCTGCATGTTTGGCGGTGTGCTTTCAGATGCGGTGCTGCGCTGGACAAACAACCAGCGTCTCGCACGTCAGGGCTTGAGTGCCATTGCGCTGCTGCTGTGCGCGGGATTGATCTTCAGCGCATGGTTTGTCGCGCATCCGGTGATGGCGGTGCTGGTCATCAGCGCGGGCATGTTCTGCGCGGCGACGGCGAATCCTTGTTTGGGAGCGACGGTGATGAGTCTCGGCGGCGCGCATGTCGCCACCGTGAGCGCGACGGCCAACATGTGCGGCAACCTCGGTGCGGCCGCTTTCCCAATCGCCGTGCCGTGGCTGCTCGCACACGCAGGAGGCTGGAACGCAGTGCTCGGCGGCTTTGGCGCGCTCTACATCATCGCGGCAGTCTTCTGGCTCTTGATTCGAGCGAACAACAGCATTTTCGATCACTCGCCGAAGGCGTAGAGATGCTTGTCGCTACGAATGTAAATCACGCCATCAACGATGGCGGGTGAGGCAAAGACGGGCGCTTTGAGGTCGTTGCGGGCCAGCACGCGGAGTTTGTCGCTCGTGGCATCCAGCACGGAGATCACGCCGCGCTGCGAGGCGACGTAAACACGGCCGTCCGCCGACACCGCAGAGGCATAATACTCGCCCGAGGCATCGAGGCGCTCCGCCTGGAAGACAGGGCTGCCACTCGTGGCATCGTAGGCGGAGGTCAGGCCGCCGCCCTTCACGGTGAAGATGCGACCGTTCGCGATCACAGGAGTAAACACATAAGGCAGGTGCTTGGTCTGGCTCCAAACGACATGCGTCGCCGTGATGTCGCCGCTGCCGCCGGGTTTGATGGCGCAGAGCTGGTTCACCGCGTTCGCAAACATGCCGCGCATGGCCTCATACTCGGCCTGGGTGACTTTGCCGTCCTTGTCGGCATCCACGATGGTGAATCGGCTGCGCACTGGGCCGTCCGGGAACTCTGATTCGGAGAGCAGGCCGTCCTTGTCCGCATCCTGCGCGGCGAGAAAGCTCGCATGCGGCTCCATCTCCACGCGATCATCCTCATCGCCACCCACATTCCATCCGCAGACAAACAGCAGGCTCTCCGTGGCGATGGGGCTCGTGTTCGAGACGCGGGACATGCCCGTCGCCGACCAGCGCTGTCTGCCGTCTTTGAGATCATAACTGCGCGTCCACAGCGAACCGCATACGATGAGTTCCTCGATGCCGTCGTGCTTCCAGACAAACGGAGTCGAAAAACCACGCCGGAAGTCGCTGCGATCCACACGCCATGCTTCCGCGCCGGTTTTCACGTCCAGCGCGATCATGTAACCCTTCACATCCTGATCGGCCACGATGATGACCTTGCCATCTGCAATGATCGGCGACGCGCTGGTGCCAAACTCCACGACCGGCACTGGCAGCGGCTTCCTCCACAGCTCCTTGCCGTTCCAATCATACGCCAGCACACCGTAACTGCCGAAATACGCGATCAAGTGCTCGCCATCCGTGCAGCACGTCGGCGCGGCCGGACTGCCGATGCGATGCGCGCCCTCGATCTTCTCCGCCGGAGCCGCCACGCGCCAAAGTTCGCGCCCATCGGCACGGTTCAGGCAAAACGTGACCAACTTGCCGCCATCGAGTCCCGTGAGCGCGACCTTGTCCTGCCAGATGCACGGCGACGAATGCCCATGCGGCACTTCGACCTGCCACTTCATATTTTTCTCGACGCTGAACACCACTGGGGGCTTTCCGGTGCCGACACCGAGTCCGCCTGCACCACGAAATTGAGGCCAGTTGGATTCAGCGAGGCATGGTATGGCGAAGGCGAGGAGAAGTAGAGCTGATTTCACGGGAGGAAGGATTTGTGCTCGTTTTAACGAGCCCAACCGCTGAATTCGCTCATCTCTCCATGACAGCCTCTGAATGTGATCAGGGTGCTGTGACTTTCAGCCGCATGAACCGCTGATTTGAACCGCTGATGGCCACATTATCACGTACGACGATGGTTCCCATGCCACTCGCAGTCTGGCGTGAGACTTCGGTCGTGAAAGCATTGGCAGACGTGTCGCCATAAGGCGAATAGATCGAGCCATCATGCCATGTCGCGAGATCGTCGGAGACTTGCACGGTGTAGATGACATCGCTCGTCGCTCGCACAAAGCTCACTGAAAAATAGGGCTCGGCATTTCCTGGTGCAGGCATGAACGTTGCTGGAGAGCTGCCGGATTGAGCGCCGAGGGCGTATTCCATCAAGTTGCTGACGCCATTGCTGTCGGGATCGGCGGCGTCACCGGCAATGAGGGCGTTTCCGGCGTTCGTGCCGAAGCGCGCCTGCTGCCAGACATCGTGTGGAGGTGCCACCACGAGGTCGCGCACTTGCTCGACGTTGCGGATGGCTCCCATGAAGATGGCGGTGCCTTTGTTCAGATTGATGGCGTAAAGGCCTGATCCTGCTGCCGCAGGCAGGCTGAGGCTGGCCCAACCAAAGCTCGCTCCAGATGGAATCTCCAAGGCTGCCTGTGTTTCGGTGTTGAAGCCGAGCGGGCCTGTGGTGGTGAGTTGTGCGGA
>NZ_JBJXFV010000211.1:0-41517 GCF_046154365.1 Prosthecobacter sp.
AGGGCGTGAGGCCCCCCTCCCAGCCCTCTCGAAAAATAGTTTCACATTCTTCGGAACGTCCGCTCCCGGAATCCGTGCATCCCCTCTGACGGGCTCTTTTCGCCCGTCTCCCCGTCTCCAAGTCTCCAAGTCTCCCCGTCTCCAAGTCTCCAAGTCTCCCAGTCTCCCAGTCTCCGCCGCCGCCTGCCATGAAAACCACACACCGCCTCCTCACCCTCGCCTGCCTGCTCCTCCCCGCTCTCACGGGGCAGGCGGCCAATCAAACCTGGATCGGCGGCTCTTTGATTGATGGGAACTGGTCCTCCGGGGGCAACTGGTCCGGCGGCGCGGCTCCGGGCAGCACTTCGGTCACCAACAGCCCGGACATCGCCACCTTCAATGCCGCCATCGCCAATGGCTGGGGCACCCTCGCGACGCCCATCGTCATTGACTCCACCACGCAGAACATCTTCGGCCTCACCTTCACCGGGGCGGCGGGCAGCTACGTCATCGGCACCACGGGCGGCAATGCGCTGCGGCTGAGCAGCACCGGCACCATCCAGATCGCCAGCGGGCTGACGGCCACGAACGTCATCCAGACCATCAACGCTCCACTGTCGCTCCGGGGCACGACCTACACCTTCCGCAACGACAGCGCCAGTGGCACCGGCGCGGGCAGCGGCACGCTGGTCATCGGCGGTGCCATCTTCGGTGCCACCGGGGCCACCACGCTCACCCTCACGGGGTCGAATACGAACGCGAACACCCTCAGCGGCAGCATCTCCAATGGCACCGCCACCAGCGTGGGGGTGACGAAGACCGAGGCGGGCACCTGGGTGCTCACCGGGGCCAGCACCTACACCGGGGCCACCTCGATCAGCGGCGGCACCCTCACCCTCGCCTTTGGCACCGTCAGCAGCGGCATCATCTCCAGCAGTTCCGCCCTCACGATGAGCGGTGGCACGCTCCAGCTCACCGGCACCGGCACCCAGACCTTCAACGGCCTGACCACCAATACCAACACCGGCAGCCGCATCCTGCTGGGCAGCGCTCAAACCCTCACCCTGGGGGCCTTGACCAGCGCCGGGACCAATTCCGCGCTGAACTTCCACACCGCCGCCGGTGGGGCCAGCGGGGCCACCGTGGGCACGGGCCTCGTCGTGCTCACCGGCCAGACGGCGGGGAATGTCATCAATTCCGGGTTCACCGTCACGGACAGCACCGGCTACGGCCTGGCCACGGTGAATGCCTCGAATCAGGTGATCCGCAAGACGGATACCGCTCTGCTGCCCGCCAGCGGGGCGGTGCTGGGCACGCACTACCAGATCGGCAACAATGCAGGCGGCACCGGTGCGGCTGGCAGCTCCACCCTGGCCATCACCGCCAGCCAGACGGCAGGCAGCATCACCGTGGACACCACCGCCGCCGCAGGCGCTGTTACCCTGGGCAGCGGCGTGCTGCTGGACACCAGCACCTGGAACTTCGGCGGCAGCACCAGCAGCACGAACCCCTGGAGCATCAGTGGCAACACCAGCGGCGCGGGCCTCCGCGCGGCGGGGAACAATGGCGCGATCCAGATCAACAACTTCGCCACCGGCACCATCACCTTCACTGCGCCTATCCTGGCCTTCGGCACGAACCCGGTGACCCTCAAAGGCAGCGGCACCACCGTCTTCGCCGGGGTGAACACCTACACGGGTGCGACCACCATCAACGGAGGCACCCTGCGCTTGACCGACGCGGGGGCGCTAGCGGACACCACAGCGGTGAATGTCTCGGGCGCGGCCGCCATCTTCGACATCTCCGCGATCAGCGCGGCCGGTGAGACGGTTGGCTCTCTGGCGGGCGCGGCAGGCTCCTCGGTGCTGCTGGGGGGCAAGACCCTCACCGCAGGAGGAGACAACACGGACACGACCTTTGCCGGTGTGCTCAGCGGCACAGGCGGCAGCCTGACGAAGGCGGGCACCGGCACGCTGACGCTCACCAGCGCGAGCACCTACACCGGCACCACCACCATCAGCGCGGGCACGCTGCAGCTTGGCTTCCAAGGCACCACGGGTTCGCTGGCCACCACCAGCGCGATCACCAACAACGGCACCCTGGCCTTCAGCCGCATCGACACCGTCACCCAGGGCACCGACTTCGCCACGGTCATCAGCGGCACCGGAGCCGTGACAAAGCTCTTCACCAACACCCTCGTGCTCAATGGCGCGAACACCTACGCCGGCCTCACCACCGTCAGCCAGGGCGTGCTGAACATCCGCCATGCCGAGGCGCTCGGCAGCACCGACGCTGGCACCACCGTCAGCGCCGGCGCGGCCTTGCAGCTCCAGGGCGGCATCTCCGTCGGTGCGGAGGCGCTCTCGCTCAACGGCAACGGCATCAGCACCACCGGGGCACTGCGGAACATCAGCGGGGACAACTCCTACGGCGGGGCTATCACCCTGGCAGGCAACACGCGGATCAACTCCGACGCTGGCCTGCTCACCCTCAGCACCATCACCGGGACCAATCGCGCGCTCACCGTCGGCGGCGCGGGGAACACGACCGTCCAGGGCATCATCAGCACCGGCACCGGCGCGTTGACCAAGGACGGCACCGGCACGCTCACCCTCACCGCAGCCAACACCTACACCGGCAGCACCACCATCAGCGCGGGCACCCTGAGCTTGAGCGGCGCGGGAGCACTGGCGGACACGACAGCGGTGAACGTGTCGGGCGCGGCCGCCATCTTCGACATCTCCGCGATCAGCGCGGCCGGTGAGACGGTTGGCTCTCTGGCTGGCAATGCAGGTTCCTCGGTGGTGCTGGGGGGCAAGAACCTCACCCTCGGAGCCGACACGACCACGACCTTTGTCGGCGTGCTCAGCGGCACAGGCGGCAGCCTGACGAAGGCGGGCACCGGCATCCTCATCCTCACCGGAGCGAACACCTACACCGGCACCACCACCATCAGCGCGGGCACGCTGGGGATTGGCAATGGCACCACCACGGGATCACTTTCCGTCCTCAGCCCGATCACCAACAACGGCACACTGACCTTCGACCGCAGCAACACCGTCACCCAGGGCACGGACTTTGGCCCCGTCATCAGCGGCACGGGAGCCGTGACGAAGAACGGCACCGGCACCCTCGTGCTCAATGGCGCGAACACCTACGCCGGCCTCACCACCGTCAGCGTGGGCGTGCTGAACATCCGCCATGCCGAGGCGCTCGGCACCACCGCAGGCGGCACCACCGTCAGCAGCAGCGGGGCCTTGCAGCTCCAGGGCGGCATTGCCGTCGGTGCGGAGGCGCTCACACTCACTGGCAACGGCATCAGCAGCACCGGAGCGCTGCGGAACCTCAGCGGGGACAACACCTTCGCCGGAGCCATCACCCTGACAGGCAACACGCGGATCAACTCCGACGCCGGCCTGCTCACCCTCAGCAGCATCACCGGGACCAATCGCTTCCTCACCGTCGGCGGCACGGGGAACACGACGATCCAAGGCATCATTGGCACTGGCACCGGCACGCTGACGAAGGACGGCACCGGCACGCTGACCCTCACCGCAGCCAACACCTACACCGGCCTCACCACCATCAGCGCCGGGGCGCTGAACATCCGTCATGCCGATGCACTCGGCACCACCGCAGCAGGCACCAGCATCACCAGCGGCGCGGCCTTGCAGCTCCAGGGTGGCATCACCACTGCGGCGGAGGCGCTCACACTCAATGGCACCGGCGTCAGCAGCACCGGAGCGCTGCGGAACATCAGCGGGGACAACACCTTCGCCGGAGCCATCACCCTGGGCAACGCTACACGGATCAATTCCGACGCCGGCCTGCTCACCCTCAGCAGCAACTTAGCGTCCAGCCAAGCCCTCACCGTCGGCGGTGCGGGGAACACGACGATCCAGGGCATCATCAGCACCGGCACCCCGTTGACGAAGGACGGCAGCGGCACGCTCACCCTCACCGCAGCCAACACCTACACCGGCGGCACGACCATCAGCGCGGGCACCCTGATCTTGAGCGGCGCAGGGGCGCTAGCGGACACGACGGCGGTGAACGTTGCTGGCACGACCGCCATCTTCGACCTCTCGGCGATCAGTGCAGCCGGTGAGACGATTGCCTCTCTGGCGGGCGCGGCAGGTTCCTCGGTGGTGCTGGGGGGCAAGACCCTCACCGCAGGAGGAGCCAATACGAGCACGACCTTCGCCGGTGTGCTCAGCGGCACAGGCGGCAGCCTGACGAAGGCGGGCACCGGCATCCTCAGGCTCAACGGCGCGAGCACCTACACCGGCGCCACCACGATCAGCGCGGGCACGCTGCAGATTGGCAATGGCAGCACCACGGGATCACTTTCCGTCCTCAGCTCGATCACCAACAACGGCACGCTGACCTTCAACCGCAGCGACACCGTCACCCAGGGCAGCGACTTCGCCCCCTTCATCAGCGGCACGGGAGCCGTGACGCAGAACGGCACCGGCACCCTCGTGCTCAATGGCGCGAACACCTACACCGGCCGCACCACGGTCAATGGCGGCACGCTCACGCTCGCCTTTGGCACCGTCAGCAGCGACATCATCTCCAGCAGCTCCGCCCTCACCCTGGGCGGTGGCACGCTCCAGCTCACCGGCAGCGGCAGCCAGACCTTTGCCGGCCTGATCACCACGGCCAGCACCGGCAGCCGCATCCTGCTGGGTAGCGCTCAAACCCTCACCCTGGGAGCCTTGGACGACATCGGGTCCAATTCCGCGCTGAACTTCCACACCGCCGCCGGTGGGGCCAGCGGGGCTACCGTGGGCACCGGCCTCGTCGTGCTCACCGGCCAGACGGCGGGGAATGTCATCAATGGCGGCTTCACCGTCACGGACAGCACCGGCTACGGCCTGGCCACGGTGAATGGCTCCGACCAGGTCATCCGCCTGACCGGTGCCAACCTGCTGCCCGCCAGCGGGGCGGTGGTGGGCACGCCCTACCAGATCGACAACAACAACGGCGGCACCGGTGCGGCTGGCAGCTCCACGCTGGCCATCACCACCAGCCAGGCGGCGGCCAGCATCACCGTGGACACCACCGCCGCCGCAGGCGCGGTCACGCTGGACAGCGGCGCGGTGCTGGACACCAGCACCTGGAACTTCGGCGGCAGCGCCAGCAGCACCAACCCCTGGAGCATCAGCGGCAGCGCGGGGGGGCGGGCCTCCGCGCGGCGGCCACCGGTGAGACGATCCTGATCAACAACTTCGCCGCAGTCACCATCACCTTCACCGCGCCCATCCTGCAAAATGGCGCGACGGCGAACGCGGTGAACCTCGGCGGCACCGGCACCACCGTCTTCGCCGGGGTGAACACCTACAACGGCGCCACCACCGTGCGCGGCGGCACGCTGGAGGTGGCCAGCACCGGTGTCATCAATCATGCAGGCAGCCTGACCGTCGCCTCTGCTCCCGGAGACAGCGCCACCCTGCGGCTGCACACGGGCGGCAGCGTGAGCAACTTCACCGCCACCCTGGCCGACGGCGTAGGCAGCCACGGCACGGCGACTGTCAGCGGCGGCACCTGGACCAGCAGCAGCGGTCTCACCATCGGCTCCAGAGGTACCGGGGTGCTCAACCTCAGCGGCACGGGAGCCATCAGCAACACCAGCGCTAGTCTGGGCGCCAACGCAGGCAGCCTCGGCACGGCGAATGTCAGCGGCGGCACCTGGACCAGCAGCGGCAGTTTCGCCATCGCCGTCGCCGGCACCGGGGTGCTCAATCTCAGCGGCACGGGAGCCGTCAGCAACACCTTGGCCATCGTGGGCAGCGTCGCAGGCAGCCACGGCACGGCGAATGTCAGCGGCGGCACCTGGACCAGCAGCGACAATCTCACGTTCGGTGAAAACGGCACCGGGGTGCTCAACCTCACGGGCGGCACGGTGCATGTCGGGGGCCTAGCAGGCACCGGCACGGTGACGCTGGGCCTCAACGCAGGCAGCGTCGGCACGCTGAACCTCGGCACCGGCGGCACGGTGGGCACGCTCAATGCCGCCACGGTCACGGGCGGCAGCGGCACGGGGGTGGTGAACTTCAACCACAGCGGCAGCTACAGCTTTGCCCCGACCCTCACCGGCACCCTGAGCGTGAACAAGCTCGGCTCCGGCACCACCACGCTCACCGGCACGAACACCTACTCGGGTGCCACGCTGATCAGCGCGGGCACCCTGCAACTCGGCAACGGCGGCACCACCGGAACTCTGGGTGCCACCAGTGCGATCACCAACAACGCCACGCTGATCTTCAACCGCAGCGACACCATCACCCAGGGCTCGGTCATCACCGGCAGTGGTGAGGTGAGGCAGAACGGCACCGGCACGCTCACACTCAGCGGCGCGAACACCTACACCGGCGGCACAGCCATCAGCGCGGGCACGCTCAACCTCACCAACGCCACCGACAGCGCCACCGGCACCGGCGGCCTCCTCCTCGATGCCGGCGCAGTCCTCTCCGGCACCGGCAGCCTCAACGCCGGAACCAACGCCATCACCCTCAATGGCACCCTCACCATCGGCGACACCACGCTCGGCTCCGCCGTGCGCACGGATCTCGAACTCCGCACCACCGGCGGCCCCGGCATCACGCTCGGCAGCACGGGGATTATGCAGTTTGACCTCTTCAGCGGCGCTGGGGCCGGCGACAACACCGCCATCCCCACCGCCAGCGATCTCCTCATCCTCTACGGCGACATCTCGGTGCTCAGCGGTGCCAGCCTGCTCATCAACAACCCCAACAACCTGTCCGCCTGGGCCATCGGCGACCAATGGCGGCTCTGGGACGTGACCAATGCTGGCACCCGCACCGGCAATTTCGCCCTCGCCAACATCCTCGCCCCCGCCCTCAGCGGCAAGGTGTGGAACTTCGACAGTCAGACCGGCGTCCTCAGCATCGTCAGCAACATCCCCGAACCCAGTCGTGCCATGCTGCTCATGCTGGGCCTGTGCGGCATGATGATACGGCGGCGCCGCGCATAAATCGTCCTCGTCCTCGTCCTCCTACTCGAACTCGTCCTCGATTCTGACGCACCGCCCCGAACCAGAAGCTCCGCACCACACGCCCTTTCGCCGCCGCAGATCATAGCAAATCGTCCTCCTACTCGAACTCGTCCTCGTCCTCGATTCTGACGCCATCGCATCGTCCCAGAACTCCCAATCACACCCAAACCTTCATCGTGACTTATCCCGTCATTCCAACTGCCATGACCGAGGACGAGTAGGAGGACGAGTTCGAGGACGATTGTTCACCCCGAGCCATGCTTCAAGTCCAGCACCGCCCCCTCAAACTGCCCGGGCTGATCATCGCACGCCTGCTCGCCTTCATGCCGCGCTGGGGGCGCTGGAGCATCGCCGCCGTGGCGCTGGTGATGCCCGTGCTGGCCTTCACTCATGGTCATGCGTTTAAGCAGGCGGTGAAAGCCGCGTGGTCACGCTGGGACGTGCGCCGTGCCGTGCCGCTGCTGCAAAACGAGCTCACCGCCCAGGAGGGGGTGCATCTCCTGCTCCGTGCCTTGATGCGCTCACCCAACGAACCCGAGGTCATCCGCACCATGGCCCAGCTCACCGATCAGGCCGGCATGCCCTTCCACTCCCGCTTCTTCTACGAGCACCTCGCCCGCCGCAACGCCGCGACGGCGGAGGACAAACTGCGCCACGCCGCTACTCTTGCCCGTTTGCACGATCAGACCGGCGCGCAGATCGCCCTGAGGAAGTTCGCGCAGGACGAGGGCGAATCCCCCGCGCTCTGGCGCACGCAGGCCGAGATCGCCGCTAGCAGCGGTGATTTTGCCAGCGCGCGTGCCGCCTTGAGCAAAGTCCTCGCCCAAGTGCCGCAGGATGCTGCCGCCACGCTCGATCACGCCAAATCCACGGCCTTTTCTCCCGAGGCTGATCAACAGCGGGCCGGGATCGAACAACTGCTCGACCTCTTCGAAAAATCCATGCGCGACTACGACTCCACGCAGCGCACGCACTGCTTCTGGACGCTCTCCGGCATGACCCTCCACGACACGGCGCAGCGCGACCGCTTCGCCGCGCTGATCGACCGCATGCCATGGAAAAAACTCGAGCGCCGCGTCATGCAGCGCCTGCTGCAGGCGTCGCTCAACCCTTCGGAGTCCGAAAAGGACCGCCTCCGCGACTGGTTGCGTGAGATGTTTGTCCGCGAAGCCGACACCGAGGCCGAGGAGCGGCTCTCCATCGCCAAAATGCTCCAGCGGCACGGTCTGCACCTGCTCGTGCTCGAATGGATCACCTTCGATCTCGGTTTGAAGGATACCGCGCTCTGCACCACGCGGCTGGACAGCCTCATCGCCACCCAACTTTGGACTGAGGCTGTGGCCATGGTCAATCATCCCGGCACACCGCTGCCACGCCCGCTCCAGGCCATCATGCAAGCCCACCTCGAACTGCTGACCACGGGTGGCAAGACGCTCAAAAGCGGCGAACTGCTGCAGGAGGCGCTCACAGCCGCCCGCGAGCGCGGCAACCAGGGTGCCTTCGTCGCCATCGCCCACATGGCGGCGCAGTTTGGTCATCATGACATCGCACTGATGGCTTACACCGAGGCCATGGACCCGCGTTTCCCGGTGGCCCTGTTTTTGGCCGGCCCCTTCATCCAGGAGGCGCGCCGCGCCGGAGGCTCTGCCAACATCGTGCTGCAGCAGCTCACCCGGCGCATGCAGGACGAGGCATGGAACCAGGATCTCCTGCGCCAGGTGCGCTACTACCAAGTCCTGTGCGGGGAGCGCCTTGAAGTCGTCGAAGCCGAGGCCGCGCAAAGGTGCAGGGAACAACCGCAGGACGTGTACAGCGCCTTTCTGGTCGCCTTTGCCAGGCTGCGCCTCGGGCAGACGGCGGACCTCAAATCCTGCCTTCCGCTACTCTCCCAGCCGCACGCCTGGACCGAGGGAGAGCGTGCCGCGCTGCATGCCATCTTCCACGCTGCTGCCGACGATGACGCCGCCGATTCCTTCAAGCAAGGCATCGCGCCTGATGCCGCGCTCTATCCTGAAGAACGCCGCTTGCTGGCGGCGGAAAAGGAAGGTGACAGGACTTTCAAAGCCGCCCAAAAGGAGCATTGACCTTCCCCGGCCAAACCGGGAGACTCGGGTTAATTCCAACCAGGGAGGTTAATCATGAACGAACCGCAATCCCGTCGTGAGTTCCTTGCCGATGTCGGCAAAGGCACTCTTCTCGCCACCATCGGCCCCGCGCTGGCCGCCGAATTCGGCATCTCATCTGCTGTCGCTGAAGAAGCGCCGGCGGCGCTCAACTTTGGCGGCATGGAGTCGCTCGTCTGCTTCATGCAGGAGACGCCCGTGTCGAAATTGCAGCCCGCGCTCGCTGCGAAGCTCAAGGACGGCGTGCCGTTGAAGAAACTCGTGGCCGCAGGCGTGCTCGCCAACGCACGCACCTTTGGCGGCGAGGACTACATCGGCTTCCACACGCTGATGGCGCTGCATCCGGCGCTGAAAATGGCTGCGTCGATGCCGGACAAACAGGCCGCGTTGCCGGTGTTCAAGGTTTTGTATCGCAACACCAACCGCATGCAGGAAAATGGCGGTCGTGGCGACGAGGTGCTGCATCCTGTGGCCGCTGGCACGGACAAACCGACTGCGCAGCAGCTTCACGACACGGTGAAACGCAAGGACACCGCCGGCGCGGAGAAAATCTTTGCCACCATGATGCAAAACAGCGCGGACGATGGCTTCAACGCGCTGCTCGAATGCGTGCAGGACAATCCCGAGGTGCATCGCACCGTGCTGCCGTATCGCGCCTGGGATCTGCTCGATCTCGTGGGCCGCGAGCATGCCACCACCATGCTGCGCATGTCGCTGCGCTATTGCCTGAACGCGGAAAAATACCGCCGCCCCGAATGGGACGAGCACAGCAGGGCGCTGACGAAGCTGATCGACGAGAACAAGCTCATGGGACGCGATCCCGGCACGCGCTCGATGGAGGACGGCGTCATGGAGAAGCTCAGCATCACCATCTTCAGCGGCACGCCCGAAACGGCTGCTGGCGCGGTGGCCGCCGCGCTTGCTGAAGGATTCGATCCACATGAAATCGGCGAGGCCATCTCGCTGGCCGCGAATCAACTCGTGCTGCGCGATCATGGTCGTCCGCCGGAATGGGAATCGCCCGGCAAACCGGCTGGCAGCACGCATGGCGACTCTGTCGGCGTGCATGCGAGCGATTCGGTGCATGCGTGGCGTAATCTCTCGCAGGTCAGCAAGGGAAGAAACGTCTTTGCCTGTCTCATCCTCGGCGCGTGGCAGGTCGCGCGGGATCGCACCAGCAGCGGGCAGCGTTTTCTCGAATGGGAGCCGCTGCCCGCGAAGCGCCAGATCAGTGCGTTCACGGATCAGGTGAAACTGCTCGCTGAACTCGACGATAACATCCGTCTGAATCTTCAAGGGCATGCTGCTGGCGTCGTGCATCGCTGCGGCATGCAGGGCATCGCGCCGGAGACCGTGTTTCAGAGCTTGCTGCGCTACGCCGTCAGCGAGGATGGCGCGTTGCATGCGGAGAAATACTTCCAGACCACCTGGGACGAGTTCCATCGCACCCGTCCCGCCTTCCGCTGGCGTCATCTCACCGCGCTCGCCCGCGTCACCGCCAGCGAGTTTGGCCGCCCGGCACCCGGACAGGCCGAGGCGCGGGAACTGCTCAGCGTTGCGTGAAGCGGCAAGAGCGCGAACATGACGAAGAAAAGCAGAAGCCCGAATGACGCATTCGTCATTCGGGCTTCGCTCATTCATTCGTCATTTTTTACCGCGTCTCCTTCGCGTAGGCGGCAAACGCTTCGGCGATCTTCCCGGCTTTCTCGTCGCCTTTGTGGAAGATGAAGCGGTGGCGGAGCTTGATGCGTTCGTCCTGCTTCAATTCCACGGCACCGCTCTCAGTCTGCAGTTTCAACTGCGACAGGCCGAAGGGATTCGCGGTGAACAGGCCATAGGTGCGGGCGTGCCAGGGCGTGGGATGGCGGAAGCTGCTCGGGTGGTTGAGCATCGCGATACCGAGCTGCTCGCCTTCGACCGGGCCGTTGAAGTCACACCATGTCGCACGCTTGCCCCAGGCATCGGCGTCTTTGTTGCCTTCGCTGTTGATGATCTTGCCGCCCTCCTTGGCATCGACGGACATGCTGTGCGGCACACGGATGCTCAGACCGGCGTCTTTGCGGTCGTCCACTTTCACTGTGCCATTGCTCGCGATCAAATCGACATCCACGTCGATCAGGCGCGACTCGCCTTCGACCTTGAACGTCATGCAGCGCTCCTCGGTGATGATGACTTTGCCCTCCTGATCAACATAATCAGAGAGCGCATAGATCACGCCCGTTTTGCCGCCGGTCAGCTCCTTGAATTCGCGATGCTTGATGCGGCCCAGCAGCTTGCGCTGCTCGCTGCCTTTGCCGGTGGTGCCGTACGAGGCCTCTTCCGCCCAGGTGTTGAAGCCGCCGATGTTTTCGTGGCCGAAATTGAGTCCGCGATGGTGCGGGTGGTCCTGCTTTTCGCCTTCGACGTTCTTCATCGGGTAGGAGCGTGTCATCGACTTGCCCGTGGGGCCGTAGATCGGCCAGAGGTAAGGCTTGTTCGCCTGATCGACGACGTATTCGGCGAACACCTGCCCGTCCACCTTCACCAGGGCGCCACCGGTGGCGGTTTTTTCGACGGTGAAGTCAGCGGCGCTGACAAACGCGGTGAGCAAGAGCGTGGCGAGGAGTACGAGTGATTTCATGGTGGTGGCAGAGAACGTGGTGAGATTGAAATGCTTTCGCAGGAGATCAATCGCAGCCGCGGAAGAAGGCCAGCGCATTGCGGGCGGTGTCCGCAGCGACCTGATCGACCGTTTCACCGCGCAGTGTGGCGATGGCGCGTGCGGTGTCGGCCACATAGGCCGGTTCGCAGCGTTTGCCGCGATGCGGCACCGGCGCGAGGTAGGGCGCGTCGGTTTCGATCATGTAACCGTTCGCCGACACCAGACGTGCCGTCTCGGCAATGACACCGGCGTTTTTGAAGCTGACGATGCCGGTGAAGGAGATGAGGTGGCCGCGCTCCAGCAGCGGCCGCGCCTGCTCCAGCGTGCCGGTGTAGCAATGAAACACGCCGCGCAGCCGGTCGCTGAACGGCAGCACGAGCGCGGTCAGATCGTCCCAGCTCTCGCGGTTGTGCAAGATCACGTTCAATTTCGCTTCCGCTGCGAGTTCGAGCTGCGCGGTGAGCACTTGGGCCTGATGCGCCTTCCAATCGTCGAGCGTGAAGCCCGCCGGCGGCGCGTGGAAGTAATCGAGGCCGATCTCGCCGATGGCGCAGACCTTGGGATGCTTGGCCAGTTCGCGCAATTCATCGAGCCAGGCGGTGCCGGAGACTGTGTCCGCATCACAAGGATGAATGCCGACTGCCACGCGCACATCCGGCTCGTGTTCGGCCAGGGAGAGCAGCTTGCGAGCGTTTTCGAGATCGGTGGCCGGTGCGACCATGCGCGTGATGCCCGCTGCGCGTGCGCGCTCCAGCACGGCGGGCAGGTCGTGGTCAAACTGCTTGTTGGCGAGGTGGGTATGCGTGTCAAAAAACATGCCCTGCGCCTTCGCATCTGCGATTCGAGTGTCAAGCGGCACGAAATTGTCCTTTCCACGCGCATGGGATTGGTGATACACCAGCAGCATGATTTTTCGTCTGTTTTTGATTTTACTTGGCCTGCCGCAACTTCTCAACGCTGCGCCGGAGGACTGTTTTGCCATCCATGTGGTTGATGAGACCACCGGGCGCGGTGTGCCGCTGATCACGCTGAAAACGACCAATCACATCGCGCTGACCACCGACAGCGCGGGCTGGATCGCTTTCAACGAGCCAGGTTTGATGAACCGCGTCGTGTATTTCGGAGTGGAGGGACCGGGTTACGCGTTGCCGAAGGATGGTTTCGGTTTTGCCGGAGTGAGACTCACGCCGGTGGCCGGGAAAACAGCGGAGGTGAAGGTGCTGCGCACGACCATCGCCGAGCGACTGTGTCGGCTGACGGGGCAGGGGATTTACCGCGACAGCACGTTGCTGGGCCATGAGGCACCATTGCCGCGGCCGAACTTGTTTGCCGATGTGATGGGGCAGGACTCCGTGCAGGTGGTGCCGTGGAAGGGACGCTATTTTTGGATCTTCGGCGATACGCAGCGCCCAAACTACCCGCTGGGAAATTTTCACTCCACCGCTGCCTGGAGCGATCCGCCGGACAAAGGCGGCCTTGATCCTGAGCACGGCATCCACTTTGAATACATCACCGATGACAATGATGCCGTGGCGAAGATGCTGCCCGTCGATGAACCCGGCGTCGTGTGGTTGTTCGGCATGTGTACGGTGATGGACGCGGCGGATAAGGAGCACCTCCTCGCGCATTACTCGCGCTGGCGTGACCTCGGCAAGCGGCTGGAGCATGGCCTCGCGGAGCTGGATGAAACCACCGAGCGATTCCGCCGTATTGCCGTGCTGGGGGATGAATTCGAGTGGCAGCATCCGCAGCACAACGCTGTGCGCGCTAAAGGCGCGGATGGTGACTGGATCTATTTCGCTGCGCCATTCTGCCAGACGCGCGTGAAGGCGGACTACGAATCCGTGCAAAACACCTCCGCCTATGAGTCGCTGCTGTGGTCAGCGGAGCATGGCGACTACGTCTGGCAAAATTCGCAGAAGCCGACGTCACAGAAAGACGAGGAGAAACTCATCGCCGCCAAAACCATGCCAGCGAGCAAGGCGCGCATGCAGGTCGTCGATGCGCAGACGGGTAAGCCAGTGCATCTGCATGCCGGCAGCGTGCATTGGAACAAGCACCGCGAACGCTGGGTCATGATCGCCGTGCAGGAGGTCGGCGATGTGTCCTATCTCGGCGAAGTCTGGTATCTCGAGTCGAAACAGATCGAAGGCCCGTGGCGCAAGGCGGTGAAAATCGCCACGCATCCGAAGTACAGCTTCTACAATCCCAGCCATCACGCCTTTTTCGACCAGCTCGACGGTCGCGTTATTTTCTTCCAAGGCACCTATGCCGAAACGTTTTCCGGCAATCCCGTCGCCACGCCGCGCTATGACTACAATCAGCTCATGTATCGGCTCGATCTCGATGACGAGCGGCTGAAGGCGGCCAGAGCGGATTAGAATCTTGCCCTTTTTCACGTGGCTCGATAGCCTGCGCGGAAATTCAACCAACCAGCCAACGCCTATGTCCGCCAATCTCGCAGAACTTCTCGGCACGATGATCCTGATCCTCCTTGGCGACGGTGTCGTCGCGAACGTGGTGCTCAAACAGACCAAGGGACACAACGCGGGCTGGATTGTCATCACCGCAGGCTGGGCTTTCGCGGTGGCGGTGGGTGTTTACTGCACGAATGCCATCAGCGGTGCGCATTTGAATCCGGCAGTGACGCTGGGCCTCGCGGCGATTGGGAAATTCGACTGGGCGCTCGTGCCCGGCTACATCGCCGCACAGATGGCCGGCGCATTCCTTGGCGGCGTTCTCGTCTGGCTGGCCTATCTCCCGCATTGGAAAGTGACGGATGATCAAGGAGCCAAACTCGCCGTCTTCAGCACCGGTCCGGCGATCCGCCACACGGTGGGCAATCTGATCTGCGAGATCATCGGCACCGCCGTGCTCGTGCTCGGCGTGCTGGCCATCCTGTCACCCACGAACCTCGTGCCCAACTCCGGTTTCGACAAAGGCTTCGCTCCCGCGCTCGTCGGCCTGCTCGTGTGGTCGATTGGTCTCTCCCTCGGCGGCCCTACCGGCTACGCCATCAATCCCGCCCGTGACCTCGGTCCGCGTCTCGCACACTTCGTGTTGCCGATTCCCGGCAAAGGCAGCTCCGATTGGAGCTACGCCTGGATTCCCGTCGTTGGCCCGATCATCGGCGGCGTCATCGGTGCGCTGGTTTACAAGGCGCTGTGGCCGGTGGTGTGATGCTTGCATGAGAACTTGAACCGTCGCTTTGATCAACTAACCTCATATCAACCCGTTGGAGGATGCAGCATGAACCCGGAGAAATTTGCAGCTCAAATGCGTCAGGCACGCTTGAAGTCGCCCTTGAAAACACGCGCCGAGGCGCTGCGGCAATTCGCCGAGGTGGAGGTCTATTTGCAGCGACACGCCTTGCTGCCGAAATCGAAGCTCTCCGGCTTTAGGCAGAAAGTAGCGGAGGGTTTTGCACCTTCGAAGATCTGACCCGGCCGCCAGATGCCTTTGGTTTCGAGCACGAGGTCTGGTTTCCGAAATCTGGCGGTGAGAATCCGCGTGTGTTGAAGGCCACCTATGCCAATTCGTTCGGGGTGCTGCCGGATGGCTGCGAAGCAACTCCAGTCGGCTACCTTGAACGGCTCCAACTCCAGAATCGTGTCTTTGGTGATGCCATTGAACTGGAAGGCGTGATGGAACCCGGCTTTGCGTTGATTCGAGTCATCACATCACAGCAGGCGATCCAAGGCAGGCCCGCCGAGCTGGATGAAATTGAGATATTCTTCAGCCAGCACGGCTTCAAGCGCTGCTTCTGGCGTGGAAAAAGCGTCTGGTTTCGCCGCCTGGACCGGGTGATCTGCGCCGACACGCACGGCGGCAATGTGCTCGTGACAAAAGGCGGCGACATGGCCGCCATTGATGTTCCCGCCATGCTTGCGCCTGACGATTTTGAGCAACAAGCAACATGAGGCATGTGGCGGACTCCCCAAATCGACTCCGCCGTCGGTGCGCTTTGAGATGATGGGTGCGTGACGAAATCGGCACCACGCGTTGTCTTCACGCGACGCGAGCACTCGACATCCATCTGCGGATGGAATCGCTGCGACGCATGGAATGGCTGGCCTTGGTGGGCAGGGTTTTTCTTGGCGTGCTGTCCTCGCTCGGTCAGATCGCCGCCTTGATGCGCGAACTGGGGCTCGGCCTGCGCAGTGGCGTATGGCGGCTTAAACTCGTGGCGCAGCAGATCGTGGCGATTGGTTATGGCTCGCAGTTGGTCGTGGTGGTGACCGGTGCCTTCACCGGCGCAGTGTTTGCCTTCCAGTCGTATGCGAAGTTCAAGACGTTCGGCATCGAATCGAGCGTCGGGGCGATCGTTTCGGTGGCGCTGTGCCGCGAACTCGGGCCGGTGCTGGCAGGATTGATGGTGTCTGGGCGCGTGGGCGCGTCGATGGCGGCGGACATCGGCACCATGAAAGTCACGGAGCAGATCGACGCGCTGCGCGTCATGGGCGTGCATCCGGTGGACTACCTCGTGCTGCCGCGTTTTCTCGCGATGGTCATTTCCATGCCACTGCTCGTGGCGGAGAGCATTGCGTTTGGCCTGATGGCTTCTTGTGCGCTCATCGTGTACGGTTTTGATGTTCCGAGCGGCTGGTTCTGGCAGCACACCATCGACCACACCGACGTGCTGGACGTGGGCATTGGCATGTTCAAAGGCCTCGTATTCGGCATCATCATCACGCTGGTTAGTTGCCACCAGGGGCTCATCGCCGAGAACGGTGCCGTCGGTGTCGGCCTGGGCACGACTCGCGCCGTGGTGTTCTCATCACTGACGATTCTGATCTCGAACTTCTTCCTCACCATCGCCCTCGACTACGTTTCGCCGATGGGGAGTGGCGGGTGAGAGTGCCGCTTCATAGCTTGGTATTCCGCTGCCGAGTTTAGAGCTTCTTCGGCACCATCCAATCCGAGCCATGCCCTTCCGTTTGCCTTGGCGTATTCCCCAGCTCTTTTCTGCCAGCTATTTGAGCGGCTGTCCACAGTGAGGGCAGGTGGCTACCACGGTAAATGATTTCATCGGGACCATCTTCCCACAATGTCCGCAGGGCCGTCCCTTGCGCTGGGTCATCCAGTAAATTTCTTCGGCGACATAGGCCACGGCCAGGAGCAGTGCCATCACCAATCCGGCAACCCACTTCGGCGACAACTCCGGTGCCGTTTTCATCAAAAGCAGCGCCAGGAGCACCAGCGGAAAGCCGAGGAGGTGCTTCCAAAGTCGATAGTGCTTACTCATCGTCTGCTCAGTTGTGTCGCAATGCGTCGCGGCCCGAAGTTCAGCGGAGGTAGATGAACACGCCGAGCCCAAGTGCCGTTAAAACAGCGCCGGAGGCAGTGATCAGAATCTGGCGTCGCAGCGGGGGTGACGCCTTCCGATACAGGCCCACCGTCATGAAGATCGAATAGAGGCCGATGCCAAGATAGGCCAGCAGGGTAAAGTTGTTTTGGGGAAGCAGGCACGCCATGAGCGTGATGACGGCCAAAAGGAAGTAGTGAAGCATGGGGTCGGGATTCGGTTTTGAAGATCAATCAAGCACGACGGCGATTAGGAGGGTAGATCCAGCCCCGGCAGTCCGTCCACGATCTTCATCG
Organism: Prosthecobacter sp.; assembly: GCF_046154365.1. Classification (GTDB taxonomy): domain Bacteria; phylum Verrucomicrobiota; class Verrucomicrobiia; order Verrucomicrobiales; family Verrucomicrobiaceae; genus Prosthecobacter. The sequence continues at coordinate 17,363 of NZ_JBJXFV010000211.1, forward strand.
TCTCCAGGGTCACAGGAAAGGGGCGTGCGGCGATTCGTGACAGCCGTGGCTCGGGCAGCATTGGCCGATGAGAGTGGGCGAGGTGCGCTCAGTTTCACTTCGGCGTATGCGGCACCAGCACATCCGGCGATTCATTCGCCTGACGGGCACGCTTGGTCATTTCGCGGGCAAACTGCTCCTGGGAGCGGTGGGCCTTAGCGGCGGTGACGTGGGCGAGGTGCCAGGTGCCGTCGGGTTTGAGGGTGCGGCCACGGGCGGTGTCGGCGAAGTGGGTTTCGAGGATGTGCTGGAGGCGTTTGCGGGCCTCTTTGTCTTCGACGGGCGTGAGGAGTTCGACGCGCTTCGAGAGATTGCGGTTCATGAAGTCGGCGCTGGCGATGAAGACGGCGGGCTTACCACCCTGGCGGAACCAGAAGACGCGGGCGTGCTCCAGATAGCGGTCGATGATGCTGACGACGCTGATGTTTTCGCTGATGCCTTTGATGCCGGGGCGCAGGCAGCAGATGCCGCGCACATTGAGGCGGATCTTCACACCGGCCTGCGAGGCGTCGTAGAGCGCCTCGATCATCTGGCGGTCTTCGAGGGCGTTCATCTTGAGCATGATCTCGGCGGCGTCGCCCTGGCGGGCGCGTTCGGTTTCGCTGCGGATCATGGAGAGCAGGCGCTCGCGCAGGCCGTAGGGGGCCATGCTGAGCTTGTTGAAATGCACGAAGCGTGAGCGGCCGGTGACGGTGTTGAAGAAGGTGGAGGCATCAGCGCCGAGTTCCGCACGGCAGGTGAGCAGGCTGATGTCGGTGTAGAGCTTGGCGGTGGCTTCGTTGTAGTTGCCGGTGCCAAAGTGCATGTAGCGCGTCATGTGGCCGGATTCGCGGCGCATGACGAGGCATACTTTGGCATGTGTCTTCAAACCGGCGACGCCATAGATGATTTGGGCACCCGCATTGATGAGATCGGCGGCACGTTCGAGATTGCGTGCTTCATCGAAGCGGGCTTTCAGCTCCACGAGCACGGTGACGTGCTTGCCAGCCTGTGCGGCACGAATCAACGCGGAGATGATGCGGCTGTTCTTCGCGGTGCGGTAGAGGATCTGTTTGATCGCGATGACGTTGGGATCGGCGGCGGCTTCTTCGACGAGGGCGAGAATGGGGTCGAAGCTCTCGAAGGGGTGATGCAGGAGGATGTCACCGCGTTTGATGGCGTCAAAGATGCTCTCGCCGGGCGTTATGGCGGTGCTGAGATGGCTGTCCCAAGATTCGACCTTCAACTCATCAAAACCGGAGATGCTGGCGAGCTGGAAAAAGGCGCGGAGATCGAGTTCTCCCGGAACTTCATACAACTGCGCGGTGCGTGCGCCGCACAGGTCGCGAATGATGCGCGTATGCTCGCGTGAGGCGCCGGCTTCGATCTCGATGCGGATGGCAGGGCTTTTGAGGCGCGCTTCGAGCACTTCAGCCATTTCGCTGGCAAGGTCGAATGCGCTCTCGTCATCGACGGTGATGTCGGTGTTGCGGCTGACGCGAAATCGCGCTGGCGCGGAGACTTTTTCGGAAGGGAAGAATTCGCCAATGAAGAGTGTGACCACGTCTTCGAGGTTCACATAAAGGTGCTGGCCGCCCTCGGGGTCAGGAACCGCCACATGACGCGGCAGATTGGCCGGCAGCGGCAGCAGGACGTGGCGCTTGTCATCGCCGCTCACGGTGCAGAGCAGCACGATGTTTAGCGCCGGAATGGCCGCACGGGCACCCGCGTCATCGATCACCACGGGTGAAAGCACCGGGGAGATATGCTCGGCAAAGTACTCGCGCAGTTGCGTGCGCTGCACGGGGGTGAGGTTGTCGATGGGAAGACGACGGATGCCTTTTTCGTGCAACAACGGCACCAACTGCTGCTGCAGGATGTCATACTGCCGTGCGATGAATAGCGCGGCCTGCTGGTGAATCTGCTCCCACTGCTGGGTGGGCGTGAGGCCGGCGCTGTCACGCGCGCGCAGGCCCTGCTCACGCAACAACTGCAAACCGCCGACGCGGACCATGAAAAATTCATCCAGGTTCGAGGCGGTAATGGCGAGGAACTTCACGCGTTCGAGCACGGGCAGCGTGCTGCGCGCGGCTTCGTCGAGCACACGGGAGTTGAACGCGAGCCAGCTGAGTTCGCGGTTGATGAAATGCTCCTCGGTCAGGCGCAGCTTCGGCGGTTCGGGCGGTTGTTCAGGATTTGGCGAGGGTGATTTCATAACCGTAGATTTCACGGAAGAGGTCGCACTTCGAGTTGATGGCGATCTGCTCGACGGTGGTGTCATCCACGCCCTGGGTGAGGACGTTGAGGCGTGCGCCGTCGGGGCGGAGCTGGATGGATTTGATGCGTTGCGCGTGGCTGCGGTCGAGTGAATCGGCCAGACGCAGCAGGGCGGTGAGCTTGAGCACGATCATGCGCTCTTCACGCGTGAGGTCGGAGAAGCTCGGGTGATTGGGCTCGGGATTGTAGCGGCGATGGTAGCGTGCGAGCAGCGCGACCATGACGCGGTCCTGCGTGCTGAGGCCGAAGATTTCAGAGTTCAGCAGAATGTAGAGGCTGTGCTTGTGATGCTCACGCGGGCTGATGAACATGCCGACTTCATGCAGCGTGGCGGCGATGCGGAGGACGAGTTCGTATTTGGAGTCGAGATTGTGAAGATGCTGCAACTCACGAAAAAGCTGCTGGGAGAAATGGGCGACGTGATCGGCGTGCTTGCGGTCGGTTTTGTAGCGCACACCGATTTCGGACGCGGCCTGCATGACTTCCTCCTGGAAGATCGCGGTGCGTGAGCCGGAGGTCATCAAGTCGAGCATGAGTTCGAGCTGGAAGTCTCCTTCCGGAACCCAAATCGCGTCATCGCCGAAGCGGCGTGCGAGCGCGAGGTTCGTCTGCAATGCGGGAACGATGCCTTCGCCGCCGGTGTAGTGAACATGGAGCTCACGCACGAGTTCATCGGGCGTCAGGCGCGCGAGTTTGTCGGTGAAGGTGGAAAGATCGTCCTCGCGCACGAGGTGCGCGCCATGGCGTGCTTTGCCGAGACGTGGGGCGATGCTTTGAATCTCCGCGCCGATGGCGACGTGATGGTCGATCTTCACACCGGAGTAATCCTGCGCGAGATGATCGACGACGCCGCGAATGTGTTCTTCGAGATGCAGCATCTGCTGCTGCGTTTCATCATCGGGCGTGGCGACGGCTTCGCGTGCGCGGAAGATGCCGAGGCGATAATTGCTGTAGGCGGCAAGGCGGCCCTGCTGGAAGTAAATCGCGCGCGTGTTGCCGGGGCCGATGTGAGTGACGAAGGTGTTGCCTTTGGCGAGCGTGGGGTTCTTCAGCAGCATGCGCTGCGCGATTTGATAGACCAGACGCGTCATGTTGCCGTCGTCGATGAGGCTGGGTGTGACGCCGCTGTGAACCTGAAGGCGGTTGAGGAAAATCTCGTGGTTCGAGGCCTCGGCGAGAATGTTCGAGGTGAACAAGCGCAACTGCGAAGGCGGGATGCCGTACTCGCGCATCGTTTGAAGATAATCGCGCAGGATGGCGGCCGCTTGATCGACGGTGCTGCGGGTGATGCTGCCGGAGCGGAAGGTGTCGCGTGCGACGGGCAGCGGCTTGTCGAGGCTCTCGATGCGGATGAACTGGCCGCTGGCATCCTTGCGCCCGATGACGAGGGAAACGGACGCGGCACCGACGTAGATGACGGCGTGTTCCGGCGGTGGAGCCATCGCTGCTGCTGGAAGTGGGTCGCTCATGCGTGGTTACTTCTTCTCATTGCGCAACCATGCCACGGCGCCGGCGGCAACGGCCTGACCACCGAGCTTGGCGAGCGAGTAGCGAATGCCTTTGGCGAGTTCGGGGATGGCGTAACGTTCGACCTCTTCCTTGAGCAGGTTCAGGTAAAGACCGGGCAGTTCTTCCACCAAACCACCACCGAGTGTGATGCGGTCAGGAGCGAGCAGATTAACGACGGTGGCGACGCCCATGCCGAGATAGCGGATGGAATTGCGGAACATGATCATCGCCGCGTCATCGCCACTGCGGAAGGCATTGGCGAGCGCCTTGCTGCGGATGCTGCGGAGCGCACCTTCGGTCTTTTTATCGAGTTCCGGCATCTGACCGCGATAGCATGCCAAACCGGCCTGCGACGCGAGCGCAAGGCGGCTGGTGAGATCTTCGAGTGCAACAACACCGAACACCGGACTGCCGATGTGCGTGCCGGGAAGGAGCAGATTGCCAAGTTCCATGGCGGAAATGGCGCGGCCCATGACGAGCTGGCCGTTATAGACAAAACCGGAGCCAACGCCTGTGCCAGGGAACACTCCGAGCAGCGAACGTGCGCCTTTGCCAGCACCCAGCACATACTCGCCATACGTTCCTGCATCGACATCGTTCAAGACGGCCACGGGGGCCTTGAAAATGGTCTGCAGCAGCTTGCGCAGCGCCATGTTCGTCCAGCCGAGGTTCGGCGCGAAGATGAGGATGCCTTTCTCAGGATTTACGAGACCGGGGCAGCCGATGCCGATGCCTTGGATGCCCTTGGGATTCACTCCTGCCTCTTCAATGGCCTCATGGATGGCTTTGACGATCTTGTTGCGGCCTTTGGCGGCACCTTCGGAGCCGTTGGTCGATTTGCGTGAGGAGCCGAGGACGTTGTAGTTCGCATCAAGCACCGAGGCCATCATCTTCGTGCCGCCGAGATCGAAGCCGATCCAGAAGGGCACGTTGCGGAGTTTTTTCGATGCTTTGACAGGCTTGGCCGCCTTCTTGGATGCTTTTTTCGCGGGCATATGCCTGCAAGACACACGGGCTTGGCAGAATCGGCAAGCGACATTCTGCCGGGCGGTGAAATCACTGCCGCTCAATGTCCCTGAGCAGGAATGGTGATGTTCCCTGCAATCCCGAAAAGCCTGATTGCCTGAAATGATTTCGCGGATTAACTCATGACATGCTTGCCATCGCCAAACGCTGCCAGCCGACCTCCAGCGCGATTCTGCGCGATCTCGAAGCCCTGCCGTTTGAGACGCTGAACCATCTCATGCCGCAGATTGAGGCGTTACGGTTGCGCAAACACCCGCTGGTGCTGTCTGCACGCGAAACCTGGCTGATGAAACGCGTGCAGTCCGGCCTGCCTGCGGCGCTGCGTCAAGAGCATGAACTGTTGCTGAACCGCCGTGATGCGGGCGCGCTCACGGCCAGTGACCGTAAACGCCTCAATGCCCTGGTGGCTGAAATGGACGTCCATCAGGCCCGGCATCTGGAATGGCTGATAGAACTGGCCGCCTTGCGCAAGACCTCGGTTGCCACACTGGTGAAGCGGCTCGGTTTGCCAGGACGCTGACATGCCTGCACGGCCACGAGTTTCAGAAAAGCTGCGGCGCGTGGTCTTTGCGCGTGCGGGATTTCGTTGCGAATATTGCCAAAGCTCGGAGGCGTTGTCCGCGAGTCCGTTCGTCGCCGAGCATATCGTGCCGCTGGCGTGTGGCGGAAGAACCAGTGCTGAAAATCTCGCCTGTGCCTGTCATGGCTGCAATCTGCTGAAGGCCGACCACCAGACGGGCTGGGATGTGGTCACGCATCAGGAAGTGTCGCTGTTTGACCCGCGTGCTGACCGCTGGCCGGAACATTTTCACTGGAGTTCCAACGGTCAGGAGATCATTCCGTTCACATCGAAGGGCCGGGCGACGGTTCACCGACTCTCACTCAACCGGCCTGGCTTGCGGAACCTGCGGCGGCTCATGTGTCTGGCGGACAAAGCGTTCCCATTCAGTGGCGCTGAATGAGCCAGCGTGATGAGTGACTGCCAGTTTTGATCACACAGACTCACTTCGCCCAATGCCGTGTGGCGAAGTTCAGGTACTGCGTCCAGTCGTAGTCGGTGACGTCGTGTTTGCCGGTGCGGACGTGATAGCCGATGAAATCGCCGACGGGGGTGTCGATGGCGGGTGGTTCATCGGCAACGATGCCTTTTTTGCCGAACAGCGCACAGACGGGACTGGCGAACTTACCGGAGAGGAACTCGCCTTTGGGGTCTGCCCACGTGTCTTCCACCGCACTGGCGATGTAGATGGGGCGCGGGGCAGCAAGGGCGATGAGCATGTGCATGTCGATGGGACAGGCGGCGGCGTTGTTGGCGTAGCTGGTGTATTTCGGCGTGAACCAGTGCGGGAAGGCCTTGGTGATGATGGCGGTGGTTTCACCGAAGTCGCGACGCATGAGGGCAGCGCCGCCTTCACCGGAGTTGTTGGAGATGACGAAGCCAAAGCGTTCGTCCTGTGCTCCGGCCCACAGCGAAGTTTTGCCGAGACGTGAATGACCGATGACGGCGAGATGCTTGGCATCGACCTGTTTATCTGTTTCGAGGTAGTCTGCGATGCGGCTGAGGCCCCAGGACCAGGCACCGATGGCACCCCACTCACCGTCTTTCCAATCAGTGTTCGCGCCATCCTTGCTGACGGCGGCGCGGAGACCTTCCTTCCAGCCGTCGGCGTGGTCGGGTTCGATGTCGCCGTAGTAGGCGGTGGCGACGGCGAAACCGCGTTTGAGGATCAGTTCGAGCGGCCAGCGGCTGCTTTCAGTGCCGCGTGAGGCTTCGGTGGCACGATTGCTGACGATGTTCTTCTCCTTGTTGTCGCGCTGCCAGCGGGTGTTGAGCGGAACGTCAGTTTCCTGGCTGACGGCATGGTTGCCGCCGAAGCTGAGGCCGACGAAGCAGGGCGCGGACTTGGTGGCGTTTGGCGTGTAGAGCATCACGTCCATGCCGGGCCATGCGGGGCGATTGGGCAACGAGATGTGGATGAATTTGCGGGTGGCGAGGCCGCCGAGGGCGTCAGGCTTCGTGGCGGTGACTTCAAACTTCGGTGTGCCGATGTCGGTGGGTGTTTTGCCGAAGACGTGGTCTTCAAAGAGCTTGAGGATTTCAGGGCGGCGAGTTTTGGTCCAATCCTCGGCGGTGGTGAGTTTCAAATCAGGCAGCGGATCGTTGCCGACTTTGGCTTCGTCGTAGTTCACGCCGGGGCGCGGGGTTTGGGCCTGAGCGACGGTGGCGAGGAGAAGAATGAGAAGAATGAGAAGAGGGCGCATGGTTGGTGAGATGGAACGTGATGGCGGAACAGAATTGTGCGTGCCTTGGCTGGCAAGGTGATGTTTCATGGCCGGATCTATGGAATCCGCCGCTTCACCACCACCGCTGCCCGTATCGAAGCCGTATCGTCATGCAAAGCTGGGACTGGTGCTGGCGGTGTGTGTGATCGCCGCGTGCGCGGTGTTTGTGGTGCGCATGCAGACGGTGCAGCGGGTTGAGGGATCGGCAGGAACGAAGCCGAACCGCATGCTGGAGCTGATCGCACGTTATGCGGTGGGCGTGAAGGGGTTGATGCAGGAAACTGGGCAATGGAATGCGGAAATGACCCAGGCCATGCTGCACGACACGAAGACGCTGGCACGCAACGATGAAGATGCGCTGCGTGTTTTGATCTTGAAGGGCTGGATGGATGACGCATGGCCTGCGGAGGCAGATCTGGCAGGGATTGGAGGGAAAAGCGCAGCGTTGAAAAAGGATGTGGAGGCGCTGGGGCAATTGAAGGCGGCGCAGATAAAACTGGATGACGATGCCTGGAAGCAACTGCATCAGCGGCATGGCTGGATCGCAGATCTCGCTCATGCGCAGACGCTTGCTGCGGATGATCCTACCCGGCAGGCGGTCGTGCAACAGGGCATGGGGACGGCGATGGTGTTGATCGGCGGTATGATGCTGGGAATGCTGGCCGCCGTAGGAGGGCTGGTGATGATGATTCTCGCGATCCTGCGCTGGCGGAGCGGCAAGCTATGTCTGACGCTTGGAAGGAGCAGTCGTGAGCATGGAGGTGTGCTGGTGGAGGGCTTCGCGATCTATCTGGCGCTCTTTCTGTTTCTGCCGTGGCTGCTGCATTTGCTGCCAGTGAAATTGCCACGCTGGGCTGGCTATGGGCCGGCGTTGGTGGCGTTGATCATCGGCATGACGTGGCCGCTGGTGCGTGGCATGCAGCGGCCGTTGTGGCGTGAGTCGCTGGGACTGCATCGGGGGCAGGGCATCCTTCGTGAAGTGGGTGCGGGGCTGCTGGGATGGCTGGCGGCGCTACCTTTGCTGGTGCTGGGCATGATCGCCGCGTCATGGATCATGAAGCTCACGGGTGAGTTTCCATCGCATCCGATTGTGGATGTGTTTGCGGGCGATGGATGGGCAAAACTTGGTGCCATCGTGCTTGCGGTGGTGTGGGCACCGATTTCGGAGGAGGTGATGTTTCGCGGCCTGCTGTTTCCCGGCTTGTCAGCGTGGCTACGCTGGCTGCTGGGCATGCTCACGGGTGCGTTTGTGTTTGCGGTGATTCATCCGCAGGGCTGGGCCGGTGTGCCGGCGATCATGGCGCTGGCGGCCACGTTTTCGCTGCTGCGGATGTGGCGGCGGAGCCTGATCGCCCCGATGATGGCACACGCGCTGAACAACGGCGTCATGTGTGCGATGATGCTGTTGCTCTGGTGAGACGGAGCGTGTTCCGCATTCTGGCGAATGCGGCTACATCACGAAGCTTCGGTGGGCAGTGAAGCCACATCGGGTGCTGTGGGACGTGAGACGAACCAGCCTTTGAGGTCTTCGACGGCGATGTAGCACAGCGGGACGAGAAACAGGGTGATGACGGTGGCAAACAAGCTGCCGTAACCCATGGCGACGGAAACCGGCGTGAGGAATTGCGCATGCGTGCTCTGTGCACCGTTGCTGAAAAAGAACGGGGCGATGTTGGCGAGCCAGGTGCCGTCGAAGATGAGCGGGACGAGGCCGAAGAAGGTGGTGATTTGCGTGAGGAAGATGGCGCGGAAACGCAGGAGGCCGCCGCGTTGCACGGCTTCGCGAATGGGGATGCCTTCTTCGCGGAGATGATTGATTTCATCGACGAGCACGAGCGTGTCATTCACGACGACGCCGCAGACGGCCAGCATGCCGAAGCTGCTCATGATGCTGAGCGGCAGATTGTGAAACAGGTGGCCGATGACAGCGCCGACGACGCCGAAAGGCACGACGAGCAGGACGATGAAGGGCTGCGTGTAACTGCGGAACGGGATGGCCATGAGCGCGTACATGGCGCCGAGCACGAGCAGCAGTGAGACGAGCATTTTCCACGAGCTTTCCTGCTGGGCACGGGCTTCGCCTTCAAAGGTCCAGCGGATGTGGCCGTGGCCGACGAGAAGCTGCTCCATGAAGGCGGTGAGGCTGTTGCGGAGCTGCTCCATGTCGGTGTTCTTCTTGTCCACGTCGGCGGTGATGTTGAGGGCGCGGCGACGGTCCACACGCTTGATGGCGGTGAAGCTTTTGACGACTTTCGCCTCGGCAACGCGGCCAAAGGGCATTTCGAGGCCGCTTGGAATGCGCACGCGCATGGATTCGAGCGTGGCGAGGTTTTTGCGGTCATCGCGTGGCAGGCGCAGCATGACTTTGACCTCGTTGCGGCCACGCTGGATGCGCTGCACTTCATCGCCATAGAAGGACTGGCGCACCTGCTTGGCGAGATCGTTGACGGTGACACCGAACTGGCGGGCTTCGGGTTTGAGGCGGAGCTGGATCTCGCTGCGGCCGGAATCAAGGGTGTCATTGACATCGAAGACGTTCGGGAGCTGCAGCAGGTGCTCTTTGATCTTTTCCGACAGGCCGAGCAGTTCGGTGGGATCGGTGCCGGTGAGCTGGATGTTCACGGGATCGCTGCCACGCATGATTTCAGCGCGGAAGGTGAGTTCCTCGGAGCCGACGATCTGGCCGATGCGTTTGCGCCATTCATTGGACATCTCGACAGTGTCAACCGCCATGGTGCGCTCCTCGGGGCCGTAGGTTTCCATGATGACGGTGCCGACATGGGTCTTGCCGACTTTGTCCATGCTGCTGCCGCGGGTGAAGCTGCCACCGCTGACGGCCATGATGTGCTTCACCACTGAGACGCCATCGGGGGAGCTGTATTCTTTCTGCATCTGCGTGGCGATGTCGTAGATGCGCGCGATGTGGCCGTCGGTGACTTCAAAGGGTGTGCCATCGAGCATGGTGAGGCGGCACTCGATGCGCTCGCTCTGCACGCGGGGAAAGAAGGCGGTGGGGATGCGGCCGCTTTGATAGAAGGCAAACACGAGCAGCAGGCTGCCAAACAGCAGCGCGAGCATGGTATAGCAGTGATTGACGGCGAAACGGATGCTGGGGCGATAGACGGTGTTGATGAACCATTGCAGCGCACGATCAGAGCGATGATGAATCGGAGCGAGGAGATCACCCGCCTTGCCAAGGAAGGGATGCGCGAGGTGACTGGGCAGGATGAGTTTCGTCTCCACCAACGCGATGAGCATGACGACGATGAAGACGATGCCGATGGGCTTGAACATCGCGCCCCAGTCGCTGTTATCCGTCGCCATGGGCAGGAAGGCGATGACGGTGGTGAGGACGCCGAAGGTGATGGGCACGGCCATGCGCTGCGTGCCGGTGATGGCGGCGTCGAGCGGCGACATGCCGCTCTTGCGCAACTGGTCGCAGTATTCGCTGATGACGATGGCGTCATCGACGACGATGCCGAGCACGAGGATGAAGCCCATCAGCGAGGAAAGATTGATCGTGACATCGAGATACGGCATGAGCGCGAAGGCGCCGAGAAAGCTCATCACCATGCCCACGGCGACCCAGATGACGGCCTCCAGGCGCAAAAACAGGCCGACGCAGATGAAGACGAGGATGAGGCAGCTCTGCGCGTTCTGCATCAGCAGGTCGATACGGCCCTTCACGATCTTGGAGCGGTCGTTCCAGTAGTCGAGATGCACGCCGTCGGGCATGCGCTTGTTCATGTCAGTGACGTAGGCTTTGACGCGTTCGCCGATGGTGATGGCGTTCTGGCTGCCTTCACGCATCACCGTGATGAGCACACAGCGCTTGCCGTTGAGGCGTGAGATGAGCTGGTTCTCGTTGAAGCCGTCAATGATCTTCGCGATTTCCCCAAGCGTGACTTTGGTGCCGTCAGGACGCGAGACGACCGGGATGCGCGCGTAGTCCGCGCCGGTGTAAGCACGGCCACGCGTGCGGATGGAAACGTCGCCCGCCTCGGTTTGCACGACACCGGCGGGCAGATCGACGGCACTGCCGCGAATGGCGGCGCTGAGAGATTCGAGACTGAGGCCGTATTTGCGCAGGTTGGCTTCTTCGACCTCGATGGCGATCTCATCGGGTCGCACGCCGCCGAGTTCGGCATGCGAAGTGCCGGGCAGCGCGGCCAAGTCATCGCGCACCTGCTCACCGAGGCGTTTGAGGTCACGCTCGGCCATGTCGGCGCTCAGGATGACGGTGATGACGGAATGGAAGGAGTCATCGACCTGAATGACGGGCTTTTCCGCGAGTGCGGGCAGGTTCGAGATGGCATCGACGCGGATCTTCACGTCATCGAGCACGGTGCGCGGGTCGATGCCCTCCTGCACCTCGATCATGACCATGCCACCGCTGGCGCTGGCGGTGGAGTTCACATGCTTGATGCCGCCGACCTGCTGGATGGCCTCCTCGATCTTCAGGACGATGGTTTCCTCGACCTCGTCCGGCGAAGACGCGGGGTAGGGGACGTTGATCGAGATGAAGCGCGATTTGATGTCCGTAAACACCTCCACGGGAATCTTGTCCTGCCACAGCGTCCACCCGCCCGCGACCATGACGGCGAGCATGAGGAGATTGGCGGCGACGGAGTTGCGGGCGAACCAGGCGATCATGGGGGAACGGTCAAAAAGGGGTCAAGCAGTCAGGAGGGTCAAAGGGGGCGGTCAAGGAAACGGCATTATACCGCACATCGTCAAGATGGGTGAAAATGCATGAATCCCACAGATTCAGATAACCCACAGATTGCATGAGTCTGAAAACAAATCTGCGGGTTTTCTGAATCTGTGGGAAATCACAAAACCCGATGATGCGAGGTATGCCCAACGTCACCATGATTTGTGAATCTTTACTGCGGAGTACTGGAGTCGTGGAGTGCTGGAATGCAGCACTCCAGAACTCCAGCACTCCAGCACTCCCGGGCGAATAGAAATGCCCAAATCCTGATGACGCGCGGTATATGACTGCCACGAATCGCATTGGCTGCGCGAAAAAACGGCTGTCAGCAACACCTCGCATCAGGATTCATGAATCCAGCGTGCTTGGGCGCTTCCCAAGCACCAGTAGATGTGGCAAACGTGGCCCACTTGCCGATGCCACCCGACTCCCGCCATCAAGCCTCCTTCCACACCACTCGCTGGACCCAGGTCCGGCAGGCGAAGGCCGACTCTGACGATGGCCGCAAGGCGCTGGCGGATTTGTGTGACGCGTATTATGAACCCGTCGTCGCTTACCTGCGCTGTGAGCTGCGGGATGCAGACGTGGCACGTGAGATGTCGCATGAGTTCTTTGCGCAATTGCTCGCCGGTGGCGGCATCACCCATGCGGAGCGCGAGCATGGGCGCTTCCGCTCCTACTTGCTCGGCGCGGTGAAGCATTTCCTCGCGCACCAGCGCGAGGCGGCACAGCGCTTGAAGCGCGGCGGCGGTGCCGTGCCGGTGTCGATGGATGAGGATGCTTCGGCGGCGCAGGCCATTCCCGATGCGCGGCAAATCTCGCCGGATGCCGCGTTTGATCGTCAGTGGGCGCTCACCCTGCTCTCACGCGCGCTGGAGGCGGTGCGGCACGAATGCACGGCGGAGGGGCGTGCAGTGTTTTTTGATCAGGTCAAACCCTGGCTCACCGGCGAGGCAGCGCATGGGGATCAGGCTGCGCTCGCAGCGGCATGCAGCATGACACCTGCCGCGTTGAAGATGGCGGTGCAGCGGCTGAAGCAGCGCTTCCGCCAGTGCGTGAAGGCGGAGATCTCCGGCACGCTGGATGACGCCGCCATGGTCGAGGTGGAGATGCAGGTTTTGTTCGCCGCGCTGGCTTCCTGAAAAAACTTCGTTACCTATTGCCGCCGCCGCGTCAGGCATCCTCATGAGCGATTCTTCTGCCCTCCCGAAGTCCTGTCCCAAATGCGGTGCCGAGCTGCCTTCTGAAGCCACCGAGGGGCTGTGCCCGCGCTGCCTGATGGCGGAGGCCATGCAGCCCACCGGTCCCAAGACGCCCGCAGGCCCCTGGCAGCCGCCCTCGGCGGAGGAGCTGCAGAAGCTGCTGCCGCAGTACGAGATCACCATGCTGCTCGGTCGTGGGGGCATGGGGGCGGTGTACAAAGGCACGCAAATCTCGCTGGATCGGCCCGTCGCCATCAAGATCCTTTCCAACGACCTCGAAACCGCCGATGCCAGCTTTGCGGAGCGTTTCAAGAACGAGGCGCGGGCGATGGCGAAGCTCTCCCACCCCGGCATCGTGGCGGTACATGATTTTGGCGAGACACCCGATCACCTGCTCTACATCGTCATGGAGTTCATCGAGGGTACGGACGTGTCACGCATGATTGCCAAGCAGAAGCGGCTGCACACCGAGCACGCGATGGCGATCACCGCGCATGTGTGCGATGCCCTGGCCTACGCGCACGAGCGGGGGATCATCCACCGCGACATCAAACCGGCGAACATCATGGTCGGCTACGACGGGGTGGTAAAAGTGGCCGACTTCGGCCTGGCGAAGATGAGCAACAAGGCTGGCGAGAGCCTGGGCCTGACGCAGAGCGGCATGGCGATGGGCACGCTGCATTACATGGCCCCCGAGGCGCTCATGCTCGGTGCGGGCGTCGATCATCGCGCCGATATTTATGCGGTGGGCGTCATGCTCTACCAGATGCTCACCGGCAAAGTGCCACACGGCATGTTTGAGCTGCCCTCGCTGCAAGTCTCCGGCCTCGATCCGCGCTACGACGGCATCATCGCCAAAGCGATGCGCGAGGATCGTGACATCCGTTATCAAAGGGCGAGCGAGATGCGCTTTGATCTCGATCACATCCTGACGCAGCCGGTGGTGAAGGTGGAATCGGATGCCACGCAGGCTCCGGCGGCACTGCCGACGGAAGCGAGGCCCCAACGCACCGCCGGCCAGCCGTATCGTCCGCCCCAGCCTCAGGTGATCGTGCGTGCGCAGAAATCTAACTCTGCGCGGTTGTGGGTGGCGTTGATTGCAGCATGCGGAGTGGCGGCATGGCTGTTTTTCAAAGGAGGCGACGATTTACAAACGCAGACAGCCGCGTCCGCCAGCCCCACGGGTACAGCCCCAGCGGTGGTCGCAAACACGCCGTCTCCTGCCTCACTAACCGGCGATCCTGCCACCGCCACCAAGGACAAGCCGTTCGTGAACTCGCTTGGAATGAAGTTTGTGCCAATTGCTGGCACCAAAGTGCTCATGTGCATTCATGAGACGAGAAAACAGGACTATGCGGCTTATGCGCTCGAGAACCCAGGCGTGAACGTCGCCTGGCGTAACCAGACTCTTGATGGCGCCAAAGTCATTACCACAGATGATCACCCCGTCTCAGGAGTGACTTGGAAAGATGCCAAAGCCTTCTGTGCCTGGTTGGGGAACAAGGACAAGCTCACCTATCGCCTCCCCACGGATCGTGAATGGAGCTTTGCGGTCGGCATTGCAGAGATGGAAGATGCGGGGAAGACTCCTTATGAACTGCGGGACGGCATCAATAATGTCTGGCCTTGGGGTACCACCTTTCCGCCGAAGCAGCCGTTGGACAACCTCTCGGATGAGACGCGGCGGGTGGTCACTGGCGTCCCTCATGGCATCACAGGATACACCGACGGTTTCCCATACACGTCTCCGGTCATGAGTTTCCCACCTAATTCCAATGGTCTTTACGACATGGGAGGCAATGTCGGCGAGTGGACCGAGGATCTTTTTCGTGGAGACCAACCACAATGGCATTCAATCCGGGGCGGCACTTTTCTGTACACTTCCGCCAACTGGTCGCTCTCCGGGCATCGCACGCATCGCGATTCAGAGAATGCCAGGCTGATCGACTTCGGCTTCCGCTGCGTCATCAATCTTGCCTCCAGTCCGGCATCTGTTGCGACGGTTTCCGCAACAACGGTGTCCCCTGCTCCAGCAAAGACCGCCATAGTAGGAGCCACGCAGGCTCCGCTGATGACGACAGCGAAGCTTGCAGAATTGGCGGCGCAGGAGACAGGACCATTGGCGCTGCCCGTTGGCCCCACGACTTGGACCGACACCAAGGGCCGCAGCATCACGGCGACATTCAAAGCCATCGCCAGCGGCAATGTGCTGCTGGAGATCGCAGGGAAGGTGACGCCGGTGGCGATGAACACGCTGTCTGTCGGGAGCCAGAAGCTGGCGCGGGACTATCAGGAGCAGGCCAAGCCCACCGTTCCCGCCTCCGCCTCAAGCACTTTCGCATTCGCAGAAAAGCCCACTAGCTTGTTTGATGGCAAGTCACTCGACGGCTGGCGCATCGTCGGCAGCCCATCGGCTTTCATCGTCGAAGACGGTGCAATCAAGGCCACAGGGGTTGCTGGCAATTTGTTTTATGTGGGCCAGGGTGCGCCGCCGCCTGCTTTGCTGGATTTCGACCTCAGCCTGAAGGTGAAAACCGGTCCACTGGCGAACTCTGGCATCTTTTTCCACTGTGCCACACTCAGTTCCGGGTATCAGTTTGCCCCACAGGCCCAGATCGCGAATGAGAACAAGGACAGCACCAAGACGGGCAGTCTGCGTGAAGTGGCCAATGTTGCCACCATGCATGCGCACGATGGTGTGTGGTTCGACTACCGCATCGTGATCCAGGGCCGCGAGGCTAGGCTCTACATCGACGGTCAGGAGGTGAACCGCTGGACTCAACCCGCCGATTGGCAACCAACGGGTGGTCGAACGAATTTCCGCCTCGGCTCAGGCACGTTTGGCCTGGAAAGCAGCAGTGGCGAAGCGTGGTTCAAGGACATCCAGTTGAAGATTTTAACACCGTCCTCCAGTGCAGCTACCTCAAGAGCGCCGCCAACTTCAACAATCACAGCCGCCACCAAGGACAAGCCCTTCACCAACACCCTCGGCATGCCATTTGTGCCGGTGCCGGGCACCAAGACACTGTTCTGCATTCATGAGACGCGGAAGAAGGACTACAGGGTCTTTGCGTTAGAACGTTCCGACCTGGACATCACTTGGCAAAACCAAGTCTGGCGCGGCCATCCGGTAGGCCCTTCCGACGATCATCCTGTCACAGGAGTTAGCTGGGACGATGCCAAAGCCTTCTGCGCCTGGCTCTCTACGAAAGCAGGAAACACCTATCGTCTGCCCACAGATCGCGAATGGAGCGCGGCTGTCGGCATAGCCGATCGAGAGCCGGAAGGGAAGACGCCTTTTGAACTGCGTGACGGGGTTCCGGACGTCTGGTCTTGGGGCAGTGTGTTCCCGCCGAAAACGCCCATGGAAAACCTTGCCGATCTGACGCTGCATGACGCGGTCAAAGATGCGAGCTACCTGCCGGGATACACGGACGGCTTCGTCACCACGGCTCCAGTCATGAGCTTTCCGCCAAACTCTCTGGGCATTCATGACCTGGGAGGCAATGTCACCGAGTGGGTCGAAGATTTGTTCGCAGAACCCGGACGGGCTCCCACGGACCGCACCCTGCGCATGGGCAGCTTCATTCTGGCATCGAGCCATTGGTCCCTGGCAAGTCATCGCACAGGTCGCGAACCGCGTGCAACCCACCTCCCCGAACTTGGCTTCCGCGTCGTCCTGGAATTGCCCGCGCCTTGAAGCGCTGACAGGTGAATTCGGCGATGCAGATGCTGTTCACCCCGCTCACATCTTGAAAAAACTTCGTTACCTATTGCCGCCGCCGCGTCAGGCATCCTCATGAGCGATTCTTCTGCCCTCCCGAAGTCCTGTCCCAAATGCGGTGCCGAGCTGCCTTCCGAAGCCACCGAGGGGCTGTGCCCGCGCTGCCTGATGGCGGAGGCGATGCAGCCCACCGGTCCCAAGACGCCCGCAGGCCCCTGGCAGCCGCCCTCGGCGGAGGAGCTGCAGAAGCTGCTGCCGCAGTACGAGATCACCATGCTGCTCGGTCGTGGGGGCATGGGCGCAGTGTACAAAGGGCGGCAGATCTCGCTGGATCGGCCCGTCGCCATCAAGATCCTCTCCAACGACCTCGAAACCGCCGATGCCAGCTTTGCGGAGCGTTTCAAGAACGAGGCGCGCGCGATGGCGAGGCTGGCGCATCCCGGCATTGTGGCGGTACACGATTTTGGCGAGACGCCCGACCATCTGCTCTACATCGTCATGGAGTTCATCGAGGGCACCGATGTGTCCCGCATGATCGCGAAGCAGAAACGGCTGCACACCGAGCACGCGATGGCGATCACCGCCCACGTTTGCGATGCGCTGGCCTATGCGCATGAGCGCGGCATCATCCACCGCGACATTAAGCCGGCGAACATCATGGTCAGCTACGATGGCGTGGTGAAGGTGGCAGATTTTGGTCTCGCGAAGATGAGCAAGGCTGGTGAGACTTTGGGCCTGACGCAGAGCGGCATGGCGATGGGCACGCTGCATTACATGGCACCCGAGGCGCTCATGCTCGGTGCGGGTGTTGATCATCGCGCCGACATCTATGCCGTGGGCGTCATGCTCTACCAGATGCTTACCGGCAAGCTACCGCAGGGCATGTTTGAGCTGCCCTCGCTGCAAGTGGCAGGCCTGGACCCGCGCTACGACGGCATCATTGCCAAAGCGCTGCGTGATGACCGCGAGTTGCGCTATCAAGGCGCGATCGAGATGCGCTACGATCTCGACCACATCCTGACGCAGCCGGTGGTGAAGGTGGAGCCGGAAGCCACGCAGGCACCCGCCGCGTTGCCAACGGAAGCGAGGCCTCAACGCACCGCCGCACAGCCGTATCGTCCGCCGCAGGTGTATGTACCGCCGCCAAAGCCGAAGTCAGCGATGGGTGGAACGCTGGCGTGGCTCACGCTGATTGCCGTGCTGATGGGCGGTGGGTATTATTGGATGAAATCGCAGCAGGCCAAGCCTGCGGGCACAGACCAGCCACAATCAGAGAAAACGGCAGCCGTGCAGACCGCGCCGGAACCGGAGCCGGCCACAGGAACCCAACCGGCGCAGACAACCGCTACTACCACCAAGGCAGTCGTCACCGACCAGGACGGCTGGCGCAGCCTGTTTGATGGCAAAACGCTGGCTGGCTGGAAAGACTCGGTGGGCAAGTGGCGCGTGGAAGACGGCCTCCTGGTCTGTGACGGTACCAGTTACCTGCAAACGAAGGAATCCTTCGGGGATTTTGAATTGGAGTTTGACTGGCGTGTCGGTGCCAATGCCGACAGCGGCGTCAAATACCGGATTGATGCACCCGGAGGTAGAAACGTCTTGGAGTTTCAGATCACCTCGCCGCCACGCACAGGCTCAGGCAGTTTGCAGGATTTGTACCCAGAGTCGCGTGATGCCAGCAACCCCGTGGGGCAGTGGAACACCGGCCGCATTCTTGCCGTGGGCACGCGCTGTGAACATTGGGTCAATGGGGAGAAGATGGGTTCCTACGATCTGGCGGGCGATGACTTTCGTGACAAGCTGAGCCGTCTGGGCTTCGGCGCAGACCATGCCTTCTACGGTCTGGCGCGGCCAGGACCCATCCTGCTGCAAGGATTGAAAGGCCAGGTTGCCTTCCGCAACCTGCGCCTGCGAGTTCCATCTTCCGCCGCACCAGCCTCCACCACAAAAACAACGGCGCCCACGCCACCACCCGCACCACTCACTGGCCTCGATCTCCAGCTCGCGCAGCTTGAGCAGAGCTTTCAAGCGGCGGTGGAACGGGATGCGGGCAGTGCGTTCAAGGCGGCAGTGACGAAGCTGAATGCGGGCTACAATCGGGCGCTGGATGCCGCCATCGCCACGGCCACGAAGTCAGCGTTGCTGGATGACGTGGTGCGGCTCAAGGAAGAACAGGCCGCGATGACGAAACTGCCTACCTCGGCCTTCCCGCCGCCGGATGACGCCCAGACACCCGCCGCGCTCAAGACCCTGCGCACGACCTACCGCAACGCCATCGCCCAATACACCGGCGACTACGCCAAGGCGCTCGTGCCGCTCTACGAGAAGTATGATCAGACCCTGACGACCCTCCAGGCGGAGCAGACCCGCGCCAGCAAGACTCCCGAGGCGCTGCGAATCAAGACGATGGTCGAGATCATGCGGCAGTGGCGTGGCAATGTGCTGGCGAAGGCTGTTACGCAGCCGGGATCTGTCGACATGCAATCACTTGCGAGTGGTCCCGTTATTTCGGTGCGGCCTGGCAAGACTTTCACCAATTCCATTGGCATGAAATTTGTCTCTGTGCCGGGCAGCAAAGTTCACATGTGCATTCATGAGACGCGGAAGCAGGACTATGCCGCTTATGCCGCCGAGAACTCTGGCGTTGACAGTTCTTGGAAAAATGTGGTGATCAGCGGCAAACCTGTCAGCACAGGAGACGATCATCCAGTAACCGCTGTCAGTTGGGAAGATGCCACGGCCTTCTGTGCCTGGCTCAGCAGAAAAGAGGGACGCACCTATCGCCTGCCAAACGAGTTCGAGTGGAATCTCGCGGTTGTGAACGACGTTCCTGACCGAACCAACCTTACTCCTGAGGCGCTCTATAAAATCGTGCGTGGGCAGAGCCCTTGGGGCATGGGAGCACCGCCAGAGAATGCGGGCAAATACCGTGAAACGGGAAAACAGTTTCCCACCACCGCTCCGGTGATGAGCTTCAAACCCAATACCCTGGGCATTTATGACCTCGGTGGCAATGTTTGGGAGTGGTGCCATGATTGGTTTAGCGCTGAACAACGCGAGCGCGTAGCCCGTGGTGCAGCGTACGAGAACTTTGGAGGGGTTCTGAACTCTGGCTGGCGGGAGCCCGCTCAGCCAGCAAGTCGTGATACGGTCAATGATAGAGCACCCTACATCGGCTTCCCTCGCCCCATCGGCTTCCGCTGCGTGGTGGAAGATGATAGCACCCCGAGCACGAGTGCTACGTCAGCCGCCGCAAGCCAAGTGCCCCTGACTCCACCGCCAGCCTTCGTTCCGAGAGTCCCGGCAGCAACAGAACCAGTGATCGCGACCAATGTACAACCCTTCACCAACACCCTCGGCATGAAGTTCGTGCCGGTGCCGGGAACCAACGTGCTGTTCTGCATACACGAGACGCGGCGGCAGGATTACGCGGCCTTTGCGGGTCAGATGCCTGCGGTGGATGGCCGGTGGAAGAACACCACTGAGGAGGGTATCCCCGTTAGCGACAAGGATGACCATCCGGTCGTGAGCGTGAACTGGGACGATGTGCAGGCCTTCTGCGAGTGGTTGAGCAAGAAGGAGGGGAAGGTGTATCGCCTGCCGACTGATCAGGAGTGGTCTTTTGCTGTGGGGATCGGCAATGATGAGATCAGGAATGCGGCAACGACCCCGGAAATGCTCCATGGCAAAGTGGCGGTGTTTCCTTGGGGAACCGGTCTGCCGCCGCCCAAAGGCGCGGGAAATTATGCCGACATCACTTTGAATCAAACCACGGGAAACCATCGCTTCATCCAGGGCTACACCGATGGCTTTGCCACCACCGCCCCGGTGATGAGTTTTACGCCCAACAAGCTGGGCCTCTATGATTTGGGCGGCAACGTCTGGGAATGGGTGAGCGACTGGTGGAACGTTGCCCAAAAAGAACGTGTGCTGCGGGGAGTCTCCTTTGTTCCGCTTGGAGGGCCGGTGTATTCCTCCGCCCGCTGGGCTTCAGCGCCAAACTTGCGCCGCAGCATGTTTGGATTCCGATTGGTGGCGGAGCTTCCCGGCGCGGATTCAACGAGCGTTGTTCCTGAGAAGCAGCAGCTCTTGAGTCCTTCCGCTTCGCAGACGGCCTCTGCCACCAAGGATAAAACCTTCGTCAACACCTTGGGCATGAAGTTTATGCCGGTGCCGATCATCGGTGGGCCGACGAATGGGCAGCGAGTTCTATTCTCCACCTGGGAGACCCGCGTGCAGGACTATGAGGCCTTTACCAAGAAGGCCAACCACCCGTGGCGGCGTGATCTGGATGGCTTTGAATCAGGGCCAACGCAGCCTGCCGTGCATGTGCCCTGGGCGGATGCGGTCGAGTTCTGCAAGTGGCTGACCAAGAGCGAGCAGCAGTCCGGGAAGCTCGCCATTGGCGATGTGTATCGGCTGCCGACGGATCACGAGTGGAGCTGTGCCGTGGGGATCGGCACCACCGAGGACGCGGCGCTCTGGCCCAGTCAGAAGGACCGCCGGCTTAATGATGTGTTCCCTTGGGGCAATGCCTGGCCGCCACCCGCCCAGGCGGGCAATCTCGCGGGTGAAGAGTTGCTCCCTGAGTTTGCCGCAGGCAAATATGGCTACGTGGGAAAGGCGCTGTCAGGTTACCGGGACGGCTTCCCCGTGACGGCTCCAGTGGGTTCCTTTCTTCCTGATCAGAACGGCCTGCACGACCTCTGTGGCAACGTGTCGGAGTGGGTTGATAGCTGGTGGGATGGGGACCAGAAGGAGAAGACGTTTCGGGGTTCCAGTTGGTTGAGTTCTGATCGTGTCCATCTGGGGTCATCGTTTCGTCGGCATTTCAGCAGCCCCGCATCCTTTAACAACATAGGCTTCCGCTGCGTGCTGGTGTCTGCGCGAACGAGTGCCACCTCGACAGCGCCAGCACCCGCTGTTGCACTGTCTATTCCCGCAGCGGCACCAGCCGTCGTGGCCGCCACCAAGGACAAGCCGTTCGTCAACACGCTGGGCATGCAGTTTGTGCCGGTGCCGGGCACGAAGGTGCTGTTCTGCATCCACGAGACTCGCGTTGGCGACTTTGCGGCCTTTGTCGCTGACAGTGGTTATCTCTATGAAGAGGGCGAGATGCCCTTCACGCTGGCAAGTGACGGCTGGAAGCAACGGAACGGCAGCTCCTGGAAGATGCCCGGTTTTCCACAGACAGATACCCATCCCGTGGGCTGCATGAGCTGGGAGGATGCGGTGGCGTTTGCCACCTGGCTCAGCAAGAAGGAACACCGAGCCTACCGCCTACCGACGGACTACGAGTGGAGCGCGGCGGTGGGCATTTCGGATCGAGAAGACGAAGCCGCCAGCCCCGAGGAAAAGGGGGAGAAGCTTGCGGGCATCTATCCGTGGGGCGGCGACTATCCACCGAGGAACATAGTTGGGAACTATGCGGGGGAAGAAGCCAAGGATGCCATGTGGCCCAGTGCCTTTCCGGTGATCAGCGGCTACCAGGATGGCTTCTCGCGCACCTCACCAGTTCAGAGCTTCGCGCCGAACAACCTGGGCATTTACGATCTCGGGGGCAACGTGGTTGAGTGGTGCCAGGATTGGTTGAGCCGCAGGCAGGACCGCAAGGTATTGCGTGGAACTTCTGGGCATGATAGCGCCCCTTATTACTTGCGCTCCTCCTGGCGTGGCGGCGATGCACCCCGACATCGAAATGGATTCAACGGATTCCGACTGGTGGTCGAAGAGCGCAGTTTCACAGGCAGCGACGCGCAGCCGACGACCGTGCCCACCATCGAAGTGGAAGCCGCCACCAAGGACAAGCCCTTCACCAACACTCTCGGCATGAAATTCGTGCCGGTGCCAAACACCAAGGTGCTGTTCTGCATGCATGAGACCCGCAAGAAAGATTATGCCGCGTATGCGGCCGAGGTTCCCGGTGTGGAGCGCACCTGGACGCGGGACATTACACTGGGCGAACGTGGTGACGGGCATCCCGTCGGTGCTCTGGATTGGAGACTCGCCGAGGCGTTCTGTGCCTGGCTGAGTAAGAGAGACGGCATCAAGCATCGGCTGCCCACCGATCGGGAATGGAGCTTTGCGGTGGGGATCGGTAATCGCGAAACATGGTCGAAAGACACAACTCTGGAGTCGCTGAACCTTAAGGTGCGCAACGAATACCCTTGGGGTGCCCAGTGGCCGATGCCGTCAGGAGCTGGGAACTACGGCGACCTCAGCTACCAGGTGAAGTATCCTTCCCAGCACGGCATCGAAGGCTATGACGATGGTTTTGCTACGGCTGCTCCGGTGATGAGCTTCCAGCCCAATCGCTTGGGCATTTACGATCTTGGAGGCAACGTTAAAGAGATGTGTGCGGGCTGGTCCGACCCGCATCAGGACGTGCATGTCTTGCTCGGTTCCGCCTGGGACAACGGCGTCGGCCGCCTCGAATCCTCCTGGCGTGAAGCCGACACGCTCGGCAATGGAACCTTCGACAAGGGGTTCCGAGTTGTCGTCGAACTGCCCGCGCCCTGAAGCGCCGCCCCGTGTTTGATTCTCAATCTGTGGACCGCCATGCCTGCGACTCCTGACAACCACGATGCCCACGACTACGCCGAGCGCTTGCGTGAGCGGCTGCCGCGCAAGCTGCAGGAACTGCGGGAGGCGGCGGGGCTGAGCAAGTATGGGCTGGCGGGGGCTTGTGGCATCTCGCGTGAGTACATCGGTCGCGTGGAGCGCGGGGACGCGAATCCGGCGCTGATTGTGATGGCGCAGATGAGCTATGGCGTCGGGCTGACGCTGAGGGAGTTTGTGGAGCGGCTGGAGGAGGGGTGAGGAGGGGGACTTGGAGACTGGGAGACTGGGAGACGGGGAGACTTGGAGACTGGGAGACTGGGAGACTTGGAGAAGAGGAGACTTGGAGACTGGGAGACGGGGAGACTGGGAGACTGGGAGACGGGGAGACGGGAAGACGGGAAGACGGGAAGACGGGGAGACGGGGAGACGGGGAGACGGGGAGACGGGGAGACGGGGAGGGTGGGCGGCGGTCAAGGGATGTGCGTTAAGAGGTCAAGCGTCGGGATGAGCGGAGCGCGGGGGCATGCTGATGGTGACGGGATCAGGAGGAGCTGAGATGGCGGCGGATGAACTCCGCAGGGGTGATCGGCTGTGGCTTGTAGCCTGCTCCGGCCAGTGGATCAAAGTGGCGGTCCTCGGTGATGACGTCGTCCGCGTCCACGGTGATGGCACAGTCGGTGAATTTGTTGTCATCGGCATCTGCGGTGACGACTTGGAACTGGAACGAGGGACTGGCCCATAGGATCAGACATCCTTACCTCAGAGGAAACTCAGTGAGCCAGTTCTTCTCTGCGACCGTCCATCCTCTGCGGTTACCTGGTTTTAACCGCAGAGGATGGAC
>NZ_JBJXFV010000219.1:0-3033 GCF_046154365.1 Prosthecobacter sp.
GGCGGACTCGTGCTCAGTGACAAAGGCGATGTCATCGGCCTCATGACGCAGAAGACCATCATCAAGCGCGGCACTAGCAAAGACGGCGTCATCACCCGCGAGCCATTGCCTGAAAACCTGCTAGCCACCGCTCTGCGCAGCGAGGCGCTGATGCCTTATCTCAAGACCGTGCCCAAAGTCACCGCCGACCGCAGCCCCAGCGGCTCCGACGAAGCCGATCTGGCCAAAACACTGCACAAAAGCATCGTCATGGTCCGCGTCGTCCGCGAGACACGCAAAGACATGTCCCCAGCCTCCGTCGCCGCTGCCGAAGCCGCCGCCACCAAAGATCCCAATGCCCTGCGCTGGAGCATCAGCAAATCCGGCACCCGCCACAACTCCACCTGCGACAACTTCAATCCCAAGAAGCTGTGCAAATCCACCGACGGAACGCCTTGCAAGAACTGTGGTGGTTAACGAACGACATCCATTCATGAGATTTTTGATCCTATCGCTTGCCTTTTCCCTGTTGGATTTATCCGCCATCGGGGCCGACCTGAGTCCGCACTACTTCAGCGCCAAACCGGGTGCCTTGATGAAGGCCAAAGAGAAACTCGCCGCTGGTGACAAACAACTCGCCAAAGCACTCAAAAAGCTCGTCAAAGACGCGGACAAGGCACTTGCTGAGCCCTTGCCCACGGTGATGAGCAAAGAGAAAATGCCTCCCAGCGGCGATAAGCACGACTACATGAGCATCGCGCCCTATTTCTGGCCGAATCCCGATACGAAGGATGGTCTGCCTTACGTCCGCCACGATGGCAAAGTGAATCCCGAGAGCCGCGATCCAAAAGCGAACGACAGCCCCGCCATCAAGATCATGGGCGACAACGTCGAGTCCCTCGCGCTGGCCTATTACTTCACGGGCAACGAGACCTATGCCGAGGGCGCAGCCAAAGTGGCTCGCACCTGGTTCCTCGATCCCGCCACACGCATGACACCGCATTTGAAGTATGCACAGGCCATCATGGGCGTGAATGACGGGCGCGGCACCGGCATCCTGGAGGCGCTACACATCTCAGTCGCAGCGGATGCGCTAGGATTGCTCGCTGAATCCAAGTCCTGGCCCAAGGACGACCAACAGGCTCTCAAAGAATGGCTCCGCACCTACCACGACTGGCTCATCCAGAGTGAACCCGGCAAAGACGAGCAAAACGCCAAAAACAACCACGGCACCTTCTATGACGTGCAAGCCGTGCGCATCGCCCTGGTGCTGGGTCGCGATGATTCCGCCAAGCGCATGCTCGAAGAAGCCAAACAGCGCCGCATTGCCGTGCAGATCGATCCCGATGGCAAACAACCGCTCGAACTCGACCGCACCACGTCCTTCAGCTACTCACGATTCAATCTCTTTGCCCTCACCGAACTCGCCACACTCGGCGAACATGCCGGAGTCGATCTTTGGAACTACACCACAGAGGACGGTCGCAGTATCCGCAAAGCCATCGACTTCATGCTGCCCTACGCCGACGTGCCACCGAAGGCCTGGACGCTGCCGCAGATCAAAGACAAGCACGAGTCCGAGTTCATGCCCATCTTCCGCCAAGCCACCCTCGCCTACGGCGGCGAGGCCTACGAAGCCATCATCGGAAAATACGAGGACTCGCCCAGCAAGCGTTTCCAACTCCTGTTTGTGAAATGAAACGCCTGACTCATATCGCATTCTCCATTGTCGTTCTTGTAGCACCGGTTGCTTTCGCACTGCCGTTGCCAGTCAAGGTCTTCATCCTTGCGGGCCAGTCCAACATGGAAGGCCAGGCAGTCGTCGATCTCAAAGGCAAGGACTACAATGACGCCAAAGGCACTTTGGTCACTCTCATGGCGGATCCGGGCAAAGCGCCGCTCTTCGCACACCTAAAAGCTTCCGACGGGAAGTGGGTCGTGCGCAGTGATGTGTCCGTGCGCTATCAGCGCGAGGATCGACCGCTGCTAGCTGGGCCGCTGACCTTTGGTTTCTCGGTCTATGGCGATGTGCATCACTTTGGGCCGGAGTTGCAATTTGGCCATGTGGTTGGCGATGCGATCAAGAATCCTGTTCTTCTCATCAAGACCGCATGGGGCGGAAAGAGCCTGTATCGCGACTTCCGCCCACCCTCCGCTGGTGGCGAGATCGGGAAGTATTACCAACTCATGCTCGCTCAAGTGCGCGAGACTCTCGCCGGTCTCGGTGAGCACGAACTCGCCGGATTCGTCTGGTATCAAGGCTGGAACGATGGCGTCAATCCGAAGACTGCGGTGCCGGAGTATGAGCAAAACCTCGTCCACTTGATCCACGACGTGCGCCGTGATTTGAAGTCGCCAAAGCTCCCCGTCGTCATCGGGGAACTCACAGGCCCGTGGGTCGATGCGCCGCCAGAGTGGACGAGACTGCGTCAGGCTCAAGCCGCTGCCGCGACTCGTATCGGCAAAGCCATCTTTGCCCCCACGCACGACTTTGTGCGCAAGCCAGAAGAGTCCCCCAATCCAAGTCACGGTCACCATGAGTTTGGCAATGCAGAGACCTATTTTCTAGTCGGCGATGCCCTGGGCAAAGCGATGGTCCAATTGATCTCGAAGTAGTCCACCACTCCCTCCTCTCACTCTCAAACCATGCGATACCTGCTCACTCTCCTGCTCTTCAGCGCGAATCTCCTCGCCGCTGACAACACACAACGCCTCAGCGAAGGCTGGGAGCACTACCAAGGCAGTCTCGGCAGCACCTGGGAAGTCTGGCGTGGGGATGCAGCGAGCGACAATGTCGCGTGGTCGAAGGTGACGCTGCCTCATTGCTTCAATGGCCGCGATGCCGTCGATCCTGATGTCCGCTACTACCAAGGCCCTGGCTGGTATCGCACGAAGCTCAAAATCGCCAACCCGTATCCGAATGGCCGCACGTTGTTGCACTTTGATGGCGCGGGGCAGAAGTCGCAGGTGTTTGTTTACACGGACAAAGTCGGCGAGCACGTCGGCGGCTACGATGAGTGGACCGTGGACATCACGGACGCGGCGGCAGAGGCG
>NZ_JBJXFV010000220.1:0-134855 GCF_046154365.1 Prosthecobacter sp.
ACAGGCGCAAGCCGTCGTCGGCGGTGCGCAGGGTCAGCTCCAGCGGGAGCGTGAAGCCGGAGGCAAAGGGCACGTTGTCTCCGAAGCCCTGGCGCACCCAGATCATCATGATGGCGCGGCCATCGGGCGCGTTGCTGAAGCATTGTGCGGCCTTCATGCCGCCGAAGATGCTGTGGCGATATTCCTTCACATCGGGCGTGAACTTTTTGCCATCGAAGGTGCCGACTTGATACTTCGGCGAGGCGTCCATGAGCACCCACTTTTTGTTCTTCGGGTCGCCATCCACGGGCAACTCGACAAACTCGGGGCATTCGTGGAAGTCCTGCCTCTCCACGGGCTGGCGGTCTTCCGGGAAGAGCTTCTCGGTCATGGATTGGAACTCCCACTTCTTCAAATCGCTGCTCGTGTAGAACGCCATGTGGCCGGAGATGGCATCGGGATTCAGGCCCATGCGATAGGTGACGATGACCCAGCGCCTCGTCGGCTCATGCCAGAACAGCTTCGGGTCGCGTCCGTAACTGCCGAGCCATTTCGAGCCCTCGGGCTTGGGATGCACGATGATGGGATTGATGTCGCGCATGACCGTGTAGCGGAAGCCGCCGTCGGTGGAATACGCGAGGCTCTCGCCGCTCGGGCTGTCGGTGAAAGCCGCGATGAGGGTCTTCTGCTGGCCGACCTGTTTGCCGAGCGTGTTGTTGTGGTCCACCACCGCGCCGCCGGAGAAGCAATTCGCATCCGCCATGCCAGGATAGCGATTCACGTCCTTCGCGCCACCGGAGCGCAAGGTGCGCGGAGCCTCGCGCCAATGCACCAAATCCTCGCTCACCCCGTGGCCCCAATACCAGCCGCCGAAGCCCGTCCCCACCGGATTGCACTGCCACGAGAGATGCCAAAGCCCGTCGGAATAGACCATGCCGTTCGGGTCATTGTTCCAGCCCTGAATCTGGCTGAAGTGAAACTGCGGACGCCCGCCTTCCTTGTAGATCGGCTGCGTGTGCCGCATCGTGTCGCTGCTCTCCATCCAGCCCAAAATCTCCGCGCCGCGAAGCACCGCCGACCCGCGGGTGATGCATAGGATCGCGTCCTTGCCCTTGAATTCCTTCATGTCGAGAAACGCCCAGAACTTCGCATCCTCCACCTTGCGTGGGAAGATCCCGTTGACTCGGTGAACTAGCATCCCGTCCACGATCACCTCCAGCAAGCCCGAGTCCGCCGTCTCCTCGCCCTTCTTCAAGGCCGCACGATCTGAAGTTGGCAGGATCAAGAGATCGCCCGTGAGCTTCAGCGAGCGCTGAGGGGGCTGCGCGCTGAGGGCGGTGGAGGTGAACAATGCGAGAGCGCAGAGGAGGAAGGCGAGGTGTGTTTTCATGAGATGGAAAAAGAGGGTTCAGCTTTGATCAAGGTAGGCACGGCACCCGATTGCGCGCATACTGCCGAGGCTGTTTCGCAAGCTTTGCGAAGGATGTCCTGATGCGCATCACCTCGCAGCAAACCGAGCACGAAAGCCGCCGTGAATGAGTCGCCCGCGCCGACGGTATCGACGACCGTGGTCGGAATGCCGGGCTGGTCGATTGCGCCCAGGGCGGAGACCAGGAGTGCGCCATCCGCACCACGCGTCATCACAACGCAATCGTGCCCATTTTGCTCACGTAAAGTCTGCAACGTGTCCTCCTGCTTCACAGTCATCGCGATGCCATAAGCAGCGGCAACTTCGGGCAGTTCATCGTCACTCAGTTTCAGCACGCTCGCCAACGCAATGGACTCGCGGATCAGCACTGCGTCATAGAACGGCAAGCGCAAATTCACATCCAGCACACGCAGGATGCCGCGTGCCTTCGCAACGCTCAGCGCTCGTCGGATTGTTGCGCATGATACTTCGCCGCGCTGCCCGAGAGTGCCAAAGTAGATCGCATCGGTCTCCGCGATGCGTATTTCAAGTTCAGTCGTCCATTCCAAACGATCCCAAGCCGATCCCGCATGAATCTCAAAGCTTGGTTTGCCCGCCGCATCCACGCTCACGCCGACGCTGCCCGTTGGCGCATCCGCGTTGCGTTGAACTAACGACGTATCCATCCCGAAGCCCTTCAAAATCGCGATAGCTTCATCGCCACGCGCGTCATTGCCCACCGCACTCAGCATGGACACCTCACCGCCAAGGATCGCCGCATGGCAGGCGAAGTTCGCCGGAGCGCCGCCGAAGCGAGCGCCATCAGGAAACAGGTCCCACAGCACTTCACCGCAGGAGAGGATGCGCGGCTTGCTCATGATATGCCGAGATCCCGCTGGATTTCCTCCAGACTGCGGCCCTTCGTCTCCGGCACCATGAGCTTCACCCAGACAAGTTGCAGCACCATCATGAAGCAGAAGAACAAGAATACATAACCAGCGGGGAAGGCGGTCACTATCTTTGGGAAGAAAGTCGTGAGCAGCGCGGCGAAAATCCAGTGCGTGAAGCTGCCGAGCGACTGGCCTTTCGCGCGGAACTTATCAGGGAAGAGTTCCGAGATAAGCACCCAGATGACCGCGCCCTGACCAATCGCGTGCGCGGCGATGAAGGCGAAGATGCACGCGGGCACGATGGCGAAGTGCTCGGTGAAGAAGGCCCACGCGCAAAGCCCCAGCGAGGCGATATAGCCGAACGAACCGATGTAAAGCAACGTGCGGCGGCCCAGACGATCAATCAGCCACAGGCCGACGAAGGTAAAGATAAGGTTCGTGATGCCAATGCCGACGGATTGCAGTAGCGCGGCCTTTTGTCCGAGGCCGGTGAGTTCAAAGATACGCGGCGCGAAGTAGAGGATCGCGTTGATGCCGGAGAGCTGATTGAAGCATGCGACAAGGATCGCGATGAGAATCGGCGTCTTCATGCCGCTGCGCCAGAAGCCTTGCGCGGAGCTGGCTTTGTCGTTGGCGGTGGTCATCGCATTTGCGCTGGCTTCGAGTCCGGCAGCGGTGGCATTTGGCGTGATGAGCTTCAGCACCGCGATGCCACCCGCGCGGTCGCCTTTGCGCGAAAGCAGCCACCGCGGGCTCTCAGGAATGATGAAGCACGCGAAGGTGTAGAGCACCGATGGCACCGCCATGATGCCGAGCATCCAGCGCCATGAGTTGTCACCCATGCCCGAGAGCAGCGAGTTCGAGACAAAGGCCACGAGGATGCCGAACACAATGTTGAACTGAAACATCCCCGCCAACCGCCCGCGACTCTCAGGTGGCGAGATCTCCGATATGTAAAGTGGTGCCGCCACCGTGGACACGCCGATGGCGATTCCACCGAGGAATCGCGCGATCATGAAGCCATATATCTCATTCGCAAACGCCGACCACAGCGAGCCCACTAGGAACAACAGCCCGATGCACAGAAGCGTCTTCTTGCGTCCAAAACGATCCGTCGGCCAGCTCCCCACCAGCGACCCCAAAACCGTGCCCCACAGCGCTGCGCCCATGGCCAGACCGTGCATCGCAGGACTCAGAGCCCACAGCGCCTGGATCGTCTTCTCCGCTCCCGAGATGACCACGGTATCAAAGCCAAACAGAAATCCCGCGAGCGCGGAGACAATGGACCAAAGTAAGAGGCGAGAGTTCATGGGAAACCTCAGCTTGAAGCGAATGAGCAGTCGGCGCAAACTTCTGTCATTGCGTAGAAGACAAAGTTGTCATGACAGATTCTCTAGCTGTAAGGTCTTCATCAGCCCATGAAGAAGCCCCCACGTCACCAGCAAATCTCTAGTGAACTGCTCTCCGAGATCCTCGCGGGCAAACACGATCACTCGAATCGCCTGCCAAGTGAAGCTCAGCTCGTGAAGCGCTTCAAAGTCTCCCGACCCACGATTGCTCGTGCGTTGCTCGACTTGAAAACGAAAGGCGTGCTAGAGCGCCGCGCTGGCTCCGGCACCTACCTGCGCAAAGATCGCGATGCCAGCCTTAGCGTCCGCCAGCTTGGCCTCATCGTGCCGGGACTCGGACGCATCGAAATTTTCGACGTCATCTGCGGCGAACTCGCTAGCCTCGCGCGAGTGAATGATCTCGGCATGCACTGGGGCGGCAGCACGCGACCGAGCACGGACAAGTCCATGAGCATCGAGGAAGCAGAAGAACTCTGCGCCCGCTACATCGAGACCGGCGTCAGCGGCGTGTTCTTCGCACCCTTCGAGCACACCACCGAAAACGAAGCCGCCAACCGCCGCATCACCGAGCGCCTTAGCCACGCAGGCATCCCCGTCGTGCTGATTGACCGCGACATCAGCGACTTTCCTCAGCGCAGCAGCTTTGATCTCGTCGGCATCGACAACTTCGCTGGCGGTTACCTGCTCGCCGATCACCTCATCAAACTCGGATCCAAGCGCCTCGCCTTCGTCACGCGTCCCTTCTCTGCCACCACCGTCGATGCCCGCAAAGCCGGAGCCAGCGCTGCCATGCACAACCAAGGAATCACAGTCCCACGCGACTTCCTCCACGCTGGTGATCCCGGGGACGTAAAGTTTGTCCGCAAACTTACTGCTGGCCGCCAATACGACGCCGTCATCTGCACCAACGACCACACCGCCGCCCAACTCCTACAAACTCTCACGCGTCTCGACATTAAAGTGCCGAGCAACCTCCGAGTCGTCGGTTTCGACGACGTGCGCTTCGCCACCCTGCTCTCCGTCCCCCTCACCACGATCCAACAACCATGCCGCGACATTGCAGTCACCGCCTTTAACGCCATGCGCGAACGCATAGCGAACCCAACATTGCCTGCGCGGAGTCTTCTGCTCACCCCGCATCTCATCGTCCGCGAGAGCTGCGGGGCATATCTGGCGAGATAGTAGTGTCAAATGACGATAGAGCGGATGAAGTCGCACTTGCTCCCAGGGATGCTTTCCCGGCTGATGCCACTCTCACGAGCAGGCGGCGATAGCCTTCGTTCGTGATGTCCTCAGAAGTGCCATAAAGCGATGTGAATACGCGACCTTCCTTGCCCGAGGACGATTTTTAGCTGCGCGTCCACTTGCTGGGCAGCAGCGGCTTGGCGGCCTTGGCACCTACTTCTTGCGCTTCTTCTCACCTGCACCCTTCATTGGCGGGCTCCACTCAGCGGGCTCTGGAGTGGCGATTTTGAGCGCGGCGGTGTCACCGCTTTGCTGCATTTCTTTTTCGAGGGCGGTGGTGAGTTCGGCGACTTTGGTGGCGTGTTCGGGCTTGTCGGAGAGGTTGGTGGTTTCAAAGGGGTCGGCTTGCAAATCGAAGAGCTGGGTGCGGTCCACCTGCGGGTAGCGGATGAGTTTCCAGCGGCCGTCGGTGAAGGCGCGTTGCACGTTCCGGTAGGCGAACATCAATTGGCTGCGGGCGGGCTTTGTGGAGTCGTTGAGCGTGGCGCTGAAGTCGATGCCGTCGCTGGTTTTGGGTCCGCTGATGCCACAGAGTTTGCCGAGTGTGGGCAGCAGATCGAAGAGATAGCACATCGCCTCGGTGCGCTGGTTTTCAGAGATGCCAGGACCGGCGATGATGAGCGGCACGCGCATGGAGTGCTCATAGACGTTTTGTTTGCCAATCAGGCCATGACTGCCGCGCGCGACGCCGCTGTCGGCTGAAAAGACGATGATGGTGTTCTTTGCATGCGGTGAGGCTTCCAGCGCGGCGAGCACGCGACCGATCTGCACATCGAGAAAGGAGATGTAGCGGTAGTACTCGGCAAGGAAGCTGCGCACATTTTCTTCTGTGCGCGGCCAGGGCAAGAGCTGCTCGTCGCGGATGGCCATCTCGCCGTTGTTGAAGGGGTGCTGCGGCAGAAAGTTCGGCGGCAGCGGGATCTGATCGGCGGTGTAGCGAATGGGGAAATCGTCCGGCACGATGTGGGGATCGTGCGGGCCATCGAAAGGCACGTAGGCGAAGAAAGGGCCGTTCGATTGCTGCTGGATGAAGCGGATCGCTTCGTCGGCAAAGACTTCGCAGGCGTGTTTGGCGCTGGGTTTGGCCGGGGCGACCTTGCCATCCACCACGTCGCTCAATTTGGCCTCCATCGGGTTCGTCATGCCGCCGGTGAACATGGAGCGTGCGATCTGAAACACGCGCGGCAGCGAGGTGTTGCCGTTGTGCCATTTGCCGCTCGCAAAAGTGGTGTAGCCGGCCTTCGTGAAGGCTTCGGGCCACGTTTCATGGCGCATCAGCTTCTCGTCGATGTGAAACAAGTTCTGCCCCGAGAGCAGCATGGCACGTGATGGCACGCACGTGGCTCCATTCATGCCACCCTGCATGTAGGCTCGGTTAAAGGCGACACCGCGATGAGCAAGGCGGTCGAGATTCGGCGTTTTGATCACCGGATTGCCCAGCGCGGCGATGGTGTCCGCACGTTGATCATCGGCGAAGAAGAAGAGGATGTTGGGCTTGGAGGTGTCTGCGGCGTTCGCGAAGGAGGCGAGGCAGGCGAGTGTGAGGAAGAGATGCTTCATGAATCGGGAGGCGTCTAAGTCGTTGATCGAAGGACTCATTTTGCAGAATCACCTGCCAAGCGCAGAGATCTCCGCATCGCTCAGCGCACGGTCCCACAACGCGAACTCATCCATCGCGCCGCTGAGGTGGCGGATGGCGACGCCGCCTTGGTGGCGGCTATCATTCCAGTTACCCAGCTCGGCGATGCCGAGTTTGAGCGCCGACGCGTCTTGGAGCGGCAGACGGGCCAACTGATCACCATTCGCGTAGTGGCGGATTTCTTTGGTCGCAGGATCAAAGACGACGGCGAGGTGCATCCAGCGGCCGAAGCGCTCAGGCGTGAAGAAAACCGGCGTGTCGTAGTCCACATGATGAGCATTCGCTTTCCCGGCCACACCGAGGCGGATGCGGCCATCGCGAGTGATCTGCCAGTGGACTTTGCGGTCACCCCAGCCCTCGGACATGAAGATGGAGTTCAAGGAGCGATCAAGGCCATTCACGCGCAACCATACGCCCATCGTGAGCGCTTTCGTTTCGCCTGCAATGCCGAGGCGCACGCGGTCGCTGACGTTGCGAAACTCCAGCGCACGCTTTTCCTGCCAGCGGCCAGCGGTCCATGAAGCACCGACGATGCTGCCATCCTCACCTTGCGCGGCATGATTGCGCAGCGAGCGAGCGGTTTCGTCGTCCTGGAAGTCGAAATGGAGCTTCAAACTCGGATCGGCGTTCAGCTTGGCACTTTGTGCCTGCCAGCGCTCGAACTGAGAGCGGTCTGACAAGGCGGTGCGGGCGTTGATTTCGTTCAGCGAGGCAAAGCTCGACGCATTCGCGGCGAGGAGCTGCGATTCGTCCGCGAAGGCCATCGCCTGGCCTTCTTTGAGCGATGTCATCGACTCGGCGGCCTGGTGCAGCTCGACCTCGCCTTTGAAGACGTGGACTTCAGACTTCGCATCATTCACATCCAGGCCGAACTCGG
This sequence comes from Prosthecobacter sp., assembly GCF_046154365.1. Taxonomy (GTDB): domain Bacteria; phylum Verrucomicrobiota; class Verrucomicrobiia; order Verrucomicrobiales; family Verrucomicrobiaceae; genus Prosthecobacter. Next base: position 7,388 of record NZ_JBJXFV010000220.1, read on the forward strand.
TGCCGAGATCGACGATGCTGCCTTTGGGTGTGTTGATGCGGAAGCCTTTGGCCTGCGGCGGCACGTTGGCGCTGAGTTTGCCGCGGGTGCAGGTCGCCTCGCCACTGGAGACGAGCTGCAGCTCGGCGGGGCCTTCGATCAAGATGCGGGCACCTTGATAAAACTCGATCTGGGCGATGCCCGACTTCAGTTTGAGCAAGCCAGGCGAAAGCGGCGTGCCGGGCGTGATGGCGGCGGATTCCCATTCGAGATTCACGCCGCGTGTGAGCACCGCGACGGAGGCACTGGTTTCTTCCACATCCGATTTCAGCCACGGCAGCACGATCCAAGTGCCTAGCAGCGTGATGCAGGCCGCCAGCGCCGCCACACTGGTGACCGTAGCGTAAGTGAAGCGACGTTTCGGCAGCAAGGCAGGCCGGATGATGTTGTTCGCGGCCAACGGCTTCGTGGCGCGCAGCATCGCGTCCATCTCGAAGTGCTGAAGCAGCCGCACGCCCAGTTCTGGCTGCGCTTTGAGCAAGTCATGCAACTGCGCCGCCTCGGCATCACTGAGCGTGCCTTCGAGGTAGTGTTGAATCAAGGTGTCAGAATCAAGCATGCGCGGATCCTCCTTGCCGCATGGATTGCTGGATGCACTCGCGCAGCTTCTCGCGCACACGAGAAAGCGCCCGGCACACCGTGTCCGCCTTCATATTGACCTGCTCGGCAATCTCCGGCGTACCGATGTCGTTGTAATAATAGAGTTCCACCAGCTCGCGGCTCTTCTCCGGCAACTTTTGCAGGCAGGAGCGCAGTACGCCGATCTCCTCCTCGTAACGCGGCGGCTGCTCTCGCTCCTCCGCCAGCAATCGAATATGATCCGCCAGCTTCTGCACCACCACCGGCTGCTGCCGCGTGCGCTCCCGCCAGAGCCGCATCGCGATGTGGCGCGTCATCGTGGCCAACAGCGGCCTCGCGTCGTTACTGAGATCCCATTTCGACTCCTTCGCCATGAACTCCAAAAAAACCTGCTGCGCGATGTCCTCCATCAATCCCGGCCATGGTGCATACTTCAGCGCCACGCCCTTCACGAAGTCGTGATGGGCGAGGAAAACCTGGGCGGCGTGGGTTTCGGCAGTGTTCATGCGTTGCCATTAACCCAAGCGAGAAAGAAAAACCGGACAAAAATTCCTCCCAAAAAACAAGAAGCCGGGCCTTTGACCACACCGTATGCGCAATTGGCACCTTTGACTGCGTACTTTGCCATCATGCTCCGCCGCAGCCTTACATTCGCCATTCTGCATTCGTCATTCGTCATTGCCGCAAATCCTGCGCCCATCGACTACGACCAGCAGGTTCGTCCTTTCCTCAAAGACAACTGCATCGCCTGTCACAACAAGACCACGACCAAGGGCGGCCTCAACATGGAGACACCGGAACTCATGGCGAAAGGCGGCGAGACTGACAAGGGCATCGTCCCCGGCAAAGGCGCGGACAGCATCATGTTTCAGGCTGCCGCACACACCTGGGATTCTGAAATGCCGCCGAAGGGCAATAAAGTCGGCGCGGTGAACCTCACCACCGAGCAACTCGCGCTGTTCAAAGCCTGGATCGATCAAGGCGCGAAGGGTTCGGCCAAACAAGAAGTCATCATCGCCTGGCAGCCGCTACCGCCCGGCCTGCAGTCGATCTACGCCGTCGCCGTCACCCCGCAGGGCGACTTCGCCGCTGCAGCACGGGCGAATCAGATCAGCCTTTACCATCTGCCCACGCAAAGCCTCGTCACCAAGCTCACCGACGAGACCTTGCTCAAGTCCGGCCTCTACAAACAACCCGGCGTCGCGCATCGCGATGTCGTGCAATCCCTCGCCTTCAGCCCCGATGGCACCCGCCTCGCCACCGGCAGCTTCCGTGAAGTGAAGCTGTGGAAACGCAACACAGCAGCACCAGCGTTCGCCCCTTCCACCAAGTTCACCGCCACGCAGGAGGCCGACAACAGCATCAAGCTCACTGAAACCGCCGGTGCCAAGCTCATCGCTCTCATCAAATCAGATCTGGTCACCGAGCAGACGCTCGCGCAGCGCAGCCTCGGTGCCGTGCGGGCCACGCTTGAAGTCACCTATCAAAACGAAGCCATCAAGAAAGCCGACACCGATGCCACCGAGCAGACCAACCGCTTGAAGAAAGCCAACGAACTCGCTGATCTCGCGAAAAAAGCCCTCGAAGAAAAAAAGAAGGACATCAAGCCCAAGGAAGACGCCAAAATCGCCGCCGAGAAGGCGGCGAAGGAAATCGGTGCTCAATTCGCCATGGCATCCTCAGGCAAGCCGGATGAGGCGTTGGCCAAAAAACACACCGAAGCTCAAGCCCAGGCTGCCAAGGCCGCCAGCGACCTCAAACTCGCGCAGGAAGCCCTCACCCGCGCCGAGACCGCCATCACCACCGTCACCAACGAAATCAAACTCGCCGCTAGCGACGCAAAAAAGGCCGCCGATTTAACCGCGATCGTTGAACTCGCGAAGCTGGCGCTCGAAGACAAAAAAAAGGCCGTCAAACCCAAGGCAGACGCCAAAGCCGCCGCTGACAAAGTCGCGAAGGAGATCGCCGATCAAGTCGCCAAGGTATCGACCGGCAAGCCTGACGAAGCCTTGGTCAAAAAGAACACCGATGCGCAAGCGCTGGCCACCAAGGCCGCCAGTGACTTCAAGCTCGCTCAAGAGGCCCTCACACGCGCTGAGTCCGCCATCACCGACACTGCCAACGAGATCAAACTCGTCACTGAAAACGAGAAGAAGGCCAAACAGAACGTCGTCGATGCCAAGGCACGTCTCGAAGTCGTGAAGAAGGAACTCGAGAAGGCGACTGCGGAGCGCGACCTCATTGCCAAAACACTCACCACCGGCCTCAAAAAGGCCAAGGCACTCCAGTTCTCCGCCAACGGCCTCGAACTCGTCGCCACCTTCGATGCCGGCCCACCGCTCGCGTGGAGCACCGTGAACGGCAAACCTATCGCGCCCGGCAGCAGCACGGCCACCTGGGTGCTGGAACGCAGCTTCGGCACCGGCGACGGCAAATCACTCATCACCGACCGCGCCAACAGCATCGCCTTCAGTCCCGATGGCAAAACACTCGCCATCGGCAGCGGCGAACCGTCCCGCAGCGGCGACATCACCTTGTGGGATGTTGCCACCGGCACGCTCACCACCACTTATGCCGAGCGCCATCTCGACAGCATCTTCGCGCTCGACTTCACCCCCGATGGCAAGCTCCTTGCCTCCGGCGGAGCCGACAAAGCCGTGCGCATCACCGATTTGAGCACCGGCAAAGTCGTGAAGGTCTTTGAAGGCCACACGCATCACGTTCTCGGCGTTTCGTGGCGTGCCGATGGCCGCCTGCTGGCCAGCGCCGGTGCGGACAACGTCGTCAAAATCTGGGATTGGACCACCGGCGACCGCCGCAAGAGCGTCGATGGCTGGGACAAGGAAGTCACCGGCATCCGCTACCTCGGTGCCGCTGATCAGATCGCCACCAGCGCCGGTGACACCAAGCTCCGCCTCATCACCAGCGACGGCGGTCAAGTGAAGCAACTGGCCGGCTCCACCGCCTTCCTCCAAGCCCTCGCCACCAATCAAGCCGGCGATCTCATCCTCGGCGGCGACCAGGACGGCACCGTGCGCGCCTGGGATGTCGTTTCCGCGAAGGAAATCGCCGTCTTCAAGCCATGACGTGCTGGTTGATCTTTTCGAGTGCGAGAAAGGATGGATGCGGCGGCTCGTTTGCTTGGACCCACCATGAACAGCCTCACACTTCGACTTCTTCCTGTCCTCGCCGCCACACTCCTCGCTCCCACTTTTGCCACCGCTGAAATCGCCGTGAAGAGCGGCGAGAAGATCGCCTTCCTCGGTGATTCGATCACGGCGGGAGGCTGGGGCAGCCCGGCGGGCTATGTGCGGCTCGTGATCGCGGGGTTGGAGGCAAATGGGATCAAAGCCGAGCCTGTTCCTGCCGGGATCAGCGGTCACAAGTCGGATCAAATGCTCGCACGGCTCGACAAAGACGTGCTGAGCAAAAAACCGCAGTGGATGACGCTGAGCTGCGGCGTGAACGATGTGTGGCACGGGCCGCGCGGCGTGCCCCTGGATGAGGCGATGGCGAAGAGCGGCACCTACGATGACAAAGTCGCCGCGCGTGGCACTTACCAGAAGAACATCACCGCGATCATCGACCAGGCGACGGCTGCAGGCGTGAAGCCGGTGTTGCTGACAGCGACGGTGATTCAGGAAAACCTCAGCAGCAAAGAGAACGGCTTGCTCGCGCCCTACAACGACTTCCTCCGCAAGCTCGCCAAAGAGAAAAATGTCCCAATGGCCGATCTGTTTGCGATGTTTGAGGAGCGCATCAAGGCGGAGAACAAACCGAACGTCAAAGTGCTCACCAGCGACGGCGTACACATGAACGCCGAGGGCAACAAGCTCATGGCCATCGGCGTGCTGCAAGCCTTGGGCCTCAATGCCGCCGAACTCGACAAAGCCAAGGCCTCCTGGCCAGCGCTCGAAGCCTTGGCCGTAGAAGCCGCAAAAAAACAGGCCGAAGCCAGAGCCAAAGCGGCTGCTGAAAAAGCCAAGGGAACTCCCGAACCGAAAAAGAAGTAAGCGGGGCCATTCGCATGATGATTCGGCGCCTCTGCCTCTTTTCGGCCCTTCTTGCTTCATGCTGCCCGCTTACCGCCGCCGATGACATCACCTGGCTCGTGAACTACGACGCCAAATCGCTGCCTGCCGCTCTGTGGAACGCCAACGGCACTCCCAACGCCAAAATCGAAGCCGACGGCCTGCGCTTGATCGACGACTCGAAAGAGTTCGCGAACTATCGCGCCGCATGGAAGGCGGGTGCGGATGACGAGATCATTGTCGAGGCCACGGTGAAGGTCGCCAGCGTCACCGGCTCGCAGCCGAAGAAGACCGCGTCGTCGCTTTGGCCGTGGCGTGATGGTGCGCCGGTGTCCGTGCTGGTGAGCAATGGCAAGCATCAGGAAGGTCTCGTGCTGTTTGCAAACCAAGCAGCGAGTCACACGGACCGCTTCATCCCGATGGACACGACGAACCGCGCGCACACCTACCGGCTCGTCATTCGCGGCAAGGATATGAGCATGTGGGTCGATGGTGAGCGCAAAGTCGAGGGCCAGGGCGCGTTCTGGAAGCCTGCGGAATCATCTGAGCCGTTCATTCAGTTCGGATCGAGCGCGAAGACGGCCACGGGCGAGGCGATCTGGCAGTCCGTGAAGCTCGGCGTGCGCAAAGCCGCCAGCGCAGCCGGTTCAGACCCGATCAAGCTCACTGTCAGTGAGCCGTGGGAGATCAAGCGCGACGACATCCGCCAGACACGGCCCTATCTCTATGACATGGGCAAGGGCTTGCTCCTCATGAGTGTCGCTCAAGGGCCGGACGCCTTCTACGAGCCCTACGGCCTGCTCAAATCGACCGACGCGGGCAAAACATGGTCGCCGATCCCTGGCCTCGACAAACTCGACACCACGCCGCTGCCGTGTTTGCGGCGGCCCGATGGCAGCATCCTCGCTGTGTCGCGTTGGACACGCACGCAGCCGGATGGATCGGTCATCGGCAAGACGGTGCATCTCAACGCCGACGCGACCAGCTTCACCATGATCGACAACAAGATCGTCTTGCCGAAGGAATACACGAACGAGTCCAAGAGCGATCAAATCATCTGCGAGCGCCACATCTGGAACGACGCCGACGGCGGCGCGACGATGGTCGTGTGGAGCCGTAAAGGCGTAAAGCTGCCCGATGGTCGCAACAACACCGTCCGCATGTCCCACCTCATACGCAGCACGGATGCAGGCAAAACGTGGAATTTTTTCTCCACCATCGGCCCCGGCGGCGAATCCGCCGTCGTGCGCCTCAGCGCCACCGAGCAAACCGCCGTCATCCGTGGCGACCGCGACTCCTGCATGAAGCAAATGTTCTCCCACGACGCCGGCAAGACGTGGAGCACGCCCATCAAGCTCGAAGTCGGCAAAGTCCTCCCTGACCTCGTGCAGATGAGCAACGGCATCTTGGCATGCAGCTATGGCCGCCCCGCGAGTTGCCTCATGTTCAGCCTCGACGGCGGTAAAACCTGGCCCTCCCACCACGTCATCTCCGACAAAGTCGGCTTCAATTACACCAGCATCCGCGAGATCAGTCCAGGGCGCCTGCTTTACATCCATGATGCGCCGAAGATGAATGCGGTGACCGTGGATGTGGAAGTGATCCCATGAAACCCCTGCTCCTACTCCTCTCGCTCGCCACCACCGCTTTTGCTGATCTCACACCCAGCGAGAGTGAACTGATGAAGCAACTCGGCCCGGACACACCGAGGTGCTTGGCGAGTGGCTGGATAGCTTGGGGCGGCAGCCCTTAAAATTAGACTAGCGAATCCGAATCCAGAGCTTCGGCAATCCCCACACGTCATCCGCGTTCATTGAGATCATGAAATGCATTTTGTTCCTTCTCGCCGTTTGTGTGCACGTTTGGGCTGCTGATCCGCAGGTCATCGTGCGGCCGCGTGTGTCGGTCATCGAGCGTGCGGGGATCACAGGCGGCGGACAAATCGTTTCGGCGGGAGATCGGCTGCTGATGTTTTACCCGAATCATCCCGATGACTTCGGTGGCAGCGGCGGCACAGGGTCGAGTATTTCGGAGGATGGTGGGGCGACGTGGACGGCGCAGCCGGATGATTGGCCAATGCCGAAGATGGTCGATCTGTGGGCTGACAAGTTGCGCAATGGCGACCTGCTCGCGTTTGGCATCCGCTGGGTGCCTGATCCCAAGAAGCGCGGAGAGATGACAGCGAAGGATGTGCCGGCGGAGGCGTATCAAATCGCGATGTCGAAGGATCAGGGGCGCACGTGGCAACCAGAGGCGGCGGTGATCGAGTGTCCGGCGGAGTTCGGTGTTATCGCGCGCCCGCTGCCACACACGTTCGAGGATGAAAAGGGTGTGTTGTTTATGCCAGCGTATGCTTGGGGCAAGCATGGCAATCACGCGCTGCTTTTGACCTCGGTGGATCGCGGCAAGCGCTGGACGGTGCTTTCGAGCATCACGACTGCGGCGGCGATGGTGAAGGCGGGAGCACCGGTGACGACGCCGTGGCTGGAGACGACCGTTTCGCCGACGAAAGCCGGTGACTGGCTGGCCATCGTGCGCACGGGCAGCAGCGCCAAGGCATCGCTGGTGAGCGTGCGATCCACGGATCGCGGCAAGACGTGGTCAGCGCCGGAGAAAATGGCCGCAGATGGCAAGTTACCGACTTTGCAATTCCTGCCGAATGGCGTGCTGGCGCTGCTCACAGCGCATTCGAAGAATCACTGCCGCCTCTACCTCTCCGCCGATGGAAATGGCCGCGAGTGGAGCCACGCTCACGTTTTGACGAGCCTCAGCGGCGGCAATGCGGGCATGACCGTTGCGGGCAAAGATTCGCTCGTGGTCGTTTCGCCCGCGAATGGCCGCATTGATGCCTGGCGTGTGTCGATCCGCGCTCCGAGTGCCATGGCGCAAGATTTGGCTGCCCCAACGAACGCGGTGATGCGCAAGGGCACGTTAAGCTGGCAAGCGGTCGCGGGTGCGGTGGGCTATCGCGTGACGCCGGTGCTGGTGAAGCCGAGCGCGGCCTTCAGCGAGGCAGAGGTGCTGCCGCAGGCCACGCTGGAGACGCAGGCCCACCAGATCGACCTGAGTCGGCAGCTTTTGCCTGCCAGCATTTACCGATTTGAGATTCATGCCGTGGAGCGTGAGGGCCGCGTGTCGCCTCCGCTGTGCACGGCTGTCCTGACGTGGTGAGGCCAAGATCGATCCGAGATGCTCTGAATACTGAGTGCAGTGTCAGGCTAGGGGCAAGCTGGAGTCGGCCCGGCAAAGCTGGTCGTGCAATGCACGCACACTTTCGGCATCAGGATGAACGATGGGACTGCCGAGCCGCTCGATAAAACGGCAGGAGGCAAATTTGGGAACAATCGCTTGGTAACCAGCCACCCATCTCTCCCGGCGCTGCACATGCTCTGGGGGAAATGGCCACTTGGACTTGGGGAGGAGTTCCTTTGGCTTGTAGCCCATCCGCCAGTATTTTGGACTCACTCGTGCTCGGAAACAGGCTTGAAGAGCACAGAGTGTGGCGAATCGTTTGTCGGAGTTCAGATCATTAAGAGCCGCTTTGGCCGCCTCGCCCGTGGGATCGAACGCAGCGTGCATTGCGAGCAGCCTGAAACCCGCTGGTGTCTCATAGACACGCAGATGCCATTCGGGATGGGAAGCAGCAAACGAGCGAATGGCCGCCAGATTCTCCTGCTTAGCCAATGCCTCGGCTGTCGGACGGCGCATGCGGTTGACGGAGTTGTTTACTAGAGACCACAGCCACGGGATGCCGATGGCAATCGCACAACCGAGTAAAGGTGATCGCTGCCAAATACCGACGACGATGCCTGCGATTACGACCGACAAACATCCCGCTGGATGAATCCTCCAGGCACCCCGCCAAGGCGCATCCACATCCGCAAAAAATACATTCGGAGTATTGAGGCAAAGCGACCCATAGCTGTTGCGTGTGACGATGGCGTTCTCGTGGCGTGAGATGACCTCCTCGCGGATGGGCACACCGTCTTCAGCGCCATAAGCATCCTTGAGTTCGCGGCGACGGATATCCTCGCCGCTGAGAATGCGTTCCATCGCCTCTTGAGCACGTCGATCTGCGACTGATTGCGCATCCTCCTGGCTGATGTCTGACCACCCCCAGCGCTTCACCGTGACTTGTTTGGCTGGCGTTTTGCTTTGCAGGCGCGACTCAGCCCAGAAGTGAGGAATAACCATGAGCGAGTTTGTTGTACCTCCAATCGTTTGTCAAAGATCGAGGCACCTAGCGAGACGACACCCATCGGCGCCGTAGTTCGGGAATGCGATTTCTGCTCATCTTTCTGCCCGTCCTAGTCCTTGCAGTCGAGCCCATCCGCATCGGCAAAGAGCATCAGCTTTTCCTCGATGATCACCTCATCGAGCACACCGAGCATCTCACGCGGCGCGTGCAGCAGGCGCGGAAGCACGAGGCAAACCCCATGATCGTGCCGCGGGCGAAATGGGAGCCGGAGGGCTACTTTTTGCCGTCGGTGCTCTTTGATGAGGAGGAGCGCATTTTCAAAGCGTGGATCGATGGCGGCGGACCGGGCGTGTTTTACTTCACGAGCAAGGACGGCATCAACTGGGAGCGGCCGAAGCTGCACTTGTTCCCCGAGTTCGACGCGGAGCCGACGAATCGCGTGATCCTCAGCGGCTTCGAGTTTGATCAAAAAGAAGCGCCGCCGGAAAAGCTGGCCTATTTGCGCTCACGCGAGCGCGGATGGACCTACTTTTGCTACGCGAGCGGCGTCATCAAAGACAAGCGCGAGACCGATCCGCAAAAGCGCTACAAGATGGCCTACCTGTGGATCGACCGGAAGTTCCAACGCACGCCCACATCGAAGCCGGGCAAACTCACGGCGCTGGGTGTGGCCTTCAGCCCCGATGGCATCCACTGGACGCCGCACAACGAACCCGCGAGCTACGCGACTCTCGATGCGCCGATCCACGTGAACTGGGACGAGAAGCATCAGCGTTGGATCATGCTCGGACGAGCATTTGGAGTCGTTACCGATGAAAAGAAGGCCGCGCAGGCCGCCGAGCCGAACCTGCAATACAACGCGGGTCGCGCCGTGATCCGCTGCGAAAGCACCGACTTCATCCACTGGACGCCGGAGAAGGGCGATCTCGTCATGGCCAGCGATGCGCAGGACTCGCCCACCACCGAGATCTATGACATGCGCAGCATTCCGTATGCCGGGCTGCACATCGGCCTCGTGCACATGTTTCTGAACAATCCCGACAGCGTCACGCTGCCCATCCAGCTCGCTGTGAGTCGCGACAATAAAACCTGGCAGCGTCTCAGCGATCGCTCGCCCTTCCTCGCGCAGGGCGGCTTTGGCGAATGGGATCGCAGCGTCATCTCGCCGCCCACAACCGATCCGCTCGTCGTCGGAGATGAGCTGTGGTTTTACTACACCGGGCGCAATGGCTTGCACAGCACGCGCTGGATTCCTGAGGACAATCCGAAGCTGCTCGCCGGTGTGTCGCCATTTCGCGGCTCGCTCGGCCTCGCCACGATCAAACGCGACCGCTTTGTCGGCATGGAGGGCAACTATTTACCTGGCATCCTGCGCACGAAGCCCTTCATCCACGACGGCGGCACGCTGCATGTGAATGCGGCGGCGAAGTTCGGCATCCTCACGGTGAGCCTGCTCGATGAGTCCGGCGCCTCGCTGCAAAAGATCACGATCAAGGAAGGCGATGCCATCGACATCGCCATTCCCGAACTCACGAAGCTCTCTGCGCGGAAAGACCAGCCGGTGAGATTGGAGTTCAGCGTGCAGAACGGGCGGTTGTTCTCGTTTTGGATGGAGTAAAAATCATGCGCCCCCTCGTCCTGCTCTTCCTTTTGTCGTTGCTGCCTCACGCTCAAAGCGAGCCGGTCATCCACCATGCGGCAACTGCGAGTGAAACGACCCAGTGGGCGGCGAAGGAGCTGCAAAGGCTGCTCGTCGCTGCTGGCTGCGAGTCCAGCCCAGCGATCCGGCTCGTGGCGGATGATTCGCTGCCGCATGATGGATTTGAGATCCGCAGTGAAAAGGGCGGCATCATCATCGCAGGCAACGACAGCATGCCGGAGGGCACCTGGGCGCTGCCGAGTCATGGGACGCTATGGGGTGTGCTGGATTTTGCAGAGCGCTTTATCGGTGCGCGATGGCTGTTTCCGGGGCCGCTCGGTGAGGATGTGCCGAGGCTGAAGATACTGGGCATCGAGCTAAAGGAGCCGATTCGCGGCCAGCCGGGCTTGGCGGCGCGTTCGGTGGCTTATCTCGGTGAAAGTGACCGTGAGATCACCTCCCGCTATGTTCCAGTGCTCGACTGGATGAAGCATCAGCGGCTCACGAACGCGCTACATCCCTTCGTCACCGGCTACGGGCACTCGTGGGATGATTATTTGAAGCCTGCGGACATCGAGGCACATCCCGAGTGGCAGCCTTCGAGCGGCAACTTTGAGCGCAACGGCAAGGTGACCTTCTTTTGCACCACCGCGCCCGGTTTGGTGGAGCTGTTCACCAAACGCGTCATCGAAACGATGGATCGTAATCCGAAGCGCGAGATGTCGAGCATCTCGCCCACCGATGGCGGCGGGTTTTGCACCTGCGAGCGTTGCAAGCCGCTGCTCGACACCGATCCGCACGGCAAACCGAGCCACGCACGCGCAATGCTCACGTTTTACCAACGCGTCGGCGAGATCATCGCCCGCGAGCGACCCGGGCGCAGGCTCGGCGGCTTCGTGTATTACAACTACCAGTATCCGCCCGCGAACGCGCCGAAGCTGCCGGACAACGTGAGCCTCTGCTGGGCACCGCTGAACTACTACGGCTACGGTTTGCTCAAGCCGCTGTATCGCGCCGAGTTCGAAGGCCTGATGAAGCGCTGGAGCGAGATCACACCGCATCTCTTTTACCACAACTACTCCACCTGGATGCGCAGCCTCCACGGCGCACCGTTGCCGGTGAGCCTCGACATTTTGAAACGCGAACTGCCCGCCGCCGCGCAAAACAAGGCCTGGGGTGCCCGCATGGTTGGCACCAGCGCTTGGGGCGTGAACGCGCCGATCAATTACCTGCTCGCGAAACAACTCTGGAACCCGCAGCTCGATGTCAGCGCTACCCTCAACGAGTGGCTCGAACGCGCCTACGGCCCTGGCTGGCGGCACATGCGGGCGCTTTACGATGAACTCGACGCCAAGATGGCCACGCACAAAGCAGCGCAGTCGCCCATCTACAAAGGTGCCAACTACGAGGTGAACGAGGAAGTCATGCGCACCATCTACGCGCCGCTCTTTGCCACCATGGAGCAGCACTACCACGCCACCCTCGCCGAATGCGCCACCGAGGTGCAGCGCCAACGCCTCGCGATGTTCGGCCACAACCTCACGCAACTCCACTTCGCCCTGCGAAAGGCCGGTTTGATCCCTGACGATGACCAATCACTCTTCCGTCGCGATGACGCCGCGTTTGCGCAGTTCCTGAAGGACATGGAGACGACGTTCAGCCTCTACCGCGACAAGCGCGGCCTCGATCACGGCCCGATTTGGAAGGGCGAGTGGCGGGAGCCGTAATCGTGGCATGCGCTCCCTTCTTTTACTTCTCGCTCTCAGCTCCGCGATGGCTGCGGATGAACTCACCGTGCTCGATCCGGCATCCAAACCGGCGGAGGCGTTTGAGGGATGGCTTGTGCGTGAGTTCAATGCGCTCTGTGACAAACGTAGCGCGGCGTTTGAGGTGATGATCAAGAGCGAGGCGGTATGCAAACGCTGGCAGGACGAGCGGCGGGCGTTTTTTCTGGAACGCATTGGCGGGTTGCCGGAGCGCACGCCGCTGAATCCGCAGATCACAGGCACGTTGCAAGGCAAGGGCTATCGCGTGGAGAAGATCATTCTGGAGACGCGGCCCGCGTTTCATCTCACGGCGAACCTTTACCTGCCGAACACGCCGCCGCCTTGGCCTGCGGTGCTGGTGCCGTGCGGGCACAGTCATGAGGGGAAGGCGGTGGGACAGTATCAGCTCATCTGCATGCTGCTGGCCCGCCACGGCATGGCGGCGATGTGCTACGATCCCATCGGCCAGGGTGAGCGCTATCAGATGCTCGATCTGGCGAAGGAACGGGCTGTTTTCGACGATGCGCCGCATGTGAAGGTGCCGCATCCGAATGTGCGGCTCATGTGTACCACCGAGCACACAATGACGGCCATCAGCAGCGCTTTGATCGGCGCGAATGCGGCGCAGTTCCGCATCTGGGACGGCATGCGCGTCATCGACTACCTGCAAAGCCGCAAAGACATCCTTGCGGACAAGATTGGCTGCACGGGAAACAGCGGCGGCGGCACGGAGACCGCGTATTTGATGGCGCTGGATGATCGCATCCTCGCCGCGGCACCGGGTTGCTATCTCACGACGTTTCGGAAACTCATCGAGACCAAAGGCCCGCAGGATGGCGAGCAGAACATCGTCGGACAGATCGCCTTTGGCATGGATGAGGCGGATTACTGCATCATGCGGGCGCCAAAGCCCACGCTCATCTGCGCGGGCACGCGGGATGTCACCTTCGACTTTGGTGGCACGTGGGAGCTGTTTCGCGATGCGAAGCGCTTCTACTCGCGCCTCGGCCATCCGGACATGATCGACCTCGCGGCACCCGATGCGCCGCACGGCTTCACGCTGCAACTCCGCGAGGCGGTGACGCGATTCATGGCGCGGCATCTTCTCGGCAAAGACATCGTCGTGCGCGAAGTCGCGAAACTGCCGGATTCATTCACCGACGAGGAGCTTCGAGCTCTCAGCATGCCGGACTGGACGCCCGAGCAGCTTCAATGCACACCGAAAGGCCAGGTGAGGCTGCTGCCGGGCGAGCGCAGTGTTTTTCAAATCAATGCGGAAACCGCCACGAAGCTCAAATCGACCCGTGAAAGCGGATTGGGGCCCAAAACCCTCCTCGAGGCCATCGGAGCCTCCGAAATGATCGAGGAGCCCCAAGTCGAAACACTCGCTCAAATCACGCGCGATGGCTTCACCCTCGAAAAACTCGCTTTGAAGGCCGAGAACGCCTTCCAACTGCCCGCGCTGCTCTACACGCCTGCCAAGCCGAGTGGTCAGGCGGTGCTCTATTTGCATGGCGAGAGCCTCAAAGCGGATGCCGTCGCCATCGAGCAGCTCGTGAAGACCGGAAACCTCGTCCTCGCCGCCGAACTGCGCGGCATCGGCGAGACGGAGACCGGTTTGAGGCGCAAAGCCTTCGGCGCAGGCCGTTTCGGCCGCGACAACCTCGAAATCCTCACCGCCTATCTCATGGGCAAAAGCTACGTCGGCATGCGCACGGATGATGTGCGGAGCTGGGCACGCGTTTTGAAGACCAAAGCGGCGACGGTGAGACTTATCGCCACTGGCGAGGCCGCGATCCCCGCTCTCCATGCTGCTGCATTGGAACCCGATGCCTTCACCAAGATCACGCTGCGCCGCATGATCACCAGCTACGAGTCCCTCGTCGGCGAGGGAGAGACTTTCGACCAGACCGTGAACATGGTTCATGGCGTGCTGAGGCACTACGACCTGCCGGACTTGATCCAACTCGCCGGAAAGGATCGCGTCGTCATCGAGCAGCCCGTGGACGGGATGGGTCGTGATCGAGTGCCCTGAGTCTGGCAATGGCCTGTCAGATGCACGCAGGCTGGTTCGTTCATGCCTCTCTCATGAAAAAGACACTTCTTTTGCCCCTCCTGCTTGCCGCCTCCGCCTTCGCCGCAGATGAATCACCCGACGATGTGAAGATTCGCGAATCGATCCCGCTGGGCGGTGACTTCAAACCGGAGCCGAAGGTGGGTGCGTTTGTCGCGGTGGGGCATGGGGCGCGGATCATCGTGTCGAAGGACGATGGCAAAACGTGGAAGCAGGTGTTCTTCGCCGCGCCGGGTGCGGATCATGGGCCGTGGGCGACGAAGGCGGTCGGTTACACGAGTGGCGTCTTCGCGGTGCCCGTGGGCTGGGGTGCAGCGACGATTTATTTAGCCTCCGACGACGCGGTGAACTGGCGTCACCTCACGAAAGGCACGGCGAAGCTCCCAGAAGGCAAAGGCGACTTACGCGTGATGCCCGGCACTTGGGGCATCGCGGGTGGTAAGGGCACCTTCGTCGGCAGCGGCTACATGACGTTTACCGCCACGAGCGATTTCGGACAGTCCTTCGACACCTTCGGCATGTGGGGAAAATTCAAAGACGATCCGCGTGGCAAGCTGAGCACGCACCACGTCGGCACGGTGTATTGCGGCGATGCCAGCGGACGCTTCCTCGCGCTCGGAGATAATCGCGTCGACTCCGGCGCGAAGTTTGGCAATCTCTTCGCCAGCGATGATCTGGGTAAAACGTGGCGCTGGCTCGCACCGAAGGGTCTGGAGGCCTCGGCGGGCCGAGGCACGCTGCTCTGCAATGGACAGGTGCTCACCATGACCGACAAGGAAGCCGAGAACGCCTGGACCAGCACCGATGGTGGCGAAACCTGGACCGGGCCGCATCCCACCGGCACGAAGCGTGCGACGATGAGCCTCGTCGGCAAAGAGTTCTGGCTCAGCGGCATGCTTTCGCGTGCCAGCGCGGATGGTAAAACCTGGCGTGATCTGCCCGCCGCGATACCCGAGGGCAACGTGACCGCCTCCGACACCGGCACGCTCGTATGCGTGAACAACAAACGCTCCAACATCCTGCGCAGCACCGACGGCGGCAAAAGCTGGCAGGAAGTCTTCACCTTCGAGATGGCGAAGGTCAGCGGTGGTGCGCAGGGCCTGCGAGCCGTCGCGTGGGGGCTGGTGAGGCCGTGAGATGTGCGCTCAATTGTCCTTCACCTCCCCATGCTCGTAAGTCTTGGGCAACGTGTCGGTCCAGGCTTTGAGGCGAGTGGTGAGTTGCTGCACGAGGCCGGGCTTTTGCGTGGCGAGGTTTTGACGCTCGCCGGGGTCGTTGGAGAGGTCGTAGAGCTCGATCTCGCCGCGTGCGCGGTGCGGGAGGTGGAGCTTCCAGTTTTGCCAGCGCAGGGTGGGATCGGCTTTCTCGGAGTTCACTTTCCAAAACAGTGGCTTCGTGCGCTCATGGATGCCGCCGAGGAGGGCTGTGGAGACGTTTTCGCCATCGAAGTCGGCGGCGTTGAAGGTCACACCGGTGATGGCGCACAAGGTCGGCAGCCAGTCGGTGCCGCTGAGCACGGATTGAGCGTCCACGCGGCCTGCGGGCACTTTTCCAGGCCAGCGGACGATGAAGGGCACGCGCACGCCGCCTTCGTAGTCGCCGTGTTTTCCACCGCGAACCTCGGGACCGGCGTATCCGAGCAGATGATGCGCGAGACGGGCTTTTTCGGTGGTGAGGGGCTTCTTGGCGGCATTGGCGGCGGTGCGCTCACGCAGGACATCTTGCGGCGATGAGGGACCTTGATCGCTGTTGAAGACGACGAGGGTGTTTTCGGTGAGTTTGAGTTCATCGAGCTTCGCCAGCAGGCGACCGATGTCTTGATCCATGGAGAAAGCCTCGCCGAGAAAGCGCCGCATGGAGTCATCCACATCGCCGCCGTGCTTTCGCACCGTGGCGAACTTCTCGCGCTGGTAGTCGGAGAAGTCGGCGTCCTTCACCTTCAAGCTGGCGAACTCATCGACAAACTTTTGCGCAGGATCGACCGGATGATGCGTGATGTGACCCCACACATTCATGTAGAAGGGCACATCCTTGTGCCTCTCCAGAAAGGCGATGGCGTTATCATAGACACGCGTGTCCTTGCCGCCATCGACCGGCTTTGGGGCCGCGTTTTCCTCGTCGGAGCCGATCACGTCGATGCCATAGGTCCCCGGTGTCACGGTCGGCCCCATGTGCCATTTGCCGAAGTGGCCCGTCGCGTAACCAGCCTTCTTCATCAGCTCCGTGACCGTCACGCGATCCCCAAAGCCAAAGCTGGCGGGATACTTCGCAAAGGTCGCTGGCCGTTTGCCGGTCATGAGGCCCGTGCGTGCCGGGCAGCAGGTCACGCCGGTGGCATAGAACTGCGTGAACCGCGTGCCCTCCCGCGCGAGGCGGTCGATGTTTGGCGTCTTCGCATACGGATGCCCGTAGCAAGCCGGATCACCCCATCCGTAGTCGTCCGCGAGGATGAAGATGATGTTCGGCCTCGGTGCCGCATGCAGCGAGCTGACGAGCCAAAGCGAGAAAAGGCAAAGCAGGCGAGTCATGGCCGCTATGAACGCGCAACGAGCACGCGGCTTTCGAGCTTCTGCTTCCAGGCTTGCAGAGCGGTGAAGCCTCCGAAAGTATGCGGCTACATGAAACATCTCCTCTTTGCTCTCATGCTCGTCAGCTCGCTGCACGCCGAAGCGGTGCCGGATAAACTTGTCGTGCTCACGTTTGACGACTCCGTGGCGAGTCAGGCGAACTATGTGGCACCGCTGCTGAAGAAATATGGGTTCGGGGCGACGTTCTTCATCACGGAGGGCTTTGAGTTCCTCGTGGACAAGAAACACTACATGACCTGGGAGCAGATCCAGGCGCTGCACGCGGATGGCTTCGAGATCGGCAACCACACGCGGAAGCACGCGGGCGTGGCGAAGCAGAAGCCGGAGCAACTGGCGGCGGATGTGGAGTTCATCGAGCAGCAGTGCGTGAAATACGGCATTCCGAAGCCGTTGAGCTTCTGCTACCCCGGCTATCAGACAAGCGAGGCGGCGGTGAAGCTGCTGCGGGAGCGCGGCTACCAGTTTGCACGGGCGGGTGGAGCGCAGGCATTCGATCCGACGAAAGATGATCTGCTGGCGCTGCCGCAGGCTTTCGATGGAAAGCCGGACAGCACGCTGGAGCAGTTCAAGACCGCCGTTGCGCAGGCGAAGAACGGAAAGATCGCGGTGATGACGTTTCACGGCGTGCCGGACCTCAAACACCCGTGGGTGAACACCGATCCAGCGAAGTTTGAGAGCTACATGCAGCACCTCAAAGACGAGGGTTGCACGGTGATCGCGATGCGGGATCTGGCAAAGTATCTGGCGAAGAAGTAAGGGCTGCATGTGCGTATAGGAAGAACCATGAAGCCCTTCCTCTTCGCCAGCCTCGCTCTTTGTGTCTCCGCCTTTGCCCAAAACGTCCAGCGTGACATCCGTTACCTTGATGACGGCCACGCACGGCATGTGCTGGACATCTTTGCGCCTGCGAATGCCAAGAACCTGCCCGTTGTGTTCTGGATTCACGGCGGCGGCTGGCAGCAGGGTGATAAAGGCAACGTGGATATCAAGCCGCAGTGGTTCATGGACCAAGGATTCGTCTTTGTCTCCACCAACTATCGCCTGCTGCCCGAGGTGGACATGGGCACGCTCATCCGAGACTGCGCTAAATCGTTCGCCTGGGTGCAAAAAAACATCGCGCAGCACGGTGGCGATCCAAAGCGCATTCTCGTCGGTGGCCACAGTGCCGGGGCGCAGCTCGCGGCGATTCTTTGCACGGACGACCGCTACTTGAAGGAGGCCGACGCTGATTTCAGCGCTCTCATCGGCAGCGTGCCGGTCGATGGCGACACCTATGACATTCCGGCAATCATCGAGACGGCGGAGACGCGCCTGCGTGTGCATGGCATGCCGATGCCGAAATACGGGCACCGCTTGAAATTCGGCAACGATGCGGCGCTGCACAAAGATTTCTCCGCAGTGACACATGTGGCGAAGAGCAAGGGCATCCCGCCCTTCCTCATCCTGCACGTCGCGAATCATCCCGACACGTCCATCCAGGCGCGACGCTTCGGCGCGGTGCTCACCGAGGCCGGCGTGCCCACCACCGTCTTCGGCGCGAAGGACACCGACCACAGCAAGCTCAACGACAACCTCGGCAAGCCGGGCGATCCGGCGACGGCGGCGCTGAGTGAGTTTGTCGCGAAAGTGTTGAAGAAGTGAGGCTCACACGCCCGCGATGATCTTGTTCAGACGATCCGTGAACTCGGGCAGCGGCAGACCGTTGTCCTCGACGGTGATCCAGCCGTTGTAGCCGACGTCATCGAGCGCCTGGCGCATTTTCGGCCAGTCGATGCTGCCATCGCGCGGATGCACGAACTTGCCGCTGTGGTTGTCCGGGGCGAGGGCGTAGTCCTTGATGTGGATCTTCTTGATGAGGCCGCCCAGCGTGTGAATCCAGTCATGCACCGGCACGAGATACTTCACATGATTGCCCACGTCGTAGTAGGCCTGAACAAACGGATGATTGAAGGACGCGACGAAGTTCTTGTACAGATCCGGCCGCACCCACAGGTTGTTCCAAACGTTTTCGAGGCCGATGATGACGTTCAGTTTTTCGGCCAGCGGGATGAGCTTCGTCACCTGCTCCTTCGAGCCGTCGGTCGATTTGTTTTGCAGCATGATGTAGCGGGCAAACGGTGCGTTGTCGCCCTTCACCACGCGGCTGACGTGGCCAGTCTTCTCGTCGAACTCGATGTCGAATTCCCACGGCTCCGGCAGCTTCACCGTCGGGCCACCGACGCGGCATGGCACGAGCAGGATCGTCTCCGCGCCGAGCCAGTTTGCCGTGCGCAGCGCCTTCTCCGTCACCGCATAACTCGCCGCCACTTGTCCTGGATCATCGCTATTGAATTCCGCCCAGCCACGCAGCACCGAGTGGACCTTCAAACCGATGCCTTCGACGAGTTCGCGCGCCTTTTTGGCCTCCGTTTCGTCATCAAAGAGATGCGCGACCTCCACACCGTCGAATCCGGCATCCTTGAGATCGCGCAGCGCCTTCTCCTCCGGCTTGCCGATGATCTTGGCCTTCTTGATCACCGTTTTGAAGGATGCTGCGGAGGAAAACAGCGAAAGCGAAGCAGCGCCTGCGGTGACGAGGAATTGACGACGATGGAGAGAGGATGCGTTTGGTTTCATCGGAGAAGCCAAACGTCTTGGAAAGAGGGCTTGTTGCCGTCGGACGAGTCAGACTGGTCTGACGAGTCCGACTTGTCAGACGCCATCGCTGATCTCACGCGTGCCTTTGCAGTCCGGGTAGCCGGAGCAGCCCCAGAAATCTTTTCCGGCATGCGCGCCACTCTTTGCGGTGCGCTTGCGCATGGGCTTGCCGCACTCGGCGCAGGCGGGTGTGTCTGCCTGCTCGTTGCGCATCTTCATGCGGGTGGCGTAGAGACGCTCGGTGAAGCCGCCGTTTTCGGCAAAATCTCGGCCCTGGCTCTCAATCTGGCGTTTCAGTAGATAGGCCGCTTGGTTCACTGCACAGAGCATCGCGTTGGCAGCCAGTTCGGGTTCTGCTTTCTTCACAAAGTCCGCCAAACCGGCCAATCCCGTGAGCTGGACCTTGCCGTTGGCCGGCGGGAGATCAGGAGCCACGTCATGCGTGAGGCGCTCGCGCATCGCGAGGCACTCCCGCGACTCCTTGGGCCACACGCGCAGACTGCGGTGCAGCAGGAAGCTCTTGTAGTCCTTCAGCAGTTCATCATTGAGGCTCGCACGCGCCACGTTGGTCAGTTTCATCTCCGATTTGCGCGAGGTCGCCGCCGCGCCGCTGCCCTCGCTGATGTTGCGCACGCCGCTGCGTGCGGCCTGCACCATTTGATCATGCGTTCGGGAGCTTTTGGGAATGAACCGCTCACAGAAGACCACCGTGGCATCATAGACCGCCTCCGCGACCTTGTAGCTGCCCAGATTCTCGTAGCCGCCGTGCGGCATGAGCGGACAGGAGTCGTCTGGAGTCATGCGCGCATTGAAAAGGTGCGCAGCATGTCTGACAAGTCCGACTTGTCTGACAGGTCCGACGCGTCAGACCCGTCTGACTACCTCATGAAGATCCTTTGTGCTCTCCTGATCCCCGTACTGCCACTCTGCGCTGAATCCATCTTCGACGGCAAGGCGCTCAACCACTGGAGCGGCAAAGCAGTATAGGACGAATAAGTCGTATGAGTCCTATAAGACCTATCCCTTAGCACCTGGACTCTCCTTCAAGGCCCACATCCTCCTTGATGGCTTCGGCTATCAAGACACGCACGAGACTCTGAACAGCTTCATCTGGGGCCCGGACGGCTGGCTTTACGGCAATCAAGGAGTGTTCAACACCGCCGCCATCGGCAAGCCGGGCTGTGATGCGAAGGATCGCGTCACGCTGCGGGCCGGGGTGTGGCGCTATCATCCGGTGCGACATGAGTTTGAAGTGTTCTGCCACGGCGGCAGCAACCAGTGGGGCCTCGACTACAACAGCAACGGCCACTTCTTCATGACTCACTGCCGCAGCTTCCACGGCAAAGGCGGCACCACGCACGCCATCCGCAACGGCCACTTCTGGAATCAATCAAACTCGAACTACGCGCCCTTCATCTCCGCCACTGCGCCCGCGTTTGCGCCTGATCTGCAAAACTACCTGCCCGCCTCCGCGCGTTACGACAGTGGTGAAGGCGGCGCGGGCAAACCCGGCACCACGGCCGTGTATGGCGGCCACTCGCACGTCGGCACGATGATCTACAACGGCGACAACTGGCCCGCGATCTACCGCGACCACCTCTTCACGCACAACCTGCACGGTCATCAGCTCAATCACCAGCACATGGTCCGCACCGGCAGCGGCTACGAGACCTTCCACGCCGGCTACGACCTGCTCTACAGCCCCGCCGCCGACTACATCCCCGTCGATCTCCAAACCGGCCCCGACGGCGCCGTCTATGTCATCGACTGGACCGACACCCAGCACTGCCACAACCCGGATGATGAAAAATGGGACCGCAGCAACGGGCGCATCTACCGCATCTCTTGGAAGGAGACGTACAAGCCGGTGAAGGTGCCGGAATGGCGAGACCACGGCTTTTTCGCGACTTTCGGCCACGGTGGTCTGCCTTCCGCAGATTCCGAAGGAAGTCGTGTGCTGTTGGACCGTCACTGGTGTCAGCGGATGGCGAGACGCTTGCTCCAGGAAGGCTCCTTTGAACCGAAGAGCGAGGATCGGATGCACGGACTGCCGGAACTTCGTGCCTTCCTGCAAGTCTTCTTCTCGCAGTCGATGCCGCTCAATGAGAAGCTCTCGATGTTGTGGAGTGCCTCCAGTGCACATCGGCGAGCCCCAGATCTACTTGCCGAGTTTTTTGAGCGAACAATCAAAGACACGTCCGACATCATCCGCTCCTGGGCCATCCAGCTCGCCACGGAGGAAGCCGGGAAGCCCAAGCTCAGCGCCGAAACACTGCTGGATCTCGCCAAGACCGATCCCTCACCCACCGTGCGTCTCGCGCTGGCGTCGGCGTTGCCGAAGCTGGATGCGGACACAGCTCTGGCGGTTGGCAGCGCGCTCGCCATGCACGCCGAGGACAAGGACGACCGCTTCCTGCCGAAGATGATTTGGTTTGGACTGGCGAGTAGGACAGGCATTTTGCCTGTCACGAGTGTCTCGGGCATTCTGCCCGAAGCAGCACCCGTAGCGGGCAGAATGCCCGCTGCACAAGCGACGGACAGAATGTCCATCCTACTCGCACTCGCGGCGAAGTCGCCGATGCCCTCGCTGGCCGATTCGATCCGCTGGTTTGCCGCCACGAGTGTCGAGGGACGCGAAGCACTGGTTCCAATGATTAAGACTGAGCGTGATCTGCAAATCCTCGCGTTTGGCATGAAGGACGAGGCTGCGGTGAAGATGCCAGAAGCGTGGCCGCAGGTTCGGTCGGACTTGTCGGACAAGTCTGACCTCGTCCGACAGATTTCAGCGCTCTTCGGTGATCAGAGCGTTCTCGCTGACATGCGCGGCGTGTTGGCTGACACCACCAAACTGCTGCCACAGCGTCGCAGCGCCTTTGATTTGCTCAAACGAGTCGGTGACACCGAGGCGACGCCTATTTTCGCGAAGCTGCTTGATGAAGCGGCTTTCACGTCGGCGGTGATTCCGCTGTTGTCGCGGTCGAATGATCCGGCCACCGCCTTGACCCTCCTTGACCGTTTTGACAAATTTGACCCTGCTGACCGCAGCGCCGCGCTGGGCGCTTTGACGAGCCGCGCGGAGCTGGCCTTGCCGCTGCTGCGTGCTGTGAAAACAAACACGTTCGACAAGAAGCACCTGAGCAGCCTGCAAATCCGCCAGATGCGCAATTTGAACCACGCGGAGGTCAATGCGCTGCTCGACGCGACCTGGGGCAAGGTGAACGACTCCAGCGAAGCTGCGAAGGCCAGCATCGCCAAAATCAAGCAGTCGTATGAAGCCGCGCCGCTGTGGGCCTTCAATGCCGGTGCCGGAGCTGAGACCTTCAAGCAAATCTGTGCCGTCTGTCATCCGCTGAACGGCGTCGGCGGCAAACTCGGCCCCGATCTCGCCGGATCGTGGCGCAATGGCCTCGACTACTTCCTGGAGAATATCATCGACCCGAACGCCGTCGTCGGAGACAACTTCCAGCTTCACGTCTTGACCAAAAAAGACGGCAGCGTCGTCTCCGGTGTCATCGAGCAGGAAACTGACACCGCGATCACAGCACGCACCGTCACCGAGTCCGTCATCATCGCCAAATCCGACCTCAAAGACCGCCAGAAGCTGCCGGTGTCGTTCATGCCACCCGGATTGCTCGAAGCGCTGCCAGAACGGAAGACACTGGAATTGCTGAAGTTTCTGCTGAGCAAGCGCGAGTAATTCACCGGGCCAGCTTTGCCGCCAGCAGCACGGCCTCGACGAGGCTGTTGCCGTTCGCCTTGCCCTGCCAGGCGATGTCGCAGGCGGTGCCGTGATCCACACTGGTACGCGGTACGGGCAGGCCGAGCGTGGTGTTCACCGCCGAATCAAATGCGATCATCTTCAGCGGGATCAGCGCCTGATCATGATACATGCAGATGTAGGCGTCCACATGGCGGCGCTTCGCCGGGATGAAAGCAGTGTCCGGGGGCAGCGGGCCTTCGATGGTGATGCCGCGGGCCTTCGCGGCGGCGATGGCAGGTGTAATGATGGCTTCCTCCTCGCCACGGCCAAACAGGCCATGCTCACCGGCATGTGGGTTCAGGCCGAGCACGGCGATCTTGGGTTTCTTGCCACGCACACGCTGCACGGCTTCGTCCGTCAGTTCGATGACATCCAAAATGCGGGCTGTGGTGAGTGAGGGAACCACGTCTTGGTAGCCGATGTGAACCGTCGCGAGGCTGCAGATCATCTCCTCGGAGAAAAAGGTCATGCAGGAACGTGCGGCGGCCATTTTCTCCGCATACATCTCCGTATGGCCGGGATAGGTAATGCCAGCGGCATGCAGCGCCTCCTTGTTCAATGGTGCCGTGGCCACCGCAGCCACCTGCTTTGCCAAAGCGGCCTCGATGCTCTTTTCGACGTAGCGATAACCTGCCGCACCGGTTCTGGCACTCACGCTGCCGGGAGTGAACTCTTCGGCATCGAAGCCAAACAGATCGAGCACCGCCGGGCCATCAATGGAACTGCATTGGTCCGCCCACTCGATCTCCGAAATGATGCGCTTCGGTGCCGGGAGGTTCGTCTGGCGCGCACAACGGGAGAGCAGCCGCGCATCGCCAAACACAACGGGCGTGGCGACCTCGCACAGAGCTTCGTTCGCGAGCAGTTGGAGGCAGATTTCGGGACCGACCCCGGCAGGGTCGCCCATGGTGACGGCAATGATTGGTTTGGACATTGAGCGCTGATTGTGGCTCAGCGCAGCGCCTTGTCGAGGAACTTGGCAACGATGACCGTGCGTTCATCATCGTAGAACTCAAGGCCGCCATGCTTGCTGCCGGGCAGCATGATAAGCCGCACCGGTAAATTGAGCGCCTCATACGCCTGCGCCATCTCCTGCGACTGCTCTGGAGGCATCTGTGGATCCGCATCGCCATGGATGAGCAGGAGCGGCGTATCGTCCTTGTCGAGATGCGCCACCGGACTGGCAAGCTTCGCGAGATCGGGCTTTTCCGTGGGCTGGCCGCCAAGGAGTAGTTGCAAAGCCGGAACGCGCATCTTGAGGCCAAACTCGGTGCTTTGAGGCAAAATCGTCTGCAGGTTTGATGCACCAAACAAACTCACGATGCACTGCACCTCGCTGCTTTGACTCAAATGCTCGCCGATGGTGCCTTCGAGCACCTTGTTTCCATTCGTAACGCCCACCAACGCCGCGAGATGCCCACCGGCGGATGAACCGATGATGGCAATGCGTGAGGTGTTGAGGTGAAACAGCTCCGACTTCGCCCGCAGGAAACGGATCGCGGCCTTGATGTCATGAATCTGCGCTGGGAACACCGCCTGCGTCGAAAGCCGGTAATCCACGCTCGCAATCGCGAAGCCGTGATCGAGCAACTTCGCGATGGGCACATCCGACTTCGATCCTGCCCGCCATGCTCCGCCGTGGACATAGACGATCAGCGGGGGATTGGTTGCCTGAGGGCGATGCAGATCAAGTTTGAGCGAGAGGTCGCCGACACGGGCATATTCGATGTCGGTTTGAGTCTCCGCGCATGCTGCGAAGGCGATGAGAAACAGGAGAAGGGCAATTTTCTTCATGGCTCGAACATCATCTGCTCTGGCGGCACTTCCAGCGTGATGTTCATGCCGTAAGCCAGTCCTTCCGTCCACGGCAGCAGCAGTTCGAGCACGTCGGGTTGCTGGAAATGCTCCGGCTTGGTGTCGGGATGCGGGAAGTAGATCAAGCCCGAGACTGGCTCAGCATCATCGCGATGCACAAGCACATCGAAGAACGAAAAATCTTCCGCTGGCTCGGTGGGATGCCATTGGAGATCACGAAACGTCCACTTCGACTTCACGACGCGATAGCTGAGCGGAGCGATGCTCACATTGAGCGTGCCTAGATGATAGGGACTCAAATCGAGGCCCAGTTCCTTGAAGAACGGCAACTGCATCCGCATCGTTCCGCCAGGGAAGCACGGATTGCCGTTTAGGCCGGAGGCGACGCGATGGCCTTGGACGATGATGGCGGGGATCATGGTTTGAGATGGTTGTAGCGCGGAATTCCGATTCCGCGACGGTGTATTCTCGGTATCGGAATACCGAGCTACACATCAGCGCAAGATCACGCCAGAATTTGCTTCACCACATGGCATGGCTCCACGCCGGTGAGTTTGAAGTCGAGACCGGCGGCACGGAAGCTGAGACGTTCGTGGTCGATACCGAGACAGTGGAGGATGGTGGCCTGCAAATCGGGGACATGGACTTCATCCTCGATGATGTTGAAGCCCATCTCGTCGGTGGCACCGAGGGTGACACCGCCTTTGATGCCGCCGCCGGCCAGCCACATGGTGAAGGCCTGCGGATGGTGATCGCGGCCCAAGGAGCGGCCAAGTGACACGCTAGCCTCGACCATCGGCGTGCGGCCGAATTCGCCGCCCCACACGACGAGCGTGCTGTCGAGCAGACCGCGTTGCTTGAGGTCTTTCACGAGCGCGGCACTAGCCTGGTCGGTGTTCTTGCAGTTGTTGCGCACGTTGCCCTCGACGTTGCTGTGGGCGTCCCAGCCTTCGTTGTAGATGTTGATGAAACGCACGCCGCGTTCGACCATGCGGCGTGCAAGCAGACAGGCGCGAGCGAAGGATGGCACCTTCGGATCGCAGCCGTAGAGTTCGAGTGTGGCCTTGTCTTCGCTGGTGAGATCCATCAGTTCGGGCGCTGAAGATTGCAGGCGATAGGCCATCTCGTAATTCGCGATGCGCGTGGCGGTCTCGCTGTCGCCATCGAGCTTGAGGCGGCGATGGTTCATCGCGTTGATGAGGTCGATGGTGTCCTTTTGCGTACCAGCCTCGATGCCCTGTGGCGTGCTGACATTTAAAATGGGATCGCCCGTGTTGCGGAAGCGCGTGCCGGAATACACGCTGGGCAAAAAGCCGCTGCTCCAGCATGCCGCACCACCGCTGATGCCGCTGCCGGTGCTCATGACGACGAAGCTCGGCAGATCACGCGTCTCCGCGCCGAGTCCATACGTCACCCACGAACCCATGCTGGGCCGTCCGGGCTGCGAGAAGCCGGTGTTCATGAAAATCTGCGCCGGCGCGTGGTTGAACTGCGTCGTGCGGCAGGATTTCACGATGGCGATGTCATCCACGATCGTCGCCAGATGTGGCAGCACCTCCGAAAGCTCCGCGCCGCACTGCCCGTGCTTCGCAAACTTGAAGCGCGGCCCCAACACCGCCGCGTCCGGCCGGATGAAGGCATAACGCTGCCCGCCGATCACCGAAGGCGGCAGCGGTTTACCTTCATATTTCGTCAGCATCGGTTTGTGGTCGAACAGCTCCAACTGCGACGGCGCCCCGGCCATGAACATGTGGATGACGGCCTTCGCCTTCGGCGCATGATGCGAAACCGAGGCCACATTCGGACTTTTCGCCGCTCCACAGGCCGATTCTGCCAACAACGAGGCCAACGCGATCTTGCCGGTGCCAATGCCACAGTCTTCAAAGAAGTGACGGCGGGTGATGTTGGAGGTGTTCATAACTAGAAAGAATGCACAGCGAAATGAGACATTTAGGCGGAGCTTTCAGGCCAAGGCCGTGATGGGAACTGCTGCGGCAGACCAGGAGCTTCGGGAGATATTATGCGAGATGGTTCTTTGTTCGCTCGCCGTGCATCTGGTGGCTGGATCGGGCACCCAATAGACGGTGTTTAGCCCGACAGGATTGAAATTTTCCAGCACGGCGAGTATGTAGCTTTCACCATGAACTAAGGCCTGCTGCCACTCGCGGGCTGTTAATGATGGAGAGCATTGGCCGAGTGAACTTTTCACCTCAACGTACCGCTTCACTCTCCCCTTCTCAGCGAACAAGTCATAGCCAAGCTGCTGGCGGGAAACGTGATGAACCGTCCATCCGGCTGCTTGCAAGGCGCTCACGACGTACTGTTCGGCGTCCCAGCCCGTGTTGGATGATGGTGGTGGCACGGGCGTGCCGGACAGAACTGGCGTAAAAGGAATTTGACGCAGTGATCGTGCTTTACGTGAAGCCTGAGCAACGGGAGTTCTGGTTGAGGCTCCAGACCAAAGTGTAAGCTCTGCATTATCCCAGCCGAACATGCTGAGCATGCGAGCATTTTGAGCATTGCTCGCCGTGGCGTCAAAATAAGCGTCGAACTCGGAGTCTTTGAAATGGAAGTCATCCATGAACTCCTGACGGCTCACGGTCTGACGCGTGCCGATTCCCCAGGATGGATCGCTGTCATGATACAGCGCGATGATCATGGGGAGAACTGGCAGCTTACGCCCCTCATGGGTGAGCACTGGAGCGAAATTGGGGATGTTTTGGAGATCGATCACTGCATAGCCCGCGCCCTGCGGATCGGCACGCAGCCACTTTGGCTGGCTTTCATCTCTGTGAGCGTCGTATGAACCTCCGGCATCACAAAGAGAACATTCAGCGCTTCTCAAAGAGCCTGATCGTTGCGGAGCCAAATATCGGCAGTTAACTCGATTTTCAGCCAGGAAAGTCAGACTCGACAGGTCTTCGATTGGCGCATAGCAAATCATACCCTTCTGGATGTGGAGATTGTTACGCCATGTGTTTTGAGCGCCTTTGTTTCCGGGTTTGGTGAGTCCCGTTCTGGCGAGATAGCTGGCCTCGAAGAGTGAAAGCACGCCGTCATGCGCGGGACGAGATGATTTATGATAAAGATCATCCAGCAGTGATTGAAGAACCTCAGGCGTCGCAAACGAGCCTGAATACATGCTGGGCAATTGGTTTTGGAAGAACTTTAACCCGAGGAAAATCTGGATAAACCGGCCTTTGAATCCTGCGCCCGTCATTTTTCGATGTGCCTTCAAGCACTCCAAAGCCGTCTGAAATGCCTCTGGATCGCTGACAGGAATCATCGAGAAAGTCCTCCATTCGATTTCAGTCCAGCCAGGTACTCCGTGGGCGAGAAAATGCCGCGCATGAATCGCTGATAAGATGTGCTCGCGGCTTTGAGATAGCCTTTGGCTGAGCCATCTTCACCGGGCGTCAATGGTGGCAAGTCCAGAAGTGCTTCGGCCACACCAATAGCCGGACTGGCTGATTGAAAAAGATCACGTCCTTTTTGCAAAGTGGTGACCGGGGTTGGCGCTTGGATGACACCCCATGCTTTCGGCACACTGACGAGCACGAGCCTTGTGCGACGCTGCGGGATGCCATATTCCTCCGCCTGGAGTATCCAGGGAGTGAGGGTGTTGCCCGGCAGGGCGAGTTCGCTTTTGATCATCTCAAACACGGCTCCGCCATCCATGTTAAGCAGGCCGGAGACATTTTCGAAGATAAAACCATCAGGCCGAAGCTGGTGAATGAGCTTTTTGAACTCATTGAAGAGGTGATTGCGATCATCATCAAGGGTCCGTCGCTTGCCTGCTGTGGAGAAACCCTGGCATGGAGGCCCCCCGATCACAAAAAAGGGTTCGCCTTGCCTTCTGTTCGTCTCGGCATGGCGTACAATCTCATCGAAGATCTCCTTGTGGCGAATATCTCCGCAAACGGTCACAGGATGAATGTTCCGGCGATAGGTGGCGAGGAACGAAGCCTCAATGTCATTGGCCACCACTGGCTGCCACCCGGCCCAACGAAAACCGAGCGAAAGCCCGCCTGCACCGGAGAACAGATCGACATACTGCCCCGTGACTCCGAGCTGTCGAGCGATCTGGAAGGCAAGGAGAGGCGGCACAGCGTTTCCGACCTGCTTGTGGATGGACGCATGACTGCCCTCGAAAATAAAACTGTCGGGGAAAGATTGCAGCCGTGCCGCCTCGCGCTCAGACAGGACGCGGTGCTGTCCGCCCTCGTAGTCGTAGTGCAGATGGCAGCCGTTCCCAGGCCGGTTGAAATAGGTGTTGATCGTGTACGAGGGACGATCTGGATGCAGTCTGCCGTAGTAGGTGGAGCGGCTGCCTCCACCTGCGGCATAGCTCACGCGAATAGAGTGCAGGCGCTGAGAGGGAACCTCCACGGGGATGTCCTTCCAGTTTCCACCCGGAGGGACGGCGACAGCCGTTTGCAGGTCGAGCTGGCTCAACCGGGCAGTGTAATGATTGGGGATGGGAAAGGCGGCTGGCACGTTTGCTGGTGCGGTGGATGCGTGACCATTCTTGGGCGGTTTGACCTTGTCTCGCAACAGGTCATACGCAGCCGCGTCAAGCCCGGGAAATCCGTCCAGGATGGCGAGACGCTCTTCTCGGCTTAGCCCCATCGCAGAAGCCAGTTCATGCTCGATCATCCACTCGGCCTGTGAATCACCCTGCAATGCGCGGTCCACATGAGGGGCAAGCAAGCGGACGAGCGCCCAATCTTCCAGGTCTGCCACATGCACACCACGCACCGCGCTGAGAGACACATGACCAGTTCCCAGCCGCGAGCGAAGTTGGAACTCAAACACCAGCGAGTTCAATACACCCAGCAGCGTCTTCAGCCGGTCTGTGCTCCCATCCTGGAAATACCCGACGTGAAGTGAATTGCCAGTCACCACCTTTGCTGGAAGCAAGGTCGCCACCATGCGGCGCACTTGCGACCGACGGGAGACATCACGCCAGGCGACTCTCGCATGCTTTGAAGAAGCCGGGATGTCAGTGACATGAGGTGCCAGATAGTCGGTGTGGTCTTGAGTTTGTCCGTAGCGTTCGATGTTTCTGCCTTTGATGAATGGCAGCATTCCCTCTGCACAAGTGAACGAGGCATAGTTCGTCTCGTCCAGCTCGCGCCCCAGCCAGAGATCGCCTCCGTGTGCCGTGGTGAAGCTGTTCATGGTCGGAAAATCAGACAGCTTCAACAACAGCCGCAGCTCTTCGCCGCCAAGCTCGACAGGGATGCGATAAGCGAGCTTTTGCAGGTCAGCGGTGGAGAGCGTCACATCTTCGCTGGCGACGATCTGCCGATCTCGATCGTGTCGGGTGACATGGAATCGAACCCCGCTGTCAGTGTCCCTAACCTGACTGCGAAACACTGCGGTAATGCAGGGTTGATCGACTTGATCGAAGGGCTTGGCCTCCGCCGGGTAGTGATCCACGTTCAACAACTCGTGGTGTGCGAGCATCCAACGTCGCAGCCCCACCGACACCTGATCCGCAAGGATCGACGCTGGCAAAACAATCCCGCAAACTCCGCCAGGAGCCAGCAACTCCAGCGCCAGCTCCAGTCCGCAGCGGGACAGGTTGGTGCCCCAGCCGTAGAGTTTCGTTTCAGGCTGCGAATGAGGCAGCAGTTCCGCAAGACGCCGGTCATAGGCTTTGAGCGAGGATTCAAACTTTCGGCGCTCGTCACCTGAGGCACCCGAAAGTTCGCGACGATCTGGCTTCAAGGCTTCCCATGGGGGATTAGTCAAAACCAGATTAAAGTTGCCCCGGCTGGCCAGTCCCTCCACGAAACTATCTCGGCATGAGACTTCCACCGTGCTTTTCAAACCAAGGCTGGCGAGTGTTTGCCTGATGTTCTGCCCGGCTTTTTCGATGCCGTCTTGATCGTTGTCCCAGACTTCAAAATGCCAACTCACAGACCTCAAAGCAGATTCCTGCGCGATCCTCTCGGCAAAAGCCTTCAACAGTCGGCCATCGCCAGCAAAGGGGTCGATGACACGTCGTTCTTTGTGTCCTGCAAACGCGGATAAATCCAGCCTCGAAACCAAATCGCGTGCCATCCAGTGCGGCGTGTAAAACCGCCCCGCCGCACGCCGGAGGAGATCCTTTCCGCCTGCCAGGCTCGAAGGCGACTCAGGGAGGTCAACGAGGTGGATCATGGGTGAAGTGGAATTGTTTTCAGAGGCTCACATTGTCATCCGAACACCCCCAGTCAATCAGCGTTACTGGAGGTGCCGAGATACTCGATGCGCTGAGCATTGTCGCTACGGATGTGTGATGGCTTCATCGAGATTCAATGCCGCACGGCTCACTGAGGCCCAGAGCGCTTCGCCTTCGAGTTCCTTGTCGCGCTGCTTTTGGAGGAAGGTTTTAAGCATGGCGAGCTCATCGGAGGAGGCGGGGCGGGTGGTGCAGCGGCGGAAGATGTTTTGGAGGCGGGTGTCGTCGTCTTGAGATTCGGCGATGACCTGCTTCGCCATGGCCTGCGCGGCTTCCATGAACATCTGGTCGTTGAGGAGCGTGAGGGCTTGCAGCGGGCTGTTGGAGACATCGCGCCTTGCCAGGCAGGCTTCGCCGGTGGGGGCGTCGAAGGTGGTGGCCATGGCGAAGGGCGCGGTGCGCTTGATGAAGGTGTAGAGGCTGCGGCGGAAGTGATCGTCGCCCTCGCTGACCTTCCACTCGAACTTGCCGTAGGTGCCTTCGGAAGTCACGCTCACCGGCTGCGGCGGGAAGACGCCCGGGCCGCCCATTTTCGCCGACAAAACGCCTGCGGCCTTCAACGCGGAGTCGCGGATGATTTCGGCATCGAGACGGAAACGCGAGGCGCGGGCGAGCAGGATGTTGTCGGGATCACGCTGCGCGAGTTCGGGCGTGATGCGGCTGCTTTGCTTGTAGGTGGCGCTGGTGACAATAAGGCGGTGGAGCTTCTTCATCGACCAGCCCTGCTTCACGAACTCGATGGCAAGCCAGTCGAGCAGCTCGGGATGCGAGGGCGGCTCGCTTTGATAGCCGAAGTCTTCGAGCGATTTCACGAGACCACGGCCAAAGAATGCCTGCCACTGGCGATTGACCGTGACGCGGGCGGTGAGCGGATTCTCGGCAGCGAAGAGCCACTTTGCGAAGGTGAGGCGATTCGCGGGCGCATCCTTCGGCAATGAAGGCAAGAAAGCGGGCACGCCGGGTTTCACCGCTTCCTTAGGCGAGAGGAATTCGCCGCGATGGTAGCGATGCGTGAGGCGCGGATTCGAGTCGGGGCGCTCGTTCATCACTAGCGTGGGCTGCCCGCGTGGCGGGTTCTTGCGTGCAGCGAGCAGCGGCGCAACGGCCTGCTTCATTTCGGGCGCGGTTTCGAGGAAGCGGCGCAGGAGGATGGCGTGGTCGGCAGTCGTAGGTTGGGTGTGTTCGGCGGCTGGTGCTTTCGCCTCGGCTATGATTCCCTGCGCCGAACCGCCCGACGTTTGGGCGCTGGTCGTGTTAGCGGTCACTCTTGGAGACGGGCGGGCTGTCGCCACACCCGTCCTACGGGCGAGCGCGTCTTCGACCGCCGCAGGATGCCCGGTGGCCGTAGCGTGATCGCTGGTGGTAAACGTGATGCGGAAATGGCCGAGCGGGCAGGCGAAGTGTTTTTCAAAGAGCATCTTCAAATCGAAGCCGTTGGTGAGATCGACGGGCTGCTCGAAATGAAACACGGCGGCGTGCTGCAGACCGTAGCCGCCGAGCACCTGCCAGCCGCTGGACATCTCGGCATCGAGCGTGGCGCTGGCGTTGTTGGTTTTACGGGCTTTCGCGGCTTTGGCCTGCGCTTTCGATTTTGCGGCGGCCTGGTCGTTGATGCGATCTTCCTCAGCGTCGTTCGTGGCTTCGGCGCGGGCGATTTTGACGCGCTGACCGTTTTGGAAAGCCTGGAGTTCACTGAGGAAGAATCCCCCGAGTGGTCCCTCGTAGTTGGTGAGTCCAGGGCCGTCATTTGGAAGACTTGAATGGCTGGCGACTTCGATGCGCAGTGCGGTCACGCCTTTGATCGGTGCTTTGAAGCTCAGGTCATAGACATCGCTCTTCGAGATGTCGCCACTGCCGAGGATGAAGCCATCGGGCTGCTGCTCCAGGTGCGGCATGGTGGTCTTCATCGCCGTGGGGCGGATGAGCAGCCAATTGGAGGCGCGGTGGGACTCGCCCTCGATCCAGCCGGCAAAGCGGCTTTCCATGGCCGCCGTACCGCCGGGGAACTTCGATGGCAATGACCGCTCTAGTTGCTCGATTTTGACCACGTTCTCATCCTGTCGCACTTTGATTTCTGGTGTGTAGATGTTGTAGGTCGGCTCGTCAGCGTTGTTGAGCAGCGCCATGACGCTGTAGTAGTCGGTGTGCAGGATGGGGTCGTATTTGTGCGTGTGGCACTGGCAGCAGTTCAGCGTGAGGCCCATCCACGCAGTGCCGGTGACGCTGACGCGGTCCACCATGGCGTAGAAGCGGTATTCATTCGGGTCGATGCCGCCTTCCTCATTGAGCATTGTGTTGCGATGAAAGCCGGTGGCGATGAGATCCTCCGGCGTGGCATTGGGCAGCATGTCACCGGCGATTTGTTTGATGCTGAATTGATCGAAGCGCATGTCTTCATTCAGCGCCTTCACCACCCAGTCGCGATACGGCCAGATCTGACGCGGACGGTCTTTCTCGAAGCCGTTCGTGTCCGCATAACGTGCGAGATCGAGCCAGCGTCGTGCCCAGCGTTCGCCGTATTGGGGAGAGCTGAGGAGCTGATCGACGAGATCTTCATAGGTCTTATGGGACTCATGTGACTTATGGACGAAGGCATCTGCCTCGGCGGGCCTGGGCGGCAGGCCGATGAGATCGAGATACACACGGCGGACGAGCGTGTAGGCATCAGCTTCTGGTGAAGGTTTCAGCCCTTCTTTTTCGAGACGCTCGCGGATGAAGTGGTCGATGCTCGCTTTCGGATCGGTGGAGGGTTTCGGCGGCGAATAGGCCCAATGCGCCTCATATTTCGCGCCTTCAGCGATCCAGGCTTTCAGCGTGGCCTTGTCCTTGTCCGACATGACCTTCTTCGTGTGCGGCGGCGGCATGACCTCGTCTTCATCGGTCGAAAGGATGCGCTTGATGACCTCGCTGGCGTCCGGCTTGCCAGGGACGATGGCGATCTCGCCGGATTTGCCCGCGCCGTGGGCGGATTCACTCAGATCAAGCCGCAGCTTGCCTTTGCGCGCGTGATCATCCATCCCGTGGCAGGTGAAACACTGCTGCGCGAGCACGGGGCGCACGTCGCGGTTGAAATCGACGGCGTGGGCTGAGGCGGCGAGTAGTAAGAGGAGGAAGATTGGCTTCATCAACATCACTAACGGCTTAAACCCGGGCTTTTGACATCAAGAACTGACTGGCGGTCACACCTTCGGCTTGATGAACAAGACCTCGGCGCGCTCGATCCAGCCTTTGCGCAAATCCATGCGGAACCAGCCGTCGCTGTTCTTCCGGTGAATGCGGCAGCCAGAACGCGGGCCGAACTCCTTGAGGTCGTATTGCGCCCAGGTCTTGCCCATGTCGGGCGAGTAGATGATGCCGCAGGCATAGGTCGAGGCCGGGGCGCAGTGCGTGGCGAGCATCACGCCGTCCTGCACGAGCATGTTGGCGGATTCAAACATGGGATTGAACAGCAGCGTGTGCTTCGACGTGTCGGTGATGTCTTTCGGATCACACATGAAGATGCCACGATCATGCCGGTTGGCGATGGCGGGGCCGTTGGCATCGGCGATCCAGTAGCATTTGCCGTCGATGAAGTTGATGCCGCCGCATTTGAAGCGGGAGTTGGAGTCCACCGAGATGACGAGCTGCCAGTCCAAAACATCGGCCTTGGCATCGTAGGTGCCGCGCAGCCAGTGGACTTCCTTGCCATGCGTGCGGTCGATGTCGCCGGTGCAGGCGTAGAAAGCGTTCTCGCCGGGGTTGTAGGTCACGTTGTGGACGTGGCGGGCGATGAGTTTGTTGTTGGGATTGCCGAGGAGTTTCGCAGGATCACCGTCCTTCTCCTGAAACTTGGGGTTCTGGCCGAAGGCATACGCGAGCTTCACGGTCTCGCCGTTGTCGGTCGAGTAGTAGATGTTCACCGGCACCGGACCACCGAGCACGTTGCAGTAGTTGCCCCACACGAGCATCTCTTTGCCATCGACCTCGAAACAGTGCTCGCCATCCAGCGAATGGAAGTACCAGCCCGGCTGTTCGGGATTCACCGGCGTGTGTGGCACATAATCGCTGCCATCGGGGTTCTTCACCGTGATGGGCCGATGCGTCTTGAGATTGTCGGTGCTAAGGAAAAGCTGCGCCCGCGTGGCAAAGACGATGTTTCCGTTCTTCAGAATGACGCTGAACGTGATGTTCTCCGCTTCGGCGAATTCAGCGCTATGCGGCCAAGTCTTGCCGTTGTCCTCGGACAGGAAGATCTTCCCGCCGCCGAAGCCGAAGGCTTTGTTGTCACGCTGCGAGTCGATGTAGGGGCCTTCGGGAGCGAGGCGATACCAGAAGTGCTCTGTGGATGCTGGCTCAGCGTGCAGCGTTGCAGTGTCTGACAGAAAAAGACCACCCACAGCGGCGGCAGTAGTTCCGATGAATTGGCGGCGATCAAGTGCGGAGGAGTGTTTCATGGTGTGCGCTCTATAACGCTGCGAGCAGCACGAATCGCACTCCACCGCGCATCCTTTGAAAGGCCGCCGCAAGCGGTCGCGATGGAGTCATGCCGTGCTTCTCCGCCTTCTTGCTCTCAGCACGCTCATCATCACGACCATTCACGCCCAGGAAATTCGCCGTGTGCCGCTGACTTTGAGCCAGGGCGGCACACCGGAGAATCCGGCGGTGTTTGATGGCAAAGGGATGATCATCGATCTCGGCATCGACGTCACCACGCGCGACTGGCAGAAGAACGGCGAGGTGTGGACTTCGAACGGTCCGTTTGCCAAACATCCGGCGGTCACGGACCCCCAGCGTGCGGTGCTGTTCATTGAGGAGGTGCCCATGCGGATTGCGCGTGATCGCGAGGCCGAGAAAAAAAGCGGTGTCGCAGGCCACGCCAGCTATACGGCCCCGGCGGCTCTCAAGCCAGGTGAGGTGGGGTTCACGGCGGCAGGCGCGATTTATTTCCGTTGGCCGACCGAGAAGCAGCCGGGCACCGCACGCATCATCCTGCCGCCTGCCAATCTCGCGAGCTGTGTGTCGATTCAATGCTCGCACATCACGGTGCGGAACATTACCGCGATCCACGCGGCGAATGATGGCTTCAACATTCACGGCGCGCGCATCGGCGTTCGTCTGGAGCACGTGAAGGCGCTCTCGAATGGCGACGAAGGCATCAGCGCCCATGAAACCGTGCAGATGGACGTGGTGGATGCCGAGATCGCCTGGAACGGCTCCTCCGCAGGCGGCGTGGCCGATGTGAACGACAGCGTCACGACCTACACCAACTGCGAGGTGCATCACAATCTCGCTGCCGCCTTCAGCTTCGCAGGAAAGTCACACCGCGTGACCAACTGCGTCATCCATCATCAAGCAAAGGACTTCGAGATGCGCGAAGACGCCCAACTGATCCAATCAGGCAACGAATGGCGAAGGGAGTGAGTGGCTCGGTCAATATCCACCTGAGCCGATCTTCCCACCTGATGTGTCCAGTGTGCCAGCGGCTTCACGTTTGCGGTAGTCGTCCATCATCGCGGCAGTCGCCGTCGCACCGCAGCGGCTGCCGCCGAGATCGCGGACTTTGATGAGGCCGTCGAGATCGCGCACACCACCGGCAGCTTTGACCTGGACCTTGGCAGAGACACTGGCGCGCATCAGAGCGAGATCGTGCTCCGTCGCGCCCTTGTAGTTGTAGCTGCCGTCGGGCTGCTTCACGAAGCCGTAGCCGCTGCTCGTCTTCACCCAGTCGGCTCCGGCGCGCTCGCTGAGCTGGCAGAGTTTGATTTTGAAATCATCGCTGCTGAGGCCAGCGCCGCCGTTGGTGAGGTAGTCGTTCTCGAAGATGACCTTCACCTTGGCACCGTGCTTATGGGCTTCATCGCAGACCGCCTTCACATCGATCTCCACATAGTTCCAGTCGCCGCCAAGGGCCTTGCCAAGGTTGATGACCATGTCGATCTCGCTCGCGCCGTCTTTGCAGGCCAGCTCCGTCTCGTAGCGTTTCGATTCGGTGGTGCTGTTGCCATGCGGAAAGCCGATCACCGCACCAACGAGCACGCCGGAGCCACGCAACCACTCGACGGCCTGCTTCACGGCGTAAGGCTTGATGCAAACCGAGGCCACCTGGTATTTGGCGGCCACCTTGCAGCCGTCTTCGAGGTCTTTGTCAGTCATCGTCGGGTGCAGCAACGAGTGATCGATCATCTTGGCGAGGTCGGAATAGGAATAGTTCATGGTGGAGACATCTGTGATAAGCCGCGCGCCATGTTTTGCAAACGCTCCCATTGTTCCGGCTCCGGGGCGAGCAGGATGACATCAATGGGATGGACATGGCCCGCGACATCGAGGACAAAGTTTTTCGGCAGCGCGTCACTGGCGGCGATCTCGCGGTCGCGATGAATCCAAGCGCCTTCTTAGGCTTTTAAAAAGCCGGTACGCCACATGTAGGCATCGATCTGCGTCAGGTTCGGCTCCGGCCGTTCCGGGTTCACGCGATACCACGGCTGGCTGGTGACGAGGCGCGGATGCTCCTCATTGGGATAGCGCAGCCAGCCTTCGATGAGCACCTCGTCATCAAAGAGTTCGTTTACCCAGGCGAGGCGCTGCAAATAGTCCTCCAGCCCGCCCCATGCACCAAACTCGCCGGGCATCGTGAGCTTGATCACCCGGCGCGCTGCGGGATCAAAGAAGGCATTGTGCTCTGCGCCGTTTCGATGCTTGAGACCGGCGGTGCCGAGAGTGAATCGTTGCGCGTCGAGTTCCGGTAATGCTGCAAGGCCGCCAGTGATGGATTCGGCTGCGTCGGCTGCGGTCCATGCGCGCGCACTCCCGCCAGCGCCTGCTCCAGCGGCACGGCTGCGGACGCGCTCAAGCGCTCGGCGAGGGTTCCGATACGGATAGATGACAGCTCCGGCTTCATGGTGCCGAGCATCGCTCACGGGCTCGCCCGCCGCAACCATTCGGATGAAGTCCGGCAGCGGAGCCGATGGTGCAGGCTCTGTGGCAGTCACATCCTCCAGCCGCTTCGCAGGCGGAGGAGACAGGCTGGCGAGCATGCGGCGAATCCAGGACACAGCTGCGATTCATCGCGGATGCCGCATTGTACGCAAGCGGATGTCACCTCAGCGTAAAGATGCAGTCGGACTCACGACAGCGCGGCAGCGTCTTGGAGTGCTCCAGCCCTCTGGAACTTTGCGCAGGCCTGGGGACGCTCGAAAGCGCCAGAGGACTGGCGCACTCCAGAACGCTGCCGCGATATAGCACACCATCCGGTGTCTTCGCGTTGCCTGGAATAAGCGGCAGGTGCTGCCTGGCTACGGCTCACGCAAACTCCAGTCCCTTCAGCGGTCCGGTCGCGGTGCCGAATTTTTTGTCAGCGAGACCGAACTGATTGAGGACGCTGACATAAAGATTGCTCAGCGGCACAGTGCTGGGATCGAAGGCGAGGTGCTGGCCGTGTTTGAAGCGACCGCCCATGAGCAGGACGGGGAGGTCTTTGTTGCTGTGGTTGGAGGCGTTGCCGAGGCTGGAGGTCACGAGGATCGTGGTGCGGTCGAGCAGGTTGGAATCGCCTTCCTTGGCGTTCTTGAGGTTGGTGAGCAGTGTTTTCAGCTCCTTGAACAGTTCCTTCTCGACGAGCTTGAGCTGCGTGATGTTGTTCGCGTCCATGCCGTGATGTGAGAGCGAATGGTAGCCGTTCGAGACGCCCTGGATGTTGACGTTGTTCTGCTGGAAGTAGCTGAAGGTCACGACGCGGGTGGAGTCGGTCTTGAAGGCGAGATAGGTCATGTCGCACACGTTGCGAAGCTGCGTGACGATCTCAGACGGGCTGGTGGGATCACGCGGCGCTTGTGCATCGACCTGGGGCTTGGCCGTATGCACCCAACTCTCGGATTTCACCAGGCGGCGCTCGGTTTCGCGCACGGAGTCGAAGTATTCCTCCAACTTTTCCTGATCGGCCTGCGAGAGCTGCGGTTTGAGGGATTTCGCCTGCCGCTGCACGAGATCCATGATGCTTTTGCCCTGGCCAATCTCCTGGATGACCTTGTCGGCGGTGGATCTGCCTTCGCTGACGAACAGCTTCGCATACACGTTCGCCATCTTGCTTTCCGCAGGCACCATGGAGCCGCTGTCGGTCCAGGAGAACTGATTGTGACCGACGGAAAGCGCAAGCGAATCAAACCGCGTCTCCTGGCCGACCTGTGCGGCGATGTATTGGTCAAGCGAGCGCACGTTGCGCACGTTCGAGGGCTGTCCGGTGAAGATGCGCGCCTCGGCGCTGTGACCGCCACCGACGCCCGGATGATCGAGGCCCGAGATGACGGTGAAGTGATCGCGGAACTCGTCGATGATGGAAAGATACTCAGAGGTCTCGTAGCCGACGCCTGCTGCCTTCGGCATCAATGCCTCGCGATAAAGGCCCAGCGGCACGCCAATGAGGATGAGTCGCTGCGGCACGGCCTTCGAGTCTGCCGCATGAGCGAAACCGCCCAGCGATTCCAGCCACGGTAGACCGAGCATAGCGCTGCTGCCTTTGATGAAGTTTCTGCGGTTGATGTGCATGGCGTAGTTGAAGTGACGATTAGGGACGTTTGAAAAGCGGGCTTTGCACCAATGCGGTGATCATCGTCTTGAGTCCGCCGCCGTTCTCGCGCGTGGTCTTGACGATATGATCGATGTCTTCACGATCCGCGAAACCGAGGCTGCGACCGAGGGCGTAAGTCGCGAGTTGTTCGGCGACGTTGCGGAAGACGAGGTGCTCGCTTTTGCCGAGCAGGGTGCGAAAATCCATGAAGGTGGCGAAGCGGCCGAGCTTGGGCAGTTCGTCATCGGCGGAGACTGCCTTGCCTTCGCTGAGCTGCGGGCGCGGGCTTCTGCCGTTTTGAATGAGCGAGCGATAGGTGTCGCGCCAGCCGCCGATGACATCAAAATTTTCGAGCGCGATGCCATAGGGGTCGATCTTCCGATGGCAGGCGGCGCATTGCGCGATGTCGCGGTGTTTGTCGAGCTGCTCCTGAATGGTGCTGGCGCCGCGAATGTCCGGCTCGATGGGCGGCACGTCGGGCGGCGGTGGCGGAGGAGGCGTGCCGAGCAGATGATTGAGAATCCACACGCCGCGCACGACGGGCGAGGTGGTGGTACCGTTCGAGGTGATGCTCAGGATGCTCGCCTGCGCGAGCAGGCCGCCGCGCACCGTTCGAGTTTTGTCGAGCGCGACTTTGCGGAACTCATTCCCCTGCACGCCCGCGATGCCGTAATGCTTCGCGAGGCGGTCGTTGAGCATCGTCCAGTTGGAGTCGATGAGGTTGGTGAGACTGAGGTCATTGATGAGCATCTCGCGGATGAACATCTCCGTCTCCTGCACCATCGCACGCTCCAGCAGGTCGTCGTATTCGGGATACAGGTTCTTGTCGGGCCGCATTTCGCCCACCTTGTTGATTTGCAGCCACTGGCCGGTGAAATCCTGGAGGAAGCGCTGCGACTTCGCATCCGCGAGCAGGCGTGTCATTTGCTTTTTGAGTTCAGCAGGATTGGCAAGCGAACCCTTGGCGGCGAGCGCGAGTAGTTCGTCATCCGGCATCGAGCACCAGAAGAAATACGAGAGGCGGTTCGCCAGCGCGAAGTCGTCCACCTTCGTGGCAGGCTCATAGTGAAACAGAAACAGCGGCGAGGTCATCATCGCCTTCACCGTGAGCTTGAAGGCATCGAGCGCGGACACTTCCTTAAGCCGCTCCTGATAAAACGCGACGAACTCATCCACGACGCTGCTTTCGACCGGACGGCGGAAGAGCTTCGGTGCAAAATCGCGCAGCAGTTGCGGCACGGCGGCTTCGTCGATGTTCGCGATCTCCTGTTTGCCAAACATCGCCTGATGCCCGCGCGGCGGCCACTGCTCGATCATCGGGCCTTCCATTTCGATCTTCTTGATGGCGATGGCTGGCGATGTGCTCTCCGCGACCTTCGATCCCGGCATCCAGTTGACGCCATCGATCATCCGCAGCGCGATGCGGCGCCCCGGCTGAAGATAGACGCGAAACTCGGACTCCTTCGGCTGCGCTTCCGTGAGCTGGATGATGTCCACGACGGTCGGCACATCCTCCTGCCTGCCGGTGCCGTGAGACACCTCCAGTCGCATCGGTGCGCCGTCGTTGCGCACAGGATAGGCGATGACCTTGTAGCGATACCAGCCAGGTTCACGCACGAAGTAGAATCCGTTCGTGTCCGGCTTCAAATACTGCATCGGGATCAGCGCATCCTCGCCGTGCTTCGGATAATAGGGCGCAGCGCGGCCGCCGGCGGCCTTCATGCGCTCGAGCTGTTTCAATTCAGCCTCGGTGCGTTTGATGTTGTTCTTCTTTTCATACGCTTCACGCTCGGCCATCCGTCTGGCATTGAC
Organism: Prosthecobacter sp.; assembly: GCF_046154365.1. GTDB lineage: Bacteria > Verrucomicrobiota > Verrucomicrobiia > Verrucomicrobiales > Verrucomicrobiaceae > Prosthecobacter. Next base: position 49,097 of record NZ_JBJXFV010000220.1, read on the forward strand.
GGCCTCAATGTCGTGCAGCGTAAAGCTCACCTTCACCGTCTCCGGCTTCGGTTTGGTGACGATGGCACGGTTCAAAATGAAGTCTGCCGCACGCAGGTATTGATTGATCTGCTCAGCCGAGAGGCCCAGCGCCGCACCGTTGTTGTTGAAGCCGCCGCTGGTCGCATCCTCAGGGAAACCGATCGCATAGTCGCCGCGCACATCGAACAAATCCTCGATCGTGTTCTCGTACTCAAAACGGTTCAGCCGCCGCAGCACCACCTCGCTTTTTTGCCCACCGAGCGCCTGCGCCGCACGCTTGATCTCGCTCTGAATCCACGTCGTCACCAATTCCACCTCCGCCGGCTGCGACTGTTTCTCCTTCTCCGGTGGCATTTCGCCGAGATGGAGATTGTCCAGCACGAGCTGCCAGTTCTCCGCATCCGCCGCATTCGCGGCAATCTTCAGTTCATCCACCCGGAAGTCGCCCTTCTGCTTCTTCGGCCCGTGGCAGCCAATACAATATGTCTGCATGAAGCCGCTGACCTTTGGGTCAACGACGGCAGCACGCAAAGACGGTCCAAAACCGGCCCAGCAGGCCAGAAAAACGACTGAACGTGTGAAAAGAACATTCATGCAAGGTTGCGAGGCTGGCTTCCACCAACGAAACGACCAGCCAAGCGAAATCTGACCGGCAATATGTCGGCGAGACGGGCCAGACAAGCTACTTGCTCAGGAAAATCGGACTTTGCACGATGAGATGCAACAGATCGCGCATCGTGTGGTGCTTCGCTTTCGATTGAGCGACGATGCGGGCGATTTCAGTGCGGTCGGAGAAACCGATCTCGCGGCCGGTGGCGAAGATGAGGAGCTTTTCAGCGACACAGCGGACCACGCGGTCCTGACCGGCAAGGAGGAGCTGTTGGAATTCGGTCATGTTGGCGAATTTGGCTCCAGTGGTGAGTTCGCCAGCAGCATCGACGGGCGGGCCGAGTTTGTAGCGGACTTTGCGGCCTTCGACCTTGAGGTCGATGTACTTGCCTTTGTCGATGCTGCGGAAGTTTTCACGCCAACCGCCGATGACGTCGTAGCTCTCCAGCGCGAAGCCAGGCGGATCGATGACGCGGTGGCAGCCGTTGCAGCTTTCCATGTTGCGATGTTTGTCGAGCAGCTCGCGCAGCGTCGTGGCACCACGGATGTCCGGCTCCACACCGGGAATGCCGGGTGGCGGTGGTGGCGGTTCCATGCCGAGGATGCGATCCATCACCCACACGCCGCGCACGACGGGCGAGGTGTTGGTGCCATTCGCACTGACCTTCAAAACGCTCGCCTGGGTCAGGATGCCGCCGCGTTTGCTCTCCGGCGGCAGTTTGACCTTTCGCATGGCGAGTCCGCTGACGCCAGGGATGCCGTAATGGCGCGCGAGACGTGAATTGAGCATCGCGAAGTCGCTGTGGATGATGTTGGCGACACCGAGGTTGTTTTGGATGAGTTCGGTGATGAAGCCGCGTGTCTCACGCAGCATGGAGTCGAGCAGCAACCCGTCGTATTCAGGGTAGAGCTGCTTGTCGGGCGTGGTGAAGTCGATCTCACGCAGATTCAGCCAGCCATCGGTGAAATCGGCCACGAAGCGTTCCAGCGTGGCACTTTTGAGCAGGCGCTCGGTTTGTGCGCGGAGCACCTCGGGCTGCGTGAGCTTCGCGGCGAACAGGTCGGCATCGGGAGTGCTGCGGGTGAGGAAGTAGCTCAGTCGTGAGGCGAGTTGCAGATCGTTGAGCTTGCCCGCAGCCTCCTTCAGGAACAAAAACTCCGGCGAGCACAGCACCGCGATAGCCGCCGTGCGCATGGCGAGGAGGAAATCTTTGCTCGCGGCAAACTCGGCATCAAAGAGCTTCAAGTAGGGCTCCACATCCACCGCCGTTGCTGGACGACGAAACGCGGCGGTGATAAAGGCAGGGAGCAGTTGTCGGGATGCAGCAGTGGGATCGACCGTTTCAGCGGTGAAGACGGGTTTGTAGCCCGATTTGCCCTTCATCCATGGTTTTTCCGGCGGCAGCTCGCGCAGCTTGGCATCGCCAAGGAGCAGCTTTTGGCCACGTGGCGGCCAATCGGTGACGATGGGGCCTTCGAGCGTCACTTCCTGAAATGCCATGCCTTCGCCGGGATACTTGTCCGGACCATCTTTGACTGGTGAATGGCCATCTGGTCCGTTGAGGCCCTGCGGGCTGATCCAGATGCCGTTGCCTTGATTGAGGTGCAGGGTGACTTCCACCGTGCCGGGTTTGCCGACCGGCAGTTCATGGAAGCTGTGCGTCACGTTGTCCGCGTTGCGGAAATTAAAACTGCCCGTGATGAGGGCAAAGACGACCGGCGCCTCGATCTGGTAGCCGTAACCGGTGACGCGCAGTTGGTAGGTGCCTGCGGTTTTTGCCCGCAGATTCGGGATTACCGTGCTGGGGAAGCCGCCTTCGTTGAAAACGACGATGGCGCCGTCTTCACGCTTCAGCCATTGCTTGCCGATGGTGTCCTTGTTGCGATCGCTTTCCAGCGTGGCGCGCTGCGTGCTCAACTCAGGCCGCGTTTCCGCAAACAACGCGGCATTCAGCGCCAGTTCGGCGGCCTCCATGTAGCGCAGCATCTGAATGCCGGAGATGGAAAGCGCCTCACCGATGTTGTCGAAGCCATGCGCGCGTCCGTCCTCCGGCAACGAGTCGATCACGTTCACCGTGACGCCGAGCAGATCGTTGATCGTGTTTTGATACTCACGCCGGTTGAGCCGCCGCAACACAGTACCCTTCTGCGCGGTGTGCTTCGCATTCAAATCACTGCCCAGTGCCGCCATGAACGCCTGCATTGCATCGGCCTTCGGTCGTTCTTTCTTCGCAGGCGGCATTTCGCCTGACGAGACACGATCAAACACCCTCACCCATTTCTTGTGCGCCGCCGCATCCGCTCCGTCGGTGGACAGTGCTGACAAATCGAGGCCGCCTTTCTTCACATCACCGTCATGGCAGTCCATGCAGTGCTGATCCAGGAAAGGCTGGATCGAAGGCAGCGCAGCGGACGAGACATTGGCGCAAATGATGAACGGCAGAGCCGCGAGGAAACGAGACTTCATGTTCACGCCTGATTAATGTCGAGCACGCCGGTGCTGAAGCCGAATTTGTCCGTCTCCACTCCCATGTGCTGGGCTAGAGAGACGAAGAGGTTCGAGAAGACATGCTTCTCCTTGTCGATGGCGATGTGCCGACCGTGTTTGAAGCCGCCACCGGCGAGAACGAGCGGGATGTTCGCCGTGTTGTGGGCGCTAGCGTTGCCGAGGTTGGAGCCGAAGATGACGGCGGTGCTCTCCAGCAATGACACGGCCTTCAATTTCGTGAGGAAGCCCGCAAAGGCGGTGAACTCGGCTTTTTCGATGACTTTGAGTTCTTCGATCTTCGCGGGATCCTGGCCGTGGTGGGAGAGGTTGTGCCAGTCGTTCTTCACGCCTTCAATTTCGGGCACGGCGTTCATGCCGCTGAGGCGCAGCGTGACGGTGCGGGTGGAGTCGGTTTGCAGAGCGAGCACGATGAGATCCTGCATGAGCTTCATTTTGCCGATGGCGTCGGTGCGGCTCTGGATGTCCGTCGGCGGCTTGGCATCGATCTTGGGCTTGGGTTTCTGCACCCACTCCTCGTTTTGCACGAGTCGGCCTTCGAGATCGCGCACGGCGCTGAAATACTCGTCGAGCTTCTCCTGGTCGCGCTTGCCGAGTTCGCCGTGCAGTTTTTTCGCCTGACCCGTGACGGTGTCGAGAATGCTGCGTCCGCGCTTCAAGCCGCTTACCTGTGCTTCGATCTCCGCCTGTGTGCCATCGACAAAAAGCTGCTGGAAGGCCTTCGAGGGCGAGCTTTCCGCCGGCAGCGGCACGCCGCTGGCCGACCACGACAGCGAATCGCTGCCGGTGCCGAGGATGAGGCTGGGAAAACGTGTCTGCGTGCCGATGCTCTCGGCGATGAGCTGGTCGAGGGAGATCGTGTTCTTGAATCCAGCGAGCCCGGGATGCTTTGCGGAGGTCAGCCACGTCATCTCGGATGTGTGGCCGTTCGCGCCGTTCTGTTCCATGTGCTGGAGACCGGAGATGACGGAGAAATCGCTCTTCAAGTCCTTCAGTGGCTCCAGGTAAGGTGTGAGCGTGTAGTCAGCGCCCGTTTCCTGCGGAAACAAAAACGGCGTGTGGAAGCCGAGGGTGGCGCACATCGCCAAGAAGCGCGGGGGCGGCTGTCCTACGGCTGCTTGCGCCCGCGTGGCGAAGGCAGGAACCATCGCCTCCAAAAACGGCAGCGAGAGGGCAGTTCCGGTGCCGCGCAGGAAGGCGCGGCGGTCGAGATGGCGTTTGGTGGCGATGTTCATGATGAATTGAAGGCTGTAACGATCCATGAGGCGCTGCTCTGACACTGTAAGCGCTAAAGCCGCAGCTTCTTCACCAGCGTCGCCTCTTTGTCGGCATCGTTGATCGGCTTGAAATCCACTTTGCAGTTCGGTAGCGCCGTCTTGATCGCCTCCACATCGGCGGCGTTGATGTCCACGGTCTCGATCTTGAGTTTAGCGAGCTTTGGCAGCGCTTTCAGGTGCGGGATGATCTTCGCGCTGAGTCGCGCCTCGGTGAGTTCGAGAGTTTCGAGGGTCTTGATCTGCGCCAGTATCTCCAGGGTCGATTCATCGAAACTGACGGGCGAATCTTTGCCATTGGGCAGGCGTTGACCGATGCGCAGTGAGGTGAGCGGCAGCTTCAAAAGGTACGCATTTCCAGCCTGCGTCTGGGCGGTGTGCCAGGTGCGGAATTCCTTGAGCTGGGTGAGCTGGCCGATGGCCTCCATCGCCTCGTCACCAGCGGTTGATCCGGCGAAGGTGAGGCGTTCCAGTTTCGGCAAGGCCTTCAACTGCGCGAGACCGCTGCCGGTAAATTTTTCGGAACGGAACGCTGGATGAAAAAAGGAGAGCGACTTGAGCTTTTGAAACACAGCGAAGTGCTTGTAGCCCGCATCCGTGAGCTGGATGCCATCGCTGCTGAGGCGCTCTAACTCCGTGAGGCCGGTGAGCAGTGCGAGCGTGTCATCCGTGATCGTTTTGCCGCTGATGGTGAGGTCTTTGATCGTGGTGAAGCTGCCGAGTGTCTTGAAATCGGCCTCGGTGAAGGCGTCGCACTTCACCTGCACCTGCGTGACGACTCCGGATGTCTCGGTTACCTTCGCACCAAGATTTTTGAGGGATTCGACATCCGCTGCGGAGATTTGCAGCGCGGAGATCAGGAGAACGCAGAGAATGTGTTTCATGAAGCGATGAAACGGTGCAGATAACGATCTTCTGACTGGACGTAGCACGAAGCTTCAATATTAACGCCGCAAGTCTCGCCTGAACGGCTTTCACTTTGCATCACTCTTTGGCCTCTTTGGCAGATACGGCTCACAGCACCGGCCCGGAAGGCAGGCGGATGCTGAAAATGTAGGCGATGATGTCCCAGCACTGTGCCTCTGAGAGCGTGGCATCAAAGCTGACCATGGGTGTGCCGTTCAAACCGGTGGTGAGTACGCGGTAGATGTCTGCAGGAGCATCGCCGCAACGCAGATGTGGCTGACGCAGATCGGAGGGAGCGGCGGGAATGCCCCAGATGTCCTTCAAGGCGACGGCGGCGGGGCCTTTGCCATCTGCCTTTTCTCCATGGCATGCGGCACAGTTTGTAGTGAAGAGCTTTTGACCGAGTCCGGCGTGTGTTTTGAACTCTGTGGGCGCTTTGAGCCATTCAGGTGGTGGCGGCAGTTGCACGGGCGAGGCATGGTTCTCCGGCTTGCGCCAGCGGCGGGAGAAGGACTTCACGTAAGTGATGACGGCGTCGATTTCCTCCTCGGTGAGCTGGGTGAACATGCCCATGGCGGTGCCGCTAAGTCCGCCGCGAATGGTGCGGCGCAGATCGTCATCGGTCGGCAGCATGCCGAGCGAGGTGGTGCGAAATTTGAACATGCCTTCACGGAAGGAACGTGGCTTCGGCTTCAACGTGGGGCTGAGTTCGCCATTGCCATCGCCACGCGGGCCATGGCAGACGATGCAGTTGCGCTCATAGATGTACTTGCCCTGCATGTAGAGATTGAAATCCAGCGACACGGTGGAATCCGCCGCTGACAAGACGGGGGCGATGGCAAAAAGAATGAAGGCGCGTTGGGCGAGGAATCTCACACCCTGTTCATCGTGCAAAGCGGGCCGGGGAACCATGCGGTTCTTGCCAAACGCTGCGCTAGAACTGCCGCAAAGGGTGCTTGCGCACGTGGAGGCGCCTGCCATTTTGCGCGCCCACCCCACCACGTCATGCCCAAAAAATCCGCCGCCAAACCTTCTCTCCATCGCAAACACAGCGCCATCGTCGTGGACGGTGCCGAGCGCGCGGCCAGCCGTGCGATGCTGCATGCCGTGGGCTTCAAGCGCGAGGACTTCAAGAAGTCGCAGATCGGCATCGCATCGACGTGGAGCATGGTGACGCCGTGCAACATGCACATTGACCGTCTGGCCAAGGAAAGCGCGAAGGGCGTCGATGCCGCAGGCGGGAAGAGCCTCATCTTTAACACCATCACCATCTCCGACGGCATCTCGATGGGCACCGAGGGCATGAAATACTCGATGGTGTCGCGGGAGGTCATCGCGGACTCGATTGAGACGGTTGTTGGCTGTGAAGGCATGGATGGCTTCGTCGCCATCGGTGGTTGTGACAAGAACATGCCGGGCTGCCTCATGGCGATGGGCCGCATGAACCGCCCGAGCGTGTTCGTCTATGGCGGCACCATCCTGCCGGGCTGTGTCGGCGTGGAAAAGAAGGACGCCGACATCGTCACGGTCTTCGAGGCCGTGGGCAAGCACGCGAACTGCCTGATCAGCGACAAGGAACTCATCGACATTGAGGAGCACGCCATCCCCGGCGAAGGCTCCTGTGGCGGCATGTATACCGCGAACACCATGGCCAGCGCCATCGAAGCGCTCGGCATGAGTTTGCCGAACTCCGGCGCGCAAGCCGCGGTATCGAACGAGAAGCTCATCGACTGCTTTGATGCCGGTGTAGCCGTGATGAACATGATCAAGAAAGGCATCACGCCGCGTGACATCATGACGAAGGAAGCCTTTGAGAACGCCATTACTCTAATCATAACGCTCGGCGGCTCCACCAACGCCGTGCTGCACCTCATCGCCATGGCGCACAGCGCGGGAGTGAAGCTCGGCCTCGAGGACTTCGTCCGCATCGGCAAGAAGACACCGGTGCTCGCCGACGTGAAGCCGAGCGGCAAGTATTTCATGAACGACCTCGTGAAGATCGGCGGCACCGTGCCGCTCATTCGCACGCTCATCGCCGAAGGCCTCATGCATGGCGACTGCCTGACCGTCACCGGCAAGACGATGAAGGAAAACATGAAGAACAGCAAGATCGTGTGGCCGAAGGACCAGCAGATCGTGCGTCCGCTGAGCAACCCGCTCAAGAAGGACAGCCACCTCGTCGTCTTCAAAGGCAACCTCTGCCCCGATGGTGCCGTGGGCAAGATCAGCGGCAAGGAAGGTCTCAAGTTCGAGGGCAAGGCCATCGTGTTCGAGTCCGAAGAAACCGCGTTGCAAGCGATCTTGAACGACAAGGTCAAGAAGGGCCACGTCATCGTCGTGCGCATGGAAGGACCGAAGGGCGGACCAGGGATGCGCGAAATGCTTTCACCTACGAGCGCCATCATGGGCAAGGGTTTGGGCAAAGACGTCGCGTTCATCACCGACGGACGTTTCAGCGGCGGTAGCCACGGCTTCGTCGTCGGTCACGTCACGCCCGAAGCGTATGTGGGCGGACCGATCGCTGTCATCAAGAATGGTGATCCGATCACCATCGATGCCGAGAAGCGTGCAATCACGCTGGGCATCCCTGCTGCTGAACTCAAAGCACGTCTCGCCAAGTGGAAGCAGCCAAAGCCACGCTACACCCGCGGTGTACTCGCGAAGTATGCGAAACTCACCAGCGACGCGAGCCACGGTGCGGTCACGGACCTCGGGCTCTGACATGGGTCTCACCAAAAATGGGCACCGTCGTTCACGAATCCCTATCGTCCAGTTTCCCTGATGCATGGGAACACGACTTCCCATTGAGTGAAATCGGTGGGAGCGGCGTGCCTGCAGCTGTGATCTCATGCATTGGCAGGGATCAGGCATCGGCAGAAGCAGCATTCACCCAACGTCTGTCGGCCCTCAAATCCCCCGAGGTGCGTGAGTTCGCTGGTTTGTTCGATGGCATGCTCCCCTGTTCTGTGATGGTGCAGGGCGAGAAATGCTGGCTCGTTTTGAAACGCGTTGAGAATCAGTTGGCATCGACCCAATTTGGCAATGCCATCATGGTGCCTGCCCTTTCACAATGCCTTGTCTGGTCACCAGACTTGGCGGGTGATTTCGCACATGCATCCTACATGCTTGAATTCTTCGATCAGTTTGGCGGCCTGACGCTCCTCGTACCGCCTTCAGGATACTGTGCGGCCTGCAATGACAAACCTTTTGTAATGCGCAGCAAGGCTTTCCCGGGACTGGGCGAATGGGATGGAAGCCTTGCCTTCTTCTATCCTGGCGACGGAGATGTGATGCTGGCCCGTCCAGACGGATCAACCGGCGTCTGGCAGCACGAATTTTCAGCCGACTATGATGAAAGTGAATGTACCGGTCCTCTAGGTCTCCTCGCCAAGGCCATCCAATCATTTTTGCCCAGCCCTCCCGACCCCGCATCCCGCCCACCAGACTGTGTGGCCCGATGTGACAAAAACATCCTTGTCGAAGTGCGTGAAGCGATAAAATGGGCGATGAACCGGGCCTGACTTGCCAGGCGGCTCAATGAGTCAGCCCTACTCCGGCACGATGATCTGATCTTCGGGCTGAAGCTTGATGTCGCGGTGACGGATTTGGGTCTGTAAGACCCCTCTGTCTGCGGACCTCTTCACTTCGTAATGCACCGTCACAGGTGCCGCATATTGGCGCTGCAACACCTCCAGTTGTTCCAGCGCCTTTTTCGTTTCCACACGTATCTGATCAAGCCCCGGCTGCTGGCTCAGGAAGGCATCACTATAGCTCTGCGATCCGACGATCTCCATGCGCGCATCGGTGACCATCTTCAAGGCCGCCGCCTAGGCATCCCATGGCCCGCCCGGCTCCCAGCCGTTGGCGGTCATGGAGGAGATGTTCATTCCGGCGGCGAATTGCTTGTCGGTGAATTTGCCCAGAAGCCGGCCGCCCGCGCGCAGATCGTATTTGCCTGCGGCAAGGCCGCGCACGGTCAGCCTGTAGCCGTTCAGTTCCGCCGGAATCGGAATGAACATGAAGTTCAGCGCTCCAAAGGTGCCAAAGTTGAGCGGTAGTCCTTCATCCAGGCGGTCAAATTCGATGCCGTCGCTGGCTGGCTTCACACTCGACACCTTGCAGCCGCTGACGGATTCGACCTTGCCCTCACCCGCACTGATCACGGCGGCAGAAACCTCGGTGGGAGCACCGAGACCTTTGAGCATGGCAAAGGCCATCGCGAGCTGGCCGAGTTCGTTGAGATGCACGCCGTCTTCGACATGCAGTTTCGTGGCGTCCTTTTGATTCTTGTTCGCCGCGAGCACATGCCGCTGTACTTTCCGCATCGAGCGCTGGATGTCGGTGGTATCGGCACCCAGGCTCTTCGCGAGTGCCAGCCCTTCATCACACATCTGCTGGAGGAAGCCTTTCTCGGCGTGATCCGGGTCTTCGTTGGTGATGGCAGGCGAGCAGATGAAGACACGGACGTGATGCTCCTGGCAGCGCCCAACAAGCGTGCGCAGTGAAGTAAGATAAGCGTTCTTGTGCTCCGCATCGGCTTTCATGCCCCAGCCGATGTCGTTCACGCCGAAGGCGACGGTAAGCACCGTGGCGCCGCGATCAAAGACCTCGCGCTGTAAACGATCCAGCGCACCTGTCATCGTGTCGCCACCTTTGCCGGCGTTGAAGAACTTCACCTTGTGCTGTGGGTAGCGGAGCAGCGTATAGTTCTCGATGATGCGGTCGTAGCGGCGTGCTGCGGTGATGCTGTCGCCGAGGAAGACGACGGTTTCGCCGTCCTTGAGGGCGAAGTCAGCGAGAGAGATCGAGGCAAAGCCGACAATGCAGGCGACAAGGCGGGTAATTTACATGCCATGAAAACGCATCCGCGAGGCCCGGCTTTGTCCACCAGGCACATACAATGAGATGAACTTTTGCGCCGGCACTGCGTCTCATCCAGCCATGCGTGTCTTCGTCGGTCTCTCGCTGCTGCTGTTCTCCCCGTTGCGGGCGGAGCAGTGTCTAGTGATCGGTGACAGCCTGACGAAGGAATACGAGGCGGAGTTTCCGGGCTTGTATCAGCAGAATCCAGCGTCCTGGCAGGCGCGGAACTGGATCGAGATCCTGCATCAGCACCGCACGGACTGGTTCGACACAGGCACCTGGGATGTTTACGCAGATCCACGTCTGACGGGTCACACCTACAACTGGGCCTTTCCTGGGGCGACGACGACGGAGATCAAGAACCTGCTCAGCAATTTCTTCAACGGCTGGTGGACGAACTCGTTGAAGAATCATCTGCGCCACGATGTCGAACGCGTGGTGATCTTTGCCGGCGGCAACGATGCTGACAGCTACTATGCAAACCTTTACAACGGCTTCATCGGGCCGGAAGTGACGAACCCAACCTTGGGCAACCTCCAATGGCTGGTGAATTACGTGCGAACGGTGAACGCGGCGCTGCCCATCGTGCTCGTGAGTGTGCCGCATGTCGGCTGCACACCGAAGATCCAGCAGGGCTATCCCACCGATCCAGTGAAAACGGCCCGGGTGACTGCGGCAATGGATGCGCTGAACGCCAGCCTCGCCACCTACGCGCAGTCACAGGGCATCGGCTTCGCGCCAGGGGTGTATGAATTCACCAAGGCGATGATCACGCAGCCCTTGCGCATCAAGGGAATTGAGTTTTACCGCGTGGCGGATGCCGACTCGCGCACGCGGTTTGTTTTCGGCGGGGACGGGTTCCACCCAAACACCTGCGCTCACACCAAGATCGCGCAGATGATTGTGGCGGCCTTCAATACGGCGTATCCTGGCACGCCGATCACCCCGCTTGATGACGACTACATCATCACCAACGTCCTTGGTCTTGATCACAACATTCCCTTCAACGAATGGCTGGCCGCGCAGGGTGCCACCGGCGGTTTCAATGACGATGCAGATGGTGATGGTGTGCCGAACCTGACCGAGTTCGCCATCGATGGCTTCACCGCCGGCGCTTCAGACATTGCGAATCTGCCGCGGCCCGTGATGCAAAACGGCGCTCTGAAGCTCACTTGGCGTCCACGGCCGCTTTTTGCCGAATGGGGCGTTTTGAAAGCCCAATCCTCCCCTGATTTGACCGACTGGACCGACGTACCCGCCTCTCAAATCGTGACAAATGCTGACGGCACAGTCACTGTGAGCGCCAATTTAGCAGGTCGAGGCTTTGTTCGCCTAAAAGCCACCAAGTAAGCCGAAAATCTCACTCCGGCACGATGATCTGGTCTTCGGGCTGGAGTTTGATGTCGCGCGCTGGATTGGCGCTGATGTTTTTGAGATCGACCTCGGTGGTGACGCCGTCGCGGATGAGCTTGGTGCGGCTGGGGTGAGCAAAGTCGGAGAAGCCTTTCGCCACACTCACGGCTTTCATGATGGTCATGCCAGAGTTGTAAGGCACCGGGCCGTTCTGTTTACAGCCGCTGACGACATAGACCATGCGGGACGGAGACTCGCCACCATCAATCGAGATGGTGACAGTAGGACGCGTGTAAACCTCACGCTCGATGTAGGCTTTTTCAATGGCACGTTGAAGCATGGACGGCTTGAGACCAGCGGCTGGAACCTCGCCGATATGCACCAGATTGATGGTGCCACCATCACTGACGCTGTACACTTTGCTGATCTGGGTGACCTCAGCATCTGGAATCCCGCCGATGGAGAGGGCGATGCGATCACCTGATTTGAGTGCGAGTTCGCTGTTCTGTGCCTGAACTGGATTCAGAACAAGAGCAGAGGCACCAAGGATGCAAATGAGAAGCCGAGTGTTCATTGCCGTGTCATTGGTTTTCAGAACTTACTCCGGCACGATGATCTGGTCTTCGGGCTGGAGTTTGATGTCGCGCGCTGGATTGGCGCTGATGTTTTTGAGATCGACCTCGGTGGTGACGCCGTCGCGGATGAGCTTGGTCTTGCTAGGCTTGGCAAAGGCAGTGAAACCACCGGCGGCACCGACGGCCTTGAGGATGGTCATACCGGAATTCCACGGGATGGGGCCGTTTTTGCCACAGCCACTGATGACATAGACCATGCGGGCGGTGGCGGCGCTATCATCGGTGGAGACGGTGACGGTGGGGCGGGTGTAGATTTCTTTAGCGACGTAGGTCTGCTCGATGGTGCGCTGGAGCGAGGAGGGCTTGAGGCCGGCAGCGCGGACTTCGCCGATGTGCAGGAGATTGACAGTGCCGTTGTCGCTGATGGTGTAAACCTTGCTGATCTGCGGCACTTCGTTGTCGGGGATGCCACCGATGGAAATGGTGACGCGGTCGTTGGCCTTGAGGGCGAGTTCGCCGTTTTGAGCGTGCGCCGGAGCAAACGCGAAGGCGCATGCGGCGAGGATGCTGGAGAAGATGCGTGTGTTCATAAGCGTGATGATTGGATGAGGATTAAAAAACGTCGTCGCCATCCAGCCGCGACAGGGGCTGGGTGCTGGCGAGCGCGGAGGCGGTGGTTTCGGTCTTGATCTTGCGGCGACGTGCTTTGCCGCCCTGAGCACCACCGGGGGAGTTGGTGGGCGAGTAGTAGGTGTAGTAGCTGGTGTAGTACTGGTATTGGGCGTCGCTGCGGAGATCGACGTTGTTGAGGACGACGCCGATGACTTTGCCGCCGACGTTTTCGACGCTCTGCTTGACGCGCATGAGCATGTGACGCGGCAGTTTCCGATGCTGCACGACGATCATGGTCATGTCGGCCATGTTGGCGAGCACGGAGGCGTCGCTGACGCCGAGGATGGGCGGGGAGTCGATCAAGACGAGATCGAAACGGCTTTTCACATCGGCGATGAGATCGACCATGCGCTGGGAATTGAGCAGTCCGGCGCTGTCCGCAGGCAAGAGGCCGCTGGGGAGGAAGAACAAGTTTTCAACCTGAGTGCGGATGACGACGTCTTCGAGGCGGATGTCGGTGGTGAGATAATTGGTGAGGCCGGTGGCATGGCTGACATCGAAGTGCGTGTGCATGCTGGGGCGGCGCAGGTCAGCGTCGATGAGGAGAACGTTGTAACCGCCCTGAGCACAGACGTAGGCGAGGTTCACCATCGTGGTGGATTTCCCCTCCCCTGCCCCGCCGCTGACAACGGTGAGGCAGTTGGCGTCGGGTGACTTGCGATTGAACTCGATGTTGGTGCGCAGAATGCGATAGGCCTCGGCGTCAGGATTGAAGCCGCTGGAGCGATGAAGCACGCCGACATCCTTCGGCACGACGGCGAGAACGGGAACGCCGAGGAAGCGCTCGACATCATCGAGACTCTTCACGGTGGTGTCCATGTACTCGAGGAAGAAAGCGAGACCGAGGCCGAACATGAGGCCGAGAACGCCACCAAGCGCGAGATGCAGCGCAACGTTGGGTTTGGCGGGTTTCCCTTCGGGCTCCGCCTCGGAGTAGATGGTGGCGGGAGATTTCACGAGTTCGATGCCCGCCTTTTCCTCGAAGAAGCGCGAGCGCATTTTGACGAGGAGGTCTTCGAGGTAGGTCACTTCGTCCTTGGCGGTCTTGTACTCGTTGTAGAGCGACTGCATGCCCATGAGTTCTTGTTTGGCCTTATCGTTGAAGTCCTGGAACGATTCGCGTTTCTTTTTGGCACCATCCAAGCGGTTCTGGAGACCAGCGATGTGCGCCTTCGCTGCGGCATCGATCAACGATTTGTATTGGGTGATCTGACTGTCCACGCTCAGCACCTGAGGATGCATGCGGCCACGGCCCTCATTGATCAGTCCCTCGCGTGCGACTTTCAGTTCCTGAAGCTTGGAGGTCATCGCCAAAATGTTTTGATTCTCCAACTTAAGGCCCGAGGCCTGATCAATAAGTTCATCGGGGGTCAGTTTGCCGACCTGATCGATCTCGGACTGCAAGGTCAGGATGTCCTGATCCGCCATCAGCAGGGCCTGCTCGCGTGTAATGACCATGGAGTCTTTTTCACTGCGCATTTCGCCGCCGGGATTCAACGAATTGCCGCCGCCCGGGAACCAGTCGCCGACGATGCCGGCCTTGCGCTTGGCTTCCTGCGAACGCAACTGCGCCTGACGCCGGAGATCCTCCTGGTCGGAAATCTGCTGCTGCAAAACCGTGAGCGCCTTCTGCTTCTTGTCACTCTCGATGTTGTTCCGCTGCGCCATATAACTTTTGGCGATCTCGTTGGCGATGGTGGCCGCAAGCTGCGAATCCTGGTCGTAGTAGTCAATGGTAACGAAGTCCGAACGAAGCATGGACTGCGTTTCGAGGTTGGCACGCAGCTTTGCCAGCGCCGCCTGGCGTGATGGCAGTTCCCAGCGCTTCGCGAGTTCAAGCTTCTCGATGACCGGATAAAGCGTGGTGGGCTTAGTGATGGTCTCGAACTGTGTTTTGAGATACTCCGGTAGGCTGGCGTTGCCATCCGTGCGGTTGCGTTCGAAGACATTGATGTCCTGCGTGATGCGCTCAATGGTCATCTCGACATGGCCGCGATATTTGCGCGGCATGATGTAGGTGAGGACGGCCGCAGCGGCGAAGATGAGGATGAAGCTCAGCGAGATGAGGCCAAAACGGTTTTTGACCACCTGCCACGTGTCCATCGCATGTTTTTGCAGTTCTGTGCCTGTCTCGTTCATGCCTGGTGAGGTGAAAGTGTTTTGGAGAGGTTAAGAAAGTGGTCTGGAAATGCCGCCAGCGGGAATTTCGTGGTGTCCGAAACGGCCCGCCGGCGGATGGGTGTCTGGCTGTTGAGCGACTTAAAAGCTGGCGGTGGCACCGAGGGACACGCGGTGACGATCGAACTCACGGAGTGCGTCGGTTGCTTGCAGCGTGGAGTAGGAGTAGTTAGCGTTGAGATTCAAATTTTCGAGGAGCTGGTAGCCAATGCCTGCGGAGATGAGCGCCGAGTGCTCGGTGGCGTCTGCCCCCGTGCCATTATCAAACTGACTGAGGGCATATGATGCCCCGGCATTGGCACTGAGGCGCTTCGTAAAATTGTGATTCACCTGGACTCCCGTGTTCAAGCCGTAACGGCTGTTGAAGGCGGCAAGCTCGGCACCGTTGAATCCAAGCGCGGCAAACCAGCGCACCATGGTCTGCTTGGCGACGGCGTAATTAAGTGCAGCTTCGGCATAAGGAGCCGCCTTGGAGACGCGCTCCGAGTCATAGAACTCTGCACCACCGCGCACCGATCCAGACATGCGCTCACTCCAGGCATGATCCACGCCGAGCAGGGCAAAATGAGAGGTGTAGTTTTTGTCCGCCTGGGTGGCGTAGGTGGCCATGCGGTAGCGGTATTCTGCCGTCAGACTGGTGCGCTTTGAAATCGCATACGCAAACTGGTGGGCGAACAAATGCGTGTAACGGTCCTCAGGATCGGCCACCAGGTCATCCTGATAACCGATGCCATCAATCGTGTAGGAAGTGGTGGTGGAGAGACGCGGCGTCCAGGCGTAGCTGACGTTGAAGTTGTTGAAGCCATACAGGTACTGGCCGTTCCACAACGTTGTGGACGCTCCGTAGCCAAAAGCGGAACTGGGGTCCACGCCATAGGTGAGGTAGAAATTGTTGCTGACCTTAAGACGTTCCGAAAACCGGTGCTCAAAATTGAAGGCGGCACGCGCATTGTAAAAGGTGCCGCCAAAACGTGGCACCCCGTCGATGTAGTGGATGACGCTGGTATCGAGATTAAAACTCCACGGCGTCGTGCGGTCAGGATGAGTGTAAGCCGCCCCGACACCGCCCTGCACATACCAAGACTCAATGTCCTGCACGAGCGGCGAATTCACCTTGTAGTTGAGGAAGTCATAGCCGGTCTGGCCGGTAAATGAAAACGTGAGTGGCTGTTCCGTTTTAAAATCCGCCGAGTAATTCTGGATCGCCACCAAGCCTTGGCCGCGCAAAGCAGCGGGGCCGAGCAAAGCAGCCGCAAGGAGCAGTATGGCAAGTGGAGTGCGCATGTTGGTTAGAACGATGGAGTGTGCGGAAAGGAGAAGCAGACCTGAAATCGACTTTATGGAATCGCCGTGGATGGAGACACTGGATTACAGTCGCAACGCGGAGGCAGCGGGCCTGAGGCAGGAGGCTGAATGAGGTAAACTCCACGGATTGTAGATGGAACAAAGAAGTCCTCCTCCTTTGCAGGAGCAGCGGGAATGACCGGATTTTTGCCGGGATTTTTGCCGCCTGCGACAGTCACCGGACGCGCCGCTTCTTCAACTGGTGCGACAGCGGCGAGGCCGGGGACAACACTGGTTGCTGCGTCATTGATGACCGCAGCCATCTTCGGTGCCACCGAAACCGCAGTTTGAACGATCTGGCTGGCGAGAGTCGCATCCGCCTTGGAAGCTGTGATAGCAGTCTTCACGATGTCGGCAGCACAGCCCTCATTGATCACAAGAGCATCTTCCACAACCATCAGAACCTTGGAAGGGTCTTTTTCGACGGCAACTCGCACATCATTGGAAATTTCGGTGCAGTTACTGGGCGACTGCGCCGTAGAAATCGAGGCTCCGGCAAGCATGAGTAAACATGCTGAAATGCCAGCGATGCGAGGAAAAAATACAGCTTTCATAAGCGGCAGTGAATTTATGGTGTTTTGGAAATGTACGCGTTCTCAGAGCGGGTAGTGGGAATCGAACCCACATGGCCAGCGTGGAAGGCTGGAACTTTACCATTAAGCTATACCCGCAATTAAAGTTATAGTAACACGTAACACCTTACTGCCGCAAGATATTTTTTAGAATTAGAAGGATGTTTTTGAATTTCCAGACTGACTGATGGATTCAGAAGTCCAAACTTTCGTAACTTCCCTCTTTTTAAACTCAGGGTGGTTAATTAGCACTCTTGAGCGACCTGGCAAGCAAGGACTAGAAGGAAGCCTTTTGAGCACCATCAGGCTGATTTCGGCCATGAAAGTGTGATTTGGAGCCACGCTTATTTGGAAGCGGCCTTCTCAACCGCATAATCTTCGCCATTGAGGCTG
Organism: Prosthecobacter sp.; assembly: GCF_046154365.1. Classification (GTDB taxonomy): domain Bacteria; phylum Verrucomicrobiota; class Verrucomicrobiia; order Verrucomicrobiales; family Verrucomicrobiaceae; genus Prosthecobacter. The sequence goes on from NZ_JBJXFV010000220.1 coordinate 66,363, forward strand.
CGAGCCACGCTTTCCAGCCAGTCTTCGAGATTTTTTTGCATTTCCGCCACTCGCTCGGGCTGCTCTGCCAGCAAAACGGTGCTTTCGTCGGGGTCGCTGGCGAGATTGTAGAGTTCCCAGGTGATCTCTCGAGTCTTCTTGTTCTCGATCCGATGGAGCTTCCACGGCCAGTCGAGCCAGGCGGAATGACCGGGGAAACTGGTCAGCGAGACAGGATCGCCGATTTTACCCGCATCAGGGCGAATGCGGACGGGGTCATTGGGCTCGCCACCACGGGATTGATCGGCCCGCAGTTCGTCCATCCATGCTTTTGATGGTGTGCTGATGCCTTTGCTGCCTGTCTCCCAAAAGCCGATAGGTTGACGACGCTGCTGCTCCTGGCCAGTCAGCAGAGGCATAATGTCACTGCCATCCAGCACCGGCTGTTGGTCCATCTTAACATCAGCAATTTCCAACACGGTGGGATAGATGTCAGACGTGACGCACGGTGCCTGGATCACCTTCGGTTCACGAAAAACGGCCGGCCACTCCAGCAGCGCAGGCACGGCGAGTCCGCCTTCATAAATCTGTCCTTTAAAACCTCGTCTTCCGCCACTGGTGCCGACCTTCAGCAGCGCGCCGTTGTCGCTGCAATACCATAACAGTGTGTTTTCTCGCAGGTCCAGTTCACGCAATTCCGCCCGCAGCTTGCCGAAAGCACGATCCATGGCGGTGATCTCGCCATAAAAGTGCTGCTGCTTCTCTGACAGGCCGACATACAGCGCACGGTCGGCTTCCAGCGCCTGATGCGGATCGTGTGGCGATCCAAACCAGACCACAGCCAGAAAACGCTGCTTCTGCACTGCACAGCGGCGGATGAACTTCAGCGCCTCTTCCACCGTGACATCGGAGCTGTCGCCTTGGAATGGCACCGCCTTGCCATGCACACTCAGAACCGGATCGAGATCGAAAAAGTTCGGCGATGAGACCCATTCGTCGAAGCCGCTAGCACCCGGACTGACCGGGCTAGCCTTCTGCACCGAACCCAGGTGCCATTTCCCAAAATGACCCGTCGCATAGCCCGCCGTTTTGAGCGCCTCCGCAATCGTGATTTCCTGCGGGCGCAACGCATGGCCCCAGGAAAAGCAGCCGAAGCGGTTCGGGTTGCGTCCCGTCATCACGCTGCCGCGTGTCGGTGAGCACACCGGCGCAGCAGCATGAAACTGGTCAAAACGCACGCCTTCCTTCGCCAGCGCATCAAAATGCGGCGTCTGCAACTGCGGATGCCCATTATAAGCCATGTCACCCCAGCCTTGGTCATCGGCCATCACGAGAACAATGTTCGGCGGCTCGGACGGAGCGGCATAACAGGCGATGGCCATCAAATAACAGCCGCAGAAAGTCAGAGAACTGTTCATGGCCGGATGATAACCACGAACCAGCTCAGTCTGGAATCAAAAACTCAGCGCCATTCGAGTTCGTGCGACAGCATCGTGTCATCATCAAACACGAAGCGGCCTAGAAAATGGCGGCGCTCGATCAACGTCTGAGCGAGCCAGTGGATGTCATCGGCCCACATTTGATCGAAGGGCAGAACATCTAGCGATGTCCACAATGGCAGGGCTTCAGGTGTTTCGACAGCCTCACCTTCATGCTCGGTGGCGACAAAGACATCCACAAGCATGCGCAGGCCATCGACGAATTGGAACCAGAGTTCGCCGTGATGCATGGGATTAAAGGCGGTAACGCCGAGTTCCTCCTGCGTTTCGCGCACCGCGCACTCCAAAGAAGTCTCGCCAGGTTCCATTTTGCCGCCAGGCCCGTTGATTTTACCCGCGCCAAGGCCGCGCTTTTTGCGGATGAGCAGCACTTCACGTTTCGATTCATCAATGATGAACATCAGTGTCGCGCGCACGTCGGGCTGCCAGGATTGCCAGTCGATGATCACCGTGGTTCAGCGTTTTTTCCACGGCAGGCCACGCAGCCAGCGCTTGCCGCTCTTGATGTCCATGGATTGGGCGAGGATTTCCGTGTCGCCGGCATCGAAGTCCTCGGCACGCGGCAGACCTGCGGGCAGATCATGCACCGGCTCAGGCACTGGCAGTGATTCTGGCAGGGGGGCAACCACCGGCCTTTGATTCAGCGGCACAACAGCGTTGAGCGGCGCGACGAGCCCCCCGGAGATGATCATTTTCATCGCTTCTTCGATCGTGATCGGCGCATCGCTGATTTTTTCGGAATCAACGACCAGCAGGATGCCGGTCATGGGACTGGGAGCAGTGGGCAACAGGACGCAGGTCATGGCCTTGCCGCTCTGCGGATCGCAGTACTGGCCGGTGGCAAAGCCGATCATGCGCATACCGGGCACGGGATAGTCGATGTACACGACTCGCTTGAAGCTCTGCTTCGCACCACCAAGACCGCGGAAGGCGTCGATTACCTGCTTGAGGGGACGATAGATGACGGCGACGAGCGGGATCCGCAGCAGTAGTTTGTCAACGGCCGTGACGACATGCACGCCGATGACGTTCGTGGCCATGAAGCCGAGACCGATGATGGCGAGCACGGAAAACAAGAAACCGATGAAGTTGGTAAAGCTCTCGAGTTTCGGATCCTCAATGTTGAGCACCGGATGTTCGGACAGTTCGTTGACCAAGCTCACCACCTGGGCCAGCACCGGCTTGCTCCAGCCGTGCAGCAGGTCATAGATCGAATACAGAATCCAAAACGTGATGATCAACGGCAGCGCCAGCGCGAGTCCGGCCAGGAACTTGTTGCGCAGCCACACGCCCCATCCTTTCGGCGCAGGTGCTTCAGGTATGACTGCGGTGCTGGATGTTTCGAGTGCCATGTGAATCAGTCTCAGTGCGCTAATGAGAACGTGCGGCAACCGCTTCGTTCAGCATTATTCAGTGATTACGCACCGACGAGCATGCGCGCCGGATTTTCGATGCAATCTTTGACGCGGATGAGAAAAGTAACGGCCTCTTTGCCATCGACAACGCGGTGGTCATAGCTCAGGGCAAGGTACATCATCGGGCGGATAACGACCTGACCATCGACGGCGATGGGGCGCTGCTGGATGCTGTGCATGCCGAGGATGGCGCTCTGCGGCGGGTTGATGATCGGCGTGCTGAGCAGCGAACCATAGACACCGCCGTTGGAAATGGTGAAAACCCCGCCAGTGAGGTCGCTGATCTGGATTTTACCTTCCTTGGCCTTGGCAGCGAAGCCGAGGATGTCTTTTTCGAGTTCGGCGAAGGACTTCTGATCACAGTCACGCAACACGGGCACGATGAGACCACGCTCGGTGCCAACAGCGACGCCGATGTCATGGAAATGCTGCTGCACGATCTCATCGCCTTCGACGCGGACATTGACCTGCGGCACGGCTTTGAGCGCTTCGACGACAGCCTTGATGAAAAAGCTCATAAAGCCGAGTTTGACGCCATGTTTGGCCACAAAACTGTCCTGCAGCTTCGAACGCATCGCCATGACGTGGCTCATGTCGCATTCATTGAAGGTGGTCAGGATGGCGGCGGTGTGCTGGGCGCTGACGAGCTGCTCCGCGATCTTCCGGCGCAGCGGACTCATCTTTTTGCGCGTCACACGGCCTTCGGGCATTTGAGATTTGAGATTCGAAATTTCAGATGCCTGCGGAGCAGGTTCAGGTTTCGGGACGACTTTGAACTCGGTGATGTTGCTCGGCTTGGCTTCGGCAGCAGGAGCAGGCTTGGGCGTTTCAGCCTTCGCCGCAGGAGCAACGGCGCTTTCATCGATTTGACCGACCACAGCACCGACTTCGACGTCTGCACCGGCCGGTTTGCCAATGTGCAATGCACCTGAGAATTCAGCAGTGACTTCAGCGGCCACCTTGTCGGTTTCGAGGGTGAGGAGGATGTCGCCGGTTTTGACATGGTCACCTTCTTTGAAGTGCCATTTAGCGATCTGACCACCGGCGACGGATTCGCCGAGTGCGGGGATTTTGATGTCGGAGGGCATAACGGGGTATTTAGAAAATGATCAAGCGTTGAAGGCGGCCTCAACCAGATTTTCCTGTTCGAGGGTATGGATGGCCTTAGAACCTGCGGCAGGGCTGGAGCTGCGTTCGCGGCCGGCGTAGCGCAGCTTGTGGTTGGAGAGTTCCTCCAAGCGCGGACGGATGTAGTAGTGGGCGCCCATGTTGCGCGGCTCCTCCTGGCACCAGATCCATTTTTTCTGCGCACGCGGATATTTGGCGACGATCTCCTTGAGCATCTCGTAGTTCAGCGGGTAAAGCTGCTCGATGCGGATGATGGCGGCGTTCTTGATCTTATGCTCCGCACGGAAATCGAGCAGATCATAATACACTTTGCCACTGCACAGGATGAGGCGCGTGATGCGCTCCGGCGGTGCGAGGAGCTGATCGTCATCGAGCACTTCCTTGAACGTGGTGCCCTCGGCCATCTCACTGAGCTTGGAGACGCACTTTGGATGACGCAGCAGGCTTTTCGGCGTCATGACGACGAGCGGCTTGCGGGTGCTGCGCTTGAGCTGGCGGCGCAGCGCGTGGAAATACTGCGCGGGCGTGGAGAAATTGCAGACTTGCATGTTACCGCCGGCGCAGAGCTGCAGGAAGCGCTCAAGCCTGGCGCTGGAGTGCTCCGGCCCCTGCCCTTCATAACCATGCGGCAACAGCAGCGTGATGTGGCTCGGGCGCTGCCATTTACTCTCTGCGCTGGCGATGAACTGGTCGATGATGACCTGCGCCCCGTTCACGAAGTCGCCAAACTGCGCCTCCCAGCAGACGAGCAGGTTGCTGGTCAGCAGCGAGTAGCCGTAATCAAAGCCAAGCACGGCGGCCTCGGAGAGCAGGCTGTTGTACACGCAGTAGCGGCCTTGTTCCGGCTTGAGATGGTTCAGCGGGATGTGGCGCTCGCGTGTTTGGGAATCGTAAAACACCGAGTGCCGCTGGCTGAAGGTGCCACGCCGCACGTCCTGGCCGCTGAGGCGCACGCCATGACCTTCTGTGAGCAACGTACCGAACGCCAATGACTCCGCATAGGCCCAGTCGATGCCTTCACCGGCTTCGATGGCCTTCTTGCGCGCGGCGAGGAAGCGCTTGGCGATCGTCGGGTGCAAATTGAAGTCTTCCGGCACTTCCAGCAGGCGCTGGCCCAAGGTTTGCAGGGTCTCTAGTTCGACGCCGGTCTTCACCGGGTGGTAGTCATAAGCCGGCTGCGGCATCGCCATGCTGCCTTCAAACGGATTGCCACCTTCGGCATTTTTATCGCGGTCAGACAGGGTTGTGACGCCTTGTTCGAGTTCGTCCTCCAGCTCGCGCTGCAACACGGCGGCGCCGGCTTCGTCGAGCACACCATTTGCGGCGAGATCGAGGCGGAACAACGTCGCGGTGGAGGGATGTTCGGCGATGGCGCGGGCCATGTTCGGCTGCGTGAAGCCGGGTTCGTCGGTTTCATTGTGACCGTGACGGCGGTAGCAGACGATGTCGATGATCACGTCACGCGCGAAGGTCTGGCGGAATTCGAGCGCGAGTCGCGTCGCGTTCATCACTTCCATCGGGCAGTCGCCATTCACATGGAAGACCGGCGCTTCGATCATCTTCGCCACGTCCGTGCAGTAAAAGGAGCTGCGGGCGTCTTCCGGCATCGTGGTGAAGCCGATTTGGTTGTTCACGATGATGTGGATGGTGCCGCCGGTGCGGTAGCCGGGAAGCTGCGAGAGATTGAGCACTTCGGCCACGAGCCCCTGGCCGGCGAAGGCCGCATCGCCATGGATGAGCACCGGGATGACCTTTTTGCGCTCCTTGGTATCGCCGAGCGCGCGCTGACGCGCGCGCGCCATGCCTTCGACGACGGGATCGACGGCTTCGAGGTGGCTTGGATTGGGGGCCATCATCACGCCCACGGAATCGCCACTGCTGGTCTGGCGCACGGTTTCAAAGCCAAGGTGGTATTTCACGTCGCCGTCGCCGGAGACCATGTTCGGCACGTAGTTCTCGCTGAACTCGTAAAACAGGTATTCCAGCGGCTTGCGCAGAAAATTCGCCAGCACGCTGAGGCGGCCGCGATGCGCCATGCCCAGAATGATTTCTTTGCCGCCTTGCGCAGGCAGGCCTTCGAGGATCGTCTCCAGTGCTACGAGCATGGATTCTCCGCCTTCCACGGAGAAACGCTTCTGCCCGACGAAACGACGATGCAGGAAGCGCTCGAAGGTTTCCGCCTCCAGCAACCAGCGCAACGCGTCGATTTGATCCTTCGCCACCGGTTTGGCCTCAAGATCACGCGCTTCGACACGATCCAGCAGCCAGGCGCGCACTTCAGGATGATGAATGTGCATGAACTCGAAGCCCGTTTTCCCACAATAAATGCGGCGCAGGTCGCCGAGCAGCGTTTTGAGCTTCATCGGCTGGCCGTTGCGGAACAAGTGTGTCTGCACCTCTTCTTCGAGTTCGTCCGCAGTGAAGCCAAGACCAGCAAGAGTGAGCGATGGAATCTCCGGTCCTGCCGTGTCGAGCGGATCGAGATACGCGGCCGTGTGGCCGAGTTCGCGGAAGGCATACAGCGCGTTCGACACGCGCATGCGGAAGTTCAGCGTCTTCTCGGACAACGGCGCCGCGTCTGCGGTGCCGGCGGCTCCTTTGGTGGCAAGCCGGGCCATGCCCAGCTCGAAACCTTCGAAAAACGACGACCACAGTGGTTCAACGGAACCAGGGTCTTTTTTCCAGTCCACGTATTTGGACTCGAGGAAATCCGCGTTGGCGCGGTACGGCAATGTAGCACTCATGAGGGGGGCGGGCAGAATGCGCTCATTCGCTCCAAGTGCAAATCAGGAAAGGCTGCTTTTGCACACCTTTTCAAGGGTGAACCGCCATCCCTTGAGCAGGCTACGCCTTCTTTGCCGCGACCATGCAGACCAAAACCTTCGCAGAGCGCGGCAAACCTGATGTTGGCACCAGTTGCGCTGTTTATGGATGAATTCAACCGACGGGGGCCTTGCGAAGCTGGCGCAACGAGTAAAACGGCTGGGTGAATTCGCTGATGCGTTTGGCCCCATGCTTCCGCTTCGGGCTAAAGTTCTCGCGTTGCGCCTCGAAAATGCCCTCCACAAACGCCTTGCTGCCCAGGATGGCCCCGTCACTGAAGTAGCGCACACGCAGGCGCACCAGCTCCGTCGAACTTAGCTTCCCTCGCCCCGCCAGCACCACTCGGGCGGATTCCACGCTCACGCCGCGCTCCACCACCGTCACATTCTGCGCGTCCTTCACCTCCCGGCCTTCATCAAAGAGAATGCAGCGATACGCCTCCGCAGCTCCCGCCTCCTGCCAGCCGTCCACCGGCTTGCCGATGGCCTTGCACAGTCCGCGCTGTGCCCTCCGACTGCCGCCCAATGCCTCGGCATAACCACACCAGCGGTAGTCCTTCGGATCCTGCACCAGCCCCGCACGCACCGGGTTAAGATCGATGTAAGCCGCCATCGTGCGCAGCGCCTCGCCTTTGCCTTCCACCAGCACGCTCTTGAAACGGTCCATCCACAGCGTGCCACGGCGTCCGCGCCGCTTGTTGAACCAGCGGCTGAATCGCTCTTTCACTTCCTTCACAAACAAGGACAGCTCACAAAAGCGCCGCTTGAGCGTCTCGATCTTCTGTTGCGCCAGTGACTCTAGGCCACGCTGGCGCAGGTCGCTGAGTTCATCGCGCAACAGGCCCACGTAGGTCTTGCTGTAGAGGATGCGCAGGTGCTCCAGCAGCTTCGCTTCGCCCTGTGGGCCATCGAAGCGTTCCAGCCACGTCTCGCGCTGCGGCACCTCGGCCAGCAGGTGAAAGTGATTGCCCATCAAGCAGTAGGTCACGACCTTGATGCCACAAAACTCCGCCATCCGCCAGAGGACGCGCCGCAGCGCCTCTTTCTCCACGTCATCAAAGAACACCTCGCCACCGCAGGTGCGGGACATGACATGGTAGCAGTAGGATTCCAAGGGCCCTTTGCCCAGAATGCGCCGCCGACCGCCAGACCAAGAACGCGCGCCGGGATAGAGACCGGTTTTGGCGTTCACGCCGACAAGCTGTTCTTCGAGCGGGAGCGGTTGAGAATCAATGGATAGCGCGGATTTCATGGCAACGGAAGTTGGTCAAAAACCTGGCGGGTGCAACAACTGAATGCCTGGCATCATTATTGTCTCCATGACGCAAGCCCGTTGGGCCTGAGGTGCGCCGCCGGCATGAGGTAGAATGACTGTGGCGACAGCCCGGTCGTCTGCGTTGGGCGTTGGTTCGCTCAGTGCGCACCGTTCAGCCGGGCGGGCTTACGCCACACCCAGCCTACGACAGCATCCGGCGACACACGCGACATCTGCGGGTTCAGGATGGAACGCAGGACCGAGCAACCTAAAATCAGCCACAGCGGCATGCAGGCTCCTATTTGCCTGAAACGAAGCCGTTACGCCTTCTTTGCCACGACCATGTAACGCAGCACCTTCGCCAGCGTGGGCCGCATGTCCTTGCGGTCCACAATCATATCGACTAGGCCGTGCTGCATCATGAACTCGGCGGTCTGGAAGCCGGGGGGCAGGTCAGCGTGCGTGGTTTCCTTCACCACACGCGGGCCGGCGAAGCCGATCATGCACTTCGGCTCGGCAATGATGATGTCGCCGAGGGTGGCGAAGCTGGCGGTGACGCCGCCAGTGGTCGGATGCGTGAGCACGGAGATGTAGGGCAGGCGCGCTTCGGCATGACGGGCCAGGGCACCGCTGGTCTTGGCCATCTGCATGAGGCTCAGGATGCCCTCGTGCATGCGGGCGCCGCCGGAGGCGGAGAAGACGATGACCGGCTTGCGCTCGGCGGTGGCGGCCTCGATGGCGCGGGTGATTTTTTCGCCCACTACGCTGCCCATGCTGGCGCCGAGGAAGCGGAAATCCATGATCGCAACCAGCACGGCGACGCCTTCGATGGTGGCACGACCGGTGACGACGGCCTCAGTCAGTCCGGTTTTCACCTGATACGCCTTCACCTTGTCCAAATAGCCTTTGAAGCCGAGGGCGTTCACGGAATCGAGCTTCTGGTCCATCTCGACGAAGCTGCCTTCGTCCACCAGGCTGGCGATGCGCTCGTCCGAGCCGATGGTGAAGTGGTAGCCGCAACTGGTGCAGACGCGGAGGTTTTTGGCGAGCGCCTGCTCAAAGAGGCTTTCATTGCATGACGGACATTTCGTCCAGAGGCCTTCTGGCATGTCGCGTTTCTTTTCGCCTAGATCGTCAACGGAGCGTTTTTTGAAAAATCCCATGGTAGTTCAGTCAGTGTGGGCATCCTGCGGCGGCGGACCTGATGGCGCGTCTCCCCGAGTGGCATGTCGCAGGAGGTGCCGCAGCGGAAATCCGCCTGGCGTTCGCACTGTCAGGCCCGGCCTAGGCCGGACGCGGGGGCGATCCTAGCCGCGTGCAACGGTGATGACCACCACTTTTTCTGCCCCACCCTCACGCCGCAAAATCCGGGCGCATTCACTGGTCGTCGCTCCCGTGGTGAAAACATCGTCCACCAGCAGGATACGGCGGCCCTGGGTGCTGCTGATTTTCTGCCAAAACCGGGATTGCCGCAGCGCAAAGGCACCCCGCAGGTTCCGCAGCCGTTCATCACGATCCAGATTCGCCTGCGAGTCCGTCTCGCGAATACGGACGAGCACGTTCGCGGCGGGAATCCCGGTTAATTGCGACAGCCGCAGGCACAGCTCCCAGCTTTGATTGAACTCGCGGTCCATTTCCCGGCTGCGATGCAGCGGCACCGGCACCAGCAGCCAGTCCGCGAGATTTTCCTGCGCCAGCCGGGGTTCTTCCAACGTACGCAGCAGCAGCGTGGCCAGCACACCCCGCAGATGCAGCCGCCGCTCATACTTGAACTGATGCACCAGCTCCCGCACCGCCTCCTCCGCACGACACGCCGCCACGGCAAATTCAAACGCCAGTTTGCGCCCGTCACAGTTCATGCAGCGGAACGCATGCGTGAACGCACCGTCATAGACCTCGCCGCACACCTTGCAATACGGCGACTCCACCAATGGCAACGCATCTTCACAGGTACGGCAAAAATACCCGGATGCCTCGTCTCCCAGCGGCACATGACACACGCTGCACAGGCGTGGATAGATCAGATCTACAAATGCCGACCACACGGGTTGCAGCATCCGCCGCGTACGAGATTCAACTGGCGGGCCGGGATAAGGCATGACCCATGTTAATTGCGATTTGAAGCATGCCAACTGCAAGCCTAAATCCACGCATGGCACGCATCGGCACCCCCCTCTCCTCCACCGCAACGAAAGTCATGCTCCTCGGCTCCGGCGAGTTGGGCAAAGAAGTCGTTATCGAACTGCAACGTCTCGGCTGCGAGGTCATCGCCGTGGATCGTTACGCGAATGCGCCGGCCATGCAGGTCGCGCATCGCAGCCATATCGTCTCGATGCTGGATGGTGAGGCGTTGCGCCGCCTCGTGGAAGTGGAGAAACCCGACTGCATCGTGCCCGAAATCGAAGCCATCGCCACCGACACGCTACTGGAACTCGAAAATGAAGGCTTCCGCGTCGTGCCCACCGCCCGTGCGGCCAAACTCACGATGAACCGCGAAGGCATCCGTCGCCTCGCCGCTGAAGAACTCGGCCTCAAGACCTCGCCGTATGTGTTTGCGGCCACCGAAGAGGAGTTCCGGGCCGCGATTGCAAAAATCGGCATGCCCTGCGTCATCAAGCCGATCATGAGCAGCTCCGGCAAGGGTCAGAGCGTCGTCAAAACCGCCGCCGACATCGAACACTCGTGGAAATACGCCCAGGAAGGTGGTCGCGCCGGCAAGGGCAAGGTCATCGTCGAAGGCTTCGTCGATTTCGACTACGAGATCACCATGCTCACCGTGCGGCATGCCGGCGGCACGTCGTTCTGCGCTCCCGTGGGCCACACGCAGATCAAAGGCGACTACCGCGAGTCCTGGCAGCCGCATCCGATGTCGAAACAAGCCCTCGCTGCCGCCGAACACATGGCCGGAGCCATCACTGAAGCGCTTGGGGGCCGCGGACTCTTCGGCGTCGAGATGTTCATCAAAGGCGACGACGTGATCTTCAGCGAAGTTTCGCCGCGTCCGCATGACACCGGCCTCGTCACGCTCATTTCACAGGATTTGAGCGAGTTCGCGCTGCATGTGCGCGCCATCCTCGGCCTGCCCATTCCCAACATCCACCAGCACGGCCCCAGCGCGAGCTGTGCTGTGCTCGTGGAAGGTGAATCAGCCAAGGTTCAATTCGGTGCGCTCGACAAGGTGCTCGCCGAACCCGACACGCAGATCCGCCTCTTTGGCAAACCCAACGTCAGCGGCCAGCGCCGCATGGCCGTGACCCTCGCCCGTGCCGAGAACATCAACGAAGCCCGCGCCAAGGCCCACCGTGCCGCGAAGGCGATGGAAATCCGGCTGTGACGACGGCCTAGATTCGTGCTTGCGCTGATATGAGCAAACAGTCAATGTCATTAAGTTAATGACATTGAGCAAACAGTCATCATTTTCACATGACAGGTAACGTTCAACCGCCAGAAGCCGCCATTCTGCAGCGCCTCGTCGATCCGCGCCGCTGTGGCTGGTCGGAACAGGCCGCGCAGGCCGTGCTCAAGCTCAACTTCTCCTCGGAAGACCAGGAGCGTGCCTCTGAACTCGCCGACCGTGCCAACCAGGGCATTCTCACCAAGGACGAGGAGCGTGAGATGGAAAGCTATCTGCGGCTGGGAACCCTGGTGGATCTGATGCAGTCCAAGGCCCGTCTTTATCTGCGCGAACTCAGGCCCGCAGCATGAGCCGGGTGACGCCAGCCGTCGCCGCCACCGTGCGTGCCCGGGCGCAACACCGCTGCGAGTACTGCCATCTGCGCCCGGAATGGACCATCATGCCATTCCAGGTGGATCACATCATCGCCCAGAAGCATCGGGGCGATTCCCAGGAGCAAAATCTCGCGTTTGCCTGCCTGCGCTGCAATGCCCGCAAGGGGCCGAACGTGGCGGGGGTTAATCCAGTCGAGGGGCAGATCACGCCGCTGTTTCATCCACGTCATGATGTTTGGGAGGAGCATTTTGAATGGCATGGTGCCTGGTTGTTTGGCCGCACCGCCCGCGCTCGTGCCACCATTGATGTCCTTGGCATCAATGACGCTGAAGCGGTGCAGGCCAGGGAAGGCATGATGACCGAAGGGCGGAACTTCGGTTAAAACCTGTGGGCCGGATGGAAATCCGGCACTGACACATTTCGTCATTGCGTTGGATGCGCCGGTCATGCTAACACCATGCCATGCCCGCGCTCGCTCACCTGAGCCATCTCATCAAATTGCTGGACGACGACTCCGAAGTCGTGCGTCAGGCGGTGAAGCAGGAGCTGACCGGCATGCGGCGTGAACTCCCGCAGCGCATTGAGACGCTGGAGACGCCGCTCAGCGCTGATGAGGAGCGTCTCGTGGCGCAGATGCTCGATCCGGCACGCCGCACCGAACTCGAAGAAACCTGGATGCGCTGGCGCTGGATGGACGGCCCGGATGCGCAGCTTGAGGAAGGCTTGAGCCAGCTTTCCGCCTTCTTGAACGGCTGGAAGACGCAGTCTGCCGATCTCGCCAAACGGCTCGACGCGATGGCGGAGGAAGCCTTTGCCGAAAATGGCCGCATGGACGCGCATGAACTCGCGCAATGGCTGTTCGCGCCGCGTGGCGGCATCACACGCTTCCGTGGCAACAGCAAGGACTACTACTCACCCGCCAACAGCAATCTGTTCTGGGTGTTCGACACCGGCCTGGGCAATCCGATCAGCCTCTGCTGCCTCTACCGCCTGCTGGGGCAGCGTTTTGGCCTCGAAATCGAAGGCTGCAACTTCCCCGGCCACTTCCTCTCCCGCGTCACCTATCGCGACAAAACCTGGCTGGTCGATTGCTTCAACCGCGGCCGCTTCATGCTGGCCGCTGACGTAGCGAAGCATCATCCCGCCGCCAATCCCGGCATGGAAGACCTCATTCGCGAACCCGCCACCGCCGATGGCACCCTGCTGCGCATCCTGCGCAATCTCGACGAGGCCTACGAACGCCTCGGCAACCTCCCGGAACGCCAGTTCATGCGCCGCCTGGCGGTGAAGCTGATGGAGGATTGATCAGCCTCACAGAAACCGCTGCAACATCGGCAGCAGATCTTCCACCGTCTGTTCCGGCCACAGTTTGCGATCGGTCATGAGTGCGGTGTCGAGCGCACGATGCTCCGGCCAGTTCGGCTCGGTGGGAATCTGCGGAATGACCTGCGCGAGGATGGCTTTCGCGGCGGCGACATTGGCATGCAGATGGCCGATGACGGATTCGGCGGTCACCGCTTCTTCCTCGACCTTCCAGCAGTCGTAATCCGTGATCATCGCCAGCGTGGCGAGGGCGATCTCGGCTTCGCGGGCAAGTTTGGCCTCGGGCAGGTTCGTCATGCCGATGACATCGAAGCCAAGCTGGCGGTGTGCGTTCGATTCCGCCCGCGTGGAGAAAGCGGGACCATCCATGCAGACGTAGGTGCCACCGTTGTGGACGCGGCGGCCTTGGGCCACGGCGGCGTCATGCAGCAGCGAGCGCAGACCGGCCGAAATGGGGTCACCAAAGGAGACATGACCGACGATGCCACGGCCAAAGAAGGTATGCTGATCACGGCGGCTGGTGCGGTCGAAGAACTGATCCGGCAGGACGATGTCACGCGGATGGTATTGCTCTTGCAGGCTGCCCACAGCGGTGACGGCGATGATCCAGCGCACGTTCAGGCTGCGCAGCGCCCAGAGATTCGCACGGTGGTTCAGCTCGGTGGGCAGGATGCGGTGGCCTTTGGCATGCCGTGGCAGGAAATAGACGCGACGTCCTGCCAACGTGCCTGTCACCAGCGCATCCGAAGGGTTGCCAAACGGTGTCTCCACGTTGATTTCCTCACGATTTTCCAAGCCTTCGAGGTCGTACAAGCCGGAACCGCCGATGATGCCGATGGCCGGGGGAAATTTTTCACTCATGCGGGCAGGTTAAAAGGCACGGCTGCTGCTTCAAGCTGCTTCATCCTCATGCTTGAAAATGTCACCGGCATGAAGGATGAACAGAATCGTCGAAAGTCGCATCTGAATGCCACCGTTCCACTTCTACCAATAGCCATGAACACCATGCGCCGCCTCCTGCTGATCCTGCCCGCCATCTCCCTCGCTGCCTGCTCCATGCCCAGCATGCTGGCATCCACCGCACCGTACACGATCAAGCTCAAGGACGGCCGTGAGGTGCTCAGCGCCGGTGAGCCGCAGTATCAGGAAAAGACCGGCTACTACCGCTACCGCACCCCGCAGAAGCGCGATGCACTGATCCGTGCGGATGAAGTGGTGAAGATCGTGGAGCAGCGCGCGTGAGCCAGCACGGGACGCAACGTCCGCTGGTGCTCGCCTCCGCCTCGCCGCGTCGTGTTGAGCTGCTGCACGCAGCAGGTTTTGAATTTGAAATCATCCTGCCGCAGGTCGAGGAGGCACACGATGCCGCACTGACGCCGGAAGCGCTCACGATCGAAAACGCCCGGCGCAAAGCACTCGCCGGAAGTGTGTTGAGGCCCGGAGCGCTCGTGCTCGGCGCTGACACGCTGGTTTATGTGGATGGCGAGCCGCTGGGTAAGCCTGCGGACATGGCCGAGGCGCTGCACATGGTGCGTCGTCTCTCCGGCCGCACGCACGAGGTCTGCACCGGCGTGGTGTTTGCGTGTGACGGCAGCGTGGAGCATGCCTTGCATGTGATCACTCACGTCACGTTCAAGCCGCTCACCGATGCGATTATCCACGCCTACCACGCCCAAGTGAACCCGCTCGACAAAGCCGGTGCCTACGGCATCCAGGCCTGCACGGACATGCTGCTCGACCACATGACAGGCTCGTTTACGAACGTCGTCGGCCTGCCGATGGATGAAGTGACTGCCGCGCTCCAAGCGGTGGCCTGACCAGCGCTACTTCATTTTGAAGAAGTCCTCGCCCTTGATGACTTTGCCCTCGCCCATCACCACGGTGAACTTGCCGTTGTTGCGCCTCGCCAGATCATCCAGTTCGCGCGCAGCATCCGGCTGCTGCATCGCGCTGGTGTGAATCACCGTCATGGGTGCCCGGCGTTTGTTTTCGGCCGTGATGATGTCAATCCAGCCCATTTCGTCAGACCGGTTGCCGTCGGTCATGAAAAAGATCACATCAGGCTTCGGGCTGGCGTTCAGCGCCATGAGCAGCCCCGACCCCCAGTTGGTGCCGCCTGGATTGTCCGACCGTTCGATGATTTCCCGGCTGTCCTGCAGCGAGAACGGGCTGGCTTGGAGGAATTTGAAAGTGGGGATCTTCACCTGCTTGAAATCCTTCGGTTCGATCTCCCAGCGGTACTTGAGGAGCGCGTCTGGTTTCCGGCTGTCCACCTCGTTGTGCGGCCAGGCGAAGTCGGAAAAGAACAGAATCTGGTAAGCGGTTCCCATGGGGATCTGGCTGATGCTCTTAACCAGCTCCTTTTTCAGCAGATCAAAGCGCGAGATTTTCTCCCCCTGCCCGATGGCGGACATGGAACCCGACACATCCACAACAAACACCACCCGCCGCCCGATGGCGGTCTGGCCCACGAAACTGAACTTGCCGCCACGTCCGATCCCGGCACCGAAACCACCGCCCGCGCCACCCGCGCCCATGCCCAGCGGCTTACTCGCCCCCAGCACACCCGCTTTGCTGATGTCCATGCGGTTGTTGATCTTCGAAAAATCCATCATGTCCATCGGCGGCATCTCCGGCAGCACCACATTCGCCGTCAGCGACTGCACCGCGAGCTTGCGCATCTGCGGCTTTGTCTTCAGCCAGGGGTTTTTCTTCTGCTGAATCTTGTGCGTCAACTCCTCGGCAGCGGCCTGCGACTGCGGTGAACTGCCACCGGGCAGGAAGTCCACCTGCCGCTCCATCACTTGCGTGACACCGACGAAGGCCGCGATCGACAGCAGGAACAGATGCACGCCCACGCTCAAGCCCAGCGAACTCACACCCACTTTTTCCGCCAGCTTCCGCCAGCGGGTTTTTTTGGCCGTGTCTGGATCCTCTGGCTCCGTCGGCGCAGGTTTCGGCGCGATGAACGGCTTGGGGTTTGCCAAGGTGTCTGCCGGCTCTTGCGCCTGGGGCAATGACTCCATTTTGGCCTTCCCTGTCGGCATCGGCGGCGGTGAGACCGGCGCACCAGCCTTCTCCTGCGCACGCCGTCCACTGAAAGAGACCGCCGGTGTCGCCACCGGCCCGCTGTTTTTTTCATCCCGCAGCCGCACGGCTTCAGGGGCACGCGGCACGGGCAGGGGCGCTTCCGGCTGCTTGGGTTTTGCTACCGCCTTTTCTTGCGGAGGGCTGGCCACCGCGGCCTGTTCCTTTTCAAACGCCTCCCACAAGGCACGTCCATCCTGCCCTGGTTCCGCAGGCGCTTTCGGCAGCCGTCCTGCTTCTGCTACATCGGCCTCGAAAATGCGCTCCTTCTTCGCTGACTGCGGCACCTGAACGGAACGGGGTGGAGCCTGCGGCGTTGGTGCAACCACCGGAGACTCCTCATGCACCGGCTGCTCCGGCTCTACCGCCCCAGGCTGCGGCTGGCGACGTCCCGTCTCCCACAGGGCTTCTTTCTCAATGGCATCCTCCTCCGTCGAATCGACGGTTGGCAGGAAACTAAAATCGTCGGGAACGTGCCTGGGCATGGCGGCTTGATTGTCGTGGTAAACGCGCCCAGTTCAAGAAAGTTCCTGCAATGTTCCGCGGGTGACCCCGAGCTGGCTTTGGGCCTTCAAATCACGCCAGATCTCGTCACCATCGCGCTGACCGGCCAACAGCTCCTGGTAGGTGCGCAGGACGATCATCGCCTCATCGGCGTCTTCTTCGAGCAGCTCGACGCGGAAGCAGCTCAGGCCGTGCTCGCGAAGTTCGGCAAAAAATTGCGCGCCCGTTTGCGCCACGGCATTGAACAGCGTGTTGCGGCAGCCGACATCGGCCTTCAACGGGTGATTCATACCCACGCGGTCACGCAGGTGGACCCGATGGCGGTCGCAGGGGCGGCCGCAGTTGGTGAAATCGGTGCCGTTGCTCATGAACGCGGCAAAGACGCAGTGCTCCATGTGAAACATCGGCATGTGCTGGTGCAGCGTGAGTTCAAACCACGACGGCGGTGCCGCAGCGAGCAGATCGACCACCTGCTCGATGTTGAGGTCGTAGCTGACGGTCAACCGCTCCAGGCCGGACTTTTTCAAGATCTCAGCGGTCAGCGGATTCGCCACGTTGAGCGAAAAATCGCCCGTCATCGGGATTTTCGCGTCCTGGAAGAACGAAATGGCTCCGAGATTGCGAATGAGCACGCCATGCGGCTCCGCACGCTCGATGAGCTTGAAGAAACCGACCTCGCCCGACTTCTGAATGCGTGGCGTCGCCAGCCAGACCTGCGCCGTGTCGCTGCTGGCCTTGATGTGCTTCACCGCGTCCGCATAGCGGCGGATGTCTTCGAAATCGAGGTAGAGACGCGGAATGCCGAGCACCAGCGCCGCGTCGATGTGCGCCAGCGTGCGGCACAACGCATGAAGCTGGAGTTCCGCCGGTGCATTGGCATTCCCACGCGATGGCATGAGAGATTCGAGTGTCCCCGTGCTTGCCGGAGTTTGCTTTGCCGACAAATCGGCGACGCTCGCCAAGGCAATCAAATCACGCCTCATCCGGTTCAGCTCACTGATGGGCAGCATGACTTCGCCTTCGACATCAAATTGCACGCTGCCGAGTTCGAACTCCGTGCCGCCGAGGCGGCTGAACTGCTCGATGAAGGCGGACGGCGTCAGCGGCCGCTTCATCGCGGCCTGCAACGCCATGGTGGAGGCAATGCTATGAACACCGCTATGCACAACGAGCGGTTCGCCGACTTTGCCCGTGACGTGGAGATCAAGCTGGCGCTGCTTCCGAATCGGAATGTCTCCCTCAAACGACTGCCGCAAGGCCCGGTTGAGCGCTGGATCACTCGTTTTGAAGACACGCATGCCGATCTGCACGTCTTCCATGCGCAAATGCCCGTGACGGAAGCTCAGGGCGCTGCCGCGCATCTCATAGACGCTGCCGCCTTGCTCGTAGTTCGTGTCGGCAAGGTTTTCAAAGACGACGCCGTCGCCCGGCTTCATGGCGATGTGCAATTCATCGAGTTCCAGCGTGTCCGCACCAAGAATGCGCGTGACCTGGCCGACATACGGCCCACGCTTCTTGCCGTAGTAAGCACCGACAAGCTCCTGATGGTTCACGCCGTGCATCCAGCCGGGATAAAGGCCGCGTGAGAACGTCATTTCGAGCGCATATCGATCTGCATCACTCGCAGGAGCCGGTTGATTGGCCAGCGCACGATCAATGGCCGCACGATAGACCTGCGTGACACCAGCGACGTATTCCGGCGTTTTGAGACGACCTTCGATCTTGAAGCTGCGGATGCCCAGCTCGATCAGGCGCGGAATTTCATCCACCGCAGCAAGGTCCTGCGGCGAAAGCAGGTAGCGCTTGTCACCGAGGTCACGTTGTTCGCCATCGACGATCATGTCATACGGCATGCGGCAAGCCTGCGCGCATTCACCGCGATTCGCACTGCGACGACCCAACGACTCGCTGGTGAGACACTGCCCCGAGTAAGCGACACACAAGGCCCCATGCACAAACACTTCGAGCGGCACCTGCGCGTCTTTGAAGCGCTCCAGCTCGCGCATGGAAAGCTCACGCGCGAGCACCGCTTGGTCGATGTTGAGCTGCTTCGCGAATTCGAGGCCCTCGGGCGAAGTAATCGTCATCTGCGTGCTCGCATGCAGCCGCAGCTTCGGTGTGAGCGCCTTCACCATGCGCGCAAGGCCGAGATCCTGCACGATCACGGCATCCACACCGCTGTCTTCGAGCAAACGAAGCTGGGTTTCGGCATCCGGCAGTTCCTTGGTGAAGATGAGCGTGTTGAAGGCCACATAGCCCTTCACCCCATGCTCATGGAGAAACTTCATCAACTCCGGCAGGTCTTCAGCGGTGAAGTTGTCCGCCCGCAATCGCGCATTGAAGCGCGGCATGCCAAAGTAAATCGCATCCGCGCCGTTGGCGACGGCTGCACGCGCACAGTCCCAGTTTCCGGCAGGAGAGAGAAGTTCGGGACGTGGCAAAGTGGAGGGCGGCATGCGGCCTATGACTACAGGCGCACGGCCTCACACTCAACCGACGATGATACCCTTCGATTTGCGCTCTTTCTCGCGATCCAGCAGCGGGATTTTCTCAGCAGTTTCGAGCACTTGAACGCCCTGGTCACCGATCTTGGAGAAGGTGAGGCCATTCAAGGCGCTCACTTCGGTGGTGAGGCGTTTGAAGACGTCTTCGGCGGTGTGGATGCCGTTGCTGCCGCCGAGGGCGACGATGAGGTCGCGGAGGATTTCCCAGGTGTCGTGGGCGTGGCCAGGAGCTTTGACGGCCTTGTTCAGGCGCTGGAGACGGCCGGTGACGTTGATCATACTGCCGCGCTTCTCGGCGTAAGCGGTGCCGGGGAGGACGACATCGCTGAGTTCAGCGCTGGCGTTGGCGAGGATGTGCAAGGAGGCGATGAACGGGACTTTTTCGAGGTCGCGCTGCGCAAAGCCGACTTTGAGCAGGTTTTCGCCGAGAGCGAGCACGGCACGGAGGCGGCCACGGCTCATGAGTTCGTGAATTTCAGCGAGTTTGGCTCCGGGTTCGATGCCGAGGATGAGTTTGGCCCCGTTAGTGTTCGGATTGAGGTCGTCGGCGCGGAGGTAGTTGTCGGAGCCGCCGGTGCGGGGGATGACATCGACGTTGGTGGTGCCGAGTTGGGCGGCGAGGCGCTTCACGAAGAACAATTCCTCGTTCGTCATGCGCGCGCTGGCGATGATGGCGATTTCTTCGCCTTTCTTGCCGGCCAACGCGGTGGCGATGTTGCTGAGCGCGGCTTTCCAAGTGGCAATGTTGTGTTTGCCGCCGGTCTTGATCATCGGATCGGTGAGGCGGAATTCGCTGTTCACGAAATGGAAGTCGAGACGGCCGCTGTCGCACATCCAGGAGGAGTTGACGGCGTTGTTGTCGCGTGGGGTCTGGCGATAGACGGTTTCACCGCGTGCGCCGATCTCCATGTTGCAACCACGGCCGCAGCCGGTGCAGATGCTGTTGGTTTCGGTGAGGAACCACACACGCTGCTGGAAGCGGAAGTCGTTGCTGGTGAGTGCGCCGACGGGGCAGATGTCCACCGTGTTGAGCGAGTAGTTGTTTTCGAGGCGCTTGCCGGGATGCACGGCGAGTGTCGTGTGGCTGCCGCGTTCGGTGAAGCCGAGCACCGGATCGTCGGCGATCTCGGCGGTGAAGCGGATGCAGCGGCTGCACATGATGCAGCGCTCGTCATCGAGGCGCACACGCGGGCCGATATCGACGTTCTTCGGCTTCTTGACCTTGTCTTCGCGGAAGCGGCTCTCGCCTTTGCCGTGCTCGACGCTGAACTCCTGGAGGCGGCATTCGCCGGCTTGATCGCAGATGGGGCAGTCGAGCGGGTGATTGATGAGGAGGAATTCCATCACGCCTTTGCGGCATTCCTGCGTGAGCAACGAGTCGGTGCGGATGCCCATGCCTTCAGCAACGGTGTTGGCGCACGCGATGACGGCGCGTGGCATCCAGCCGATCTTTGGCATGCCATGCTCGTCTTTTTCTGGCTCGGTGCCGGGCGCGGGACGCGGCGGCATGCCCATCTCGACGAGGCACATGCGGCAGTTGCCGGGAGAGGACAATTTGGGGTGGTAGCAGTAGTGCGGGACTTCTTTTTTCGCCTGTTTGCACGCTTCGATCATGCGCGTGCCTTTGGGGAACTTGAGCCAGACGCCGTCGATCTGCACATTCACCTGGTCGGCAGGCGGTGGTGCGGTGGGAGTGGCAACGGGGGCTTCAGCAGGAGCGGGCATGAAAATGGGGGGGAAGGCAGGCGATTATCGGAGCCGCATGGAGAGCGGCAACCCGATTTTGTGAAAAGTTTCACAAGCGGGCAGGCATGAGGCTTTGCCAAGTCGGCGCAACGTGCCATACATCGTCCCGCAATGCCCATTCCGGTAATTTTGAACCCAGCCGCTCGCAGCACGAAAGCGGCGGCGCTGGAACAGGCGCTGCGCCAGCTCTCCCCCGAGCCGGAACTGCATCTCACCAAGGGGCCCGGCGACGCGACGGTGATCGCCGAGCGACTGGCGACAGAGGGGCGTGAACTCGTCGTTTCCGCCGGCGGCGATGGCACAATGAACGAAGTCCTGCAAGGCATCTGCCGCGCCAACGCCCGCCGAAAGCCGGGCGAAAAGCACACGGCGCTGGGCGTGCTGCCGCTGGGCACGATGAATGTGTTCTCCGTGGAGCTGAAGCTGCCGGGCCGGGACATCGAAGGCTGCTGGCGCGAAATTACCTCCGGGCAACGCCGTGAAGTCGATTTGTGGATGGCGAACGACATGTATTTCGCCCAGCTCGCGGGCGTGGGCCTGGATGCGCAGATCGTGCAGGAGACATCCTGGGAGCAGAAGAAAAAATACGGACCGCTCAGTTACGTGATGAGCGCCGTGAACGTGCTGATGCAGACGCCGCCGACCCTCAGCGTGCAAATCGAGGGCAAAGCACCGCTGCTGGGCACGGTGGTGCTCATCGGCAACGGCAAGCACTACGGCGGGCCGTTTCCGTTGTTCCGCGATGCTTCGAATACCGACGGCCTGCTCGATATGATCATCTTTCGCGGCCTCGGCGGCATGGAGTTCCTGCAATTGCTGCGCGGCATGCTGCTCGACGGTTACCAGGAGTGCGAAGACCTCGACTACCTCCAGGCGAAAGAATTTACCGTGACGGCGGACTGCGGCGAGGCCCCCGTGGAGCTGGACGGCGAGCTGGCGGACCTGAGCGCCCCCGTGGTTTTTCGCCCCGCGCCGTTTCACCTGAGCGTGGTGGTTTGAAGGCGGTGCTTGAGAATCCAAACCGTGTGCCTATCATGTTCGCATGCCTGCCAAGACCACCAAAGCGCGACGCCTGCCAAAGCCCAAGATTTTCCACTTCGGCGATCTTGAGTACAAGTGGTATCCGCCGGGCTACCGCGGAGGCAGCATCCCCACTTCTGAGTTGAAGAAAGCGGTGCGCGCGGCGCTCGCGGAGGAAAAGGCGCAGCAAAAACCGGCATGAGCAGCCGTGCTCCGGCAGACTATGGCAAGAATGTGTTCATCAACTGCCCGTTTGATGAAGAGTATCTGCCGCTGCTGAGGGCCATCACGTTCACGGTCACATTCTGTGGTTTCAACGCACGTTGCGCACTGGAAGTTCAGGACGCCAGCGAGGTCAGACTGGCAAAGATTCTCCGGCTAATCCTTGAGTCGCGCCTGAGCATCCATGACATCTCACGCACGGCCTTGGATCGTGAGAATGGGCTGCCGCGATTCAACATGCCCTTTGAGCTGGGCATCTGCGTCGGCGCGGCTCATTTTGGCGGCAAAAGTCAGGCGCAGAAGCGACTTCTGGTTCTCGATGTCGAACGCTATCGTTTCCAAAAGTTCCTCTCCGACATCGCCGGGCAGGACATCAAGGCCCATCACAACGATCAGCCGACAGCCATCAGCGTGACACGGGAATGGCTGAACGACTTTCATTCCGGTGGTTCGCTGCCGGGCGGCAAGGCCATCGCCGCGCAGTATCGCCGTTTCTGCGACCGTATTCCGACCATGCTCAAGGCGATCCGGCTTCACGAAAGCGAAGTCTTATTTTCAGACTGGAAACGGCTGATCGAGCAGTGGCTCAAAGAGCCGGAGGTTTGAACAAAGCTTTATTTGGATGGCCGGCGTGGCCCCCGTGGGGCTGGACGGCGAACTGGCGGACCTGAGCGCCCCCGTGGTTTTTCGCCCCGCCCCGCTTCGCCTGAGCGTGATCGCGGGCTGAAGGCATCACGCTTCGGCTTGAAGCGGGAAGGCTTGTCCTCGGCAGCGCCACGACGCGGTGGGCCGCTTTTTTTGCCACCACGAGTGGGTTTGAAGCTGCGAGGTTCGCGGGCCTCGGGATCGCGAGTGGATGAACGGGCCGGACGGCGCTCTTCATCACCTTCCTTCTCCGCAGCAGGCTTGCGCTCGAGACGCGGCTTGGCGGGTTCTTCTTTGAAGAAACGCTCGACCTCGGTGGGCGTGAGTTCTTTGTAGGCACCTTTGGCCAGGCCATGCAATTTCATCCAGCCGATGCGGATGCGTGTGAGGCGTGTGACCTCGTAACCGAGGTAGTAAAGCATCATGCGGATCTGGCGCTTGAGGCCCATCTTCAAAACGATGTGCGCCCGGTAGCCGGTGTCCACCCAGGCACGCTCAGCACGGGCGAAACCTTCCTCGGTCATCATGCCTTTGACGAGTTTCGCCATCACTTCCGCGTTCAGCGGCTGATCGACGACGACTTCGTATTCCTTTTCGGCTCCCTGGCTCGGATGAATGATCCGGTGGGAAAGATCACCGCGATTCGTCAGGAGAATGAGGCCTTCGCTTTCTTTGTCGAGACGACCGACGTGATGCAGGTTCTGATACTTCAGCGGCAGCAGATCATAGATCGTCATGCGCTCGTGCGTGTCGCCACGGGAGCAGAGGTAGCCCTTCGGCTTGTTCAACGCGAGAACGACCGGCGTCTCGGTGCGCACTGGAGAGCCATCTACAACGACTTTGTCGTCAGGCTGTACCTGGGTGGCGAGTTCCTTGATGATGTGGCCGTTGATCGACACACGACCGCCGAGGATGATTTCCTCCGCGCCACGCCGTGAGGCCACGCCGCACTGGCTGAGATAACGATTGAGGCGCACGGGGAAGCCTTATTCGGGCTTGGTCTTGGGCAGATTCGTCGCGAGACGGCCTTCCTTCCAAAGTCCACGGGATTTGAGCAGCTTGACGCGCTCGCCGCGCTTCAAAACACTGCGCTTGGTGCCGACGGAGCCGGAAGTCTTGAGGCTGCTATGTTGGGACATGGTGAGTAAAGGGGCTGGGGGTAGTCTGAAAAAGGGCGCGGAGAATAGCCGCCCGCTCCCAAGGTGCAAGGGGTTTGTGGGAGGGCCGCCCAGCCTCAGTAGAAGCTGCCAAAGACCGGCGGAATCTCGCGCACGACCACTCGCAGGCTCAGCCCATGGCGGCTCAGTTCTTCATCAAGGGCATCATCCGCCTCCGGTCCGGCCTCCAGCACCTTCTCCACCCAAGGGCGGTAGGTTTGGGAGAAACGCCGGGCATAAGGGTGCTTTTCGTCATTCCAATGCTTGAGCAGCCGCTTTTTGGCGGAAGGCCGCTTCCACAGCAAGCGACCATACTCCAGCCGCGCCTGATCATGCAGGAGCAGGGGCCAGCGGTGATGTGGGGGCAGAGTCATGGGCACCAAGTATGCCACTGCACAACAGAACCTGCAACGCCGCTCAAATCAGGTCCAAGCTGGCTGCAAAAGCCTCATGCGCCCGGTCTCGGGCTTCGTTGCGCGCGATTTTGGGTGCCAGGAGATCGGCCGCCGTCGGAACAATCACGGTCAGTCTGTCGCGATAGGTTTTTGAAAAAGAACGGTCGCGCCATCCTGCTGGCAGGTGATCCAGCACCATGCGCGGCATCAAGTTCACATGCCAGCCGTGCGTCTGCTCGAACTCGCTGCCGATCAGGGCATCGTAGGCCAGTTCGGCGATGGCGTCGCTTTCCGTCACCGGATCGGCATCCATGCTGTTTTCAGGCAGTGGGTCGTCACGGCCAATCCTCGCCACATGCCAGAGGATGGCCGCTGAACCGATCAAAATCATCTCCGCAGGCTCCATCAGACGCTCAGCCCATTCGTTGAGCCAGTCGATGACCTGATGCGGATGGCTCAACTCTCTCTTCGGCATGATTTTGTCCGTTTGAAATTACCCCAGCACCTTCTTCCGCACGATCTCGGTGACCATCTTCGGGTTCGCCTTGCCCTGGCTGGCTTTCATGGCCTGACCGGTGAACCAATTCATGGCCTTCTCGTTGCCAGCCTGGACTTCGGCGACTTTGTCGGGGTTGGCGGCGAGGATTTGCTCGACGATGGCCTCCAGAGCGCCGGTGTCGCTGACCTGCTCGAATCCCTTGGCCTTGATGATCTCGGCGGCGGGTTTGCCGGTCTCGAACATCTCGGTGAAGACCTCTTTGGCCTGATTGTTGGAGATTTTTCCGGCTTCGACGGTGGCGACGAGCGCACTGAGCGCCTCGGACTTCACGGGGCAATCTGCGAGAGTGAGTGAGCGGTCGTTGAGAGCGCCGAGGAGGTCGTTGATGACCCAGTTGGCGATTTTTTTGGCCGGGACCTTCGTGTCGGCAGCCACGGCGGCTTCATACCACGCGGCGAGATCTTTCTCGCTCGCGAGCACTCCGGCATCGTAGGCGCTGCAACCGTAGTCCTGCTCAAAGCGTGCGCGTTTCTCGTGCGGCAGCTCAGGAACCTGCGGTTTGACCTTGGCGAGCAAATTCGCCGTGCGCACCGGCAGCAAATCAGGATCGGGGAAGTAGCGGTAGTCGTGCGCGTCTTCCTTCGTGCGCATGAGCGTGGTCTCACCGCGGTCATCGTCCCAGCGGCGGGTGCTTTGAATGAGTTTTTCGCCACGATCCAGCGCCTCGGCCTGGCGCTCGGTCTCAAACTTGATCGCTCGCCGCACGGCAGACATCGAATTGAGATTCTTCAGCTCAATTTTCGCGCCCAACTCCTTCTGGCCCTCGGGCCGCAAAGAAATGTTCACATCGCAGCGCAGATTGCCCTTCTCCATGTCGGCATCGCTCACGCCGCCGTAGATCAAAATTTGCCGCAGACTCGTGAGGTAGGCGAAGGCCTCTTCGGCGCTGTCGATGTCCGGTTCGCTGACGATTTCCATCAGCGGCGTGCCGGCGCGGTTGTAGTCGATGGCGGTGAACTTCTCGTGATGTGTGGACTTGCCCACATCCTCCTCCAGGTGGATGCGCGTGAGCTTCACCACCTTGCCCGGATTCGCGATGCTCTTTTGCGCGTCCTTCGGATACGCCAGATCATACAACGGCACGCCGCCGCCAATGCACAGCGGCAGGTCGAACTGCGTGATCTGGTAGTTCTTCGGCATGTCCGGGTAAAAGTAGTTTTTGCGGTCCCACTTCACCACCGGCGGCGTCTCGCAGCCCAGCATCATCCCCGTGAGAAGGGTCTTCTCAATCGCCGCCGCATTCAACACCGGCAGCGCCCCTGGTAATCCAAGGCAGGTCGGGCAGGTCAGCGTGTTCGGCTCGGCACCATACTCGACCGGACAGGCGCAGAACATCTTGCTCTGGGTGGTGAGCTGCGCGTGAACTTCGAGGCCGATGGTGAGGATGTACTTGGGCATGATCTGGTGCGAAATGGATGCGCTCCGGGCATCAATTCAAACGCACCGGCTGCGGGCGGCCATAAACGATGGAATCCATCGCTTGTTCAAGCGCCAATCCGCTCAGCACCGGCTTCAAGTCAGGGTGATGCGCGGCGTCCTCGACTTTTTTCATCTGCATCAGGCCGGCGAAGTCCTGTTTCTCGATGGCTTTGCGCACCTCGGGATCGTTGCCGAGTTCCGCGATGCGCGGGTGATTGAGCGCATTGGCCGTGGCGGGGCTTTGCGCCGCCAGCCGCTGCCACATGCTGCCTTCCGGCCAGAGGATGAGCAGCCGCGCGAGATTGGCGGTGGCCTTGATGTCGTAGGGATCGAAGTGTGTGGCGAGTTTGCCGATGGGCGTGCCGTCCATGCGCTGGCTGAGGCTGTGCCAGATGGACTTGGCCTGGCTCTCCAGCGCAGTGCCTTTTTTCATCACCGCAGCGGCGCTTTCCATGCCCTCAAGGTTTCCCATCAGGCGCAGCACCAGGGCACCGATCCACAGCAGTGCGCCAGAAGGCAGGAGGCTCATCAGCATGCCCTTCCAACCATCCACGCCGCCCGCGAGCTTTAGAAAACCAAAGCCGGCGAGCAGCAGCAGGCCCTTTCGGCACACAAAATACGTCAACGCCCCGGCGGCGATGCAGAGCACCAGCAAGTGGTCGGTGCTGATCCCTGTGGCACCAAAAATCTGCGTCCGGTGCCGGAATACATACCAGCCCGCGCCCACGGAGAGCGCCAACGTCAGCACGCGCATGACCTGCTGCATCACGCCCTTCACAAAAGCGATGCCTGCCGCGAAGCACATGAAGCCGATGGTGCCCCAAGTCACCCAGGTGCTGGAGGGCAGCTTCTGGACGGTGTCGATCACTTCGCTGGTCGTTGGCAGTGGCACGGTGGAAAGAGTGCGCGCATCGTAACACCTCCCGTCGTGCTGTCTCGCACGAAAATGGCGCTCGTTGGTGGAGTGATGAATGCGCTCGCTATCGAAAGCGCCGCCGCATCCCTCCATCCCTCCATCCCTCCATCCCTCCATCCCTCCATCCCTCCATCCCTCCATCTCTCCATCTCTCCACCTCTCCACCTCCCCTCCGGTCCGCCTCAGCACAAGTCCTGCATCGCCCGCAGCTTCGCATGCGCCGCGCCGCGATTGAGCAGCTCCTCCGCCAACGCCTTGCCTGCAACGAGATCGGTCGCCATGCCGGTGATCACGAAACCCGCCGCCGCATTCAGGACGGCAATGTCACGCTTCGCGCCCTTGATCGTCCCGGCCAGCACGCCTTCGAGAATCGTCGCATTCTCTGCCGCATCACCGCCGACGAGTTCATCAAGCGCTGCTTTGCCAAAGCCGAGTGACTTCGGATCGATCCGCGTTTCGCTCAACTTACCGTCCACGACCTGGCAGACATCGTTTACACCGAGCGTCGAGAGTTCATCCATCCCCTGCCCTGCTCCGGCGCTGCCATGCACCACCCAGGCACCCTTCCGGCCCAGCTTGAGGAGGATTTCACCAAACACCCGTGTCAGCTTCGGATCAAACACGCCGATGAGCTGATAGTCCGGCCGGCCCGGATTCAGCAGCGGCCCCAGCACATTGAAAATTGAGCGCTGACCTTCCGCCGCGAGCAGCTTCCGCGCCTCCGCCACCGCCTTGAACGCCGGATGATACAGCGGTGCAAAAAAGAAGCCCAGCCCGATGCTTTCGATGCCATGCACGACTTTTTCGACCGGCAGATCGATCTTGATGCCCAGCGCCTCCAGCACATCCGCACCGCCCGCCTTCGACGTGATGCCACGGTTGCCATGCTTCGTCACACACACACCACCAGCAGCCAGGATGAACATCGCCGTGCTCGACACATTGAAGAGATGCAGCTTGTCCCCGCCCGTGCCGACGACATCCAGCATCGGTCCTGGCAGTTTCGCCCGATCAATCTTCGGATCGACCGCCAGCTTCAAGAACTCCTGCACAAACGCCGCGATCTCCGCCGGCGTCTCGCCCTTCTTGGCCAGTGCACGCAAAAAATCTGCTTTCGCCACGGATTCGACCGCCGGATCGACAAGCTGTGCCGCCGCCAGCGTGATTTGGGCTGCGGTGAGGTTGGTTCCGGTTTGCAGCGTGGTGGTCAGTGCTTCCATGCGCTGATTCAATCACCAAAAACCAAATCTTAAAACCACTAATGTTCACTAATTCGGAACAATGGATCGCCATCATTTCAAACCTCATTCATTAG
This sequence comes from Prosthecobacter sp., assembly GCF_046154365.1. Classification (GTDB taxonomy): domain Bacteria; phylum Verrucomicrobiota; class Verrucomicrobiia; order Verrucomicrobiales; family Verrucomicrobiaceae; genus Prosthecobacter. The sequence goes on from NZ_JBJXFV010000220.1 coordinate 95,003, forward strand.
TGTTCCATTAGTGACCATCAGTGGTTAAAAAAATCCGGCCTCATGCAATCTGCTCCCATCCTCGGCATCGACCTCGGCACGACGAACTCGCTCGTCGGTGTCGTCGATAGCGGCTTCCCCATCCTGCTCGCCGACGAACATGGCAGCCGCAGCACGCCCAGTGTCGTCTGCATCGCTCAAGATGGAACGATCAGCGTTGGAGCCGTGGCGTTGAGGCAACGGGCGTTATATCCCACGCGCACCATCACTTCGGTGAAACGCCTCATTGGCCGTCGTCCCGGCGAAGGCGGCTGGGTGCCGCCTTATGCTCTGGGCGATTTGAAAACATCGCCAGTCGAGGTCTCGGCGGAGATTTTGAAGCATCTCAAAGCCGTTGCTGAACGCGCGTTGGAGCAAAGCGTGTCGCAGGCCGTCATTACCGTACCCGCCTACTTCAATGATGCGCAACGCAACGCCACCAAGCGTGCGGGTGAACTCGCTGGACTCGAAGTCGTGCGAATCCTGAGCGAACCGACCGCCGCCGCGCTTGCCTACGGTCTCGACAAGCTCGGCGAGCATCAAAAAGTGGCCGTCTATGACCTCGGCGGCGGCACGTTCGACATCTCCGTGCTCGAAATGCACGACGGCGTCTTCCAGGTGCTATCCACGGCTGGCGACACCCAACTTGGCGGCGATGATCTCGACCGCCTGCTCGCTGCATTCATCGCCGAACGACTCCAGTTGCCGCCAAACGACATTCGCGTGCTCGAAGCGGCCGAAGCCGTCAAAAAGCGGCTCTCCAGCGATGAAACGGCCTCTTATCAGGCTCTAACCATCACGCGTGCGGACCTCGAAAAAATCGCCCGCCCATGGATCGAACGCACACGCCTGCATTGCCTGCGCGCTTTGAGTGATGCCGGTGTCAAAGCCGAGCAACTCGACGAAGTCATCCTCGTCGGCGGCAGCACGCGCATGCCGCTGGTGCGCGATTATGTGCGCGGAATCTTCGGGCGTGAGCCAAACACCTCGCAGAACCCCGACGAAGCCATCGCGCTCGGCGCAACGATCCAAGCGGGCATTTTGAGCGGCAGTTTGCGGCAGGTGCTGCTGCTCGATGTCACACCGCTCTCACTCGGCATCGAAACCTTTGGCGGATTGATGAACATCATCATCCAGCGCAACACGACGATTCCTGCCAAGGCCGGTGAAATGTTCACCAACGCTGTCGCGAATCAGGACCGCATGCTCATCCGCATTCTCCAGGGCGAACGTGAGCTGGCGAAGGACAACTGGGAGCTAGGCCGCATCGAAATCCCCTTCCCTCCTGGTCCCAAAGGCAGCGCCCGCGTCGGTGTACAGTTCAGTTTGGACGCGAATGGCATCCTGCACGTCCTCGCCCGCGACACGGCCACCAAGCAGGACATCACGCTCGAAATCAGCAACACCGCCATTGATGTCGAAGACGAACGCGTGGAGCAGATGATCGCCGAGAGTGTCGAATACGCCTTCGAGGACATGCACGAACGCATCTGGACCGAGGCGAAACTCAAAGCCGAGGAATTGCTCCCCGCCGTCGAAGCCGCGCTGGCCCAGCTCGGCGAATCCGCCGAAGTCCGCGCCTGCGCCGCCGAAGTGCGCCGCCTGCTCGATTCACCGGAACACAATGCCGCAGCACTCAAGGCGGCGAATCAAAAACTGGATGACGCCACGCAGTCGCTCGCGGTGATGCTGATCGAACGGGCGATGGAAGAATCGCTGGTCCGGCGCGGGCTGGTGTGATCAGCGCACCGCGCCCGTGCCGTTTTGCTTGAAGTAATCGTCGCGCATGCGGCGGAGTTCTTCGAGGCGGGAGGAGATGGCGGTGTGTTCGCGGGCGGCCTCGATCTTCTGCGTGCGGACGAAGTGATTGTTGGCACCCAGAGTGCGCCACGGACCCGCTGGAACCTCGCTCACATCCACAAAACGCCAGTCGCAACGACCGCTGCTGGACATGCCGAGGTAGTCACGCACCGCAGGGGAAATGTCGAGACCGGCCCCCCGGTTGCTGGTGTTTTTGGGGCGTTCGCTGCCAAAAACATATGCGTGATCATCCGTGACGAAGGGGCCGCAGTCCTCCCACTGCGCGTAGCAAACGCGGCTGCCGGAGCGAATCGCCAGCCAGGTGCCCTTGAGCACCGTTCTGCCGGAGCGGGTGAAGCGCTGCTTGAACCAGGGGATGACCTTGGAGGCCTCCGGCTTGTGCGCACTGGAATCAATGCAGTCGTTGTAGGGCAGCGCCACATAGAACGGGTTCTGCTGCGGCGTGAAGCCGATCGGAGTGAAGTTGTCGGTGCGCTTGGTGGGATCAGGGTCGTCGTAGCCGCCGAAATTATCCATCCATTTGGTGTCCCAGGAGCTTTTGTCGTTCGGCGTCGGATTGTTTTCCGTCGGCTGCTCACCCACCCAGAACACCGTGGCCATGATGTCGAGCTTCCACGGATACCGGGCATAAGCGGTCTGCGGCATGGTGGGCGAACTAAAATTGGGCAGCGCGGAGACGATGCCCCGAGGCTGCGGCTCAGGCTTGGGTGGTGCTGGTGGTGCCTCGCGCTTGACCACCGGTGCCGCAGTGGCCGGTTTGCCTTTCGCCGCCGGTGGCGCTGCCTCACGCTTCTTCAAGGCCGCCACGGCTCCCGTCGCCGATACCGACTGCTGACCCAATGCCGCCCCCCCCGTCGCGAAAGACGCGGCGACGATCAAAGAACTAAAAAAACGTTCGGCAGGCATGGGGTTGGATCCGATTGGACAGAATTGTAGCAGCTTCACAGGGCAAACCGCAATCTGTAATTCACGGCGTGAAGGCGCGACTACCTAGCGAACCGGATGGTTTTGATTGGCGAAGCAATGGCGCAAAAACATCGACAAAGCCGACATGACGCTGTTCAAAAGCCCGACTGGTGGCTCCGCCAAAATGCAGCCGGACGCAGCGGCAACAATCTCAATAGCGACGCAGGGTGGAATCCTGCGGAGGGCGGATCTGGTCCGTCTCGGGATAATCGAGTGTGTAGTGCAGGCCCCGGCTTTCATGGCGGCGGATGGCACACTCAACAATGAGAGAGGCGGTTTCGACGAGGTTGCGCAGCTCGAGGATTTCGCTGGTGACGTGGTTGTTCCAGTAAAACTCCTGCACCTCGCGCTTGAGGTTGCGCAGGCGGGCGGCGGCACGCTGAAGCCGCTTGTTAGTGCGTACGATGGAGACGTAGTCCCACATCAGGCGGCGGATTTCGTCCCAGTTGTGGTAGATGACGACGAGTTCATCATTCTCCACATCGCCGCTGGTCTGCCACGGCCGCAGCTCGTAGCTCTGCTCGGCGATTTTCCCGGGCGGCATTTTTTTGAGGAGGTGTACCACCGCACGCTGCGCGGTGACGCAGCATTCGAGCAGTGAATTACTCGCCAGGCGATTCGCGCCATGCAGGCCGGTGCAGCCGACTTCTCCCACGGCGCAAAGGCCGCGGATGCTGGAGGCACCATTCACATCCGTGAGGACGCCGCCGCACTGGTAATGCGCGGCAGGCACCACGGGGATCGGTTCTTTCGTGATGTCGATGCCAACTTCGAGACAGGCCTTCTGGATATTCGGAAAGTGACTCGCGATAAAGTCGGCGGGCCGGTGACTGATGTCGAGATACACGCACGGTCCGCCGGTGCGTTTGATCTCGTGGTCGATGGCGCGTGAAACGATGTCACGCGGCGCGAGCGAGCCACGCGGATCGTAACGCGGCATGAATTCCTGCCCGTCCTTGCCAACCAAGCGAGCACCCTCGCCGCGCATCGCCTCGGTGATGAGGAAGGAGCGCTTCTGCGGATGATAGAGGCAGGTCGGATGGAACTGGATGAACTCCATGTTCGAGATCGTCGCTCCCGCACGCCACGCCATCGCCACACCGTCACCCGTCGCGACCCGCGGATTCGTCGTGTACAAATACACACGACCGCAGCCGCCGGTGGCCAGGATGACGCGGTCGGAGCGGAAGGTGTGAACTTCGCCGCTGGTTTCATCGAGCACATACAGCCCCAGCACGCGATCTTCGGACACGAGGCCGAGCTTGGCCGTCGTGAGGATGTCGATGGCGTAATGATTCTCGTAGATTTTGATGTTCGGCTTCGCGCGCACGGCGGCGAGCAGCTTTTCGGTGATCTCGCGGCCCGTGGCGTCGGCGGCATGCAACACGCGGCGGGCCGTGTGCCCGCCTTCCCTAGTCAGATCGAATTCCAGATGACCGCCAGGAGACTCGCGCTGATCAAAATGCACGCCCCACTTCACCAGATCGGCGATGCGTGCCGGCCCTTCGCCCACAATCGTGCGCACCGCCTGCTCTTTGCACAAACCGGCACCGGCGATGAGTGTGTCGCTCACATGTTTCTCGATGGAATCACTTTCAGCCGTGACACAGGCGATGCCGCCCTGCGCCCAATTGGAATTCGAGTCCAATACGCCGCGCTTCGTGACCATCACCACGCTGCCATGCTCCGAGGCATGCAACGCAGCCACCAAGCCGCCTGCGCCGGTTCCAACGATGATAAAATCCGCCTCGATCATGCTGTTGTGGTGGGTGAGTCTGTGTCAGGCGGTGGCGGCAAACCGGCTGCCATTGCTTGATCACGGTTGAATACCGCCATTTGCAAGTCGAGCGCGATGATGCCGGCTGCCGTTGCGATGAAATTGTCCGCTTTCGCATCCACAACCACCACCCCATCTGCGGCCCGATACCAACCATAGTAGGATTTGGGCACTTGCGCAAAGCCGTCATCGGCCATGCGCTGAGCAATCAGCCCGGGAGTGATTTCCTGCTGACGTTCCAGCCATTCTTGCGAGATGACAAACGAAGGCTCGCCCGCTGGCTGACCGATGATCATGCTGGGTCTGTCCGAAACAGAAACACTTTCGAGCCGGAGATCGCTGTGGAAAACCATGATCTGCAAAGCCATGCGGAACAGATACTCGGCAGGCGTGGCATTGCGCCTGCCTAACGTCCCATTTTGCGGACAAGGCACCTGGCCGTAAAACCCAGCCCAAGTGCGTTTCGATGCCCGATTTTGTTCTTTGCGATAACGCACTTCGTGTTCGCTCGTGGCATTCGAGATGAGCATGTCAGACTCGAATTCTGCGGGATCGCTCAAGATGCCTCGTTCGCCTGCCCATTCTGCAAGAAGTGCCGCTTGGCTTCCGCCAGATGCAGCTTCACCTGCTGCGCCGCCTGCTCGCCGGTGAAGGTCTTCCGCGGCAGTGAGGAAAGCACGCGCCTGGCTTCCAAGGTCTGGCGGGAGGGTGGAGAGAGCTTCGTCATAGTTCAAAAGTCGTGATGTTGGTTGGCGTGATTGTCACCTTTCGGCCGCAATCGTCAATCCTCGATTCCACACCTCACCAGGCCGTGCCAAGATCCCAGCGCGTCGCCAGCGTCAGCAAGTCAGGACGCAGCGGCCATTCGTCAGGACGCGGTTCCTGGCCTTCATGGCGTTTGCTGGCACCTTTCAGCACCATGCAGCCGGTGTTGTCGCCGATCTGGCGGATGGCCTCGACATCCTCGGCGGTCAGGCGCTGCTCCGGCAGGGCCGCGAGATCGTCGAGCTTGCTCTCAATGGTGCGCGCACCTTCGCCGTGCTCTTGGATCATGGTGGGCACCACGCTCTTCACGCCTTTGTTCCCCAGCGTCCACTGACAGGCGAGCTGGAGCATCGTGAGGCCGTGCTTCTCGGCAAAGGGCCGCACTTTTTCGAGTTTCTCCACGCCGTGCTCTATCCAGTCGCCCGGACGATGCGTGCGGTGGTCGCCATCGCGGAATTTGTGGCCGGGCTTCACGTCATCGTGGAACAGACCGCCGTAATCGACCACACGAGCCAAAATATCGACGCTGTTCTTTTCCGCCGCGCCGAGCACATGCTGGCCGGGCCAGGGCTCGAACGGATTCAAAATGATCATCGCCCAGTCCATGCGGTCGCCGAAACGCTCGAAGCACTCGATCATGTCCAGCGTGAAACCGTTAGCAGGACCAGGAGCGATGCCGAGGCGGTCGGTGAGACCCTCGTCACGCAGCTTGCAGAAGGCGTCCCACACCTTGTCGCTCGTGTAACTGATGCTGTCCGGGTTGTGCAGCATGAGCAGGTCAAACTTCGAGGTCTGGCAGCGCTCCAGGCTCTTCTCCGCCGCCATTTTGAGGTAATCGTAATACTTCTCCGGCCCACGCAATGCGGGATCGGTGAAACGCGGGTAGCCTTTCGAGCCCTGGCGCACGCCTTCATAGATGTCGTGCCCGATGATGCCCACGAGGCAGTACTCCTCGCGCGGGATGCCCTTCAGAGCCTCGCCCAGCAGCGCATCAGCACGGCCCACGCCATAGACGTCCGCCGTGACGAACGTGCGCACGCCTTTCTCGAACGAATCACGCATGAGCTGCATGTAATGCTCCTCGGAGAGTTGTTCTCCGTAATGCATGAAGCGACCGCCGCTCCAGGTGCCGTAGGCTGTCCGTGTCAGGTTCATAAAGTGTGAGGTTGGGTTTTGAGGGGCGGATACATACCGAGTCCGCTCCGCCTTTCAAACAAGGATCGCATGCACCACGGTACAGGCGCAGGATTTGGCAAGATCGGTAACAAGTTGGTGAGCGGCTGATTTGTCGCAAAGTTTGACTCACACCAGACTTGGGAGAAAATGAGCCATGGAAGCACCACTCCCCACCATCGCCGCTTGGCCTTATGGCGTTCAAGTCGAGGTTTCGACCCAAGGTCTGCTCCTGCGACCACGCCGCAAACCGCGTGACGGCTGGGCCAAGGCCTTCGGTCGTCGCACCACTAGTCGCAAAGATGACCTTGCCGAGATGCGCAGCGCCCAGAACAAGTTCGATGCGGAGGACTGGCAATGGTGATGGAGCGGTTCGCCGTTTACTTCGCGCTCGCCTCTTTGACCAGCATGTCGGCGATCTTCTCCGCCGAGTTCTTCACCGCGAGCTTTTGCGCAGCTCTCTTCATCTCACCAGCCTTGCGCGGGTCGTTGAAGACGCCACGCACGGCATCGGCAAGCGTGTCGGCGTTGAGATCTTTCTCCCGCATCAGGCGTGCGGCCCCGGCCTGGTCAAAGATCTCGGCGTTGCGGGTCTGATGATCTTCGGCGGCGAAGGGATACGGCACCAGCAGGCTCGGCACACCGAAGTAGGCCAGCTCCGCCATCGACGAAGCCCCGGAGCGCGCAATAGCGAGATCAGCGGCACGATAGGCTAGGTCCATGCGGTGGCAGAACGCGGCGACGTGCTGCTTCAGCAGCGGAACCTTTGCGTACACGTCGCGCACCTCTTCGTAATCGGTCGGTCCGGCGATGTGCAGCACCTGGATGCCCATCGCTTCGAATTGATCAAGCGCCTGGCCCACGGCGCGGTTCACACCGCGTGCGCCCTGGCTGCCGCCCATGATGAGCAGCGTGCGCCTGTCCTTGTCGAGCTTGAAGAAAGCGCGTGGGTCATCGCTGTTCTGCTGCCGCATGCTGCTGCGGATCGGCGTGCCGACGACACGCACATCCTCGTGCTTCGGGAAGTGCGCCTGGCAGGCCTCGAGGCCGCACAAGACGATGTCGCTGTAACGGGCGTTGAGCTTGTTCGCCTTGCCGGGGATGGCGTTGCTTTCGTGGATCAGCGTGGTGCAGCCCTCTTTGCGGCCGGCATACAGCGGTGCAAACGAAGTGAATCCGCCCATGCCGAGCACCACATCGACCTCACGGTCGCGGATGAGCTGGCGGCAGGCCTTCGTGCCCTGCCACAGGCCTTTGAGGAAGCCGATCATCTTGGGCGACCACGGTTTCGGCATGGCCAGAAACGGCATTTTCTCAAACCGCAGTTCCGGGTGCCCGGAAGCGGCCAGGGAATCGATTTTCTTTTCGCTAATAAGCAGGGTCACGTCGTGACCGCGTGAGGCCAAAACCTCACCGACGGCAATGCCAGGGAACAAATGCCCCCCGGTGCCACCGCATGCGATGAGCACATGGATGGACTTCAAATTTTTCTGTTTCACTGAGATTCAAAAGGCTAAAGCTGCGGTGTCCAGCGGCGCTTTCTGCGGATCACGGGGAGCTGATCCCAGGTCAGATGCACGCCCTGGCGGTGGATGTTGATCAGGATGCCCACCGCGACCATCGCGGCGACGAGGCTGGAACCACCGTAGCTCACGAAGGGCAGCGGGAGGCCCTTGTTCGGCAGCAAAGCAGTGGTCACGCCCATGTTCAAGAGCGCTTCCATGCCGAGCAAAAAAGTCACCCCCGCACCCAGCAGCTTGCCAAAACGATTCGGTGCATAGGACGAAACGACCATCCCGGCCATCACCAGCACCGCAAAGGCCAGCACCACCGCCGCCGTGCCGCGCAGGCCCAGTTCCTCGCCCACCATGGGGAAAATGAAGTCCGTATGCGCCTCGGGCAGGTAGGAGAGCTTCATGCGGCCTTCGCCAAGGCCGCGGCCCTCGATGCCGCCGGAGCCGAACGCGAGCTTGGACACCCACTGCTGCAGGCCGAGGTCTTCTTTGTGCTTTTCGAGGTCGAACACGACCATCACACGCTCCAGCCGGTTGGGCAGGTACGTGATTCCGGCCCACAAGCCGCCACCGCACAGCAGCACGATGATGGCGAGGTAGCGCAGCTTGGTGCCTGCGATAAACATCACTCCAAGACCAACCGCGGCGGCCAGCAATGCGCTGCCGAGGTCAAACTCGCAGCCGATCAGCGCCACGATGGCCGACAACAGCAGTCCTGGCAGCAGAAAGCCGCGCACAAACGTGCGGGTCATCGCCTCATGCGTCGCATACCAACCCGCCAGCGCGATGATCAAAGCAATCTTCGCAAATTCCGACGGCTGCACCCGCAATGACTGCAAGCCGATCCAACGCTTCGAGCCATTAATCTTCACGCCGATCATCGGCACATAGCACAGCGCCAGCAGCACCGCCGCAGTGATGAGAATGTGCCAGCGCCAGCGCAGCCACACGTTGTAATCCAGCACCGCCGCGATCACACAGGCGACGAGCGAGACCCCCAGCCAGACGATCTGCCGCCACAGCGTCACATAGTCCTCGCCGCCTTCCTGCGCGATCTCAAACGTCGTGCTCGCCAGCATGGTGATGCCCAGCGCGATCAACGACACCACCGCCAGGATGAGCAGGAAGATAGAATGTTTGGCCATGAGAAAGTAGTTTCGAGCTGTAGCTCGTTCCGGTCGTTGCCACACGCGCAGCAGCCGGGCTGAAGCCCTGGTTTACTTTGGAATCACCAGCTTCATGCCATCACGCATGGCGTTGGGGTTCTTGATGTTGTTCGCCTTCTGGATGGCATCCACGCTGACACCATACTTCGTTGCCAGGCGGTAGAGTGTCTCGCCGGACTTGAGCGTGTGTGAGCGGGCGGGCGTTGCCTTCGTCACCGATTTCGGCGGTGCATCAGCGGCGAGTTTCTTCACCGGTTCCGGCTTCTTCGTGGCAGGCGGCGTGTCGGCGATTCTTTGCAGCATCTGCGTTGGCCGTGGCACGGGATTGGGCTTGGTCAGCGGTTTGGGTTCCGCTTTGGCAACCTTCTTCGCTGCTTCCTTCGGCTTGGTGCTCACCGGTGCGTTTTCTTGCAGCAGTGCCACGGCACGCGGGTTCGCCGGCGGCGGCAGCGCTGCCACTGCTTCAGTCAGCACGGTCGCGGTCGCGGGCGAATCAGCCGCAGCAGCGAGCGAAGGCGAAGATGGCGGCGCCTCATTCGGCGCCACCAAGGACATCGGCGTCAGCGCTGCGGCAGACAAACTTGCCGGCGCATCCGCAGGTTTCACTGCCTCGCTCGGCACGTTTACCGGCGGCTGATCCTTCACCGGAATCGGAATGGCCTTGGGCACGTCATCCGTGACGGCCAGCGGCTTCAAGGTCTTCGGATCGATCGGAATAGCGCTGGGCACCGCCTGCTTCGGCACACGCAGAATCGTGCCAGGGCCGATTTGCAGCCCTTTGTCGATCATGTTCATCTTGGAAATTTCTGCCTCGGTGGTGCCGAACTTCGCCGCGATGTTTTTGATCGAATCACCGGAGCGCATCTCATAGTTGTCGAACTGCTGCGTGTCCGCCGCGGCCTGCGCCTGGGCGCTGACGATGGCAGGAGCGGCCGGTGGCAGACCTGAGGCGGTGCTCATGGCGCGCGCGGCCTGCGTCACGGTCTGCTGCGGTGCTTCCTCGTCGCCCATGAAATCATAGATGATGATGCCGCCGATGAGGACAACGTGGATCAGCAGCATGACGACAAACATGCGCGCCATGCCGGAGTTTGGTTCATGCTGGTTCCATTCCCCTTCTTCCGTGACGAGCGCAACGCGATGACGCTGGCGCTCGCCTGACATCAGGTTCAGCAGCAGTTTCTTTTCTTTGGGCTGTGGTTTCGTCTTCATAAGAACGCGGAGCTTGGGGTTGTCGTATGGGCGGGTGCTGAAATTCATTTCAATTCATCCACGGCGGTGTGAAACACGTCGCCGCGTTGGGCGTAGCCGGTGTACATGTCAAAAGAGGAGGTGCCGGGACTGAGAATGATGGCGTCGCCTGCCTGCGAGGCGGCGGTGGCCAGGCGCACAGCGTCCGCCATGTCGGCGGCACGCTGGCAGGGCAGTAGATCGCCAAAGGTCTGCTCAAGCTGCGGCGCGATCTCGCCGATGAGCACCATCGCGCGCACCTGGCCGTTCAATTCGGCACGCAACGGCGTGTAATCGAGTTCCTTGTCCTTGCCGCCGGCAATCAACACGATGGGACGCTCCTGCGACTTTAAACACGCCTCCAGCGCATGCAGATTCGTGGCCTTGGAGTCATTGATGTATTCGCGGTCGTTCAAAGTGCGCACCAGCTCACAGCGGTGCCGTGGTGGCTCGTAGCTCTCCATCGCCCGCAGCATGCTGGAATACTGCAGACCAAACACACGGCCGGTCATGAGCGCGGCGAGCACGTTTTCCATGTTGTGCTTCCCGCGCAGCTTCAAACCAGCAGCGCTGCCGATTTCCTGGCCGCCATGATAAAATTTGCCCGCGCTGTAAGTGTAACCAGCCTCGGCTCCATACGCGGAGAAGGTCCAGCGATCCGCCTTGCCGGTAGCGACCGTTTCACCCGCACGCACGATGGCGACATCGTCTGAAGTGGCGTTTTCAAAGATGCGCGCCTTCGCGGCGAAGTACGCCGCCATGTTTGGATAACGATCCAGATGATCGGGCGCGAAGTTGAGCCACAGATTGGCCTTGGCGCGGAAATTCTTGATCGTTTCGAGCTGGAAGCTGCTGATCTCGAGCGCCAGCACATCGTAGCGCACAGCGCTGGCGACGACTTCGCTCAAGGACATGCCGTGATTGCCACAGGGCACTGACTTCATGCCGCAGCCGTTGAACAACGTCGCGATCAGCTCCGTGCAGGTGCTCTTACCGTTCGTGCCGGTGATGGCGACCATCGGCATGTCGGTCAGGTTGAAGGCGAATTCAGTCTCACCGACGAGCGGCGTGCCTGCATCCGTAAATTTCTTCGGCAGCGGCCAGTGCTCGTCCAAACCAGGGCTGATGATGACGAGATCGAAATCACCGGGTTTGACGACAAGATCACGCGCGGCCTGACCGAGCACGCACTTGAAGTCCTCGACCTGCTTCGCCTTGTCGCCCTCATCAAACACCGTTACGTCAGCGCCATGCATCCGCGCCAGACGCGCAGCACCGAGGCCGCTGCGGCCAGCACCGAGAATGGCGAAACGTTGTGAGGCAAATTTCATCGAAGTTTAAGCGTGGCCAAGCCGAGCATGGCAAAGAGTAGTGAGAGCACCCAGAAGCGAACGATGACCTGATTCTCGTGCCAGCCGCCGAGTTCAAAGTGGTGATGGATTGGTGCCATGCGGAAGATGCGCTTGCCGCGTTTTTTGAAGCTCCACACCTGGAGAATGACGCTCATCGCCTCCATCACGAACACCCCACCGACGAGCGCGAGCACGATTTCCTGCTTGCAGCCGATGGCGAGCGTCGCGATGCAGCCGCCGAGCGCGAGCGAGCCGGTGTCGCCCATGAACATCTTGGCCGGATGCGCATTGAACCAGAGGAAACCGAGACACGCTCCCGCCATCGCCATCGCGACGATGGGCAGTTCGTTGGCAAGGCTGTTGTGCGCCACGCCGAGGTAGTCCGAGTAACGCGCATTGCCGCAGATGTAGCCAAACGCGGCATACGCGAGCGCCGTGGTGACGGAGCAGCCAGTGGCGAGACCATCCAGGCCGTCCGTGAGGTTCACCGCATTCGACGCACCGACGATGATGATGGCAAACATCGCCACGGCGAAGATGTGCATGTCCGCGATGACCGCATTCTTCACGAAGGGCAGGTACAGCGCCCGCAGCGTGACGCCGTTGTCCGCCGGCACCGCATACGCGAACAGCAGGCCCGCCAGCACCGCCACGGAAGTCTGCCAGATGAGCTTGGTGCGTGCGCTGACACCTTTGGAGTTCTTTTTGCTGATCTTGAGGTAGTCGTCGCGGAAGCCGAGCGCACCGAGGCCGATGGTGGTGAAAAGGACGATCCACACCATGATGTTGTCCCACTTCGCCCACAGCAGCGTGGAGATAACGATCGCGGCCAGGATGAGAATACCGCCCATGGTCGGCGTGCCGGCCTTCTTGCCGTGGAGTTCGTGCAGTTTATGCACTTCCTCGGCGGAACGGATGGGCTGGCCGATCTTGAGTGAGATGAGTTTCCGAATCAGGCGGTCGCCATATAGCAACGAAAGCACAAAAGCCGTGACTGCGGCACCACCGGCACGGAACGTGTGGTAGCGGAACAGGTTGAGAATCTTGTACAGAGCGGCGTCCTCGCTGATCCATTGATGAGCGGTGAGCCATTCCCTAAGTTCGTAAAGCCAGTACATCATGAGGCGGAGAAGTGCGTGAGAATCTGTTCCATGCGCGCGGAGCGGCTGCCTTTGAGCAGCACCACGTCTCCCTCACGCAACCACTCGCGCAGACGTGCGGCGCAGGAAGCATGATCGGGAAAATGGCGGACTTGCAGCGTGCTGCTCGTGCATGCGGCGGCATCGCTGATGAGCGCGGCCTCATCACCACCCACGGTGAAGACGGCGGTGAGATCGAGGGAGGCGGCAAACTCGCCAACACGACGATGTTCAGCCTGCGCAATGCTTCCCAACTCCCCCATGCGGCCCAAAACGGCCACGCGACGTGCTGTGCCCAAAGTGCTGAGCGTGCGCAAGCCGGCGATCATGCTGTCGGGATTCGCGTTGTAGGAATCATCGATGAACTGGATGCCATCGATGACTTTGGGCTCCACGCGACCACCGGTAAGCTTCGCTTGGTTCAAAGCGTCCGCGATGTCTGCGGGCGCGATGCCCTGACGCCAGCCCATGCACGCAGCAAGCGCGGCATTGCCGACCATGTGCTCACCAAGAATGGGCAGCCGCGTTTCGACTTTTTCACCGCCGAAATCGAGCGTGAAGGTCGTTCCCGTCGCGTCCGCGCGCAGATTGGAGGCGGAAACATCGCCACAGCCGACACCAGCCGTCGAAACGCTGGCCTGGCAATGACGGGCGATGACTTCGCTGTATTTGTCGTTCGCATTGAGCACGACGACACCACCGGCGCGAACATTCGCCGCCAGCGTGCCTTTTTCCCACGCAATCGCGTCCTGTGTGCCCAGGTACTCGATGTGGGCCATGCCGACATTGGTGATAATGCCAGCATCCGGTTGGGCGATGTCAGTGAGCACTTTGATTTCACCGGCGTGATTCATGCCCATCTCAGCGACGCAGCATTGATCGCCCTCACGCATCGACAGCAGCGTGAGCGGCAGGCCGATGTGGTTGTTCAGATTGCCAAAGGTGGCACGCGTCTGGCATTTTCGGGCCATGACGATGGCGACGAGGTCTTTGGTCGAAGTCTTGCCGTTGCTGCCAGTCAAACCGATGATCAGCGGCGCATGATGCTGGCGATAACCGCGCGCCATGTGTTGCAATGCGAGCAAGGTATCGCCCACTTCGATCACGGCACACGGCAGTGGTCCCCAGGCAGGATTGACCTTGCTGACAACGACGGCAGCAGCGCCAGCGGCGGCGACTTGCGGGATGAAATCGTGTGCGTCGAACTTGTCACCGACCAGCGCGACAAAAACCTCGCCTGCGGTGATTTTGCGCGAGTCCGTGTTCACATTCGTGACCAGACGCGTGCCATCGCCACGCAGATTACCTGCGGCGAATTGGGCGAGAGTCTGGAGTGAGACGGGAATCATCGATCAAAACGGTCTGGGCGATCAAAGCCGCCACGCATGGCTTCGCGTTCAGCGGCTTTTTCTTCGCGCTCCTGCGCGCGGGTGGCTTTGAGTTCGTGCAGGAAGTGGCGGGCGATCTTGCGGTCGTCGAACGGGTGCTTCTTGCCCTGGATGTCCTGATAATCTTCATGCCCTTTGCCGGCGATGAGCACGAGATCGCCTTCCCAGGCGTTTTCGAGCGCGGTGTGGATCGCGGTGCGGCGATCGGCGATGATGGCGTGTTTTTGCGGACTCTTGAAACCGGCCTTCGCGTCGTTCAGAATCTGTTCAGGGTCTTCGGTGCGTGGATTGTCGGAGGTGAGCACGCAGATGTCGCTGCCCGCCTCGGCGGCAGCGGCCATCTTCGGGCGCTTGGTGCGGTCACGATCACCACCGCAGCCAAACACGGTGATGAGGCGGCGCGGACGCAGCGCACGGGCCGTGCGCAGCGCGTTCTCGAGACCGTCGGGCGTGTGTGCGTAATCGACGAAGACCTGGAAACGCGAGTTTTCGGAGACGCGCTCCATGCGTCCCGGCACCTGCGGCGCGTTTTGCAGGTGCTTGATGGCCTCACGCAGGTTCAAACCGACACCGTGCGCGGCAGCGAGCGCACCGATGGCGTTGTACACGTTGAAATCGCCGATGAGCGGCAGGCGCACGAGGAAACTGCGGCCTTTGGCCTCCAGTTCGAAGGTGGTGCCGGTGAGATCGTAGCGCACGTTGATGGCGCGGAATTCAAGACCCACACCGAAACCAAAACGTGTGACGCGGCCCGTATGTTCGAAGCGCTGAGCCAGTTTTCGGCCCCAGGAGTCGTCGCCATTGATGATCAGGGCCGAGCGTTTTGATTCGGCGGTGATTTCAAACAAGCGCACCTTGGCCTCGAAGTACTTCTCCATCGTGCCGTGGTAGTCGAGATGGTCCTGCGTGAGATTCGTGAATACGGCGGCGGCGAAGGGCAGGCCGAAGACGCGATCCTGATCGAGCGCATGCGAAGAGACCTCCATGGCGCAGGCACGGCAGCCATTGTCACGCATGTCAGCGAGCAGGCCTTGGATTTCGAGCGATTCGGGCGTGGTGTGCGTGGCCGGCAACTGCTCGCCATTACCGAGATCGTAATACACCGTGCCAAGCAGGCCGCTGCGCATCTGAGCGGTGTTGAACAGATGATGCATGAGGAAAGCCGTGGTGGTCTTCCCGTTGGTGCCGGTGACACCGGCGATGACGAGTGCTTTGGCCGGAAAATCCTGCAAAGCCGCCGCTGCTTGCGCCAAAGCGATGCGCGAGTGGCGCACATGCACCCACGGCACGGTCACATCGTCCGGCGGTGCTTGTTCAGCGATGATCGCGGCAGCACCGAGTTCAATTGCCTTCGGAATGAAGGCGTGTCCATCCGCATGCGTGCCACGCAACGCGACGAAGGCGATGCCGGGGCCGACTTTGCGTGAATCGTAGGCGAGGCCGGTGATCTCGGTGTCGAGGCTGCCGGAGACGGCTGGTTTGCCAAAATTCGGGATGAGGTCGCGCAGTGTCATGGGGCATCTCCTTTCGCTGCGACCTTGATCGGGCGCTCGTGACGGATGGCGAGGTGATCGAGCGTCTCATGCACGACTTCGGCAAAGATCGGCGCGGCGACACGACCGCCACGGATCATTTTTTCGCTCTCGGCCTTCGGATCATCGAGCATGACGAGGCAGACGACCTGCGGCTTTTCCACCGGCGCAAAACCGACGAACGAAGTGAGGTAGGAACCTTCGATGTAGCGCTTTTTGGCGGGGTCATAGCGTCGCGTGGTGCCGGTTTTGCCAGCGACACGCACATCAGGCAAGGCCGCGCGGCTACCGGTGCCTTCGAGCACAACGCCTTCGAGGAAATCACGCAGCGAGGCGGCGGTCTTCGCGGTGCATACCTGCCACACGGGCTGCGGCGGCAGCATTTCGACAGCGCCATTCGGTTTGACGACGCGGTCGATGAGACGCGGCTTCATGAGCACCCCGCCATTCGCGATGGCACCGTAGGCCAGACACATTTGCAGCGGCGTGACGGAAACTTCGTAGCCGATGGGCATGCGCGAGTAGGTGGTGTTGCTCCACTTGCCGGTGTTCATGTAGCCGGCCTTTTCGCCAAGCAGGCCAAGGCCGGTGACACTGCCGAAGCCAAAGCGCGAAGCGTAGTCGAGCAGCATGTCCTGGCCGACGCGCTTGCTGATTTTGTACATGCCAATATTGCTGGAATGCACGAGCACGCCTTTGACGGTCTGCATGCCGAGCGGCTCATCATCACTGAGTTTCACTTTCCGCACGGGGTCTTCATAAAACATGTTGCCGCAGTCGATCTTGTCGGTGGGTGTGACCTTGTGGTTGTCGAGCGCAGCGGCGAGCGTGACCACTTTAAAGATGGAGCCGGGCTCATACGGATCCGCGATGACGTGATTGGTCCAGGTGCTGACATCGGGGCTGTTCACATCGAGATGCGGACGCGCGGCCATGGCCAGAATGGTGCCGGTGGCGGGTTCGGTGACGACGATGACGACGCGGCGCGCTTTGTTGGCCTTCCAGGCGCGCTCGCAGATGGCCTCGACGTTGTCCTGCAACTGCATGTCGATGGTGAGATGCACATCGCTGCCGTGCTGCGGCACGACGACTTGACCACGGTAGGCGGGCAGTTCGTGGCCGGATTTGTCGCGCTCAATGAACTGCTCGCCCGCAATGCCGGTGAGTTCGCGATCCTGGAGACGTTCGACGCCCCAGCGGCCTTTGTTGCTCGTGTCCGTGTCTCCAAGCACGAGCGAGAGACGATCGCGCGCGGGAAAACGCCGCGAGATGGCTGGACGCAGATGGAGGCCGACGATGTGCTCGGCCTTGAACAGAATGCCCCACTGTTTCGCCTGCTCCTCTTCAACTTTTTTGGCCAACACGATTTCCGGCGTGTCGGCGGCGATTTGCTGGCGAATTTCTCTCTCTGGCAGCGGGAGGATGCTTGCGAGCACTTTGGCGACATGATCGTGATACGCGGCGATGGTTTCGGCCTCGCTGAGCTGCTCGCGCAAATCAACGGCCCGCATGCCACGCACGGCGGCGAGATGATGGCGCACGGTGATGATCTCGCGCAGATGCGTGCGGTCGGTGTACAATTCGCTCACGTCCTCGTCATGCGCGAGGTATTCACCATTGAAGTCCTTGATGGCACCGCGATGCGCGGGCAAGACGATGTGGCGCTGGTATTTTTTCGCCGCAAGGGCCGTGAGACGCGGTGCTTCCTTGATCTGAATAACCGCAAGCCGCCACGTCACGAGCGAGAAGCCCGCGAGCAGCACAAACAGCAGCAGGAGCATGCGGCGGCACACCGGGCGGTCACGGCGAAGCTGAGTTTGATTTGGCAGGGACTGGCTCACGGATGCTGGGGCGAGGTTTGAGCGATGGCAGGGTCTGCCTTCGGGGCGGAAGCGGCGCTGTCCACCGGCGGTGGCAACGATTTAAGCATTAACAGACTGAATTTGGTGATCGGACGTAACAACGTGCCGGAACTGGTCAGGCGCGGCTGCACGCGGTCGCGGGTGAGCATCGTTTCGATGCGGTTGTTCAAGGCCACGATTTCGGTCTGCAGCAGGCGGGTCTCGGATTCGACCTTGCGCTGTTCGTCCCCGAGGGCGCGCACGCGATTTTTGCTCACCACGATGCCCAAACCGACAAGCGCGAGCGATGCGACGACGATCAGGATCGCCGTGATGGTGGGCAGGCCGAGGCTGTTGCGGTAGCGATTGCGTTGGCGTGGTTTCATGCAGGAAGGCGTTCGGCGACACGCAGCACGGCGCTGCGAGCACGGGGGTTGAGTTCGATCTCCTGCGCTGTGGCCTGTACCGGCTTGCGCGTGATGAGTTTGAGCAGGCAGTCGGGATTTTTACGTGCTTCGGGCCATTCAGGGCGGTCGATGAACGGTGCCGAGAGATGCTGGAGGGTCTGTTTGACGATGCGGTCTTCCAACGAGTGGAAGGAGATCACTGCAAGCCTGCCGCCGGGCTTCAACCAGCGCGGAGCCGCAGCGAGGAAATCATGCAGCGCAGCCAGTTCGTCATTCACAGCAATGCGCAACGCCTGAAACACGAGCGTGGCCGGGTGGCGCTTGCCGCGCTTCGGCGATGCGGCGGCAACGATGTCCGCGAACTGCAATGTCGTTTGAATGCGATGGGCGGTGCGTGCCTTGACGATTGCGCGGGCGATGCGGCGTGCGTTCGGCTCCTCGCCGTAGTCAAAGAAGATGCGCATGAGTTCGGCCTCATCCGCCGTGTTCACCAGATCCGCCGCCGTGCGTGGCGAATCCGTGTCCATGCGCAGATCGAGCGGCCCATCCCGCATGAACGAGAAACCGCGTGCGGCATCATCGAGCTGATGACTCGACACGCCAATGTCCACCAGCATGCCGTCGAAGCCGGACACGCCCGTTTCTTCGACGATCTGCGGGAAGTGCCGGAAATTGCCGCGCAGCGCACAGAATTGAGCCGCATAGGGTTTCAGACGCTCCGTGGCATGCTTGAGTGCATTCACGTCCTGATCCATGGCAACGACACGCGCACCATGTTGCAACAACGCCTCGGAATGCCCGCCACCGCCTAAAGTACCATCAAACATGAGCTTGCCGGGAGCGGGCTGGAGAAGCTCGATCACCTCTGCGAGCAACACCGGCGCATGGTAGAATGGCAAATTTCGCGAAAAATGTTCGGAGGGGCCAGATTCGGGCGATCCCCCCCCTCCCTCAGCATCCGGCCGGGCCACCAAGGTGCCACGACCCCACGGCATGAGGTCATCCATCGCATCGGCAGTGCCGAACCAAGGCCAGCCACCCACTTGAGAGAATCCAATCAGTCTGGAAATCTTAGTCAGCCATGATTGCACAGACAACCGCCCCTTTCGGCTTGGCCGTTCAAAGAGGCGCGGCAGGGGAAATCCAACTGCGGGAAGCGCATTCATGGGAGTAGCAATAATCGAACCGGCCATCCAAGCCTAAAAGGTGACAAACGGGTTACGGACTAAAATTTAACCAATCCTTATAATCTAGGAGGCACAGTCTTGGCAATCGCCTATTTTCAGAATTTTTGCATCCATATAGAATTACTCGAAGGCTGTTCATTCGAGCAATTGGGAGTTTTAGATTTACCCTCAACTCTGACCTTGTGATCGACCTTTCTGGCAAATGCTTTGAAGAAGTCGAGCGGGCTTCGAAGTACTGCTCCCAGAGGGGTATGAGCACCCGAAGACCATTCATTGCCCCGGTGCCTTCGCGACAATTAACGACAAAATACCAAGAGGAATCTCGACAGATGACCGGAAGTATTGCTAGCCTCTCGGAAATTTAAACAATTCCGACCCACCAACCACCATGGCCAAAAAACCTGCTCCCAAAAAGGCACCCGCTAAAAAGAAGCCTGCTTCAGCCAAGAAACCAGCCGCTGTAAAGAAACCGTTGCCGGTCAAGAAAGCAGCCGCTTCCAAGAAAAAACCCGCTCCAGCGAAGAAGCCGGTGGAAGTGAAGTCGAAAACCCCGTCCAAGCCCGCGCCTGCTGCTCCATCCAAAATAACCGAGCCAGCGCCCGTACTGAAGCCGGTGTCTGAAGCACCGGCACCAAAGCCAGTGCCACCTGCGCCCTCCCCAGCACCCAAGCTTGTGATGAAAACCGGTGCAGGCGGTGCCGCATCTCTCACCGTCGCCGCCCAGGCCTCCGCAGGAGCCGCCGCCAATGGCAGCACTCATCCCGCCAACATCTTGGTGCTCGTCAGCAGTGGTGGATGGCCCGTCACCGACCTGACAAAAGATCACTTCACGCTGATGGAGTATTTCGAGGTTCCCGGCCAACAGGCCCCCTTCAGCAACAACGTCACCTCCTTCCGCAATGTCGGCACCGGAGCCTACCTGCTCCAAGTTAAGCCCATCAACGGCGCTCCATGGCGCAGCGGACACCACCTCGCACAGATCCTTGTCTCTTCCGCAGATGATCGCCAGGGTCAGGGCGCGGTGAAGCTGATCATTCGCTGATCACACGATTCGTTATCGACAGAAGAATTGACTCCGCTAGCATGGCGGCATGAACCGCCGTTCCTTTATCGCTCAAACCATCGCCGCCACTGCTGCAGCATCGTTCTCCAACGCCGCCACAGGCAACAAGCTCGCCCTCGGTCTCGATCATTTCGCCGTGCGTGCCACGGGATGGAAAGCGGCGCAGTTCATCGACTACGCCGCGTCGCTGAAGCTCGACACCATGTTCATCTCTGAACTGCATGTGTTTGAAAATTTTGAGGAGGCTTATTTGAAGAGCCTCAAAGAGCAGGCGGATCGTGCGGGCTTGAAACTCTATGTCGGCACCGGCAGCGTCTGCAAAACTTCCAACACTTGGAAGGACACCTACGGCACGCCCGAGGAGCACCTCGCTCTCACCATCCGCCTCGCGAAGGCTCTCGACTCTCCCGTGGCACGCTGCTATCTCGGCAATCAAAAAGACCGCAGCACCGACGGCGGCATCCAGAAGCACATCGAGGAAGTCATTAAGACCGTCAAAGCCTGCCAGTCCAAAGCCGAGGGTGAAGGCATCAAGATCGCCATTGAAAACCACGCCGGCGACATGCAGTCGCATGAACTCAAGGCGCTCATCGAAGCCGCTGGCAAAGGCTACGTCGGTGCCAACATCGACCCCGGCAACGCCGTTTGGGCGCTCGAAGAGCCGCTCATGCACCTAGAAGTGCTCGGTCCATTGACGATCTGTAGTAGCGTGCGCGACAGCATGCTCTGGGAGGACGACAACGGCACCGTCGTGCAGTGGACCGCCGTCGGCGAAGGCCTCGTCGATTACAAAGCCTACGCCAAACGCTTCGCCGAACTCGCCCCCGGCGTCCCGCTGCAAGTCGAGACCATCTCCGGCTTTGCACGTCCCTTCGCCTGGAAGCAGGACGAGTTCTGGAAGATCTTCCCCAATCACCGTGACACCCCCATGTTCAAAGCCTGGCTCGACATGGCCAAACGCGGCAAAAAAATAGACAGCTTCAAGGCCCCCGACGGTCCCGGCAAAAAAGACGCCGAAATCGCCTACCAAAAAAGCGAGGCCGAGCGCAGCTTTGCCTGGCTGCACGCAAATGCGTGATCTGGCCCCGCAGATGCGCTGTACTCATGTGGAGTGCCTCAACGGCTCAAATAATGCCGGAATGCGCGGATGCAGCCGTGAAGAAGGCATGGAAACGAAAAGTTCCACCCCCTCCGGTTGGAGCACCTCTTCATTAAACGCATGAATAACTTCGTCCATCGGCAGCGGGTTTAAGGCGGGATCAATCGTATTGTGGACCGTCGGATCTGGGGGCTGCCGCATCTTCAGGCCAGCACGGGCGTATTTGTCCGCCAGCGCCTCGGCAGTACCGGGAGGCAGCGCTGGCGGTTTCGGCAGGTCTCCCGCCAGGTATTTGGGATGGTGGTAGAAATAGTCGGTGTTGGTCAGGTCAATGCCACAGAGTACGATGCGGCGGTAGCCGGCCATCAGGGCAAAACTCATGGCCATGAAAACCGTGGCGCGTTTCATCGGCAAACCCCAGAGCACCTCGCTGCGGCGGAAGTACCCAAGGCGACGATACCAGCGCAAAAAGAACCGCAACGTGGCCGCCTTGCGCCCGCGCACCCCCAGATTGGCCAGGGTGTAGAGATGTCCCACCGCCCCGAGAGGAAACTCCGCGCTCCAGGTTGGAAAGCGATCGTCCAATTTCGTCACATCCTTCAATAAGAAGCAGGTGCTTTGATAGTCCTTCATGCGCAGTTTCAACAGCGCCAGCAGCACTCCTAATGCCTCAGGATCTCGCGGCACCTCACAAGAATACCACGTCGGCACATGCTCGTGATAGAGCCAGAAATTCATGCCCATGGAGTCTGCCGACCGAATTGCCGCCCAAGCCTCTTGAGTGAGGTCATTGACGGAAGCGCCGCTGCCCAGGACAAATAGCGTGTCGCTGCGTTTGAAGTCCGCCACCTTGAGAGCCAGCGGGTCGTGCCCGCAGTTGAGCTTGGGCAGGATGCGCGCTGTCATGGCATCCCGAAACTTTCGATAACGTCTTCCGATTTTTTTAAAGTCCAGCAGCATGATGAACAACTTGGATCACACGTTTGATGTCCTCATCGGTGGCTGAGGAGCAGGAAGGGAGAGACAGGGCATTGGCGAACAAATCCTCCGCCACGGGGCAGGGCAGTTTAAACGCATCCTGATGAGCGGGGGAGAGATGCGCCGGTTGCCACAGCGGGCGGGCTTCGATCTTTGCTGCTTTGAGTTGCTGTTGTAATGCCCGGGCCTCCATACCAAACAGGTTACGGTCGATGCAAACGGTCGTCAGCCAGAAATTGCTTTTCACCCCGTCTGCTTCTTCCTGGAAGCGAATGCCAGGCACTGAGCCAAGCTTAGAGCGATAGAGGGCATGAATCTCTCGGCGGCGTGTGACATAACCCGGCAGCACCTCGATCTGCGCGCAGCCAAACGCCGCCTGAATGTTCGTCAGGCGGTAGTTGTAGCCGATTTCGTGATGGATGTACTCCTGCGGATCATCCTTCGCCTGCGTGGTGAGGTAGCGGGCTTTTTTTGCCCAGGCTTCGTTCGCGGTGACGAGCATGCCGCCCCCGCCGGTGGTGATGATCTTGTTGCCGTTGAAGCTGTAGCAGCCGAGGTGGCCGATGCCGCCCGCAGGCCGGTCAAAATAGGTCGAGCCGAGACTTTCGGTGGCATCTTCGATGACGGTGAGGTCAAATTCATCCGCCAGCTTCATCAGCGCGTTCATGTCCACCGGATGCCCGAGGACATGCACCGGCACGATGGCGGCCACACGTCTGCCACTGACCCTGTTGAACACACCACCGTCACGCCGCACGCAGCCATTCGTCAAAAAGTCACGCACCTGATTCACATCCATCTGCCAGTGCTTCGGTTCGGCATCTACCAGCACCGGAATCGCATTCGCATAACGGATCGCGTTCACCGGGGCAATGAAAGTCATCGAGGATACGAGCACCTCATCGCCAGGCTTCACGCCAGCGACGAGCAACGCCATATGCAACGCTGCGGTGCCGCACGTCGTCGCGACGGCGTGCGGCACTGCGGCGGCTTGCGCCAGTTCGTGCTCGAAACGCGTCACATACGCTCCCACGGATGAAACCCAGCCGGTATCGAGACAATCCTTGATGTACTTCCACTCGTTGCCGCTGAGGTGCGGAGCGCTGAGCGGAATGAAGGCCGCGTCAGACGACATAACCTTTGGCGGTGTAGTGCTCCATGTTCCTCATCAACCACTCGATGGTCTGTTCCAACCCTGCTTCAAGTGAGACTTTCGGTTCCCAGCCAACCAATTCCTTGGCCTTCTTGTTGCAGGCGAGCAGACGCTCCACCTCGCTCTTGCTCGGCCGCAGACGCTCACCTTCGCAGACGATGGTGATCTCCTTGCCCATCATCTTCGCAATGAGGATGGCAAGGTCACCGATGCTGATTTCACGCCCGGAACCGAAATTGATCGTCTCACCAACCGCATTGGGTGACAAGGCGCTGGCGCAGAAGCCTTCGACCGTGTTCTGCACGAAGTTGAGGTCGCGCGTTGGATGCACCGCACCGAGATGCACGTTATAGCCGCGGGCGCACTGCGTGATGATCGTCGGAATGACCGCGCGCATGCTCTGCCGTGGCCCGAAGGTGTTGAAGGGACGCACGGTGACGACTTCGAGTTCAAACGAGGCCGCAAAAGCCTCCGCCATTTTGTCGGCACCAATCTTTGAGGCCGAATACGGCGACTGGCCCTGCAACGGATGTTCTTCCGTGATCGGGACGAACAACGCCGTGCCATAAACCTCACTGGTCGAGGTGTGGAGCACGCGCTGCGTGCCATTGTCACGCGCAGCCTGCAGCACGTTGAGCGTGCCTTCGATATTCGTGCGCACATAGCTGTGCGGAGCCTGGTACGAATAGGGAATGGCGATCAAAGCACCCAGATGGAAGACCATCTCCGTGTCCTTCACCGCACGGCGCACGCTGTCACGGTCCGCGATGTCGCCGGTGTAAATTTCCATGTCTCCGGCCAGCTCCGACTCATCAAGCCAGCCTTGCTTGCCAAGAGCATTGTAGTGAACGAGCGCACGCACGCTGGCACCTTCACGCACCAGGTGCTCGGCAAGATGGCTGCCGATGAATCCACCCGCGCCGGTAACTAGAATTTTTTTGCCGTCGAATTGTCCCATGATGATCAGTGTGCGTGTCCTCGCGCCAGTTTGAGTTGCTCATGCTGCCCTACGTCGATCCAGTCGTCCACGATTTCAAACGCGCCGACTTTGTCGCCGAGGCGGACGGCCTCATCGAACAGCTCGGTGATGGGGAAATACTTCTCTGGCACGCGCCGGATGATCTCCGGCGAGAGCATGTAGATGCCAGCGTTGATGGGTTGCGAAAGCGTCGGCTTTTCGACGATGTTGGTCACGCGTCCGGCAACGACCTCCAGACAGCCGAAGGGAATTTCATGAACATAGCTGCGCACGCCGACCGTTGCCAGATAGCCGCCGCTGGCATGAAAATGTGCCAGGCTGTCGAAATCCACCTGTGTGACGAGATCCCCATTGCAGACAAACACCGGATGCTCCGGCGCTTCCGGCAGCAGGCTGAGCGATCCACCGGTGCCCAGCGGATGCTCGGTTCTTTCGCGCAAGTATTCAATCTGGCAGCCAAACCGAGAACCATTGCCAAAGTGGTCTTCGATGATGCCGGCAAGGTGGTTCACCGAAATAAAGATGCGGCGAATGCCACAACCGACGAAGTGCAGCACCAAGCGTTCGATAATCGGCCGGCCGGCGACCTTGAGCATGGGCTTGGGCGTTGATTGGGTCAGTTTGCCGAGGCGTGTCCCCTTGCCTCCGGCCATGATGACGGCCCAGTTGGGTTTTGGCATCGCGCCGAGAATTTCATGCAGCAAATGAAGCCCTGCCAACCGTCCTTGATCGTCGATGATCGGAATTTGGTGGAGCTGGCGTGCCTGCATAAGATCGATGACCTCGGCACGCGAGGCGCTCGCAGTCACGGTGGAAAAAACCTTCTTCGCATGCGGTTCGATACGCGCTGTAAGCGCCACCCCCTTGAGCAGCGCCCGGCGCACATCGCCATCGGTCACGGTGCCGAGCAGCTTGTGCCCGGCATCCACCATGAACGAAATGCCTTCGCCGCCCTCGTCAATGACCTGCAGGGCGCGCAACAACGTGGCGTCGGGCGGCAGGCAGAAGGTTTCGAGGGGTTTCGTCGTCATCAGATTGAACTTAGAAGATGAGAATCACTGGAAAACAGTGTGACGCAGCTTCCATTCGCCGCCCTCCTTGTTCCAAAGGTGCGGTGAGCGGAAACGATCGGCCATGGCAATGAACTTGTCCTTGGTCAGGATCGGCTCTGCAAAGGCCTTGGTGGCGACCGGGAACTCCTTGGCAGGCATGCTGAGGTATTCCATCAGCTCGGTGTCAAAACGCGCCGGCCATTCGCCGTCGAAACGCTTCACCAGTGCCACGCCTTCTTCACGGGTGATCTCGCCGGAGCGGATTTCCTGGCTGGCGTCATACGTCGCTCGCCCGATGCCAAACTTCACGAACGTCGTCCAGTAATGAAGATCGTCGATCTTGTCGTCGATGGAGTTGTACTTCGAATACGTGCCGGGCGTGCGTTCCGGGCTGGCCTGGAAGCCGCCGTGCTCCACCGCGTAGTAGTAGCAGCCCTGCGGGTGCCATTTCAGGTAATAGCCGAGGTAGTGAACCTCAATTTGCGCCTTTTCGAGTTTCTCAGGCTCCGCCGGAAAGTAGGGCTCCAGGTCGTTCATCGAGACCCCGTAGCGCCCCATGAGTTCCTGCACGGAGGTGCCACCCAGATAGACCTTGGATTTATCCTTCGTGGCAAAGTAGGCGTAATCGCGCTTGGCCGTCGTATTGTCAGCGATGGGATTGCCGTACTCGGCTTCGTTCTCGCCGTAAAACACCAGCGGGATGTTGAACATGGCCGCCATCTTCGGGCCCAGAAATTTCTGACCGAACATGAAGGCCTGGAACGGATGGAACAGATTATCGACCGCCAGACGCGTGAGCAGACGATGGATGCGGCCGTTCGGTGTGCAGAGGTAGTTGTCGAAGCCGCTGTTGACCCACGCACGGTGATTTTTCCAGCCCCAGTCGGTGTAGAGATGCGGCGCCCACGTCACCGTGAGCGGGTTCATGCCATACTTGTATTTCAGGATGTGGGACTGGTAAAAGCTGTCCTTGCCGCCGGAGCCAGGCACGAGGCAGTCATACTCGCCGTTGTTTTTGCGGTGCTTGTCGCACAGCGCCCAGAGTTCCTTCTCACGGGCCTCCCAATCGACTTCCTTCATCTTGCGCTCAGTCGTGTGGCAGGCGTCGCAAATCATGTCCGCATCGAACTTGATCGTGGTCTTCTTGGAGGCGGCGGTGTGTTCGTATTCGACGGCGGAATTCGGCCGCTGGTTGGAGATGACGCATTTGGAACAGAACTTCACCTCACGGGGCAGGCCATACTTAATTTCGAGCGGTTCAGTGTCTTCGGGCATAGAGTTAGGAGTCAAACAGGAAGGCGGAGAGCATGTCCAGACCGGACTGGCCGCTCTTCTCCGGGTGGAATTGAAAACCGGTGATGTTGCCGCGTGCCACAGCGGCGGTGATCTGATGTGGGCCTGACAGCACCGTGGCGGCGCGATCTTCGGCATTGTCAGGAATCATGTGATAGGAATGCACGAAGTAAGCCCAGGTGTGCGGTGGCGTTTGGCGCAGCGGCCCAGTTTTCCATGCGTGCTCCTGCTGCGGCACGAGCCGCGCCCAGCCCACATGCGGCACCTTGATGCCTGCGCCAGGGATTTTCACGACCTTGCCGGCAATGATGCCCAGACCTGCGGTGCTGCCAAACTCCTCGCTGTGTTCCAGCATGAGCTGCGCACCGAGACAGATGCCCAGCAGCGGCTTCCCAGCCGCCGCAGCGGCTTTGAGCGGCTCCACATGACCCGCCTTCATCAAACCAGCCATGCCATCGTTGAACGCACCCACGCCTGGCAGCACGATCTTGTCCACCCCTTCGAGTTGTGAGCCATGCTCAGCCACGATCACCTCCGCACCCAAGTGCGCCAGCGCTTTGACCACACTGTGCAAATTGCCGAGTCCGTAATCGACGACGGCCACTTTCACGCTCATACGCGTACCTCCACGCCTTGGCTGGTGAGATATTGTTTGATGTCCTTCACAGTCGTCTTGTTGTAGTGCAGCATCGACGCGATGGCCACGCCATCCACGCCGAGGTTTGCCACGGCGGCGATGTCTTCCAGCGATCCAGCACCGCCATGCGCCACCACCGGCACCGGCACCTGTTTCGCGATTTTCGCCAGAAACTCGAGTTCAAAGCCCTTGTTGGTGCCGTCGCGGTCCACCGAGGTCACCAACAACTCGCCGCAACCAAGATCGACCGCACGCATCGCCCAGTCATAGGCATCCATGCCGGTGTGCTCGCGACCGTTGTCGGTAAACGCCTTCCAGCGCCCGTCCGTCTGCCGGATGGTTTCGATGCCCACCACAATGCACTGTGTGCCGAAAGATTGCGCCGCTTCCGTGATGAACTCCGGGCGCTGTGCTGCCGCCGTGTTGATGCAGACCTTGTCCGCACCGGCGCGCAAAATCTGCTGGATGTCCGCATGCGTGCGGATGCCGCCACCCACCGTCAGTGGCACAAAAATGCGGCCGGCCGTCTCTTTGATGAGGTCAATGATATTGCTACGGCCATACAGGCTGGCGACGATGTCTTGGTAATACAGCTCATCCGCCCCCTGCTCGAAATAGCGCAGGGCAAACTCCTCCGGCTTCCCCATCACCCTCAGGCCCTCCAAGCGCACCCCTTTGACGAGATTCGGCGCTTTGATGTCTAGTCGTGGAATGATACGCAGCGGCATGGTTAGGAGGATTTTGGCACCAGCCAAGAGTGTTTCTATGCCTACCTGAAAGGTGAAATCAAACGAAGTTTGCTCACTGTAATCAATACTTCAGCAAACGCGCCGGCACTCCCGCCACCACCGCGTCCTCAGGAACATCCCGCACGACCACCGCCCCCGCCCCCACTACCGCACGGGCACCGATGCGAATGCCCTGCCGCACCACCGCCCCAGCGCCGATGTGCGCGCCTGCGCCCACCTGAACCTCGCCACAGAGAATGGCCCCGGTTGCGACATGAACATGCGCTCCGACGATGCAATCGTGCTCCACCACGGCAGCCGTGTTCACCAGCACATGCTCCGCCAGCTTGGCCAATGTGTGAACCACCGCGCGTGCCAAAATCTGGCAGCCTGGGCCGCAGACGGCTGATTTCGCCACATAAGCCGCCGGATGAAGCACGCTTTGCGGCTGCAATCCGGCAGCGCGGGCCTGTTCGAACAACATCGCACGCCGGGCGCTGCTTTGGACCGAACCGACGCCGATGATGAAGTGCGTGAAGCCAAGCGCGGCCAGTTCAGGCAGCTTTTCATCCCCGCCGAGCACGGGAATTCCCATCACCTCCTGCAAATCCACCTGAGAATCGATGATGGCAGCGATCCTGCCCGGCTCAAAGGCTTCGAGCAGCACCCGGCCATGCCCGCCGGCTCCGATGAGAACGCATTTCATGATTTCACGTCGTGGAAGGTTTTATCGAGCAGGCGGGTGTCCAGCGGCGTGCTGACAATGAGTTCCACCAACTTCTCTGCAGCGTGGCCGTCGCCAAAAAAATGTTCATGGCCTGCGGCCTGGCGTTTGAAGTCCGCAGACAGTGCCTGCGTGATGGCGGTGGCGATGGCGGCGGTTTCAAACGGCACATCAATGACGTTTCCGGCCCTGAGGCGGCCCTTCTGCCGGTTGCCGATGTTCACGACCGGCAGCGCAAACGACGGCGCTTCGAGCAGGCCGCTGGAGGAATTCCCCACCATGGCCGCAACCTCTCCCAGGATGCTGAAATAGCCCTCCGGCCCGAAATTTTCGACGCTGCGTGCTTTGGTGGTTGCGGCGCAAAAGGCGGCGATACGTTCACGGATGACCTGGCCAGCCATGTCAGCGTTCGGCATGGTGAAAATGACTGGAACATCGAGTTCACGCAGAGCGGCAAGCAGCGCGTCCGTCTGCGGCCCCGTTTGCTCGTGGTCGCTCGTGGTCGGGTGCAGCGTGACGAGCAGCGGCGGACGGCTGAGATCAAGATTGAAACGTTGTTCAAGTTCTTCTCGGCTTAGCCGCTGGATGTCGTTCACATTGTCGAGAGCCAGCGCTCCGCAGCACAGAACGCGCCACGGTTCTTCGCCGAGCTGGATGACGCGCTGGCGGTAAACTTCGGTCGCAACGCCATGCAGATGGCTCATTTTAGTGATGCCATGACGAAAACGGTCATCCATGGCTCCTTCGCTAAGTTCGCCGCCATGCAGATGCAGGATCGGGATGTTGAAAGGCACGGCCGCCAGCGCGGCGGCAAACATTTCGAAGCGATCCCCGAGCACCACGAGCAGGTCTGGCGGCTCCTGGGCAAAATAACGGCCAAAACCACTCACCCCGGCCCCCATGGCCTGCACCACCGCCAGCGGCGTGTCCTCCCGCTGCAGCACGGGAATGCGCGCGGTGATGGCAAAGCCATCGCGCTCGATCACATCGACAGTCTGGCCGTAGCGCTCCTCCAGATGCATGCCCGAGACGAGGACACGCAATTGCAGTTGTGCATGGGCCTCAATGCGCCGCAGCAGCGGCCGGTAGATACTGTAATCTGACCGACCAACCGTGACGACACCGATGGTTTTCATGCCAGATCCTCCCATTGCAGCATGCAGCCGGCGGCGATGTCACGTTTGACCGAGCGGCCGGAGAGTTCATCGAATTGCGCGGGTGGTATGCCAGTACCGGGCCGGCGCAAGGCCAGCATGGCTTCTTCCAGCACGGTCCCGGCAGGGATGGATTGACGCGCCACGACACTGCGGCGCACGACTTTGGCCACGGCGAGTTCAGCGGTGCTAGGCACCTTGAATCCGTTTCCCAGCAACGTTTCCACGCGGCGGATGCTGCGAACCATCTCGGCAAGCGCGTCAGGTTCGAGCGAGGCCTTGTGATCTGGCCCGGGTAGGCCGCAATCGAGGGTGAAATGCTTTTCAATGACCGTGGCACCTGCTGCGACGGCGAACACGGCCGCTTCGATGCCCAGCGTGTGATCGGAATAGCCGATGGGCACACTTAAAGCGGCACGCATCGTCTCCATGGCACGCAGATTGACCTCTTCGGGAGGAGCGGGATAGCTGGTGACGCAGTGCAGCACAGTGACGGCGTCATTGCCCGTGCTACGAATGGCTGCCACTGCGGTGCGCACTTCATCCAACGTCGCCATGCCGGTAGAGACGATCATCGGGCGGCCATGACGTGCGATGTGACGCAGCAACGGCAGATTGGTCAGCTCGCCGGAGGGAATTTTGAAGATGCTCATGCCGAGAGCGGCGAGGAAGTCGGCGCTGTCTTCATCGAAGGCCGTGGACATGAACTGAATGCCTTCCTGCTCACAACAACGGCTCAGCTCGGCAAAGGCCTCCAGCGGCAGTTCGAGACGCTTGAGCATGTCGAACTGGCTTTCGGTGACGCCGGTGTTGGCGGCTTGATAAGCGGCCTGTGGAGCATCCGCGGTCACGAGGTGGGCGGCCTTGAAGGTCTGAAACTTGACCGCATCCGCACCCGCACGCGCTGCGGCTTGGACGAGTTGTTTGGCGCGTGCAAGGTCACCGTTGTGGTTCACGCCGGCCTCGGCGATGACGAAACAGCGTTGGGCAGATGTGGCTGACATAAAATCAATGGGCACGCTGACGCAGGGTGAGTACGGAATGGGATTTAAGCACAGCTTCCGCAGCGGCGAAGTCAGCGAGTGTGTCGATGTCCACGGAGTGCTCCACCGGCATCACCCAGGCACAGGCACCGGGCGGCTGGAACTGATGCGTTTCACGCAAGGAACTGACGCGGTTTAAATAGAGGCCGCCATTGAGCTGGAAGGCCGGCGGCAGATCCTGACGCCGCGGGTAGCGCATGCCGTGGTCGATGAAACCGACGAGCTGGCCGCTGTCGTTGATTTTATAGACGATGTAGGGATGCACGGCGGCAGCACAGACGCCGACGACCGCCGGGCAGCCGGTGGTGGACATGATCTGGGCGGCACCGTCGAGATCTTCGGCGGTGCGCAAGGGCGTGGTGGGCTGCAGCAGCAAAAGCGCATCCGGCAGGCCACCGTTTTGCTCCAGCCAGTCGGCAGCATGCAGCATGACATCAATGTGGGCGGAGTCTGCCGTGGCGAGATGGGCAGGACGCATGAACGGCACCTCCGCGCCCCATTCACGCGCACAGGCGGCGATTTCATCACAGTCAGTGCTCACGATGACGCGCTGTACCTGGCTGGCCCCCAATGCGGCGAGGATGGAGTGCGCGACGAGCGGCTTGCCGGCCAGTGGCAGTAAATTTTTGCGCGGCAGGCCGGTGGAGCCGCCGCGTGCAGTGATGACAGCGACGATGTTCATGCGACTTCGAAGATGGCGGCAATCATGCGCATGGTTTCGATGGCGCTGGCGAGCGTGGGAGCACGCGAGGGCTCACCACGCATGGCTTTGAGCACTTCTTCCGCCTGACGACGAAAGCCGGGTTTGAAATTCTTGTCAGCATCCGTTTGCGGCACTTCGTTGAGCGCACGCTCGCCAGCATTGACGAATTTAGCCTGCTCAAGCGGGCGCAGCTCCCAGCGGCGGCCAGGTGTGTTCACGGTGACCGACCAGGGGCCAGGACCGTTCCAGGTGCCCTCGTAAAGCCCCACATCACCACTCTCGAATTCGACCGCCGCGAGGACATAAGCCGGTGCAGCAGGATTCCACCGCGAGATGGGTGTGATTTTCTTCACCGCACCACGACACAGGCTGCGGAGGTAGTCCACCAAGTGGATGGAGTTCGCATACATCCAGCGCTGTACAATCTCCTCGGGATGGCCAATCATGCGTGCAGTCTCCAGCGACTGCTGATCTTCAACACGGATGAATCGTGGCTCTTGGCGCGAATGGATGTCGTTTAACACCGCCTCCGTGCTGCCGAGGAAGCGGCGGTTCAGGCCGACGTAGATCCTGCGCCCATGTATTTGCGCGAGAGCCTCAAGGCCGAGTGCTTCTTCGAGGTCTTTGCCGGGTGGTTTCTCCATCAGAATGGTCCACGGCAACGCGAACGCGATCTCCGCGACGCTGCGGATGGACATTTCAGGCAAGGCAATAACGAGAAGATCCGCCTGCGTTTTTTCGTGCAACTCGGCAATCGTGTCACACACCAGCGGAATGCCAGTTTCCTTGGCCAGTGCCTCGGCCTTCGATCGTGTGCGACTATGAATGCCAGCGAGAGTGACTCCAGGGATGTCCGCAAAAGCTTTAGCATGCTCGCGGTTCATGCCACCTGCGCCGATGAAGGCGAGTTTGATGTTGGAAGTGCTCATGCGGGATCAGGCCCAGGGATAAACGAGTGTTTCAGGCAGTTCTTCGTCAAGACGGACGACGCGATGCTGCTCCTTAGCAGAAACATGCGCGGCCACCAGCGCACGTATCGCGCCGAGACCATCCTCTCCGGTGGGATAATCCGTTTCAGCCAAAAGCGCCTCCAACACTCGCAGCGATGGCACCAAGGCGTCTGCGGGAGGAATATCGCACGCTCCTTCCTCCCACGGCATGCCGTAGCGCGTCGTGGGCATGTCACGATGCTCGGCCTTGCGCACCGTCCAGTTCATCTTGCCGCCGAGTTCATCGACGAAAATCTGGCCGTGGCGCGCGCCATACATGACACGAACGCCATGCCCTTGGTCGGAACTGGCATCCAGCATGAAACGAATGCCGGACGCCGTGACGAGCCGCACCGAGCCTGCGCGGTCTTCAAACTGCGGTCCACGAGGATTCGGCACCTTGTCGGCACTGAACCACGCCTGCACTTCGGCGGCGGGTGCTCCAGCCATGAAACGAAACATCTCGAAGTAATGGCTGCCGTTCATGGCGAGGCCGAAATTTCCTGCTGAAACGTGGATGCTGGTCACGCCGCCGAACTGCTCGGAGTCGAGCATCTGTTTGGGCAGGATGTACTGGTCCATGAAGCGCATCTGGTGATTGATGGAGAGCCTGGCACCATGCGATTTGCAGACGTCAATCATGCGCTGCGCGTCAGCGAGGCTGGTGGCCATGGGCTTCTCACAGAGGATGGCTTTGACGCCGGCTTCGGCGGCCAGGCAGGTCAGATCAGCATGCGCAGGGGCGGTGGTGGCGATGATGAGCAGTTCCGGCTTCGATTGCGCGATCAATTCGACTGGATCGGCATAGAGACGATCGTCGCTCAACTGTGCCTTTTCTTTGGCCGCTGCTCGGGCCTGATCAAACGGATCACAAACACCGACGACCTCAAGTTTGAGGGCGAGAAGATTGTCAAGATGCCGGAGGCCCATGCGTCCGAGGCCGATGAGTGCGGCTGTCATGTCGTGGGAGAGTGTTTCGATGAGAGGAGTTCGGTAAAAAGAGCTAGCAGACGCCCTCCGCTGCCACCATCAAGAATTCCCCAGTCTGCAGCCACGACGGCTTGTGCGAGCGAAAGTTGCTCCCGATGCGCGTCATCATTGGTGATGCGTGTTACTTCACGGCTGAATTCCTCACGGGTTGTCACATGCACTACACCTGGAGCTGAACGATAATCCTCGTAGCCATACTGATAGAGATCGTAATTGAGCACCGGCTTCGCTGTGGCGATGGCCCAGCGAATGGTGGCGGAGATGCAGGCGACGAAGACGTCACACAAGGGCAGAAGTTCAGCGACCGGACGCAGGCAAAGTCTCACATTGGGACGCCTCCCCAAATGAATAACCTCTGGATTGAGATGCGGATGAAGATTTACCACCACATTCCAGCCCGTCGCAGCCAGCGTTTCGATCCAGAATATGACAACTTCCGCATGATCGATGAATTCGACCATTCGTTGTTTCGATTTGAAAATGTCGGGCGGTATGGCGGCTAGGAACACTGGCTTGGATGGGTCTAACTCCAACTCCGTGAGCAGTTGGGCTTTCAGTGGTTCGGCATCACGCACAACCGCCGCCATCTTGTCCAGTGCACATGAACCGGTGACACGCAATTTTGCACTATTCACACCCCCACCCGCATGCTGAGAACGCAAAGCTTCGCACTCGACTGCAACAGCATCAGCGAACGAACAAATATTCTGCCACGGCCGTGCGGGAGCAGCTCCCATGAATTGCATCGCTGCGGCAGCTGGAAACGGGAGCCGAAAGAGCGGAACACCTTTATGCTCATACATCCACTGAGGGTATCTCCGGGCAAAAATGCGGCGCAATCCGCCCCTCACGATGCAGCCGGGGTTCTGAAGCTGCACCTCCGCCGCTTCAACCGGATTGTCGATGGTGTAAGGCGTGACCACCACACGAACGTCACACTCATGAGCCTGCTGAACGAGCAGGTGAGACAAGTACCCAATGTTTTCTTCAGGTAGCACTACAATATCCGGCTTCAGCCTGGCAAACAAGGCATGATAGAATTGCTTCACTGCACAGAATTTCAGCAGGCATCCAGTAAAGCTGCGTGCAGGAAAGGCCGTGGGTTCTTTGCGTCCACGCCAGAGCGCAACCGCCTGCACCGCAGACTCGGCACCATCAAAAACGATCACACGATAACCTGATTCGAGGGCTGCACGCACATCCTCATCACAGCCATGATAGCGTGCAGCAAAATAAAAGCCGACCTCATCCCCGCGTAGCCGCAACCAGTCCCCCTGTGATATCAGAGCCCGGAAATGCGTGCGTATGTAGGCCACGAAAAGAATTTTCATTGCACTACGGGAATTTGATTCACACCACCTCTACTGGCAAACTCTCATCCACATCGAACTGGAGGTGATAAAGACGCTGATATAGTGCCGAGGTCTCCAACAGTTCCTGATGCGAACCCACCGCCTCAATCTGCCCATCCTTCATGACCACGATTTTGTGCGCGGCCAGAACGGTGGACAACCGGTGGGCGATGGCCACCACCGTGCGGCCCTCGGCAAGATCATGAATGGCCTCCTGGATGATGCGTTCGCTCTCCGTGTCGAGCGCAGACGTGGCCTCATCAAGCAGCAGAATGGGCGCGTTGCGCAAAATGGAACGGGCGATGGAGATGCGCTGCTTTTGCCCACCGGACAGATTGGCCCCGCCGTCCCCTACAATCGCATCGTACTTGGCGGGTATTTGCTGCACGAAATCATCCACATGGGCTTTGCCTGCCGCCATGATGATTTCCTCTTCCGTGGCATCAAGCCGTCCATATCGGATGTTTTCACGAATGGTGTCATGGAAAAGAAACACGTCCTGGCTGACGATGCCGAAGTTGTCCCGCATGGAGTTTTGCGTGACATCCCGCAGGTCATGCCCATCGACCTTGATGCTACCTTGATCCGGGTCATAAAAGCGCAGCATGAGCGAAAAGAGGGTGCTTTTCCCCGATCCGCTGGGACCGACCAAGGCATAAAACTTGCCCGACTCAAACTGCATGTTGATGTCTCTCACCGCTTTGCGTTCGAGCTTGTTTCCCTCGCCATCGGTGTAGCCGAAGGTCACGTTTTGGAAGACTAGATTGCCTTTGCAGCGCGGCATGATGGTGGCGTTCGGCTTGTCCGAAACCTCAGATGGCTTTTCGAGCAGTTCGAAGACTGCCTCGGTGGCCACCATGGTCTTTTGCATGGTCAATCCGATGCGGCTGAGTTCCTTGATCGGCGGATACATCTGCGTGAGCGCCATGACGAGCAGGAAGAACTGGTCGGCGGTCTTCCCCTGGCTCCACCAATAGACTAGACCCGCCGCGATGCCGAGCGAGGCCACCGTCTCTACAAACGTGCCGCTGAGATCAGCCACCCGGTTAAATTGCAGTGCATCGATGGAGATGGCGGCATTGGCCTTGTCAAACCGGGCCATCTCATACTCTTCACGGGAATTGCCCTTCACCACACGGATGCCGCCGATGGCCTCATGCATGCACACGAGCATGTCGGCGTTCGCCCGGGTCTCCAACTGACCGCTTTTTTGCGCCTGCTTGGCAATCAGCCGCACCGGGATGATGCACAGGGGAAACACCACCAGCGACATCAGGGTGAAAAGCCAGTCCATGGAAAACAACACGACGAGAATGGAAAGAATCGTCATCGGGTGCTTCGTCAGTGCCTGCACCAAGGCCAGCGAATTCGTCTGAAGCGAGCTGGACTGCTGGGAAACAACTTGGATGAGCTGGCCAGCCTTGGAACGATTGAAAAAACTCAGTGACTGCCGCAGAACGGCACGATAAAGATCATTGCGGATCTTATAGAGCACATGACTGGCGACAGCCGTATAAGTGCGTGAACTGAGATAACTGAGAAAGCCGCGGGCAAAAATCAGCACCGGAATAAAAGCGCAGGCGGTGATGACCACCCAAATACCAGCTTCGGCGTCTGGATCGCTGCCAAACCAGCCTGAGAAATCCACCGGACCGATGAATGGCACGCGGCGCACCAGGCCCTTCATCGGGGTATCGCCTTTTAATACGAGGGAGAAAATGACTTGAAACGCAATGAGCATGACCGCATTGAACATCGCGGAGGCAATGCCCAAAAAAATGCCAATCGTCATGCGGTGCCATTGCGGACGCACATAAGCCAGCAGCTTCTTCATGTACACCTCGCTGCTGACCTTAGTTTTTTGACTGTACTTGCCTAGAATCAAGCTAAAAATGGACATTCACTGAATTGGGGGCAAAGGTTGAAGCGCAGGTGAATGCTGCACTATCTTGTGAGCTACATTTGTCCAACAGAAAGAAAGCTGGTTCCGGCGGCCAGCCAAAAAATTTGACATTGACAGCCTTTTCTTCTGGCAACACCAGATCATGTCTTTTCAGCAGCGATTTGCACCAGCCCATCCAATATTCAATGCTTTGCAAAATTTAAATGTGATCATCCTCTGCGAAGGCAGAGGGGCAAACTTGTGTGACAAGGCCGGATCCGCCCAGGAGATGGTCTTACAGGGCTGTGTGCGTTATCATGAAACCGAACGTCCATTGCATGCATCCGATGGTCGATCATTCATGTTGGTCTCTAAATATCGGCCGCGTTATATGACAGGCTTTCCACAATGATCGAGTTCAGCGTTGGCTTCGGAGTCGTCTTCGTGTTCATGCTCATGCCATTCCTGGCGTGCTGGATAGGGCGGCAAGCAGATACCGAATGGGTGCCTGTCAACGACAGTTACAAGTACGGCAGCGATGACAATATCTACGCCGCTCTGGTCAGCAGTGTGCGGCAGAGATGCCTGCGTTTCGAATGGCCGGCCATCGACTGTGAGGGCTGCAGAGATTTTGAAATTTTGCGGGTCGGTTCCTACCGCCTCGCCGCCCTCCTCGGCGGCTGGCTCCCTTCGCCGCGCTGGCTGCATCTTGTCGCTCAGATCATGGCGGTCCTCGTGCATTACGCCCTGGTGTTTGCGTTCATTTTTTCAATCAGCGGAAACAGCCTGGCCGCTCTGTGCGGCAGCTTCTGCTACCTCTTTGGATTCAGTCTTTTCATGAGCAGGCGCAGTCGCGCCATCCGCGGCGCGTTCAAAACGCTTTTCAACTTTGGTGGCGAGACCCACTTTGACTCCATCAACGACCATTTCCGTTATGTCATTCTCTCTGTCGCCGCCATCTATGGAGTATCCGTCCTTGCGCTTTTGGCAACTGCTTCAAGCCACGGTGGGTGGTGGTATACGGCATTGGGCGCCTGCCTGGTGCTGTTGCCTTTTTCTTATCCGGGCATCATGCTGGCTTTTGGCCTGCACGCCACGTTGCTGCTCACCATTCACATCTGTCATACCGGAGATACTCTGGCTTTGACCTGGCTGCTCGCTGGCATCATTCCCCCCGCATTGTTCCTGCTGATTACAGGCAGGATCCGCAGGCTCATGCATGCCCTGGCGACCGCACCACCTGTGTTGAATCTTATTCACTGCGGCACCGCTGCATCCGACAACACGTCTTATTTGCGCAAATGGTGTGCTCAATTCTTCTCGCCGCCAGTGGTTCTGGCCCCGGTCTCAACTGGAATTGCTTTCACCTGCGGAGTTGCGCTTGGGCCAAGCACCGCGGTTTTGCTAACCGCCATGATCATCAGCGCTCTTGGTTCGACACCGGGTGTGGGAAGGGCCGTCGCGCGCATGCAGTTCCGCGGCGCAGCCACGCTCTATCAAGCCGTCTTCTTTGCCACGCTTGCCGCCGCGATCTCCCCCATGCTGGTGCAGGCGACAACGTTCGGGTGGACCTTTTTATCCATCTTCATTTTTTTCCTGCTCAGAGCCAGCTTGCGCACGCTGCGCACACACATCGCCAATCAAACTTTCGCGATCAATGCCGCGCGCTGGACCCTGTACACCTATCTCAGGAAATCCGCCTCTCCCGAGGACACGGTGGCATGCCTCGACATCACCGACATGCAGTTGGTTCCGGTGTACGCCGCTGGCACAGTCTATGTTGGTGGTGGGGAATGGCTGCAGCCTCCTCATCTCGCCATCGCACGCCAGGCCGGACTCATGCAGCATTGTGGCATCAATCCCTCGGTGCTCATCGATTGGTTGCACGGCTACTTCACACAAAAGCCACTCCTGAACACTACGCCACTGCCACCCCATGCTCCGGATGAAGCGGTGGAGGGCGTCGTCACTCTCAACCATCTTGTCTTTTACCCTTACATCACCCAATTCGACGGCGTACCAATCTCCACCGACCGCAAATCATGGACTCCTGCGTTCATTGAGCGTTTCAGCGCTGCGGTCGAATCAGGAACACTCACCGGCATCAGCGATGACCGCCCGCCGGATTTCATCCTCATCTCCGCCAGACAGGAACAACACCGCGCGCAACCTGGCGCTGTTCCTCCTGGTTACCGCCGCACGGCTGCGGCTGGCGGTCATCTACTTTACAAGCGTGTTTGAAAACGGACGCCGGCTTTTTCAGCGAATCCATGAGCGCCGTGGTGCGATAGCATGCCCTCCCGCAGCTTCATCCAAAACAGGAGGATGCCGATGGGAGCATTGACGGTCGGTTGCCGAGGTCTGGATAGTTTCTCGATTTCCATTCTTTACAAGAATGAAATCCTCGCGCAAAGCAGGCAGAATTCGTTTTTCAGCGCATTGTCCACGGCCTCATCCGTGTCAAAAAGCGCAGGAACGTCTCATTCTTAGCGACTTGAATGTCGGGCGGTTGAGGGTATGCCCCGAGGCACTCACTGCGTCACCAGAGAGCTTTATATAGCAGATGAAATAGTCTGATCGGCACGTGAAAGCTCGGCCTTGATCCCATCATGGCGGCATTAGGGAATCCATATCAGACGCGAGCGCAAAAAGTCCAAGGTGCTTGA
The DNA here is from genome assembly GCF_046154365.1 of Prosthecobacter sp. Lineage (GTDB taxonomy): Bacteria > Verrucomicrobiota > Verrucomicrobiia > Verrucomicrobiales > Verrucomicrobiaceae > Prosthecobacter. The sequence goes on from NZ_JBJXFV010000220.1 coordinate 134,764, forward strand.
TCATGCCTCGGGGAGCTGGTACAAGAAGGCACACCTTCACTCATGCGCCACTTCAACGCCCCCGATTCACTCGCACAAAACAGCCTCTTTGA
>NZ_JBJXFV010000221.1:0-30021 GCF_046154365.1 Prosthecobacter sp.
TGCGGACATCGCCTTCATCCCCGCCTCCAGCCTCAAAACGCTCACCACCGCCACCGCTCTCGAAATCCTCGGGCCTGACTTCCGTTTCACCACCGAGCTGAAATCCACCGCGCCGATCAAAGACGGCGTCATTCAGGGCGATCTCGTCATCAGCGGCGGTGGTGACCCGATGCTCTCTGTGGATGATTTGAAAGCCTGGGCCGCCGATTTGCAGCAGCGCGGCCTTGTTCGTGTCACGGGCGGCATTCGCACGGATGGCGATGTGTTTCGCGGCAGCCTCTACGGTGACTTCTGGAACTGGGGTGACATCGGCAACGGTTACGGCAGTGGTGTGGCAGGGCTGAACCTCAATCACAACCGCTACACCATCGTGTTTCGCGCTGGAGCCGTCTTGGGATCTCCCGCCTCAATCCTTGGCACCGATGTGGAGATTCCCGGCGTGGCCTGGCACAACGAGGTAACGACTGGCGCGCCTGATTCGGGAGACGGCGTGGTCATTCATGGCGGTGAAACCACCTCCGCGATTCATCTGCGCGGCACCGTGCCGCTGGGCGCGGCAAAGTTTCAAGCCTCCGGAGCGGTGCCTGATCCCAAAGCGTTCGCCGCGCATCAATTTCGCCGTGTTTTTCAGGAGGCAGGCATTCAAATCGGGCGAGGCAGCACCAGCACGGCTCCGGCAACGCATTCACTGCTGCAACACTCCTCGCCCCCGCTGATCGAGATCATCACCAGCATTCACGCCAGCTCCGACAACCACGAAACCGAGTGCGTCTTCCGCATGCTCGGTGTGAAGGCTGCCAAACCGCCTGCCGAGGTCATTCGCGAGCATTGGAAGACTCGCGGCCTCGAATTCATCGGCCTGCGCATGGAGGACGGCTGCGGTCTCGCCCGCGCCGACTTTATTCGCCCGCTCGATCTCGCCCGCTTGCAGTTTGTGGCTGGCCAGGGGCCGCAAGGAGCCGCCTACAAAGCCTCGCTGCTCTCCAAAGACGGCCTGAGATGGAAAATCGGCGCGATGTCCGGCGTGCGCACGTTCACTGGCTACGCCACTGGCAAATCCGGCGAAGAGTTCTGCTTCGCCTTCATGGTGAATCACTACACCGATGGCAAAGCCGTCTCCGAACTCAGCCAACGGGTGATGGATGCGATGCGGTAGGTGTTCCAGTCGTTGTGTTTGAAGGCGTCACCCGCACGAGTGCGAAAGGCGTCCTCGCTCTCCTGGTTACCCTTAATCGGGCTGGCGAACCGCCTGCAGCGGCCCTCGTCATACAAACCGCCGCTCCACTGGCGCTTCGCCTCGCCATCCACCTCGGCCTGATGGGTGGCGTGACAGTGGCAGTTCTGGCTGGGCAGGCTACCCAGGGCTTGATGTTATAACGTCAGTGGCTACACTCTCTGCATGGAACTCAAACTTCGCAAAATCGGTAACTCTGTCGGTGTCGTCCTGCCCAAGGAAGCTCTGGCGCATCTTGGCGCCAGTGAGGGGGACAGTCTCGAACTGACCCACGGCGCTGACGGCAAGCTGCTGCTCTCTGGACGGCAGGCGGCGGTCAGCGAGCAGATGCGCGTCGCCCAGGACATCATGCAGCGTTACCGGAACACCCTTCGCGAACTTGCCAAATGAAGGAGCCGGAATGGGTGCTGCGCGACACCGTGCTGCTGTTGCACGAGCAGTCTCTCGCCGAGCATGGCGGTTCACCTGGCATTCGTGATGAGGGGTTGCTCGACTCCGCGCTCGGCAAGCCTCACAACCTCTTCAGCTATGGGAATCCAGCCATCTTCGATCTCGCCGCGAGCTACGTCTTCGGCCTCGTGAAGAATCATCCCTTTCTTGATGGCAACAAACGCACTGGGTTCGTGGTCGGCGTACTTTTTCTTCAACTCAACGGCTATTACCTCACTGCCCCCGAAGCAGACGCCGCCATCCGCACGCTCGCTCTTGCAGCTGGAGACATGAAGGAGTCCGCCTACGCCGCCTGGTTGGAGTCGAATTCGACGCGGCTGAAATAGCGCTTGCCCGAGGCCCGTTGCGTGCGACCTCCCAAATCGCATGAAACTCACCCTGCTCGCCTCACTCATCGCTTTTTCCGCCGCGCTTGCACAACCAAAGTGGATCGAAGCCGAATCCTTCACCAATCCCGGTGGCTGGGTGCTCGACACGCAGTTCATTGATGTGATGGGATCGCCCTACCTGATGGCGCATGGCATGGGCAAGGCCGTTAAAGAGGCCACCACCGACGTGAAGGTGCCAGCGGGCGAGTACACGCTATGGGCACGCACGAAGAACTGGGTTGGGCCGTGGGATGCTCCAGGAGCACCGGGGCGTTTCGAGATCAGCGTGAATGGCGAGAAACTGAAGCATGAGTTCGGTGCCACTGGCAAGGACTGGCAGTGGGAGAAGGGCGGAGTGGTCAAGGTGGCTGCGGGTGGTGCTAAAATCGCGCTGCATGACCTCACAGGCTTCGATGGACGAGTGGATGCGATCATCTTGAGCAGCGATGCGGGCTTCACACCGCCACAGGATATCGCGGCAACGAACAAGCTGCGTCGTCAGCTTCTCGGCCTGCCGGAGAAAGCTCCTGAGACGAGCGAGTATGACCTAGTTGTCGTCGGTGGCGGCTATTCCGGCATGGGCGCGGCCATCTCGGGCGCACGGCAGGGTTTGAAGGTGGCGTTCATTCAGAATCGCCCGGTGCTCGGTGGCAATGGATCGAGCGAAATCCAGGTGTGGGCGATGGGCGGCACGCGTCGTGGTTTGTATCCGCATCTCGGCGAGATCGTGGAGGAGTTCGCGGACCGTGCGAGCAACAGTCCGGCGGCATCGCCGGATGAGTTCAATGACAAGCTCAAGGAAGACACCGTCAAGGCGGAGAAGACCATCGAGCTGTTTCTCAACACCCACGTCTATGGCGTCGAGCTCAATGCAGACAAAAAGAACATCCGTAGCGTGACCGGTTTGGACACGAAGAGCGGCAAGGAGACGCGCTTCGTTGGCAAGCTCTTCGTCGATTGCACCGGCCACGGCAGCGTGGGTGCGCTAGCGGGTGCGGAGTTCATGATGGAAGAGAAGGGCCGCATGGGCATGAGCAACATGTGGGTCATGCAGAACCTCAAAAAGCCCGTCACCTGGCCCGCCACGCCCTGGGCGCTGCCATTGAAGCTGGAAGACTTCCCGGAGCCGCGTGCGCTGGCTCCGGTGGGCAAAAAGAACGCCGCAAATATGGCAGGGTTTGATCTCGGCTACACGCCGGTGCCGAATCCTGAGGAATACCTGCACGGCGAGTGGTTCTGGGAGAGCGGTTTCGACAAGCACCCGATCAAGGACCTCGAACTCATCCGCGACCACAACTTCCGCGCCGTGTATGGTGCGGTCTCAGCGCTGAAGACAAATCTAGCCGAGAAGTATGCGCCCTACGATCTCACCTGGCTCGCCTACATCGGCGGACCGCGTGAGAGCCGCAGCATCGTGGGCGATATGATCCTCAACGGCGAAGACATGGTCAAAGGCATCATCCATCCCGACGGCTGCGTGCCCACCACCTGGGATCAAGACCTGCATTACCCGAAGGAGCAGTATGCGAAGAATTTTCCTGACAATCCCTTCATCAGCCGCGCCGAATTCGGCAAGCATACGGATCGCAAAAACGGCTACCCCGTGCCCTACCGCTGCTTCTACAGCAAGGACATCGGCAATCTCTTCATGGCGGGCCGCACGATCAGCGTGGATCGCAACTCGCTCGGTAGCACGCGTGTCATGCGCACCTGCGGCATGATGGGCGAAGTCGTCGGCAAGGCCGCATGGATCTGCGTGCGCCATCACACCACACCGCGTGGTGTGTATGAGCAGTATCTCGACATCCTGAAGGATCTCATGAACCAGCCCGGCGCGATGCGTCGTGATGCGCTCGAAGCCGATCTTTACATGCCGAAAAATGCCAAAAAACTCCCCGACATTTCCGTCTCCGCTTCCGCCGATAGCATCGACCCGAAGAAGCTCGAAGGCATCGTCATCGACGACACCGAGGCCGAACTCACCGGCAAATGGGCGCACGGCGAAGGCTTGAAGCCCTTCGTCGGCAAGCACTACAGCTACGGCAGCGACAAGAACGCCAGCGCGCGTTTTGCTTTCAGCGTGAAGCAGACCGGCAGCTACGAGGTGCGCATCTTCTTCCAACCCCATGAAAATCGCGCCAAGACCGCTCCCGTGAGCGTGCTGAGCGCCGATGGTGAGAAGACCGTGACGGTGAATCAAACCAAGCCCGCGCCGTTGCCGCAGGGCGCTTACAGTCTTGGCACCTTCAAGTTCACCGCTGGTGAAGAATCCGCCGTCATCTTCCGCACCGCTGGTGCGGGTGGAAACGTGCATCTCGACGCCGTGCAGGTGCTGCCAGCCAAGTAGTCCAGTTGCGCCGCAACTTGGCAACTATGCGACGCCTCTTCGCTTGCTGAACAGGCCGTATTTCGGACTGAAGATGTAGGCGAGGAGGTGGAAGCGGCGGATGGGGGTGCTGGCGGGCGCTTGATCTGCCGCACGGCGGTTGCATCTACCTGTTCCAGGGCTTCACCACCGTCATGCGAGTGACTCGAAATTCATCGACTGGACCATCCAACCAGTAACGAATCAGAACGGGGCGCACAGCCTTCACGCTGATGTGCCTGCCAGCTAGTGGTTCAAACCATCAGAGCTGCTGGGTAAAGACGCTTGAGTTTGATACGTGCATCTTTTGTCGTGAATCTCCAGTCGGTGCCGCACTGGCCTTTGTTTCGCCGGGTTGCCCAAGCCGTGGCCCCTGTTTCCATGAGTTCCTTGCTTGCGATGCGCCAATTCAGGCACTGGCGTAAAAGCACCCCGTTCAATGGTCGAGATCGAGACGCTCAAAGCACGGGCAATCTCCTCGTCGAGACACTCACCGTTGGGACCGGTGGCAGCTGCTGCCAACAAGATATGAGCATGTTGCCTTTTGGTCACCGCTCCGTTGCCCTTGGCGACAAAGGTTTCGAGTTCGGCACGTTCTTCAGGGGTCAGACGGATGCGATATTTCTTCATCCGAGACCTCTACCACTGACAAATGAAATTGTTAAGAAGCATTAAACACATTACCCGTCAACTTTGGTGATGCCGGCCACTATCCCGAGACGATCTGGGGCGTGAGCGCGACAAATCAGGAGACGATGAGATTGGCTATATGCTAGTTCGTTTCACCAACGGAACCGCTCGCGCAACGTGGGCTCCTGATGATGATGCGACAGTCCCTGCAGTCAGTCGAGGGTGAGACCGAGTGTGAAGGCACCGAACACAACTGGCAGAGGATTCCTGCGCACATACTGCTTGGATTGCACCAAGGTGTCTTCGGCGCGTGTCGCGGCGGATTGGTAGATGTCTTTGGCGGCAGCGTACCGCAGTTCCAAGGGCGTGAGCCGACGATGACCTTCGGCTGCATCTGCATTGGGATAGCCATGTTGTTTTGGAAAAGCTCGCAGGCCAGCCGGTGACCTTGCGGCATTGCACCTGCGGCCCTCCTCCTCATTCCTTCCTTGCCGTCATGCGCATTTCCGCTCTCATGGTCGAACCTTCCCGCCCCATGCTCCGCCCGCGCAAAAAATACACCGTCTTCGATCTTCAGCAGCTCAAGGGTAAACGCTGCCTGACGCACATCCACGTCAAATCCCCGCAGGAAGCCGCCGCTGCGGAAGCGGCTGGCGTTGATCTGATGAGTTGCAGCTTCGACAGTCCTGAGGCGCAGGCGCGGCTGCCCGCACTCGTCGCCGCCGCACCGAACAGCTTCCTCTCCTGCGCCACGCCGCACGGCATGGCCTCGCCGGAGGAGGCGATCCGCGTCGCCTTCCGCGCTCTCGAGATCGGGGCCAGCAGCGTCTATTGCTCGGCCAGTCCCTTCATCATCGAGGCCATGGCACGCGAACGCATCCCCGTCGTCGGCCATCTCGGCATGATCCCGCGTCATGTCACGTGGACCGGCTACCGGGCGATTGGTCGCACCGTCGAGGAAGCCAAAGAACTGCACCGCCGCATGAAGGAACTGGAAAATGCCGGAGCCTACGCCGCCGAACTCGAAGTCGTGCCGCATAATCTCGCGCGCCTCCTTTCCTCGCAGACGCAGATGATCCTCATGTCACTCGGCTCCGGCAGCGGCTGCGACACGCAGTTCCTCTTTTCCGACGACATCCTCGGCGATTACGACGAACGCCTGCCACGCCACGCCAAAGCCTACCGCAACTTCGCCGCCGAACACGCCCGCATGCAGCAGGAACGCATCGCCGCCTTCCGCGAGTACATCGCCGACGTCCACGACGGCCGTTTTCCCGAGCGCAGCCATCTGGTGGAAATGGAAGCACCGCTCCTTGACGAAGTGGTGCGTGCGATCGGGGCGGTGCCTGCGAGCAACAAGGATTGAGGAGTGAGGGCTGTATCCAGACTTAATGCCGAACTGGCAGATCTTTTCGTCGGCCTTCGCTAACTGAGCGCTGACGCGATGAAGTTCCTCAATACCCCGCAGGCCGGCGACCTGCCTGGGGGCTTTTTTCAGAACGTTCGAGCTGCATCATCCCTGCGCCAACTGGCGAAGCAGCGCTGGATCTCGTTTCACCAATGGAACCGCTCGCGGAGCGTGGGTTCCTGGTGGTGGTGTGACAATCCCAGCATGCAGCCGAGGGTGAGCCCGAGCGTGAAGGCACCGAGCACGACCGGGAGGGGGTTCTCCCGCACGTACTGCTTGGACTGCACCAGGGTGTCTTCGGCGCGTGTCGCCGCCGATTGATAGATGTCTTTGGCGGCCTGGCTGGCGTGCTGGGCGGCATCCTTGGTGGCATCAAGGCCGCGTTGAGCGGCGTCCTTGGCGGCATCGTAGCCGCGTTGGGCCGCTTCTTTGGCGGCATGGGTCGCTTGCACGGCCATGTCCTTGGCGGCCTGAGGCAGTTGATCGAGGGGTGGCAGGTGGAGGTCGGTGCTCATGAGGTGGGGTGGTGGGTGGGATGAGAGTGTGCTCTCACCGCCGCAAGCTACGCATGGGGGCATCTCAGCGCCATGGGGTGAATCACCCCCCTCCATGGAGTGAATCACCCCTTGTGCGAGTCATGTGGATCGCTGCACCGGAGCTTGTGATGCTGCATGCCATCGCCCGGTTGCCAATTCGTCCGCAATTCCCCCCCATTCCTCGCGTTTCAGCCAGCGCATGAAATCCGTCCGCGTTCTGCTCTTTCTCGCCGCCGCCAGCTTCGCCAGCGCTGCGGATGTGACTCCGCAGCTCGGCACCTTGGGCGAAAAGCTGCTCGATGAAACCTTCAGCAGCACCGACGTGCCCAAAGGCTGGAACGCGAACACCGGGACACTGCGTGTGGCCGACGGTGCATTGCTCGCGGCCGAAAAATCCAGCGACATGCACATCGGCGCATTTCGTTATCGCCTGCCGCTGCAGGACTGCGCCGTGCAGATCGACTTCAAACTTGGCGACGCCCGCGTCATCAATCTCGGCTTCGATCCCGCACCGGGTGAGTTGAAGAAAAAGGGGCATCTGTTCTCCGTCGTCATCAGCAAAACCGGCTGGAGCCTCATCGAGCACAACGACAAGGCCAATCCTGAGAGCAAAACGAAGACGCACGCCAAAGCCGTGACTGAATTCGATCCCGCTACGACCTACACGCTGCTCCTCGAATGCAAAGGTGACCACGTCGTCGCCCAGATCACGGGCAAGGAGCCGCTCAAGGCCAGCGCACCCGATTTCCACGTCAAAAAGCCCGGCCTCGTCTTCCGCATGGGCGGCAAGGACGGCCAGGAGGTCGCCTTCGACAATGTGAGGGTGTGGGCTTTGAAGTAATCAGAGAGGCAAGCTCAGTTTCTGGTCCTTCGTGAGATTGACGGTTTCGATCTCACCGTTGCGATGCGTCACCTCAAGCTGCCACCAGCCACCCCAGGCAGGTTTGGGCATCCACTTTAACTTCTTCAAATCGGCAGGTGGTGTCGGCACGTTTGGCAAATGCAGCGGAATCTCACCGCCGGCATCCGGCGTCGGAATTTCGACCGCGGCCAGTTCCAGTTCACTTTTTCGGGGCGCGGCAGGGTCGGACAGCTTCGTCCGGCGTTTGCGTCCTATGAGACGGGTCGCGCTGCCGGATTCCTCATCCCACTGCGCGGCCTGCGCCACGATGCGGACTTCGGCTTGCGGTGCATGGAGCAGCCGCCTGGTATCGAGCCATGCCCAGCAGAAGCGTACCTCGCCGCCTTGAAAGTCAGGCACTGGTTGCAGCGCCGCCACCCATACTGGCAGCCGCGTCAGCCGCCAGAGCTTGATGGCAGTCCAGAACATGCCGCCGCCGACGGCGACGAACGGAATCAAAAAGAGCGACAGCAATAGGCCCGTGCCTGTCTCTCCGCTGGCGATGGAGATGACATCCACACAGACGAATACGGCCACAATGCCATTCCAGAACAGATTAAGAAACGTCACACTCAATGCCTGCGGCAGACGATCATCGGCGGCGATCACCAGCGCGATGTTGTTGTCATCCGTGTCTGCGGCGGCGGCGAAGGGGGTCAGCACCCAACCGGGCAGCCTTCCGTTCGCCACCAGTTCGAGTAATTGCGCTTTCCGCGCCGCAAAGCATCGCCGCCGCAGCCACGGCAGCGCCAGCGAGCCCAGGCCTGCCACGCCCACGGTGATGAACGGCGTGGCGAAAAACAGCCCAATCAATGCCTGGGTGGGCAGGGAGCGGTCGAGCACGGCTTCACGCGGAGCGGCCGGATTCACCCAACAGGTCACCGTTTTGCCAGGCGTCAGACTGCGCACGGTACGCTCCATGTCGCCCACGCCGATGTTGGTGGAACTGCTGACGAACGAATGGCGCGTGCCGGTGTGCCAGGTGCCGTGATACCAGTAGCGGAACTCCACTGCCACGCGGTAGCTATCGCCATCCGAACCACTGGAGGCATCCAGCCAGGCTTTTCCGATCACTGCGTCCACCGTCGCCCAGGATCGTGAACGCTGCCAGTCCAGCGCCGGGCGCAGAGTCAACGACCACAGGCAGAAGCAGCCACCGGCCAGAAACGGCAGGGTGAAAAGGACCACACACCCTGCTTTGAAGTCTGGGGAGGCTTGCAGGAACCACGGCAGCGAGGGTTTCATCGGTCCCATCAAAAGCCGCGAAGCTCGCTACAATCAAGTTTGCAAAAATCCCCTCGCTCCCTGTGGCGGCATGCTACTCTCACGGCGCACCCATCGTTCGCCATGAAAACCACATTCAGCCTCGCGCTGCTTCCAGCCATGACGCTGGCGTTTGTTTCTGCCACCGTCCTCTCCACTGCGGCTCCTGCTAAGAAGGGCCGTTCCGACACCAAAACTCCGGCTCCTACGGCACTACACGCCGAGATCACCATCAATCCGGTCGAGCTGTCGCCGGAATCGACCATCGAAGTCGTGTTTCCGACGGCGATGATCGGCAAAGAGCGCATCGGCAAGCCCGAGGCGCAGTCACCGCTCATGGTCACGCCGGAACTCACCGGCACGTTTGAGTGGACCAGCACACGCAGCGGCCATTTTCATCTCACGCAGGCACCGAAATTCGCCAGCAGCTATGATTTCAAACTGCGCGGCGGCTTGACCGACCTCGCGGGCAAGCCGCTCTCGACCGAGAAGCTCGATTCCGTTCAAAGCGCCCGCTTCCGCATCATCGACCAGCATCCGCGTTGGTTCGATGACGACGCGCAGAATCGTTCACCGCGTTTCCTCTTTGAGTTCAACGACGGGGTCACGCCTGCGGAAGCGGCGAAACACATCCGCTTCGTGTCCGAATCGTCACCACAGCCCGTCGCGGCCAAGGTGCGTCATGCCACGGGCAAGGACTTCTCTCGCTGGAGCGCCGAAGCGCAGCCGACTTGGGCGGAGGAGATTTCCAAGGCCAAACCCGCCGTCAGCGATGATGCGCCGCGTCTCAGCGCCATCGTGGTGGAGCCGGTGTCGCCGCTGTCCATCGGCAAATGGCGTCTCGCCGTGTCCGAAACGCTCAGCAACGCCTCCGGCCAGAACCAGCTCGCCACCGGCGACGACATCCAGCTCGGCGAGATCAAACCGTTCGCCGTCACGCATGTCAGCGCCCACACGCCGTTCGACAGCGACTACTACCTCGAAATCGACTTCAACAAGCGCCTCATGCCACCGTCGGATGAAGAAATGAAGCCTGAGGAGCAGGCCGCGTTTGCCAAGAAAATCGCCGCGCTCATCCACATCGACCCGATCCCCGCCGGTGAGACGAAAGCGGAGGTGTCTTACCGCACGCTGCGCATCAGTGGCAAATTCCCACTCAACCAGCCGCAGACCGTCACCGTCGATCCAGCCATGGCCTCCGGCGATGGCATGGTGCTCGGCGCTCCGGTGAAAAACAGCGTCACCTTCATCCCGAACCCGCCTTACGTCGCCGCGCCGGCCTTCATCAACGCCCAGCTTGCTAAAGGTGCCGCGAATTATGAATTCAGCGCGGCGAACGTGAGCCAGGTGCGCGTGCGGGCGAAGCGCCTCAACGGTCCTGAGCTGCTCAAAGCGCTCGATCTTTACCGCGCCTACCAGACCGCCTACTACGGCAATGAGAAGCAAAAGGCCGCTTACAAGACGCAGTCCATCGACGCTTATCCCGGCACGCAGGTGTTTGACCGCAGCTTCCCGATCACGAAGCCGCTGGATCAAAGCGAGATCGTGAAGCTGAACTGGCGCGAAGTGCTCGGCGACCAGCCTGCCGCACCGCTGTTCATCGAGATCGAAGGCGCCGCCGCCGCTGGCATCTCACAGAAGGGCGTTGTCACGCAGTCGCTCGTGCAGTTCACCGATCTCGGCATCATGCAGAAGAGCAACGGCAAGGAGACGATGGTCTTCGTCACTTCGCTCGAAACCGGCAAGCCTGTGCCAGGCGTGCGTCTCACGCTCGTCGATGCCGATTTGAAACTCGTCGGCTACGGCGACACTGATGCCAGCGGCATCGCCACCGCGCCTGGAGCCACGCCTGCGTTTCTGATGGCGGAGAAAAACGGTGACTGCGCCGTCATTGAGTGCGGCAACAGCGGCATCGGCGTGCCTTACGACATCTCGCAGGCCTATGAAAGCGTGTGGCAGGCACAGCGCCGCACCTTTGTCTTCTCCGACCGACCGCTCTACAAGCCCGGCGACACCGCGCACTTCAAAGCGCACACGCGTCTGCTCATCGGCGACGATTTGAGCCTCGATCAAGCACCTGCGCAGGGTCGCCTCGTGATTCGCGATCCGCGTTACCGCGTCGTCATCGACAAACCCGTCACATTCACGGCCAGCGGGTCTTGGGCGGATGATGTCGTGCTCCCCACCGGCCCTGCAGGCTGGTACGATCTCTCCATCAATCTCAAAGCCCCCAACGCCAACAGTCAGAGTGATGACGGCGGCGGCCTGACCTTCCGCATTGATGACTACAAGCCGAACACCTTCGAGGTGAAGCTCGACACCAAGGCCATCAAGTTCCAACCCGACCGCATCCAGCTTGCCCTCAGTGCGAACTACTACATGGGCAAGGCGCTCTCCGTTGCCAAAGTGCAGTGGAGCGCGAACTCACAGCGCGATTACGAAGCGCCCGAGGCCTATCGCCGCTATCACTTCGGTGAAGCGCCCGCCTGGTCGCACTACGCGCAGGATCGCGATGCTGATGGCGATTATGCCGGGCACAACAACGACGATGAAGAAACCGAGTGGTTTGTGAACGGCGATCTCTTCCTCGCCGACGACGGCACCGCCACGCTCGAAATGCCACAACCGCCCGCCGATCGTGCCGCGCTGCCGCAACGAGTGCGCGTGAACGCCGAAGTTACCGACATCAACGAACAGACGATCAGCGCCGCTGCCGAGTTTGAAGTCCCCGGCGCGAATTTCCTGCTCGGCCTCAAAGGCCCCGAGTATTTCGGCACTGCGGGCAAGGCGCTCCAGCTTGAAGTCGTCGCCATTGATTCCAAAGGCGCTCCCGCATCCGGCAATGTGCATGTCGATGTCAAAGTTGAGCGCCAGGAGTATCACACGCTCAAGATCGCCACCGCAGGCGGCGGCAGCACGACGAAGGACCAAGTCATCCTGCGCGAGGAATTGAAACAGGGCTTCGATTTGAAACCTGCGACCGCTGGTTCGGCTCCTGCGATGAGTATTCCGTTCACGCCGACCAGTGGCGGTGTTTATTTCGTTACTGCTGAAGCGGTGGATGCCAAAGGCACCAAAGTGATCTCGCGCATGCCGTTTTACGCTGTCGGAGGCAATGAATTCCCGTGGGCGATGGAAGATGGCAACCGCATGAACCTCCAGCCGGAGAAGACGACGCTCAAACCCGGCGAAGACGCCGTCATCGTGGTCAAAACGCCGATTGCAGGCACGGCGCTCGTCACCGTGGAGCGCAACAAGCTGCATCGTCAGTTTGTGACTGAACTCACGCTCGACAATCCAATCATCCGCGTCCCGCTCGGTGAAGATGAGTTCCCGAACGTCTTCGTCTCCGTCATCGTCATCCGTGGCTCCGCTGCCAGCACCAAGCAGCACAAGATGCCCGAGTATCGCGTCGGTTATTGCGCTCTGAAGGTCGAATCGGATGCGAAGGAGCTGAAACTCGCCGTGAAGCCGGATCGCGATGAAGTGCGGCCTGCTGAGGCGGTGAACATCACCACCACGATCACCGATGCCAAAGGTGCGCCGGTCTCCGGCAGCGATGTCACTCTCTATGCCGTCGATGAAGGTGTGCTGAGCCTCATGAGCCACGAGACGCCCGATCCTTCGGCCTACTTCCATGCCGAACTGCCGCTCGCCATCGACAGCTTCACTTCGTTCGACAATCTGCTGCCCGAGGAACTCGCCGCACGTGACCGTGGCAACAAAGGCTTCGTCGTCGGCGGTGGTGATGGCGAAGGCAACGGCGCAAACGCCACCATTCGCAAAAACTTCATCGTCACGCCGCTCTGGCTCGCCTCCGGCATCACCGATGCGCAGGGCAAACTCACCGCCAGCATCACCGCGCCGGACAATCTCACGCGCTACCGCATCATGGCCGTCGCCGCGCATGGCGTGGATCGTTTCGGCAAAGGCGAGTCCGCCTTCAAGATCAACAAACCGCTCATGATCGAGCCTGCCGTGCCGCGTTTCGCGCGCCTTGGCGATGAATTCCTCGTCAAAGCCGTTGTTCACAACACCACGCCAAATGCCGGTGCCGTTGAAGTCACGCTCGAACTCGATGGCAGTGCGAACTTCATCCAGGACAAGCGCGATTTCATTCCCGCCTCGCTCAAAGCCGACACTGGCGGCAGCGCGAAGCAGCAGAAGGTCATCCTCCAGATCAAAGCAGGTGAAACCGCCGCCACCGCCTTCCCTGTGCAGTTTGTGCAGCTCGGCACCGCGAAATGGAAATGGATCGCACGCGGAGTGAACTGGGCCGCTGAAGCTAGCGACGGCACTGAATCGACTTTCGAGGTGAATCATCCTGTGCCCGAGCTGCGCTATGTCAGCTACACGCGCCTGAAAGCCGATGAACCCGTCGATAACCTCATCAAGGACGTGAATCCCGCGCTGCTCGAAGGCGAAGGCTCGCTCTCGCTCGGCATCAGCAACAGCCGTCTCTACGAGGCCCGCGACGCGCTCGACTACCTCTTGAAGTATCCTTACGGCTGCGTCGAGCAGACCACTTCCGCCACGATGCCCTGGCTCGCGCTTGGCAAATACGAGCCGCTGTTCCCCGATCAACTCGGCGGCGGCAAAGCGAAGCTCGTCATTCAATCCGGCGTGAACAAGCTCCTGCAAATGACCACCGATGAAGGCGGTCTCGCCTACTGGCCCGGCGGAACCGAGCCAACCTTCTGGGGCAGCGCTTACGGCGGCCTGCTGCTGCTGCGTGCGCGAGATCAAGGCGCGGACGTGCCTGCCGATGCCATCAACAAGCTCGTCGAATACCTTTCCAAGAAGCTGCGTGGTCTCGAAGACGAAAAAGACCTCTACAACATCACCGATTCCGCCCTGGCGCTCTACACACTCGCCAAAGCCGGTAAACCCGAGCCCGCGTATCAGAACCTGCTGTTCGGCAAACGCGACCAACTGCCGCAGACCGCCCGCCTCTACCTCGCGCTCTCGATGTGCCTGAGCAACACGCCCAATCAGCAGATCAAAGACACCCTCGGCTGGAAACCGCCCGCGCCTCCCGCTCCGCCGAAAACGGAAAGCAAAGGCAAGGTTGCCAAATCGAAGGCGAAGTCCGACTCGAAGGCCAAAACGACCACTCCAGCGCCTGCACCGGTCGTTTGGAGCCACTGGGCTGGCAACGGCGCGAACAAAGCGTTGCGGTTGATCTGTTACACGCACCTCGGCCTCACCACCGATGCTGAAGCGCTCGCCTTGTCGATCCTGCAATCCCGCAATGGTCGTGGCGAGTGGGGCAACACCTTCACCAATGCCTGGACGCTCACCGCCTTGTCCGCCTATGAGCGCAGCTTGAAGAAAGTCGGCGAACCGCTGGCTGCCACCGGCCGCTGGGACACGCAAGCCGTGCCGTTGAATCTCACCGCTGGCTTCTCCAGCGCCCGCGTGAACTTCGCGCTCAATGAGGCGCTCAGCGCGAAGCCGCTCAGCGTCGAGCTTCCCGCCGGTCGCGAAATCTTCAGCCGCATTGAGGCCCGCAGCTTCCCACCGCAGCGTGATTTCGCCGGAGAGAACAAAGGCTACGCCATCGAGCGCACCTACGAGGAACTGAACCTGGACGGCTCCACCACCGGCACCGATGATCTCCGTGTCGGCGACATGGTCGTCGTCACGTTGAAGATTGAAATCGGCGGCGGTGATCGCTATCTCGCCATCGACGACTCCCTGCCCGCCGTCTTTGAAGCCATCAATCCCGAGTTCGGCACTCAGAGCGAACGCGAAGGCGACCAGCTCCCCGACGGCACCCAGCCCTGGTTCTGCGACCACCGCGAAATCCGCACCGACCGCGCCCTGTTCTTCACCGACTACGCACCCGCCAAAGGCAAGTTCAGCCTCCAATACCTCGCCCGCGTCATCGCCGAAGGCGACACCACCGCCCCGCCCGCAAGAATCGAAGCCATGTATCAACCCGACAAATACGGCCTCAGCCCGACGCAGCGCATTCGCACCTTGCCTTCGGGCAATACGAAGGTGGCGGAGAAATGACGCTGCACTTTGAATGGCAAACCAGCTTTGATCCTCGGCGCAAATTAAGTATGCTCCTGCCATGATCGCGACGAAAACCAAGAAAATGACCAAGGCTAAGCCCAGGAGTGTCCGGCGGCGTTTGAAGCCCGGCATTTCTGACGACCTCGTGGAGCTGGAGAAGAACAAGAGGATGGGGGTCGAGGAGCTGATGAAGCTAGCCACCCTCATGCGTGACGCCAAGGACGATCAAACAGCCTCGCACTACAGTGACGAGTTCATGAAGGGCTTTTACGGCACGAAGTGAGAACAACCGGACGGACCGGGCATGCCCAAGGTTTTACGATCCAAACTGCCTCATGCGCTGATGGCGCATCTGCACCTACGCATTCGTGACCGCAGCATCAGTCTGGAGGACTTGGAACTCATGCTTTGGTGGCTGGACACCAACCCTGAGGTGCCGCATGGGCGCTGGTTCAAGCGGTTCCCCGGCATGACCGTCTGCGGCGAGGGCGAGCTGGTAAAGACGTTTCCGCTGCCGCATCAGGCGGCGACTGGTGAAGAAATCAGCTAAGCTGCCGCCTACATCTTGAAGCCCTACGCGCATGATGATGACGACCATAGCACGACAAAACCCACTTTGACCGCCTGGGCAAAGCGGTTACAATCCAGGTATGATCGCCACCAAAACCAAGCCGGAGTCAAAGGCGGCCCGTTCTCGCTCAAAGCCAGTCATCTCAAGTGAGATTCGCAGACTTCAGAAAAACAAGAAGCTGAGTCCCGCCGAATTGGGGGAATTGGCACGGCAGTTGCCAGAGGCGAAAACCAAGGCTGAAGTCGCGCGGTTGCGGGATGCTATCATGCGCGGTTTCTACGGCACTTTGTGAACTGCCGGAGGCAACAAGCCCGACTTCAGGAGCATGCCCAAAATCCTCCGCCAAAATCTGCCGCACCGGCTGATGAACCATCTGCTGGACCGGATCGAGAGCCGCAGCATCACGAATGACGATCTCATGCAATTCTCAGACTGGCTGAGCAGTAATCCCGAAGTGCCGCAGGGCCGTTGGTTCAAGAGGTTCCCCAGCATGACGGTCTGTGGCGAGAGCGAGCTGGTGAAGACGTTTCTGCTGCCGCAGCAGGCGGCGACTGGCGAGGAGGTGTTGTGAGTTCACCTGCTGGTAACATCTCTCGCATCCGCGCCGCGTTTCCTGCGCAAGGTTTCTTCCAGGACAAGGAGTGGGTGCTGTCGCCGGAGGCGTTTGCGCTGGATGCGGCGACGGTGGAGCTGATTCGAGCACTGGGACCGGCGCTGCGGGCGTTTCAGCGGGCGTGCAACCGGTTGTACTTCGATGACGGGTATCCGTGGGTGGCGAAGCTGCTGGATCAGGGCAAGCCGCAGCGGGTGATCGAGCTGGGGCGCAATCCGCGCTGGCATGAGGATCTGCCGCGGGTTCTGCGGCCGGATTTGGTGCTGACGGAAACCGGCGTGAGCATTTCGGAGCTGGATTCGCTGCCCGGTGGCATTGGTTTGACGGCGTGGCTGAATGAAACGTATGCGGCGCTGGATCAGAATGTGATCGGCGGGGCTGCGGGCATGGTCGATGCGTTTGCAGCAGCGTTTCCGAGTGAGGACATCCTGATCTCGCGTGAATCGGGCGATTATCTGCCCGAGATGAGCTGGCTGGCAGAGCGATTGGGCCGCCGTGTGCTGCGGCCGTGGGAGGTGGAGCCGTTTGAGCTGAATGGCGCGGCGATTTACCGCTTCTTCGAGCTGTTTGACCTCGTGAACGTCGAGAACGCGGACGTGATGCTGCGCATGGCCGAGCGCGGCGAACTGAGCTTCACGCCGCCGATCAAAGCCTTCCTCGAAGAGAAACTGTGGCTCGCGTTGTTCTGGTCGCCTGCACTCGAAGACTTCTGGAACTCCGCACTGAGCACTGAGCACTTGGCACTTCTGAAAAAGTGCATCCCCATGGGCTGGGTGGTCGATCCAGTGCCGCTGCCGCCGTTCGCGGTGTGGCCGAAACTCGACATCCAGAGCTGGCACGAGATGAAAACCTTCGGCGGGAAGCAGCGGCAGCTCGTTTTGAAGATCAGCGGCTTCTCGGAGCGTGGCTGGGGTTCACGCGGCGTGTTCATTGGTCACGATTTGTCGCAGGAGCAGTGGGGCGCGGCGATTGACGAGGCGCTGGCGAGTTTTCCAATGAATCCGTTCGTGCTGCAGGAGTTTCATCGTGCAAAGGTCGTCGTGCATCCGGCCTGGGATGAGGAAAAACAGGCCACGCGGGCGATGCAGAGCCGGGTGCGGCTGTGCCCGTATTATTTTGCGATTTCGGACGAGGACGACGATCCCGCGCTCGGCGGCGTGCTGGCCACGGTGTGCCCGGCAGACAAAAAAATCCTCCACGGCATGCGGGATGCGATGATGCTGCCTTGCGTTGCGCGGTGATTTCCGCTCCAATGGCGGACCATGAAGCTCCTACCCGCCCTGCTCCTCGTCACTGGCAGCGTTTTCGCCGCTGAACCGATCGTTGTGAAACTCTGGCCTGGCGGAGCGCCGGAAAAGCCCGGCGTGAAGATCGAGGCAGAAAAGGAAGTGCCAAAAAAATCGGCCGATGACGTGCAGCGTATCACGAACGTCACCGAGCCGATGATCACAGTCTTCAAACCGGAAAAACCGAACGGCACGGCGGTTCTGGTGTGTCCTGGCGGTGGTTACGGCATTCTGGCGTATGAGCATGAAGGCTCGCAGGTGTGCGATTTCCTCAATCAGCACGGTGTCACCGGCATCCTGCTCAAATACCGCGTGCCGAGGCGCGATCCTGCCGATCCAAGCCGCGAGCCGATGCAGGATGCGCAGCGCGCGATGGGCATCATCCGCCATCACGCCGCTGAATGGGGCCTCAAGCCGGATCGCATCGGCATTCTCGGCTTTTCCGCCGGCGGTCATCTCACGGTGATGTCGGCGTTGCATGCGAACGAGCGCACCTACACGACCGACCCCGCGCTGGATGTCGAGGACGCGACGCCGAACTTCGCGATTCCGGTTTATCCCGCGTATCTCACCGAGAAGAACAGTGGCTTCACGCTGCTGCCGGAGATCAAGGTGACCGAGAAATCGCCACCGATGTGCCTTGTGCATGCCAACGATGACAAGATCACCGCTGCTGGCAGTGCGCTGATCTACCTTGAATACAAGAAGCTCAACCTCCCCTGCGACCTGCACATTTATGCGAAGGGCGGTCACGGCTTCGGCATGCGCAAGAGCGGCGGCCCGGTGAACGACTGGCCGAATCGCGTGGCGGAGTGGATGAAGTCGATGGGGTATATCCCGTGATCGCATGAAAAAGCCCGCGTCACGGACCGCAAAGCCACCGCCGGCAGTTCCAGACTATTATCGTCTGGTCGTGCAGGATTTGACGGAGACGGTCTGCCGGTTTCGACCTGACGGTGAGTTCACTTATGTGAATGAGGTGTTTTGCCGCCTCTTCGGCAAGACCGCAGAGGAGCTAGTGGGAAGCCGCTGGCAGCCGGTGGTGGTGGCCGAGGATGTGTCAATGATCGAGGCAAAGCTGCGCCTGATCACCCCGCAGAGCCCGGTGGTGGTGATTGAGAACCGTGTGTACGATGGCACGGGCCAGATGCGCTGGATGCAGTTCGTGAATCGAGGCTTGTTTGACGCCTCCGGCCAGCTCGTCGAATTGCAGGCCGTGGGGCGCGACATCACGGTGCGTGTGGATGCCGAGGAGAAACTAAAGGAAAGCCAGCAGCGCTGGCGTTTCGCCTTGGAAAGCTCGGGGTTCGGTGTGTGGGACTGGGATGTCGAGCAGGACAAGGTCTTTTTTTCCAGCCAGTGGAAGATCCTGCTGGGTTATGAACCGCAGGATGAGATGCCGGCCGACTACCTTGGCTTTCAGTCCTTCCTGCACCCCGGTGATAAGCCGGAGTTGATGGCGGCCTTGCAAGAGCATCTCGATGGCCGAACGCCGAGCTTTGTTGGCGAATTCCGGCTGCGCAGCAAAAACGGCTCCTGGAAATGGGTGCTCAGCCGCGGTCGGGTGATCGAGTTTGACCTGGGCGGGCGGCCGAAGCGGATGATTGGCACCACGGCGGACATTTCCAAACGCAAAGCGGCGGAGGAGCGTGAGGCGTACAGCTTGCAGTTGATCGCCGAAGGAGCGCCCGCCGCTGCCGTGCTGGAGGCCATCACGCGCAATGTGGAGGCGGGGTTTCTGGGAATGCGGTGCAGTGTGATGCTGGTGTGTGCCTCGGGCACGCATTTGCAGATGAAGACGGCTCCCGGCCTGCCGGACTATGTCAAGGCGGCCCTCGACGGCACCCTCATCGCTCCCAACGCGACCTGCTGCGGCGCGGCAGCCTACTCTGGCATGCGCGTGATCTGCCCGAATGTCTTGACGGACGAGCGCATGGAGCCCTTTCACAAGCTGGCATTGAAGGCCAACCTGCGTGCCTGCTGGTCCGAGCCGATCCTGAGCAGTGTCGGTAAGGTGCTGGGAACGCTGGCCTGCTACCACCCGGCGCCCCATGAGCCCACTCAGACGGAGATTCAAACGGTCGCCAATGCGGCGCGTCTCGCCGGCCTGGCGATCGAGCGTGAATGGAAGGAGCAGGCGCTGCACATCAGCGAGGAGCGCTACGCGCGTGCGTTGCGCGGCACGACGGACGGGTTGTGGGACTGGAACATTGTGACGGGCGAGGTGTATTTCTCCCCCCGCTGGAAGCAGATGCTGGGATTTGAAGAAAATGAGCTTCAGAGCAGCCGGGAGGCAACGTTTCTTGCCCGGCTGCATCCGGAAGATTTGTTCCAGGTCCATGCCGCGCGTCAAGAGCACTTTGAGCGGCGCGCACCATATCTGGTGGAATTTCGCCTTCTCACCAAAGCCGGTGACTACAAGTGGTTCATGGCTCGTGCCCAGGCAGACTGGAACGAGGATGGCGAGGCGGTGCGCATGACCGGCACGATCTCAGACATCACCGCTCGCAAGCTGGCCGAGCAGGCGCTGGAGGAGAGCGAGCAGCGCTACCGTGCCGTGTTTGAACAGGCGGCGGTCGGGATTGCGGTGATCGAAACCGCCACGGGCCGTTATCTCCGCGTGAACCAGCGCATGTGCGAGATCAACCACCGCACGGGCGAGGAGATGCTGCGGCTGACCTTCATGGCTGTCACCCACCCGGATGATCTACCGGATGATCTGAACCAGATGGAGGAGCTGAAGGCGGGAACGGTCAGCAGTTTCAACATGGAGAAACGCAATGTGGCTCCGGATGGCGCCATCACGTGGGTCAACCTGACGGTCGCCCCCATGTGGCGTCCTGGTGAGCCGCCGCTGCGGCACATCGCCGTGGTGGAGGACATCAACGAGCGCAAGCAGGCGGAGTTTAACTACCGCCGTGAAATGGCCTACAATCAGGCGCTGGTGAACCACACCTCGGCCTTCATCTTTGTGATGGATGTCGCGGGTCGGTTCTTGCACTGCAATGCGGCTTTCTTCACCACCATGGGTTACCAGGAAAAGGAGGTGGCCGGCCAAACTCCGTGGGAAATCGGTTTGATGGACGCGCAGGAGATTGTGAGATCAAAAGATCGCTTTGCCCGTCTGCTGCGTGGGGAGGACAACCCGCCCACCGATGTGCGTCTGCGCACCAAGAGCGGTGAATGGCGCACGGTGGAGGTGCGCAGCACCTCCACCCGCAAGCCGGACGGCAGCCCGGACCGCATCGTCATCACCGGCACGGACATGACCGAGCGCAACCGCCTGCAGCGCGAGGTGCTGCGTGTCATCGAGCAGGAGCAGGCGCGCGTGGGGCATGATCTGCACGATGGCGTGGGCCAGACCATGACCGGCATGGTCATCATGATGGAGGCGCTGGAGGCGGAGCTGAATGGTGAGGCCAAGGTGCATGCCCTCCGCATCCACGAGCTGATGAACGAGTCGGTTTCCGAAGTCCGCCGCATGTCCCACGGGCTGTCGCCCACGAGCGTCAAATACCGGGGATTGGAAGGCGCCTTGAATCTGCTGGCAGAAACCGTGCGCACCAATTTCCGCACGCCTTGCAGTTTCGCGTTGGGTGCCGGCATCAGCATCAACAATCAGGACAAGGAGGGGCACCTCTTCCGTATCGCCCAGGAAGCGGTGAACAACGCCCTGCGTCACGGCAAGCCAAGCGAGGTGAAGATCTCGCTGCATGGAACCGACCTCTGCGAATGTGAACTGCGTGTCGAGGACGATGGGACGGGCATGAGGAAGTCCAAATCTCGTAAAGAAAACAGCCGGGACGGCATTGGCATGCGTGTGATGGAATACCGCGCCAATTTGATCGGTGGCAGGCTCAAGATTCACAACAAACCCAAAAAGGGCGTCATCGTCACCTGCCGCTTCGAATGTGATGCGGGCGGCTGCGCGCCAGCTCCGGTTCAGAAAAAGAAGCAGTCCGCGAAATAGCGCTGCTGTTCATTCCCGCGTGATGAACTCATCCAAGTTCAGCACGATGCGCGCAGTCGCCACCCAGGCGGCGTTTTCGGCTGCCGGGACATTGGGAACCACGTGATTGCCGATCGCGGCTTGCGCTTCTTCAGCAGACCCGTTTTGATAGGTGTAGCGGGATTCGGTGAGGAGCTTTTGCAGTGAGGCGAGTTCCGCCGCATTCGGCGTCAGGCCGCAGCGGCAGCGGGCCTTGCGCATCGAATTCCTCCGCCGCAAGGCCGCCAGTGGTAGCGGCCTAACCAATCCTGCGCGCCATCAACACCCCCTCGCGACCTGCGGATGAGTAATGGATGCCATCATAAACCCGGCTTCGTGCGATTCACCGACACCGGCCCGCTCGCGTTCGCTGCCACCGCCGTTCCGGCGGCGTTGGAACTTGTCCTCATGGGTGCGTTCATGCAGGCTTAAAGAAGCCAAGAATACACTTCGGATTCCGCACGCAAACCTGGACGTGATCGAGGCTGCGCAGCCCGGCAGTGGGATAGACCGGCTGGCCTTCGTTGAAGAAGCCGCGCACGGTGTCGAAGGGCTGCTCGCCTGCGGTTTCGTAGAGTTCGTGCAGATGGTTCATCACGGCGCAGTCGAGGAAGCGTGCCTTGGAGTCGGGGCCTTTGTTGCGGGCGGCTTCCATGCCCCGAACACGGCATCTTTCCATGTAGTTGTTGAATGCGTCCGTTACGAGGTCGGCGCTTTCTGGATCGGCAAGGTCAAGGCAAGTGCCGAGATTGAGGATTGCTCCGACGACCGCTGGTTTTCTCACGCTGGAGTTCGGGAGCCGGGCCATTTCTTCTGCCCAACGCAGGGCACGAGTGGGGCTACGTTCCCAGAAATAGGTGCCGTGGCCGAGCCAGTCCCACGGATTGGTGCTGGGGCGCAAATGCCCGCCATCGAAGATCATCCTGGCGACGCTCTCGTCGCAGCCGTGGTAGCCGAAGATGATCTGGGGCGGGAGCATCAGCGGAATTTCTTTTTGAGCCTGCCTGTCTTTGGATCGTGCATTCCGGTAGCAGCGAGCCACTTGAGCGCTTCCTCTGGGGTATTCGGACTTTCGGCAATAACGCGCCTGATCGCGGCGAGTGCCCGCTTGTAGTCAACCGAAGGGTATAAAGGTCTGGTATCGAGTGTGGCTTTCATGGCGCGAGGGTAGCGGGGAGGTTCAGGTTTTGCAACGAATGACAGATGGCTGCCGGATGCCCACTCCGGCATCGCTATTCACGAAGTTCCCATCGGCGGTGACGCTCATGGGGCCGACGGCTACTCCCTGGTAATGAACTCATCAAGGTTCAGTACGATGCGCGTTGTCGCCACCCAGGCTGCATTTTCGGGCGCGGGCACGTTCAGAACCGCATGTGAACCAATCGCGGCCTTCGCGTCATCAGCGGAGCCGTTTTGATAGGTGTAGCGGGCTTCGGTGAGGAGTTTTTGCATCGATGTGAGTTCGCGTTCGTCGGGCAGGCGAGAGACACAGAGGCGAAAGGCCTGCGTCAGCCGTGCCACATCATCTTTGAGCGTCGAATCGCTCAACACCTGTTTCGAGAGGGCCTGGGCGGCTTCGGCGAAGGCCTCGGCATTGAGTGTGGTGAGTGCTTGCAGCGGCGTATTGGAGACGGTGCGTTTGACGTTGGTCGTGTTGGCATCCGGGCAGTCAAAGGTGGTGAGGTCGGGATGCGGAGCGGTGCGTTTGAAGAAGGTGTACATGCCGCGGCGGTAGCGGTCCTCGCCCTTGCTGGTGGTCCATTTGAAATTGCCCGCGTAGCTGAGCGCGTCGATGCCTTCAGGAATCGGCGGGAAGACACTGGGGCCACCGATCTTCGCTGAAAGCAAGCCACCGGCGGCGAGATAGAGGTCACGCACGATCTCACCATCGACACGGAGGCGATTCTGCCGCCAGAGCAGTGTGTTTCGAGGATCGATCTCCTGGATGAGGGCGACTTCCTGCGGCGAGCGGAAGTGCTCAGTGCTTAGTGCGAAGTGCTCAGTCTTCTGAGCACTGAGCACTGAGGACTGAGCACTGGATTGGCGATACGTGGCCGACAACATGATGGTCTTGAGCAGTTTCTTCCGGCTCCAGCCTTGCTTGATGAATTCATCGGCCAGCCAGTCGAGCAGTTCGGGATGGGTGGGAGGCTCACCGCGCACGCCGAAGTCGGCGACGGTGCGCACGAGGCCTTCGCCGAACAAACGGTTCCAGAAGTGGTTCACGGTGACGCGAGGCGTGAGCGGATTGTTTTTGCTCACGAGCCAGCGCGCGAGATCGAGGCGCGTGGTGCCTTTGAGGGGCGGTAGAGTTGCCAAAGAGGCAGGTGTGACTTCATCCGCAGGCTGGAGGAAGTCACCACGATAGAGGAGATTGGTTTTGCGTGGGTTGTTCACGCGTTGGCCGATGACTCGCACGTCCATCACGGGTTGTTTGGGCAGATTGGCCTCTGCTTCCTTCAAAGCGCGGTCAGCGGCGACGACTGCGGGATTAACCTTCTCCATCCAGGCCCAGAGCGGCAGGATCACGACGGGATTGCGGCGTTTCGGTTCCTCGCTGAGAATTTTGCGGATCGCCTCGGGGGCGATGCTGTCCTCGGTTTCCTCACTGGCGGCGAGAATGCGGAAGCGACCGATCGTGTGGCTGATCTGTTTGTAGTTTTGATCGAGGCGCAGCGTGAGCTTGTCCTGCGGCTGCAAGATGACAGGTTCGGCGAATTGAAGCGTGAGCGTGTGCTTCTTGCCCGTGGCACCGGAGACTGCCCATCCGGTTTGATCATCGGTATCCAGCGTCTTGTCAGCGGTGAAGGTCTTCTGCTCAAAGTCGGCCTTGGCGGAGTGCAGGATGAGTTCCTGTGTGATTTTACTGCTCTGAAGCGTGGCGGTGATCTTGGTGAGCACGAAGTTGCCGCCCTTGTTGTAGCCGGGGCCCTTGCCGGGCAGGGAATCATCCGGCATGACTTCGATTTGCAGCGCGGTGATGGGTTTGGCGTGGTTGCTAATCTCCAGCGTGTAGCTGTCGGTCTTCGGCGTTTTGTTTTGAGCGAGGAAGGAACCATCGGGCTGCTTATGCAGTTTGGCGGAAACGGCCTTGGCATTGGTAATCGGCAGCGGCTCGAATTTTTGCACCGCTTTGGCCGCAGCGGCCTTCGTGAGACGCTCTTTGATGCCTTTCTCCCATTCCGGCAGTTTCACCGGCAGTTCGGCTTTGGCAGCGTCGAGAGCTTTGCGCAGCGGAATGAGCTGCTTCACGGCATCGCCGTTCTTCTTCTCGTATTCGGTCCATGCCTCGGGGGTGGTGGGCACCTGGCGGTTCACTTCGTCGCCATTGTTGAAGTAGGCGAAGAGCTGGTAGTACTCCTTTTGCGTGATCTGGTCGTACTTGTGCGTGTGGCACCGTGCGCAGCCGACGGTGAGGCCAAGCCACACGGTGCCGAGTGTCTCGGTGCGATCCATGCAGGCCTCGATGCGGAACTGCTCCTGATCGGTGCCGCCTTCGGTGTTGGTGAGCGTCTGGCGGTTGAACGCCGTGGCGACGATTTGTTCGGGCGTGGCTTCGGGCAACAAATCTCCAGCAAGTTGCTCGATGGTGAATTGATCGAAAGGCAGATCGTCGTTGATGGCGCGGATGACCCAGTCGCGGAAGCGCCACGCATCGGGACGTGGACGGTCTTTTTCATAGCCGTCGCTGTCGGCGTAGCGTGCCATGTCGAGCCAGTGACGGCCCCAGCGCTCGCCGAAACGTTCGCTGGAGAGAAGGCGGTCGAGCAGGGATTCGTAAGCCTGGGTGATGGCGGCGGAAGTGCTCAGTGCTGAGTGCTCAGTGCTGAGTTTTTTGATTTCGGCGACGAAGGCGTCCACTTCTTCGGGAGTAGGCGGCAGGCCGTGGAGGTCGTAGGTGACGCGGCGGATGAGGGTGATGGGATCGGCTTCGGGAGAGGGAGTGATGCCTTTTTCAGCGAGTTTCGTTCGAACAAACAGATCGACTGGATGGGAACTTGACTGAGCACTCAGCACTGAGAACTGAGCACTTGCTGACGAAGGCAGCTTCGGCCTCGAAATCGGTTTATAGGCCCAATGCGACACAAACTTGGCTCCTTCAGCGATCCATTGCTGCAGAACCTCGATGTCGCGTGATTTGAGCGGATGCTTGGCGCGATGCTTCGGCGGCGGCATCTGCTCCTCGGGATCATCGGAGACGAGACGGGCGATCATCTCGCTCTGCTCAGGTTTGCCTGGAATGATGCCGTGTGCGCCGCTCTTCAGTTCTTTCAGCGCGAGTTCGCGGCTGGTGAGCACGAGGCCGCCTTTGGAATCATCCGGGCCGTGGCATTCGAGACAGTGCTCGGCGAAGAGCGGCTGCACATCGCGGACGAAATCGACCGGCGCGGCGTGAGCGGTTGCCGCAACGAAAAGGAGAGGGGTGAAACGAAAAGCAGACACACAGCTTAAACGCAATGTGCCTGCTTCGTGTTGCGCGGGTGCTCCTCAGATCTAGCTGCCAATGCACTGTGAGAGAGGATTCTAGTTCTTGAGTTAGTAAAACAGATCGGGCACAATGGCTCCATGAGATGGTTGTGTGTCATCATGATAAGCATCGCTGTCGGCGTGTTGCTGGATGCTGCGGTATTGTATACGCTTTACTCGTCCAAAGAAATGCGGCTGACCCGATTGGAGCACGCAGCACAGATGGATGCTGGTCAATTTGATCCCGACAAGATGGAGCAGAGCTTGGTGCTTGCGAGAGAAGTCTGGCAATTGAAGAGTGATGTGTATGGGCCAACAGATCGTGCAACTTTGCGAGCACGGGCCATCTATGTCAGCCATCTTTCTTCTCCGGGGCATCACGAGGAATGGAGAAAGGAGGCTTTTGAGTTGATCGCACTGGAGAAGCAGTTGTACGGCCCCAAAGACGAGCATGTCTTGCAGGGGCTTGAAGACTTGGCGGCAAACCTTGACTACCGGAAGCAGCATTCAGAAGCCGAAGGCGTGTGGCGCGAAGTTCTCCAAGCCAGCACGGAACACGGTATGCTGCGTTACCGTGGCATGGTTATTCTTGAATGCTTGGAGGAAAATCTGGACCAGCAAGAAAAGTATGACGAGGAACTGGCGGTAATGTTACAAGAGCACATGCCGCGTATAGCTCCGTTGGCTAAAGGGCAGAGGACGGAGCATGGCAATGAAGGCCTGTTCAAAGAGGTCGATTATCGCAGACAAGAAGTGCGCCTTCAACAGCAGGTCAAACATGTGGAGGCAAAGGCCTCGGCCAAACGCGACTACGAAACAGCCCGCTCCAAGCTCGGTGCAGAGCATGACGACACAAAGAGGCTCAAAACGCGCCTTGAGGAACTCCAGAAAACAAAACTGTAGCGAGAAGTCGGAAAGCCGGGTTTGCGGATCAATGCTTCAACAGCCACTCGGTCGTGCGCGGGTTGAAATCGCCCATTTGTTCCCAGTGGAAGGCGTGGCCAGCGTTGTCGTAGAGATGGAGATCGGCGCCGGGGATGGCGGCGGCGACTTCTTTGCCCATCCACTGCGGGGTGAAGGTGTCGTCCTTGCCACCGATGACGAGGGTGGGGCATTTCACGTTCTTGAGTTCGTTGAGCGTGTTGTGGGTCATGGCGGCGGCGCTTTGGGCCTCCGTGGCGTGCAGGGGCTGCGGGGCGGAGTTGGTGGCGGCGTCTTTGAGGCCCTGCTGCATGTTGTTGTAGCAGTCATCGTTGTCGAACCAGGGCTTGGTGAAGATGAGCATCTGAATCCACTGCATGAAGTCCTCGGGGCGCATGTTCGCCTTGGCCTTCATGAGGTGCTGCCAGGTGTAGAGGCCGAAGCGGTCCTGCCGCGCCCAGGTACACATGAGGATCATGCTTTTGACCTTCTGCGGATGACGCAACGCAAGCTGCTGGGCGATGACGCTGCCGAGCGAGCAGCCGACGATACGGGCCTGCGCGATGCCGAGCTTGTCCATGAGGCCGGCGTAGTCATCGGCCATCATGGCGGTGGTGTAAGGACCGACGGGCTTGTCGGTCTCGCCCACGCCGCGATTGTCGCCGAGGATGCAGCGGAAGTGCTTCTCCCAGGCCTGCGCATGCGCGTCCCACACGCCGCCGGGGGCGGTGACGCCCATGATGCAGACGAGCGGTTCGCCGCTGCCGCGTTCTTGGTAAAACATTTTGATTCCGTTGGTTTCGACGTGGGGCATGGGAAGTGGTTCTTGGTTCGAGGTTCTTAGTTCAAGGTTGAGGCGGAGATTTGAGCAGGGAGGCACGAGAGCAACAAGTAAAAATCACCTGCCGCAGCTCAAAGAGGGTGCATGATGTGCGTGCCCCATGTCCGAAGCCAAGAACGAAGCCGCCAATGCCGCCACGCCGCCGTGGGAGGCGAAACGTCCGCCTACCGGCCGTGGTCTGATGCGCAAATTGGTGATCGGTCTCATGGTGGCCGGTTTGATCGGCGTGGTGGCCTATGCTTTGAAAGCGCGGCCGGTCGAAGTCGAGGTGGGCGTGGTGCAAAACGGGCCGCTGACGGTTTATGTGTCCGAGGAAGGCAAGACGCGCATCCGCAACCGCTACATCGTCGCCGCGCCGCTGGCGGGCAGCATGCAGCGCGTGACGTTGAAGCCGGGCGATGAAGTGAAGTGCAATGAGACGGTTCTCGCGCGCATCGAACCCTCGCTGGCACCGCTACTGGATGCGCGTTCGCGGGCGCAGGCGCAGGCACGGGTGGACGGCGCCATGGCGGCACGCAGCCGGGCGAATGAAGCGATGGACATGGCCCGCACCGGTTTGAAGTACGCGCAGACAAACTGGGATCGTATCAAGCACAACACGGACAAGGGAGTCATCTCTGCGACGGATCGCGACGCCTTTCAACGTGAGGCGGATATGAAGGCTGGCGAGGTGCGTGCGGCGGAGTTTGCGCTGCAGGTGGCGGAGTTTGAACTGACGCAGGCCAGAGCGGCGATGCTGCAGCTCGAATCACCGGTGGAAGATGGCAAGTCCATCGAGGTGCGCTCGCCGGTGAACGGTCTGGTGCTGCGCGTACAGCAGGAAAGCGCCACGATCGTCGCGCCGGGTGCGCCGATCATTGAAATCGGTGATCCGGGCGATCTGGAGATCGAGGCGGAGATTCTTTCGCGCGATGCGGTGGTGATCCAGCCGGGCGCTGTCGTCACGGTGGAGCAATGGGGCGGTGATGAGCCGGCGAAGGCCCGCGTGCGCCGTGTCGAGCCTGCGGCGTTCACCAAAGTGTCCGCGCTCGGCGTGGAGGAGCAGCGCGTGCTGGTGCTGAGTGATTTCGTGGCGCAGACGCCTGCGCTGAAGGCGCTGGGAGATCGCTACCGCGTGGAGGTGCGTGTGGTCGTGTGGCATAGCGATGACACGCTGCTGGTGCCGGCTGGGGCGCTGTTTCGTGAAGGCAGCGAATGGAAAACCTTTCTCTTTGATGACGGCATGGCCAGGGCGGTGACGGTGAAAGCCGGACGCACGGACGGCAAGCTCACGCAGGTGCTGGACGGCCTTAAAGCGGGTGACGAGGTGCTGATGCATCCGCCGGACACGGTGCAGGACGGCAGCGCGGTGGTGAAGCGCGATGAGCCGAAATGAAAAGTGGCGGCATGGAGCATTGAATTCACCCATCGGCCGTGCTTTCCTTCCGACATGAGCCTTTATCGAGTCACCATGACCATCGCCGATCCGCGTGACACCATGCGCACGACGATGCCGGTTGATGCGTTGGTTGACACTGGTTCCGAACTCACCTGGATGCCCGCCGCGTTGCTGGAGGACATCGGGATTCAACGGCAGAAGAAAAGGAGCTTTCGCACGGCCACAGGGCAGACGCTGGTGCGGGATGTTGGTTATGGACTGGTGCGTGCCGAAGGTTTCGAGACGGTGGATGAGATCGTGTTTGGTGAAGCCTCGGATATGACGCTGCTCGGTGTGCGAACGTTGGAGGGCTTTGGCGCGGCGGTCGATCCGCTCGCACGCCGGATGGTGGCCACGATGACGATCGCGGCTTGAAATGAAGCCTGGCATTGCGTGAGATGGATGACGATGCCTCCGCTGCGCGTGCCATCCCCGATGCGCAACAAATCTGACCCGATGCCGCCTTTGACCGCCAGTGGGCGCTCACCCTGCTGGCACAGGCGATGGACCGCCTGCGGACGGAATGCACCGTCGAGGGCAAGGCGGCGTTGTTCGATGCCTTGAAGCCCTAGCTCATGGGGGATGCCGCACATGGGGATCAGGCCGCGCTAGCTGCAATGCCGTTAAGCAATCCTGCAACGAACGCCGAACTGGCCCCTCACCTAACCTTTCGCTTCGCGGCGCTTCGCTAGCCCCGAAGCTCGCCTGTTTGCGCAACACGTTTCTCGCGGGGAGAGGGAC
>NZ_JBJXFV010000014.1:0-21418 GCF_046154365.1 Prosthecobacter sp.
CGCGCTAGGCGCTATCCACAACGCCGCTGATGCGGGCAGTCCGGTGGTGATCGACCTGCATGAGGTGCAGACCGTCGATAGCGGCGGCCTGGGGCTCATGGTGCGGTTGAAGAAGCATGCGACCAGCATGCGCACCTCACTGCGCTTCACCAATCCCAGCCGCGCTGTGCATGATTCGCTGCGACATGCGCAACTGGAGGGCTGGCTGCTCGCGGCATGAACATCGCCCTGTCCACCAGCGTCATCCAGCGCGGCAAGACCGGCGTGGCGCAGTATGTTTTCGCGCTCACGCGCGAGCTGATGCAACTCACCGATGCAGCAAAGTTTCATCTGCTGGTGCTCGAAGAAGATCTGCCGCTATTTGAGTTTGCCCGCGAGAAGATGACGATCGTGCCAGTCGAAGAACGCTGGCGTCCAGCGGTGCGGAACATCTTCTGGCATCAGCAGGTGCTGCCGAAGGTGCTTAAACAGCATGGCATCGACGTGCTGCATGTGCCCAGCTACCGCCGCATGCTGCGCCACGCCCCATGCCGCCTCGTTTCGACGATTCATGACCTCGCGCCGTTTCATGTGAAGAAGAAGTACGACCTCGCCCGCATGATCTATGGCCGTGTGGTGGTGAAACATCTCGCCCGGCGACAAAACGCGATCATTCCAGTGAGCACGAACACCGCACGCGATGTGGAGCGCTTCTTTGGCATCCCGCTGGCGCAGCAGCACATCATTCTCAACGGCATCGACCACGCACGCTTCAATCCGGGTGATCAACCGGCGGCGCGTGCGTTTGCCGCGCAGCGCTGGCGGCTGGAGCAGCCGTTCTTCCTCTATGTTTCACGGCTGGAGCATCCGGCGAAGAATCACACGCGGCTGATCGAGGCCTTCAACTATTTCAAGCAGACCACCGGCTCGCCATGGCAGCTCGTGCTCGCCGGGAGCGACTGGCATGGCGCGGAGCACATCCATGCAGCGGCCAAAGCATCGCCGTTTGCCGCTGACATTCGTCTGCTCGGCTTCGTGGAGGATGCGGTGCTGCCGGATTTGTATCGTGCGGCATCGGCGATGGTCTATCCGTCGTTGTTCGAGGGTTTCGGCATGCCGCCCATCGAAGCAATGGCCTGTGGCTGTCCGGTGATCAGTTCGACTCGTGGTTCGCTGGAAGAAGTCGTCGGCCAGGCCGCGCAGATCGTCGATCCTGATGACGCGCTCGCCATCACCGAGGCGCTGCAAGTCGTCGCCTGCCATCCCGAGCGGCGTGAACAGCTCGTGCGTGCCGGTTTGCAGAACGCGCAACGGTTTGACTGGGCGGACAACGCCCGGCGAGTGATGGATGTGTACTTGAGCGCATAACCATCCCGCAAATGGGGGGGGTTGTGAGCTGGGGTAATGTCATGGAAAGTTGCGGGCAGTACGCACATGACCGAGGCCATGCCCATCACCACCACCGTCACGGCGGCCAGCCCGACGCGCAGTCTAAGCGTGTCTGGGCAGGCCGCCTCGCTGACGTTGTTGGAACCGCCGGAACCGGCGGCCGCAGCGGCCGCAGCGGCCACGCCGGCGTTCAAGCTGCCGTTTGATCCACTGCGGTTGATTGATGCGCTGGTGCGGCGCTGGTGGCTGATGCTGGCAGCGGGTGGGGCCTGCGCGCTGGTGTTGATCGTGGTCGGCCTGTTCCGCTTTGAAACGCTGCACACCGCGCGGTCACAAATCATCAAGCAGGCACTGGCGGCGTCATTCCGGCAATCGGAGTCAGGTGAAACCTTCAAGCCGAATGATCTCTCTGTGCCGACGCTCACCGCACTGATGTATTCCGGCGCGGTCGTTGCGGCGGCCAGCGAGCAACTGAACCACCGCTATGAAGAAGGCACCATCCGCAGCGGCCTCATCGTGGCCGCCGAGCGCAACACGGACATTTTGAACATCAGCATGACCTCCGGCCACAGTGCGGCGGTGGCGCTTGAAATGCTCAAAGCCTACACCGAAGCCGTGCTGCAGCTCTCACGCGATTTGCAGCGCAACGCCGCCACGGAGATGAAGACCTTCCTGCAAAAGCAGATCGAGCGCACCGAAGCGGATCTGGTGAAGGTGAATGAAGAAATGCTGGCCTATGGCCGGGATGCGCAGCTCATCGACGCCGACAAGCAAATGGACGCCTGGCTCGGTGAACTGGGCAATTTCACGCTGAAGTATGAGACGCTGAAGCTCGATCACGAAACGCTCGACGTGCGCATCCAAGGCGTGGAGCGCGAACTGGCGAAAGTGGACACGAATGCCGCCCGCGTGGATGAAGCACGGCGCGAACTGGCCAGTCTGCGGGTGCGCTACACGGACGAGCACCCCAGTGTGATCGAATCACGCGAACGACTCGCCGCCATGCAGCAGCAGGTGGCCGCCGCAGGCACGCACATCGACAGTCCGCCGAAACCGGGCGAGAGCAACGTGGCGGAAAGCCTGTATCTCGAACTCATCCGGCTGCGCGCGGAAAAAACCATGATGGCAGAGCAGTTGGGCAAGCTGGCGATTGTGCGTGACGGCGTGAACCAGCGCCTGGCGCAACTGCCGCGCAAAGCAATGGAATACGGGCGCATCAAATCACGCCAGCAGACGTTGGAGACCTCCCGTTCATTGCTCGCGGGCCGTCAACGCGAGGCGGCATTGTATGAAGAGAATGCGCAAGGCTACTTTCGTTTGTTTGCGATGGCCCGCCCGCAAGATGTGGAATCCGCACGACCGACGAAAAAGCTCGCGCTGGCTGGCATGGGCGGGTTGGCGGCAGGCGTGGGCACTGTGGCGGCGCTGTTGATTGGTTTGACGCTGCTCGACGGGCGCATCCGCAGCGCGGGTGATTTGAAACGTGCCACCGGCGTGCCGGTCATCGGCCTGATGCCGCAGACGCTGCTGGAGAGCGAAGAAGCATGGGCGTTCCGCACCTGGACGCGGCTGCAGCCACTGCTGCTGATCCCAGCCGACGGCGGTGCGATGGTATGCGGCGTGATGCATGCCGGCGAAGCTGCCGCCGCGTGCCGGATGACGCAGCGGCTCGCGCTGGCGGCAGTGCGGCGCGGACTGGGCTGCATCGCGATCACCCACCGGAGCGAAGGCACCACACTGCGGCTGGCGGACGCGGTGTATTTTCCTGAATGCCTGTCACGCGTGGCCCGCGAGCTGCCAGGGAATGTCTGCAGCTTGCGCATCGATGCCGCATGGACCTGGACGCTGGAGCAACGCCAGCAATGGCAGGCGGCGCTGGCACACTGGCGCCTACTGGAAGGCGTCGTTGTGCTCGTCGAGCTGCCGACTGTGACGCAGCCGGAGGCATTGCTGCTGGCAGAGCAATTACCCAACCTCGTCTGGGCGGGTGCAAGCGGCGGCTCGTGTGTGCAACAGGTCAGCGATTCATTGCGCATGTATCGCGACACCGGGTGCCGCCTCGTCGCGGCCATGCTCGACCGCGCCCCCGTGCTGCGGCCGGCCGCGCTCGCACGCTTTGCCGCACTGCTGCTGCTCGGCTTGAGCGCGCCCGCGTTGCAGGCGGAACTCACACTCGGCGCGGGCGATGCCGTGAACATCATGATGCCGGGCTTTGAGGGGCTGGAGCGCAAAGACATCACCATCGGCCCCGATGGTCGGCTGACGTATTTGCAGGCGCGTGACATTCAGGCCGCAGGCTTGAGCGTGGATCAGTTGCGCGAGAAGCTGGGCATCGAATTGAAGCGCTACTACCGCAATGCCCGCGTGGTGGTGACGCCTTCCACGTTTCAAAGCCGCAAGGTTTATGTGCTGGGCAAGGTGGTGAAGAAAGGCGCGATCAATCTCGACCGACCGCTCACCCTTCTCGAAGTCATCGCCGAGGCGGGCGGGCTGGAAACTGGCGTGTACCAACAAAACACCGTGGAGATGGCCGATCTGAGCCGCAGCTTTGTCATGCGCGGCCAGACGCGGCTGCCGGTGAATTTGGAGGCGTTGATGTCGCGCGGTGACATGACGCAGAACGTCCGCATGGAGCCAGGCGATTACTTGTACTTTCCCTCGGCGAACTCGAATGAGATTTACGTCCTGGGTGATGTGAATGCGCAAGGGGCGCAGGGTTTGCTCGCGCATACCTCGGTGCATAGCGCCATTGCACAAGCAGGTGGCTTTACCAGCAAAGCCTACACTGGGCGGGTGCTCGTCATTCGTGGCTCGTTGGAGCAGCCACAACGGATCGTCGTGGACATGAATGACATCATGAATGCACGCACCAAAGGTTTCCGGCTGGAGCCGAAGGACATCGTGTACATCGCGGACCGGCCGTGGGCGCGTGCCGAGGAACTGCTCGACATGGCCATCAACGCCTTCTTGCAAGGCGCGGTGTCCGGCTGGACGCGTGCCCGCGTCGGTCCTTTCATCAGACAGCCAGTGCTGCCGCAGTTGCGGTGAGTTCCCCCACATCTGCGGGGGGTTGTGGGGCGCACTGCATGCTGCGATCTTTTTTACATGTTGTTGGTTCGCCTATGGCCATTTTTACTGCTGAGTTCCTGCGCCCTGCCGGGGGAGCGCACGACGTTTGATGCGCATGAGGCATCCGCCGCGCTGCGGTTTGCGCAGACGCAGCGGCGTGGTGTGATCCAGCCGGAGTGGCTGCAGCCGTCGCAGAAGGCCTATGCGCTGGGACCGGGCGACAAGCTGGAGATGGAAATCCTGGGCGAGAAAGGCACGCGGGCGGAGACGTTTGTGACGCCGGATGCCAAGGTCTATTTTGATCTGATGCCGGGCCTCGATGTGAAGGGCAAGACGACGACGCAACTGCAGCAGGAGATGGAAAAGCTGCTGGTGCAGTACTACCGGCAGCCGCAGGTGGCGGTGACACTTAAAGAGGTGTGCAGCCAGCGCGTGTGGGTGCTGGGCCGCGTGAATGCGCCCGGTGTGTATCCCTTGAAACGTCCGCTGCGGGTGCTCGATGCCGTGACCCTCGCCGGCGGATTGTTCGCTTCCGTACTGGCGGGCACCACCGAGGAACTGGCGGACCTCAAGCACAGCTTCATCATGCGCGGCGGCCAAATGCTGCCGGTGGATTTTCAGCAACTCATTCGCGCAGGCGATCTGTCACAGAACATCTATCTGGAGCCGGATGATTTTATCTACCTGCCGTCGGCGATGGCCAATGAAGTGTATGTGATGGGCGCGGTGAAGACCGCACGCCCCGTTGCCTTCGTGAATGACATGAATCTCGTCGCGGCGATCAGCGGCGGACTCGGCCTGTACCCAGGCGCCGATCTGACGCGGGTGAAAATCATCCGCGGCTCGTTGACGGAACCCAAAATCGCCACGGTGGACGCGCTGGACATCATGAACGGCAAGACAACAAACGTGCGGCTGGAGCCGGGCGACATCGTGTATGTACCGGGCAAAGGCACGATCTCCCCCGGCGGCTATCTGCATGATGCGATGAACACGTTCACACGCCTGGTGGCCGCGAATGAAGGCAACCATGCCGGTGCGCCTGGTGGCTCGCCGATTGGGGTGAATTTGAATCTTGGAGGCCAGAACTGATTTTATGCGCACTGACTCGATTGAACGTCCTATGATACTCGCAAGGCCCAAGAACTCGCCTCTGGAGAAGGAAGCTACGACGGGCAGGCTGCGCCCGCTCATCATCGCTGAAGCGGCGAATCCCTCGCTGACCAGCGCCGCTCTCGTCGGCTGGTCGTGTGCGCGGGCCATCGCGCAGGTGTGCGATGCGCACATCGTGACCGAATGGCGGAACCGGGATGATTTTCTCCGCGCAGGACTGGTGGAGGGCAAGGACTTCACGGCGATCAACAATCGCCGGCTGCAACATCTCGCGTGGAGCCTGGCGACGAAGCTGAGCGGCAAAGGGAACTTCAGTTGGAGCCTGTATGCGGTGCTGTCGAACCTGGTGTATCCGTTTTTTGAGCGGGCGCTGTGGCGTGAGTTCGGGCCGCGGCTGCGAGCGGGTGAATTTGATCTGGTGCATCGCGTGCTGCCGCTGTCGCCGACGACGCCGAGCTGGATCGCACCGAAACTGAAGAAGATCGGCGTGCCGCTGGTGCTGGGGCCGCTGAACGGCGGCGTGCCGTGGCCGAAGGGCTTTGACGACATGCGGAAGCAGGAACGCGATGCGGCAGGACGGCTGCGGGCGTTTTATAAGATGACACCGGGCTTGAAACGCACGCGTGAATGCGCGGCGGCGAT
This sequence comes from Prosthecobacter sp., assembly GCF_046154365.1. Lineage (GTDB taxonomy): Bacteria > Verrucomicrobiota > Verrucomicrobiia > Verrucomicrobiales > Verrucomicrobiaceae > Prosthecobacter. The sequence continues at coordinate 6,193 of NZ_JBJXFV010000014.1, forward strand.
CCTGACGGCGTCACGCACGACGTTGAACGAAATTCCTGAGCGACTGCATGAGCGCTGTGTGTTCATGCCGGAGAATGCGGTCGATTTGACGAAATTTCCGCTGGAGGCACGCACCGCGAAGGACGGACCGCTGCGCTTGTCGTTTGTGGGACGGCTGGTGGCGCTGAAGGGTGTCGATATGCTGATCGAGGCGGCAGCGCCGTTGATTCGAGCTGGCAAGGTGACGCTGGACCTCATCGGTGACGGGCCGGAGCGCGAGCGCTTGCAGCAGATGGTGCAAAGCGCCGGGCTGCATGCCGGTGTGCGCATGGATGGCTGGATCGAGCATGCCAAACTCGGTACGCGGCTGCGAGAGAGCGATTTGTTTGTGTTTCCGAGCATCCGTGAGTTCGGCGGCGGCGCGGTGCTGGAGGCGATGGCGCTGGGCATTCCACCGGTGGTGCTGGATCACGGCGGGCCGCCGGAGCTGGTGCCGCCAGGAACCGGCTATGTGCTGCCGATGACAAACCGCACCGAGATCGTGCGTGGTTTGCGCGTGCTGCTGGAGCTGCTGATGGATGACCGCGAGCAACTGGCGGCGACTGGCGTGCGAGCGCAGGAGCATGTGCGTGAGTTTTATGCGTGGGAGGCCAAAGCGGAGCAGATTCGCGAGGTGTACCGCTGGGTCTTGGGCCAACGCGCGACGAAGCCGGACTGGGGCACGCCGATGGGGTTTGCGCCAAGTAGCTTGGCTCTCCAGAGCCGAGTCGAGCGTCCCACGGCACTCGAAAACTTCCAGAACTTGGCGCTGGAGAGCCAAGCTACTGCCTGCCCCGTATGAAGACCGCGTCATCTCCATTTCATATCGCCTCGCTCGATGGTATGCGGGCATTGGCGATCATGATCGTGTTTCTGAGTCACGCAGGGCTGTCGCATGTGGTGCCGGGGCTGTTTGGCGTGACGGTGTTCTTTTTCCTGAGCGGCTACCTAATCACGACGCTGCTGCGCATGGAGTGTGAGCGCACGGGCACTGTGAACATGGGTCAGTTCTTCCTGCGGCGGGCGCTGCGCATCTTGCCGCCGTTTTATCTGGTGCTGGGGGTGATCGCGCTGCTGCACGGCTCCGACTGGCGGGCGTTAACGGCGCAGGCATTGTTCGCGGCGAATGTGTGGGAGATCAGCGGTGGTGTACAACCGCCGGGGACGGAAATTTTGTGGTCGCTGGCGGTGGAGGAGCATTTCTATCTGCTGTTTCCGTTTTTGTATCTAGGGCTGCGGCGCTGGCTGCCGGAGCGGCGGCACCAGTTCATCGCCTTGATGACCATGTGCGCGGCGGTGCTGGCTTGGCGGATGATTTTAGTTCACGGCTTGAGCGCCATTGATCTGCACAGCGGCTCCGCGCATCATCCACGCACCTGCCATGGCACGGACACGCGGCTGGATGGTTTGTTGTTTGGCTGTGCGCTGGCGGTGTGGGGGAATCCAGCGCTGGATGGCACCCGTATCAGCCAGCGTGGCTGGTTGTGGCTAATGTTACCACCGTGCGTGATCGCGCTGCTGGCGAGCTTTGTGGTGCGCGATCCCGCGTTTCGCGAGACGTGGCGCTACACGGTGCAAGGTCTCGCGCTGATGCCGGTGTTCATCGTGGTGATCCGTTTTGCGTCCGCGTGGCCGTTTCGATTCCTCAACTGGGCCTGGGTGCGCCGCGTGGGCGTGCTGTCGTATGCGTTTTATCTCACCCACTCGCTGGTGATCGCACTGGTGAAGAACTGGCTGCCGGGTTCGATGCTGGCGCGCGGTGTGGCGGCGTTTGGGATCACCCTACTGCTGTCCTGGCTGATGCATGTCTTGATTGAGAGGCCCTGCGCAGGATTGCGACGCAGGATTGGCCGCCACGACGATAAAAATTCTGCCGAACACTTGCAGATTCCCCCATGTGACCGGAGCGTACCGTTTGGAACGCCGCCGCAGCATGGACCACCCACACCTCACTCCGCCTTAGCATGACTGCCCAACGTCCCGCCATCCGTGTTGCCTGCGTCGAGGATGATCCTCTGTTTCAGGTGCTGTTGAAAAAACTGCTCGTGCCTGAGCGCGGCTTTGATCTGCTGGGGGTGTTCAAGAACGCCGAGCAGGCCATGTCGCCGCTGCTGGATGCCAAGCCGGAGGTGGTGCTGCTGGATGTGGGACTGCCCGGCTGGACCGGAATCGACTGCCTGTGCGTGCTGGGCGTGAACATGCCGACGACGGCCTTTGTGATGCTGACGGGCGAGAATGCGCCGCAGCAGGTGTTTGCGGCATTGAAGGCCGGTGCGTGCGGCTACCTGCTGAAAACCGCGCCAACGGAGCATCTGCTCGATGGCGTGCGTGCGGCCTCGTCCGGCGGTGGACCGCTCAGCCCGGAGATTTCACGAATGGTGATCTCGTCGTTTCATGAAAAGATCACGACTGGCAAAGTGCGCGTGCCGGGCATCACCCCGCGTGAGGCAGAACTGCTGAACCTGTTTGTGCAGGGCATGAGCGCCAAGGAGGCGGCCTTCGAGATGAAGATCAGCTACGAAACGGTGCGCGATTACTTGAAGACGATCTACCAGAAGCTCAATGCGCGCTCACGCACGGAGGCGGTGCTGAAGTTCATCCAGCTACAGCAGAAAGCGGCGGCGCTGAACTGAGCTGAGCTGAGCTGCGCAGCTTGGCTTTTGCTTCGCAGCCAGAGCCGAGATCAAACGGCCCACGACACTCGCAAGGCCCCAGATCTCGCCGCTGGAGAGGCAAGCTACTTTCGGCGGCGCTGCGCGCACAAAACGAGCAGCGCACACAGCGAGAGCAAGGCAGAACCGGGTTCAGGCACCGTGACGGTGAAGTCGAAGGTGTCGAGATAGGATTTGCCGAGGCCGTGGTCGTCGCTGGAGCCGGCGCCTTCGGGATCGGTGTAGGTGGTGAGGGTGATATTGCCAAACGCACCAGCGAGCGGGGTGGCAAAGGCGGCGCGAGTCACGAGGGGGTGCAAGAGGCCGTCGAGTGCTGAACCATACATGAGATCGAAAGTCTGATCGGCGAAATGCATGGTGAGCTGGACATTGTCAAAACTGTCGTGGCTGGCGAGCACGCCAGTGTCCACCCAGGTGCTGTTGGCATAGTAGCGCACATGCTGGAGATCATCGATGCCGATGTTCACCGCCGACTGCGTGTAATCACCACCGATACCGATGGCCAGCATGACTTGCTGATTGTCCACAAAGGACAACTGCGCACCACCCTGCACCGGTTGGCGGAATTGCGCCCCAACGGCAAGCTGGAAGCTCAGGCTTACATCTTGTTCACCAATCGCAAACGGGTTGATGCCTTTGAGATCATCGCTGTCCACGCTGTAGGTCCATTGGGCATTGAAGGCACCGGTGACCCCATAATTCTGTCCTTGATCCAGCCGGTTTTCACTGGCGCGAATGGCGAGCAGACCGCCGGAGCCGTAAGGATTGAAGTGGCCAGAGAGGTAAGTCGCGTCCGCATTGGATGATGCGTCCCAGAGTTTATACCGGCCCTGGGTACCAGCGCCGTAGATGTTGCGCCAGAGGCCGGTGTTGTCGGCAATGTCGCTCAGCGTGCCGGTGGCACCTGCATTGTAGAGCTGCACCTCGGGGCCGACGTAGCGACCGAGAAACGGCGGGTAATGTGCAAGTGCCGTGCCGACATCGCTGGTGGCATAACCATCCGCCACTTCAAAGCCACCGAGATAGGCCGAAGCCCCCGACGGTATCAGCAGGCAGCAGAGCAGAAGGAAGGTGGAGGTGGAGGTGGAGGTGTTGATTGTACGAAGCATGGCGTGCTGGTAATTAAACCCTCGGTGAACTGAATAAAACCCCTGCAATTGGGGGGACAGCAATGTGCTGCGCAGTTTGGCGAGGGCGTTATAGTTTCGCCGAACATGCCACTACATCGCTCATGAGTCTCGTCACGACCACCCCCACACTCGTCGTCAACACGCCGGCTGAAATCACGGTGGTGAACGCCAGTTTTGTCAAAAAGCACCTGCAGTCCGCTTTGACCGCAGCGCATTCACGCGTGGACCTGCATATGCAGAACACCCGTTTCATCGACTCCAGCGGCCTGGGCATCCTGGTGTACTTGCACAAGCTGATGAGCGCACGCGACGGCTGCGTGCGGCTGCTGCATCCGGCCCGCAGCGTGTTGCAGGTGCTGGAACTCACGCGTATGAGCCATCTGTTTGAAATTCTCCGCTGACATCATGCCACACACTCCTCCCGAGGGCGCGATTTTTGAAACCGGATGCCATCTGCATGGCGCACGGGAGATGGCGCGTTCGGTGCGGGTGTTTTTGGAGCGCCATGGGCTGAACGAGCAGTACGCGTCTGAATGGGAACTGGTCACCGCAGAGGCCGCGATGAATGCCGTGGAAAATCGCCCCGCGCACAAGCTGGCGGAAGCCGATGTGCTGCGCGTGATGGTCAATGTGTGGCCGGATGCCGTGGAAGTCTGCGTGGATGATCAGAACAATCACTTCACCTTCCCCGTCGATCCGCATCTCCCCAGCGATGACAGTGAAGGCGGACGCGGCCTGTTCATCATCTCGCAGCTCACCGATTCCGCACGCTATCTGCGCGGTGCTTCCGGCAACTCGCTCGTGATGCGCCGCAGCAGGCACAACACTGGCAACATGCAGGACGTACAGCGCGGCGACAGCCTGGAGACCACGCTGGACATGATGACGGAGGAACTGGGTGCCACTTATGAGAGCCTGTGCTCCATCTTTCGCTTCAGCAAGGAGTTCGGCGAGACGGATGACGTGCCGGGCTGCATCAGCCGCTGGCTGCATGAGCTGCTGCGCATCACCGGAGCCACCTGGTTCCTCATGCGCCGGCATCAGCGTGAGGACAACAGCCTGCGGGTGCTGGCGTCATCCATGCATGAGGCACAAGCGGCAGCCGAGGTGTTGTTCCTCGCGGAAGACGCCGCAGCCTCGGTGGAAACAAACGCCGCGCATCTGCGCAGCGAGGTGTGGTTCGACAACTGCACCAGCGCTGCGCTGATGGAGCCACTCACCGAAGTTTTCGGCGATCCTGTGTCAGGCATCGCCTGTCCGGTGCAGGTCTCCGGCCAACTCTTTGGCGTGCTGACACTCGGCTACACCACACCGACCTGCTCGCTCAATGCCCGCGACACGCGTGTGGTGCGCACCTTTGCCGATTTCCTCGCGATCCAGCTCAGTCATGATCAAGCACAGCAGGAGGCCATCCGCTCGCGGCTGCTGCATCGTGACATCGCCTTCGCGGCGGAGATGCAGCGTTCACTGCTGCCGCGCTCATTTCCCGCCGTCCCCGGCTTCACCTGTTCTGCGATGTTGCAACCCGCACAGTCAGTAGGCGGTGACTTCTATGATTTTCTGCCGCTGGATGATCTGGGCACGCTGTTCGTCATCGCCGATGTGATGGGCAAAGGCCCCGCCGCCGCGCTCTTTGCCATCATGTTCCGCACGCATCTGCACACGCAGGCACGCCATGCCGCCACACCGGGGAAACTGCTGGCTCGATTAAACACGATGTTGTTCAAGGATCTCGACAGCACCGATATGTTTGTCAGCGCGCAGCTCGCATGGCTCGATCATGCCACGGGCAGCATCACCATCGCCTCCGCTGGGCATTGCCCCGCGCTCATCGTGGATCGGCATGGGCATCAGGTCACCGAAGCACGGTGCGAGGGGCCGCCGCTCGGCATTGATAAAAATGCCGTGTTTGCCGAGATCACGCTGCAGGCAGACCAAGCCTGCCACATCATCATGCTCACCGACGGCGTCACCGACGCCCGCAATCCGCTGGGCGAGATGCTGGGCAAAGAAAGTATCGTCTCCTGCCTCACGCAGTTCGCCTCACGCACGGGCGATGCGGCGCAATTGCAGGAATCTCTGCTCGCTGTCATCACCGATCATGTGCAAGACGCCCCGGCGGCGGATGACATCACGCTGGTCATCGTCAGCCGTGATCTGCCGGTGACGCCGAGCGCAGCGTCCTCCACCTTCACCCCATGCATGTCATGATGAAGGTCGCCTCCATTCTCGTCGCCGACGATCACGCGCACATCCGGCGGTTGGTGCAGCAAAGCCTGAAGCGTGGCGGCTATGAGCGCTTCTCGTTTGCCACCACGGGCAACGAAACGCTGCTGCTCGCACGCACCGTCGCGCCGGACATCATCATCCTCGACTTCGACATGCCGGAACTCGACGGTCTGGCCGCGCTGTATGAGCTGCGCGCCGATCCCCTCACCCAGCGCATCCCCGTCATCATGATGAGTGGTTATGCCGAGTTTCACACCTGTCTCGATGCCCGCCGCATGGGCGCAAACCAGGTGCTGCCCAAGCCCTTCGCGCCATCCCTGCTGCTCGATCTCGTGCGCGCGGCTTTGGCTGCGTAGCTTGGCTCTCCAGCGCCGAGTACTGGAAGTGTCGGCAGCCGCTTGTGCTTGCGGATCGTCATTGAACTCGGCGCTGGAGAGCCAAGCTACGACGCCGCGTCATCTCCATGCCCGAGGCCATGCCGGCGAGCATCAGCCAGTGCGAGAGGTTCTTCGTCTGCGTCAAAATGCGCTCCACCGTGCCGTGCTGATAACAGATCGCCAGCGCCACGAAAATGCTGAAAGCCACATAGCCCATGAGGCTTTTGCCGCCGTGCAGCCAGGCCCGCAGCGCGCACCACAGCGTCGCTGCGGCAAACATCAGGAACAAACCCCAGCCCAGCCAGCCGTTCTCCGCCAGCAGCAGCCAGTACAAGCTCTCGGTCAACGGATTCGCCCAGTACAATTCATCCACGATGGCGAAACCACGGCTCGCATCCCATTCCTCCAGCACTTCGCTATATTTCGCGCCACGCGGGCGGCTGTTGGCGATGCCGTAGTTGTTCCAGCCGATGCCGAGCAGCGGATAATCGTGCAGCATCGCCTTGCACTGGCGGTTGAGCACCGGACGCAGATCCTCCGCGTTTTCCGCCTGGCTCTCCTTCACCTCCTTCAGCCGTGAATTGAGCGAGTCCATCGCAAACAGCATCACCAAGACCGCGCCACAGGCTCCCAGGATCGAGCACACAGTCGTGCGCGTCCCTGGTCCTTTGATCCACGCCAGGAACAGCACCAGTCCCGCGCCCGCCGCATACGCCGCCAGCGCCGCGCGTGACACGGACAGGATCACACACAGCCCCGCCGCACCAAACGCCGCCAGCAACAGCCATAGCAGCCGGCCTTGAATGTCTTTATGCAACGCCGCCGCGAACACCAGACACGCGCTCATGTAAGCCCACATCGACATCGGATTCTGATGCTCAAACCAGCCCTGAATCTGAAACATGCCGTCCAGGTAGCGCATCTTCATGCAGATCCAGCCTTGCAGCACCATGCTGGCCGCGAGACCGATCAACGCCGCGCGCAGATCCTTTTCATCCCGCAAAAACACCGCCGCCGCCACGAAGATGAGCACACCTTTGCCAAAGCGTGAGAACGCCATCAGCACATACGTCGGCTCCCAGGCGTTCACGATGGAGAGCAGCCCGGTGAAGGCCCAGCACAGATACAGCCATGTCCCCGGCGGCAGCCCCTTGCGCACCGGCGCTCCCGGCTCACGCGGACTGCGGCTCACCGCGATGATCAGCGCGATGGCAAACACCTCGATCAACGAAATCTCGTAGCCCTTCGTATGACCGCGATACTTCTCGATGCTGCCGATCATCATCATGAATTTACCCGGCTGGAGCGACGGCATGAAAATCATCAAACCGAACAAACCGCGCTGCCACGAACGTCGCGTCGCCAGCACCATGCCCAGCAGCGGCCCCAGGCCGCCGTAGAGGAACAAGGCCAGCAGAATCTTCAAAACGTCTTTCACCCCGGCACTAAACCGCGCCCACGGGTGGTCTCACGGCCCCCAATTGCGGGGGGTTCAATTTTCAGCCCGCGCGCTTACCCTTACGCCCACCCCCACCATTGCTATGCGCCCCACCATCGGCTGCCTCATTCGTTTCAAAGACTCCGCCACCACGCTCCCGCGCGTGCTAGAGCGCCTGCAGGCGCAGACCATCCGTCCCACGGTCATTCTCGGCGTGGACAGCGGCAGCAGCGACGGCTCCGCTGAACTCATCAAAGCCGCTGGCGGTGAGGTCATTTCATGGCATGCGGCCTACAATCATCCAGCCGTCATCAATTTCGGCATCCAGCACCTGCACACCGATTTCGTTCTCATCCTCAGCTCCCACACCACGCTCGAAGACGATGACGCCCTCGAACGCATGGCCGGTACGCTTGAAGATCCGCGGGTCGCCTGCGTCAGTGCGAAATGGGACGATGATCCCTTCTACAGCGACCGCATCGCCTGGGATGAACTGCGCACGAAGGGCCTCAAGTTCTGCTCCATCTTCAGCAACAGCATGGGCATGATCCGCCGCGAATCCTGGGTGGTCACGCCCTTTGATGAAACCCTCGCCACCGCCGAAGACTATGCCTGGGCCGTCGAGCAAGTGAAACGCGGTCGCGTCTGCCGCCGCCTCGGCCTGCACTTCAATTACCAGCGCAGCGGTCACAATCGCAACGGTGAGTTCGCCAACATTGTTTTCCAGATTGCGCGACATCACAAACTGGGTGTTGCCTGGCTCGGCGTGCGCCGCAGCCTGACGCAGTGGCTTACCGGCATCTTCTCACGTCGGCAGACCCCGCACTACGCTCATCTCAAGGCTTGGTTCGGACAGTTTATCGCGGACACCACTCTCATTATCGGCATCGAGACGCCACGCCACCAATCAGTATCACCGATGCTCAAGACCCCCGTCTGCTGATGGGCAACGCGCAGCTCACCTCCCCTCGCCGCCACCCTTTCTGCAGTTCGCGGTGCCATTCAATTTAAGGCTGCGAGGCGACAGACCCAGCCAACCGGTATCGTCTAAGCATTGTGCAGCTTTTACGATGAGATTTCCTGTCCGAAATCTGCGCCTCACGACCTCTTTCTGTCATGCACCAGCCAGCCCTCGTTCCGCACCACGAACTCCTCACCAACCGCCGTGACTTCCTCCGCCGTGGCGGTGCGGGCTTCGGCACGCTGGCGCTGTCCGCACTCATGGGCGAATCCCCGCTCATGGCGGCGCTGGGCGACACCGGTGGCAAAGCCGCCACACCGCAGGCCTCGAAGCTCGCGCACAAGTCCGGCAAGGCGAAGAGCGTGATCTTCCTCTTCATGGAGGGCGGCCCCAGCCACATCGACTTGTTTGATCCGAAACCCCTGCTGCGACAGCTCGCCGGGCAGTCGTTGCCCGACAGCTTCGGCACGATCATCACCGCCATGGGCGAAAGCCGTGCGCCACTGCTCGCGGACAAACGTGAGTGGCAGCAGCACGGCCAAAGCGGCCTGTGGATCTCCGACTGGCTGCCGCACACCGCGCAGCTTGCCGATGACCTCTGCGTCGTGCGTTCCTGCGTCTCCAATGGCATCAATCACGCCGGCGGCGTGTGCCAGATGAACACCGGCAGCGTCTTCGGCGGCCGCCCTTCACTCGGCTCATGGGTGAACTACGGTCTCGGCACCGAAAACCGCAACCTGCCCGCCTTTGTCGTCATCAAAGACACCGAAATGCAAGTCGTGAACGGCGTGCGCAACTGGGGTGCCGGCTTCATGCCCGCCACCTATCAAGGCGTCGAATTCGAAGGCGGCGTCACCCCGATCTCCAATCTCGCCACGCCGAAGGGCATCACCGAAGCACGCCAACAGGGCAAGCTCGGCTTCCTTAACAAACTCAATCGCGACTTCGGCACCTCCCGCACCGACAACACCGAACTCGACGCCCGCATCCGTGCCTACGAACTCGCTTTCCGCATGCAGTCGGAGGCCCCCGAGGCCGTCGATCTGCGCGGCGAGTCTGCGGCCATCAAACAACTCTACGGCATCGACGATCCCAAGACCGAGGTCATGGGCCGCAACTGCCTCCTAGCCCGCCGCCTTGTCGAACGCGGCGTGCGCTTCGTTCAGCTCTACCACGGCTCCGGCAGCAAGTGGGACGCACACGACAAGATCGAAGCCAACCACACCAAATACTGCGGCGAGCAGGACAAGCCCGTCGCCGGCCTGCTGCGCGATCTCAAATCACGCGGCCTGCTCGATGAAACGCTCGTCATCTGGGGCGGCGAATTCGGCCGCACGCCGATGAGCGAGAAAGGTGATGGCCGCGACCACAACCCCACCGGCTTCACCATGTGGATGGCCGGTGGCGGCGTCAAAGCCGGCACCACCGTCGGCAGCACCGACGACCTCGGCCTTCGTGCTGTCGAAGACAAGCTCCACGTCCACGACCTCCACGCCACCATCCTGCACCTGATGGGCATCGACCACACGCGTCTCGTGTACACGCACAAAGGCCGCCCCGAGCGCATCGACATGAACGAGGGCAATCCGTACACGCAGATCCGGGCGTGATGGTCTCCCATCGCATCACTTCAGCTTCACGCGCAGCATCGGGGCCGAGCGCGTCCCGTTCTCCTTCGTCGCAAACGCATGCACTAGGCCGCTGTCCTGCGTCTCATTCGTCTCACGGCAGATGATCAGCGTGGCGATCTGATTCGTGTCAGCCGCCAGGAATTCAGCCAGTTCTTTACCGCGCAGCTTGCGCGTGCCGCGATTGATCCCCTGCTCGATTTCAAACCTGCCCAGCAGCTTCACCTTGCCTGCTTCCGGCAACTGCCGCTCAACCTGCGCTGGATCATGCGCCGGCGCCTGCTGCCAGTTCAAGCCGCCCTCTTCCCACGCATCCGCAGCCTCATCCAGCACGCCATACACCGCGAAGATGCTGTCCGGCACGAAGCTGGCGAATCCCAGCTCGCTCGGCTCAATGGTAAGCACGATCTCCGCAGCTTCGATGGTGCGGCCCGCGAACTTGCTCAAGTCGAAGGCGAGGTAGCCCTTGCGGTTCAGATCCGGCTTGGTTTCACGACTGCGCTTCACCCGCATAAACGGATGCTGGCCGAAATCCCCGGCGGTCTTCATCGTGGACTGAATGTAGCTGTCCTTGCCACGACCAAACGCCGTCGTGATCGCCTGCCAGCCATCACCGGCATCCATCACGATGGCGGGCTGCCAGCGGCTCGGTTCAGGATCATCGCCACCAACAGGATTGAGCAGGCTCTGCGACCAGCCACGATCCACACGCTGGCCTTTTTCGAGCTTCTTGGTCGCCGCACCGGATTTGTCGTCCACTTCGACGAGACCTTCCAGCACCTGCACCATGTACTTGCCGTCTTCACCGGCGCTGAGGCCAAATCGCGTGCCCCAGTCGATCACCTTCGCGTCTTTCGTGTCGATGCTGAATCCCTTCGCCTGCGGCGGCACTTCCGCGACGAGCGTGCCGCGGCGTAGCTTGCAATTCATCGCGTCGAGCACTTCCACCGTGGCCGGAGCTTCGAGGACGAGTTCCGCACCACTGTCGAAGCGCAGCACGGCCAAGCCTTCGATCAAATCGAGCACGCCTGGCTGCAAACGTGCGCCTTCCACCGTCGGCAAGCTGCTCCCGGCCCACTGGCACTGCTGCGCACGGATCAACGTCGCCACCGTGCCATCGCGGCGGCTTTGAATCCAAATCACAGCGAACGTGATGCACGCTGCCGCAGCCGCGGTGATCGCATGACGCCACCACACTGGCTGCGCAGTCGATTTTGTCTCTGAAACGGCCTGCGGGTGCCACGAATCGTCAAAACACAGCTCCGCACGCTGATGCAGCGCTTTGGCGAAAAAAGCGCGTGCCGCCGCGTTGTCGCGCAGTTCGGCTTCCAGCGCGGAAACTTCCTCCGCGCTGAGTTTTTCGTCCGCATAACGCTCGGACAGCTCCAGCAGTCGAAATTGATCAGCAGGCTTCATGCTTCGGCTCCTTCCAGTTTGAGTTCTTTCTCCACACAGGTCAGCAAGCTCATGCGAATGCGGCTCAGCGCCCGATAAACGGCGCCAGCCGTGCTGCGAATGCGTTCGGCCACGCCATCGATCTCCAGGTCTTCATAATAGCGCAGCGTCACAAGCTGGCGGTGTGCGGCGGGCAATTTCGTCACGCAAGTGCGCAGCGCATCGCGGCGGCGATCACCGCTGTCGCTGAGCTTGGAGACTTCGTCGTGCAGCAGTTCAAGGATTTCAGCACTCAGCGGCGTCGCCTCGCGCTTTTTCTGCCGGCGATGCGTCAGCACCTGATGAAACGCCGTCTTCCGCGCCCAGGCCAGGAAGTTCGTGCCCGTCTCGAACTGATCAAAGCAGCGCCACAGGATCATCTTCGTCTGCTGCAAAATGTCATCCGCATCATGCGGCTGCGGCACCATGCCATAGACATAAACCCCCAGCGCACGGTCATGGTGCGTGAGCAGTTCGAGGAATTCCTGGGTGCGGTCGGAGTCAGGCATGGCGTGGAAACATCGCGGAAGTGGCAGTCGTACTCAAGAGGCCGCTGCGGCAGGGCTTTGGACAGAAAAAATCGTGTCCAAAAGGCCCTGCGCGGCACACTCTATTGCCAGCACCATGATTCGCGCCCTTTTCCTCATCACCGCTACCGCCGCCGTCGCTGCCCCGAACGCGGAGTCGCTCAAGTTCTTTGAGAAGGACGTGCGGCCGCTGCTGGTCGAGTCCTGTCACGAATGCCACAGCGCGCAGAAGCACAAAGGCGGCCTGCGGCTCGACAACCTGCCCTACATCCTGCAAGGCGGCGAAACCGGCCCCGCCATCGTGCCGCACCAGCCGGATGCCTCGCTGCTCATCAAACTCGTCAATTACGAAGATCCCGACATGGAGATGCCGCCAGATGGCAAGCTCAGCTCGGCGAAGATCGAGATTTTGAAAAAATGGATCGCCATGGGCGCTCCGTGGCCCGAAGCGGAAGTCGCGGCGGCCAAACCTTCACGTAAACCCGGCGACATCACCGATGACGACAAGAAGTGGTGGTCCTTTGTGCCGGTGAAGCGGCCCAAAGTGCCGGAGATCAAAAGTGCTCAGTTCTCAGTGCTCAGTGCTCAGTCGCCGAAACTGAGCACTGAGCACTCCGCACTGAGTACTTCTCCCATCGACCGATTTATCTGGGCCAAGCTCATCGAAAACGGCCTCCAGCCTTCGCCTGCCGCTGATCCGGTGTCGTTCATTCGACGTGCCACCTTTGATCTCACCGGCCTGCCACCCACACCGGAGGATGTCGCTGCGTTTGTGCATGAGTCCTATACGTCGAATAGGTCCTATGAGACCTATGCGAAGCTCATCGACCGCCTGCTCGAATCCCCGCGCTACGGCGAACGCTGGGCGCAGCATTGGCTCGATCTCGTGCGCTACGCGGAGAGCGAAGGCTACCGCCTCGACGCCTACCGGCCGAATGTGTGGCCGTATCGTGATTACGTCGTGCGCTCGCTCAACCACGACAAGCCGTATGACCAGTTCGTGCGCGAGCAGCTCGCGGGTGATGAAATGCTTTACGCCAAAGGCAAAACCGTGCCGGAAACCGCTGATGATCTCGATTTGCTCACCGCCACCGGCTTCCTGCGCCACACGATCTACGAATACAACCAGCGCGACTCCGAAGGCCAGTGGAAGCTCATCATGAACGAAGTCACCGACGTGACCGCCGATGTCTTCATGGGCATGAGCGTGCAGTGCGCGCAGTGCCACGACCACAAGTTCGATCCCATCCTGCAAAAGGACTATTACCGCCTCCAGGCCTTCCTCACCAATATCACCTGGGCGGAGGACAAACCCTTCGCCACGCAGGCGCAGATCGACGAATACGCTGCCAAACTCAAAGCCTGGGAGGAAGCCACGCAGGAACCGCGCACTGTCATCGACGCCATCGTTGAACCGAAAATCACGGGTGCGCAAAAAAGTGCGGTGACGAAGTTCCCCGAGGAAATTCAGGTCATGTTTGCCAAGACACGCGAGCAGCGCACGCCGTATGAGGAGCAAATCGTGCAGTTGGCGGGACGACAGGTCTATTATGAGCGCGAGCGGTACAAGGCGGACAAATTGAAGGAACCCGAAGCCACGCAGTATCGTGAAGCGCAGGCCAAGCTGGCCGAATTCGCCCACCTGAAGCCCAAACCGCTCATTCCCACGCTCGCCGTCGGTGAAACCGGCCCGCAAGCACTGCCTGCCAAGTTTGCCTCACGCAAGGCCGGCGAAGTAAGCACCGCGCCCGGTTTCCTGACGATTCTCGATCCTAAAGACGCCGCAATCCCTGCTCCCAAACCGGATTCCTTGACCAGCGGACGCCGCACGGTGCTGGCAAACTGGCTCACCAGCCCGCAGAACCCGCTCACCGCCCGCGTGATCGTAAACCGCGTGTGGCAGTATCATTTTGGCAAAGGCATCACCACCACCGCGAGCGACTTCGGCCGTCTCGGCGACAAGCCTTCACATCCTGAGCTGCTCGAGTGGCTGACGAGCGAGTTTATCAAAGGAGGATGGAAGCTCAAGAATCTGCATCGGCTGATCATGAATTCGCAGACTTACAGGCAGAGTGCTCAGTCTGACTCCAAGGATGCGAAAGCTGATACTAAACACTCGGCACTGAGCACTGAGCACTTGCAGAACGCACTCCGCATCGACCCAGACAACCGCCTCCTCTGGCGCTACAGCCCGCGTCGTCTCGATGCGGAGCAGGCACGCGATTCTATGCTCGCGGCCAGTGGCGAACTTGATCTTACGATCGGTGGCGAAGGCGTGGAGAAGTCCAAGCCGCGCCGCAGCCTCTACCTGCGCAAAATGCGCAACACGCCGGATGATTTCCTTGCCAGTCTCGACTCGCCACCCGGCTTCCAGAGCACACCGGAGCGTCAGAGCACCACCACCGCCACGCAAAGCCTCCTCATGGTCAATGGCGACTGGCCGCTCGACCGCGCCCGCGCCATGGCGGCCCGCTTGATCAAAGAAGAACCCAAGGACGATGTGAAACGCATCGCCAGTGCCTACGCGCTCGCCTTTTCACGCCAGCCCACGAAATCGGAAGCCGCCGCCGCACTCGAGTTCCTCAAATCACAACGCGCCATACTTCAACGCGAGGCCCCGCCGCCACCGCCCGTCGTCACACCACTCGCAGATGCGCAAAAGTTCTTCGGCCCAAATCCAGCGGCACGGACGACCAAGACCTTCCTGCTTCAACCCGGCACAGCGAATGAAAAACTGCGCGTGAATCTCGAGGGCAAAACGGAGGGCGAGCAGTTCGCCATCGAGGCCGTCGTGCAGCTCAACTCGCTCTAT
>NZ_JBJXFV010000027.1:0-3859 GCF_046154365.1 Prosthecobacter sp.
GAGATTCATCTCTTTCGCATCGCCCAGGAGGCGGTGAACAACGCCATCCGCCATGGCGGTGCCACCAAGATGCACCTCAGTCTGCGGCGCAAATCCACCACGCAGGGCATCCTGGAAATCAGCGACAACGGCTCCGGTCTTCCCACCGGTAAACACAAAACCGACGGCGACGGCATTGGCATGCGCGTGATGGAACACCGGGCGCATCTCATCAACGGCGCATTACACATTCAAACACTTAAAGGCAAGGGTGTTCGCGTGACCTGCGAATTCCCGACGCGGAGTGCTTAGGAACGATGGCTTGACATTGCATCCAAAACGAGTCAGCTAGGCCTACCGTGAAAAGCAAAATCTACATACTCGACGACCATCCCATCGTTATTGAAGGGCTTAAGAAGCTAATCGACCAGCAGGAGGACATGCAGGTCATCGGCAGCGCTGAAGACGCCAACACCGCGTTGCAGCAGATTGCCAAGCTCAAACCCGAAGTTGTCGTCCTCGACATCACCTTGAAGGACCGCAGTGGCGTGGATCTCATCAAGAAGCTCAAGGCCAGCCATCCCGAGATGCAAATCCTCGTTTACTCCATGCACGATGAAAACGTCTATGCCGAGCGCTGCCTGCGCGCCGGCTCGATGGGCTACGTAATGAAGGGCGAACCCAGCACCCGCGTGCTTCAAGGGCTGCGACAGGTCGCCGCCGGTTCATTCTTCTTCAGCGCCTCCCTGCTCGGCAGCATCGTCTCCGGCGGTGGTCCGCGTGGTGGTTCGCGTGGCGAACCCGCCCGCATGCTCAGCGACCGTCAGCTCGAAATCTTCGAGATGGTCGGACGCGGCTTCGATTCTCACAGCATTGCCGAAAAACTTGGCCTCAGTGCCAAGACGGTCGATGCCCACAAGGCGAACATCCGCCAGAAGCTCGGCCTCGCCTCCGCACGCGAACTGCTCATGGAAGCGGTGCGCTGGGTGGAGAAATAGGACTCACCTTCAAACTCAACCTTCCCAACGGGCGATGCACATGCATCGCCCGTTTTTTTGCGCTCAATCGTTCGCCACGGCATCGCGGTCTGCTTTCGCCATGACATTCAGACGTTCCTTCATCGTGGCGAGTTGATCGGGCTGTTGCGCGGCGAGATCGTTGGTTTCGTTTGGGTCGGCGAGGATGTCGTACAGCTCGAACTTCACCTTCTCGTCTGCGCCATGCACGACAAGCTTCCACGGATCGCAGCGCAGCGAGCGTGATTTGAAACCGGGCGCCACGGTGTAGAGCGTGCGTGTTGGTGGCGCCGCTCCTTCGGCAAGCTGCGGCCATAAGTTGATGCCATCCCATTTCAAATTCTGCTGCGGCTTGAACCCGGCCAAAGCACAGAAGGTGGGCATCCAGTCGATAATCTGCACCGGCGCATCGTGCTTCCCTGCCTTGAGTGTGCCCGGCCAGCTTGCGATGCAGGCGACACGGGTGCCGCCTTCATACACGCTGCCTTTTTGGTCACGCAGCGGCTTGTTGTTGCCGGGCAGCGCTCCCTCCGGGTAATCATCGGCGGGATACGTCTGACCATTGTTCTCGGCGGTGCTGCCGCCGTTGTCGCTGGTGAAGATGAGCAGTGTCTTGTCGCGCTTGCCGTTTTTTTCGAGTGTGGCCACGATCTGGCCCACCGCGGCGTCGAGATGCATGACACAGGCGGCATAATGACGCGGTACATCACCCGTGATGCCCACCGGCACCTTCGCCAGCCATTCGG
Organism: Prosthecobacter sp.; assembly: GCF_046154365.1. GTDB lineage: Bacteria > Verrucomicrobiota > Verrucomicrobiia > Verrucomicrobiales > Verrucomicrobiaceae > Prosthecobacter. The sequence continues at coordinate 1,742 of NZ_JBJXFV010000027.1, forward strand.
CCGGCTCCTTCACCGGCAGATGCACCGCTGTGAAGGGCACATAAAGGAAGAACGGCGCGTCTTTGCGTGCGGCTAGCCATTCACAGGCCTCCTTTGTGATCAAATCGGTCACATGGCCGGTTTCGGTAAGGAGTTTCTCGTTTCGATGCCAAGTCTCAGTGAGCGAACCCTTCTTGTAGTGATGGTCATACGGTCCGACACCACCGCCAAGCGAGCCATAGCTGTGATCGAACCCGAAATGATTCGGCCCCCACTCTGGTTTCGAGCCGAGATGCCACTTCCCGGTGATGCAGGTGTCATAGCCGACCGATTTCAGCGCCCGTGGCAGCGTGACGGTGTCCCACCGCAGCGCACGGGTGCTTTGGGGAGTCGTCACACCAAAGCGGCTCCAACAACGGCCCGTCATCAAACCGGTGCGGGTGGGACTGCACACGGGCGCGACATAATGATGCGTCAGCTCCAGTCCTTCGCGCGCGAGCTGGTCAAGATGCGGTGTGGGCGCATTGCCGCCATGAAACGCCACATCCGCCCAGCCGAGATCGTCGGCGATGATAAATACGATGTTGGGTTTCGATTCCGCGGCATTCAGCAACGGGCAGAGCAACAGCAGGGCGGCGATCCATTTCATGCCACGCCAAACGCTGCCGCATGGCGTGATCTCGCATGAACGGTTGCGTGCGCGAATGCGTTGCGGCATAGAAACCCATGGGCAGCGCCACGGAATCCGCCAGTTTTCTCACGCGCACCGGGCAGTGGTTGGTTTACGCGCTGTTTCGGTGCGTTGAGGGCGTTTTGATGCTCCTGCCGCTCACCGTGATCTGGCATGCGGGCCGGGTGCTGGGCGCTCTCGCCTACTTTTTGGCGGGCAAGTACCGCAAACTTGCGCTGCACAACCTGCGCATCGCTTTCGGCCGCAAGAAGAGCGAATCCGAGCGCCGCAGCATGGCGCGCGAGCATTTCAAGAGCCTGTTCGCCAATATCCTCTGCGGTTTCAAACTGCCGCTAATGAACGAGGCCGATCTGTGCAAGCATGTGCGATCCGAGGGCATCGAACGCGCTCAGGCGGCCTACGATGACGGCAAGCGGCCCATTTTGAACCTCGTGCTGCATGCGAGTTGCTGGGAAATCCTGACCCAGGTGCCGTCCATGTATGTGCGCGGCCACCAAGCCGGGGCCATCTATCAATCTCTGCGCAATCCCTGGCTCAATGCGCTCGTGCTGCGTCGTCGTGAAAAGCTGGGATATGCGCTGTTCGACCGGCAGTCAGGCTTCAACGCGCCGATGAAGTTCATGCGTGCCGCCGGCCAGATTGGCGTGCTGGTGGACCAACACGCCGGCGATCACGGCCTCTGGAGTCCGTTCTTCGACCGGTTGGCCTCCACGACCACCATCGCCGCGCTCATGGCCATGCGCACCGACGCGGTGGTGCTGCCGATGATGGTCTATGATGATGGCCCAGCACGCTGGCGGCTGGTCTGTGCGCCCGCAGTGAAATCGGCCGAAGCAGAGCCAACCGCCGAAGGTTTGACCGTGGCGATCAATACGGCCGTGGAAGGGCTGATTCGCGAGCAGCCGGCCTGTTGGTTCTGGGTTCACAACCGCTGGAAACTGCCGAAGCCGCACTTCCTGCTGCCGAATTACCGCCGCGGCGTCGCGTATCCTGTCGGCTACGATATGAACCGGCTGCAGCCATTCGAGCTGCTCATTCGCAGCCCAAACTGGCTCGGTGATGCCTGCATGGCCTTCCCGATGGTGCGCGCAATCAAACGCGGCCGCCCTGACATGAAGATCACCGTGCTTGGGCCGGACAAAATCGAAGAATTGTGGATGTCGATGCCCGAAGTCTCACGCTACATCGGCAAACCGGCCAAAGAGGGCCTGTTCGCCGTCGCGAAACGCATCAAGGCCACTGGCGTTCACTTTGACGCGACCGTGCTTTGCACCAACTCGACGCGCAGCACGCTGGAAATCTGGCTCGCGGGCATTCCGCGTCGCGTCGGCTTCAAAGGCTCGTTGCGCTCGAAATTGCTCAATCAAATCATCAAGGAGCCGAAGAACGACGGTGCGAAAGAACATCACGCGCATCGCTACCTGCGCCTCGCTGCTGGAATCGGAGCT
>NZ_JBJXFV010000045.1:0-16864 GCF_046154365.1 Prosthecobacter sp.
CTGGCAATGGAACGGCGCTCGCTGCATGGCTGACTCCCAACCTCCACATCATCACTGGCGCATTGCCCACTCGGAAGCCTCGCTCGGCTGGGGCGGGCAGGAGCATCGCATCCTGGCGGAAATGCAGGGTTTCCGCCGTCGTGGCAGTGAAGTCTGGCTGATCGCGCCCGAGAAAAGCCAGCTCTATCAACGTGCGGCCCAGGCCGGTGTGCCGGTGGTGGCCCAGCGCTTCGATCAGCGCATCCTGCTGCCCTTGCATGCGCTGAACCTCGCCTGGTGGCTGCGTCGGCACCGCATTCAGATCGTGAATCCACACAGCTCGCGCGATGGCTGGCTGCTGACCATCGCCGCACGCATCGCCCGCGTGCCGCTCATCATCCGCAGCCGTCATTTCGACGTGCCCATTCCCAATCGTTCGATCAGCCGCCTGATGTACAAGGAATGGAGCCATCACATCATCACCACCAGCCCCAAGATCACCGAAACGCTCACCGCCACCTTCGATTTGGACCCCGCCGAGATCTCCACCATCTCCAGCGGCGTCGATCTGGAGCGTTTCAATCCTGAGGGGCCGCGTGCAGTGCTGCCGCTGCCAGCGTTGCCGCCCGGCACGCCGCTGATTGGCATGATCACCGTCCTGCGCTTCGCCAAAGGCACCCAGGTGCTGGCCGAGGCCACGCGCATCCTGCGGGATGAGCACAAGCTGCGCATCCACTGCGTCATTGTGGGCGAAGGTCCGCATCGCCAGCGGCTGGAGCACACGCTGGCCACGCTCGGCGTGGCAGATCAGTTCACACTCACCGGCCACCGCGAAGATGTGCCGGACATCATGCGCGCGCTCGACATCATCGCCATCCCCTCGTTTCACGAGGCCATTCCGCAGTCCGGCCTGCAAGCACTCGCGACCGGCATTCCCGTGGTGGCCAGCGATGTCGGTGGCATTCCCAGCATCATCCAGCACGGCAAGACTGGCCGTCTGGTGCCCATGCAAAACGCCCCCGCTCTCGCCGCCGCCATCCGCGCGACGCTCACGGAGCGTGAAACCACGCAGGCGCTGAGTGCCGCAGGCAGGCGCATGATTGAATCCCACCACAGTCTGGAAGTCATGCTCGACCGAGTGAACGCCATCTATCACCAGCACTTGGGCGGCTCTGCGGCGTGAGGTATCACGGCTGGGCCGTCGGCGCTGCAAATCCGGCCTTCAGGCGCTCAAAAATCGCCCGTGCCAGCAGTTCATGCCCGGCGGCTTTCATGTGCGAGCCATCCACATACAGAGTCGCCGCATCGAGGCCCTTGAACACATCCTTCATGCCGATGATTTCCACACCGGGACCGGCCAGTTTCGCCGCCCATTCATATTGCCCCTGGTCATCCGCCATGCTGTGCCCGTCGGTCCTTGGCACTTCGTTCGCCTGGAGCACCAAAAGAATCGGCACCCCGGCTTGCTTCGCCATTTCCACGGACAACGCAGTCTGATCGCGCACCAAATCATGCCACTGCGCCAGCAATGCAGCATTCATGCTGGCATTGATCTCGGCATCCGCATCGCTCACAGCGCCCTGGAGGCGCACTTCCTGCGGCAGCAGCTCCCAGAAGATTTTTTCCGTGCGCACCTCGAACAGCCGGCGAATCACCACGGACTTCATCAGCCAGTTTTTGGGATGCGGTGAACGAAATTCCTCCCGGCGACGCCATTCACGCTCATCCTCGAACTCATTCGAGGAATTCACATGCAGGACGACCAGACTGGGGTGGTACTTCAGCGCCTGCTGCACCACCAGTTGTTTGCGCCGTGCGCCATACCCTGGCAGTCCCATGTTAAACGACTCCGCCTTCATGCCTGACTCGCGCAGCATCGCTCCGAGCTTCCCTGCGTAGCTGGACGCCACATCGCGGCCACGGGCCACCGAGTCACCGACCACCATGACGCGCGCCATGTCCGGCTCACGCTGCAAGGCAAAGGACTGCGGGAAAAACTTCCGTCCGCCGGCGCGCACCAGATCGACGGTGCCGTCAGCGTTCTCGACGAACCCCGCCGTCGCATCATAACCATAGTCAAACCGGCCGCTCAACGTCCGCGCAAACAGCAGTCGCCCCACCAGCTCCGCTCCCACGAGCAGCACCACCATCAGCAGAAAAGATTTCGAGATCGCACGCATCAAAACTGGAAATAAATGAACTCCTGCTCGCCCGACAACGCGCTGGCGAACAACACAAACATCAACAAAAAGACCACCCCGCGCACCGGCCATGGCAGATGATCCAGCTCAGACTCATCCTGCTGTTTGCGGGTGGCCCATTGCAGCAGTAGCAGCGGCACCGCATGCACCGCCAGCCAGCCCGCCGGTTTCAGCCACGGCAGCGTGGCGTTGAAATTCCCCAGCGCCGCGAACCACGCGCCCAGTCCCGCCAGACCAGGCGCACGAAAGATGGCCCAGCCCACCAAGGTCAGGCAAAACATCAGCGCCACACTGCCATAACGCGCGAACCCGCGCTGTCCGGCGTCCGTTTCCAGTCGTCCCAGCCACGGCACCAGCCGGTAGATCGTGAGCAACGCCGCATGATAGCCGCCCCACAGCACAAACGTCCAGTTCGCACCATGCCACAGCCCGGCCAGCAGCATCGTCACCCACAGATTGCGCAGCGTCAGGAACGAACCACAGCGGTTGCCGCCCAGCGGGATGTACACGTAGTCACGGAACCAGCGCGACAGCGTGATATGCCAGCGCTGCCAGAAGTCACTCGGCCCGCGTGAGGCATACGGCAGCCGGAAATTCTGGCTCAGCTCAATCCCCAGCAGTCGTGCTGAACCACGCGCCATGTCGGTGTAGCCGGAAAAATCGCCGTAAATCTGGAAGGCGAAGGCCAGCACTCCCAAAATCGCCCACGGCGCGTTCAAACTGGCACCCGACTCAAACACATAGTTCGCCAGGATCGCGCAATGGTCCGCCACAAACGCCTTCTTGAAGGCACCAATGAGCAGCAGCCGCAGTCCGGCATGCACATGGCCCCAGTGCCACTTCGCCGCGTGCTGAAACTGCGTCAGCAGATGTGCCGGACGCTCAATTGGCCCGGCGACCAATTGCGGAAAGAATGCCAGATACGCCCCGAAGGTCAGCAGGTCATTCGCAGGCTTGGCCTTGCCGTGATACACATCCACCGCATAGGCAATCGACTGGAAGGTATAAAACGAAACCGCCACCGGCAGCACCACCTGTGGCAGCACCCAGCCGGGTTCCCACCCCGCCCGCTGCAGTAGCGCCATCAGCGAAGTCGCAAAGAAGCCAAAGTATTTAAAAATCCCCAGCACCGCCAGATTGGAGCCGATGCTCAGCAGCAGAAAACCTTTGCGCCGCTGTGCCTCAGGAATCCGCCACAACAACAGATACCCTAGCGGGAACAGCACCGCAAAAACAGCGCCAAACTCGAACATCGCCGTCCGCACCTCCCCTGCCCCATGTGGAATCAGCCTGCATGCCCACAGCCACGCCAGCGGCAGTACTGCCGTGCCGACCACACGCCACGTCGATGATCGCTCCCCCACAATCGCCCGTCCGCAAAAGTAATCCACGCAGGTCGATCCCATCAGCAGCGCCAGAAAGCGGACATCCCACATCCCGTAGAACACATAACTCGCCACCAGCAGCAGCACCATGCGCGCCCGCAGCCCCAGCGCCCAGTACAGCACCACCACCAGGGGCAAAAAGAAGGCGTATTGCCAGGACAGAAAGGACATGGGCAGAAATGCAAAAAGGAAGTCAGCATGCCACCGCAGGCGGCACGGCTGGTGTTTATGCCGATGCCCGGCCCGCCGTCAACCAGCGATGACCAGCCTGCGGCACTTCCCGGTTGTGCGGCTGACGATGCGGCGGTTAGTGCTCAGCGATTCTCATGTCCAGCAGTCCCCTTTCCTCTCCAACACCTCCGCTTAAGCCCTCTGATCCCCAGTTTACCGCTGTAGCCAAGCAGACGCTTAAATCCATCTGGAAATATGTCGTGCCCTACCGCGGTCGCTTCGCCCTGAGCCTACTGTTAGGCATGCTCAGCGCCGTGTTCAACGGCATCATGCTCATCGGCTTCCAGCTCATCTTCTCCCTCGTTTTGAAGGGCAAAACCCGCACCCTCGGCGAACCCACCAATCTCCCGCTCATCGGCGAGATCGACCTCTCCAAAATCATCGGTGTCGATGCCGACACACCCATCGGCTTTACCGGCGTCATGATCGCCTGCGCCTTCATTCCGGTGCTGATCTTCCTTCGCGGCTTCTTCGCCTACCTTTCCAGTTACATGCAGGCCTGGGTCACCAGCAAAGTCGCCTTCCAGCTTCGCAATGACGCCTTCCACAGCGTCATGCGCCAGTCCCCCGGGTTTTTTAACTCCGCCAAGACCGGCGAACTCATGCAGACGGTCACCAGCCAGACCGCCGTCGTCCAGCGCAATGCCATGCAGCTCATCCAGACTTTGGCACAGCGCCCGCTCACCATCATCTCCATCCTCGTCGTTCTCTTTGCCCAGGACTGGTTTTTCACTCTCATGTCCCTCGTCGTCTTTCCGCTCTGCCTGGTGCCGATCATCCGTATCGGCAAACGCGTGCGCAAAACCGGCGCACGTGAAGAATACGACTCACGCGAACTCATGGTGGCCATGCAGGAGTCCTTTGCCGGCATCCGTCTCGTCAAAGCCTATGCCCGCGAAGATCACGCTGAACGACGTTTCGCGCGCACCAACGCCAGCATGACCGAGAATCAGGTGCGCTGGACCAAGGCCATGGAACTCGTCGGGCCCATCGTCGAAACCGTGGCCTCGTTCGGCATCGCCGCCGGCTTGGTTTATGCCTGGGAGCGTGGTTTGGAGGCGGAAAACTTCTTCCTCCTCGTCATGGCCCTGACACAGATCTATCCGCCAGTGAAAGAGCTGAGCCGCGTGCAAATGATGCTGCAAAAGACCACCGTCGCCGCTGGCATGGTCTTTGAGCTGCTGGATCGCAAAGCCGATATTCAAGACGCCCCGGACGCCGTGGATGTAGGCCGCGCTCAAGGTGCCGTCACCTTCCAGAACCTCACGTTTTCCTATCGCGAAAGCAGTGGCGAGCGCAAAGACGCCCCCGCCGTCACCGGCATCGACCTCCAGCTCGATCCCGGCAAATTTTACGCCTTCGTCGGCCCCAGCGGCGCTGGCAAGAGCACGCTCTACTCGTTGCTGCTGCGTTTCTACGATCCCGATGCAGGCGCGATCCTGCTCGACGGCCGCGACATCCGCAGCATCCAGCAAACCTCATTGCGTGGGAACATCGGCGTCGTCAGCCAGGACACCTTCCTCTTTCACGACACCATCCGTGAAAACATCCGTTATGGCCGCCTCGACGCCACCGAGGCCGAAATCATCGCTGCGGCCAAAAAAGCCCATGCCCACGAATTCATTGAGCAAATCAGCAACGGCTACGACGCCATCGTCGGCGAAAGTGGCTGCAATCTCTCCGGCGGCCAGAAACAGCGCATCTCCATCGCCCGCGCCATTCTACGTGACTCCCCGATCCTGCTGCTAGATGAAGCCACCTCCGCACTCGACACCGAGAGCGAAAAAATCATCCAAGAAGCCATTCACATCCTCTCGGAAGGGAAGACCGTCGTCGCCATCGCGCATCGCCTCTCCACCGTCCTCGAAGCAGATCAGATCGTCGTCATGGATCAGGGCCTGATTCTTGACCGTGGCACGCATGCTGAACTGCTGGACCGCAATCCGCTCTACCAAAAGCTGTATCACCTTCAGTTCAATTCCGACGGGAACCGTGAATAGCCATCAGCCGTTTCTCAGGCTGCCTTGACGGCCTTGATGATAACAGTTCTCCCCAGCAGCATGTCGATGCTGTTCATGGCCTGCACCAGCGGCTCGTTCTCTTTATCCAGCGTATTGTAGCGGTGCCGCTCCTGGCGCATCGCCCATGCTCCCGCCAGTTTGATCAGCGGGTAGAGCAGCGCTAGTTTCCAAATGGCCGAGCGCTGCCTGCGGTCGATGTGAGGCGACACATCTGCAAAACCGGCGTCCATCAGCGCGTGCGCCACATAAAACCACGACACTGGATTGATGTGACCACCAGCAGAATACAACGCGCTGTGCTTCACCGGCAGCGGACCAAAGAGATTCCAGAAACCGAAACCAAGAAAGCGCAGCCGTGAATTGAGGTTCAAGATGTTCGGCGTGCTCAGGATGCAAACACCGCCAGGTTTCAGCACCCGGTGAATTTCCCGCACCACCCGGCGAAAGTCCTCCAAGTGCTCGATCACCTCGGTGATGGTAACCACATCAAAGGTGGCATCCGCATACGGCATCGGCTCACAATTCAGGTTTGCGATGTCCACTTTCTGTCCCGGCAGCCTCATGAGTTCATTCGTATAATCACAGGCGCTGGACTCCACTTTCAGCTTGGACTTCACCCGTGTGATCAGCGTCCCATACCCAGCACCGATGTCGAGATGCCGAGTCCATGCCTCGCAACCAGGCTCGGCCAGCAGCAGTTCCAGGACTTTGATGTGAATGGGGTCAATCCTCATAAAAAGCGAAAACCCTGCATAACCGAGGACTCAATGGACGAGCAAGCGAATTCAACCGCAGAACCTGAGTCATCCCTCCTTGCTCACCAAGGCATGCAAGTCGAATAAAGTCGTGCCTCATGATTTCAACTATTCTAATCGCCGCCGCCGAGGGCATACCGCCCGTCTTTGCGCTGCTGGCGCTGATGCTCGCCGGCGTCGTGCTCGTCTCCTTGCTCCTGCTGCATCTGCAACAGTCCATGCTGGCCGGCTACTTCATCTGTGGCGTCGTCATCGCCAATTCAGGTGTGCTCGACCTCCTCGGCGGTGGTGAATCACATGAGCGTGTCTCGCAGATGGCCGAGTTCGGCGTGGTGTTGCTCATGTTCACGCTTGGGCTGGAATTCTCCCTCGGCGAACTGCGTTTCCTGCGCCGTCTTGCTTTCGTCGGCGGCGGCTGGCAGATGGGGTTGTGCATGTTCGTCGCCGCAGCGGCCTCCATCGCGATGCTGCTGCCGTGGCAGGCGGCAGTGATTGTCTCCGTAGCGCTCGCCATGAGTTCCACGGCGGTCAGTTTGAAAAGTTTTCAGGACATGGGCCTCGAAGCCAGTCCCGGCGCGCGCATGGCGCTGGCCGTGGCGATTTTTCAAGACCTGTTCATCATCGTCTTCTTCCTATTCCTGCCTTTGTTGCTGCCGCAACCCGGCGTGGAGGCGGCGCTCATGCCACGCCTTGGTTCGCTTGCTCTGCGAGGCGGCTTGTTTGTCGTTTTGGCCGGCGTGGCGGCACGCTGGGTCATCCCGTGGGTGCTCAATGCGGTGTCGCGCACCCGCAGCCGCGAACTCTTCACCCTCTCGGTCATCGGCAGTTGTGTCGGCCTCGCCTTCATCGGCGGCTTGCTCGGTCTTGGCCTGGTGCTCGGTGCGTTCGTCGCCGGATTGGCAGTGAGTGAGTCCATCTTCAAGCACCGCATCCTCGCTGACGTGATGCCCTTGAAGGATCTCTTCCTCACCTTGTTCTTCGTTTCCGTGGGCCTCATGATCGACTTGAAAGCCGCCGCGCAGCTCTGGCTGCCCATCTGTGCCCTCACCGCCGTCCTGATGCTCATCAAGGCAGGCGTCATCACCTTCATCGCCCGTTATCTTGGCCTGGCGCGTCGCCAGTCGCTCATGGCGGGCATCGGCCTGTGCAGCGCGGGGGAGTTTTCACTCGTGCTGCTCCAGCAGGCCGGGGCTGCGAAGCTTTGGAGCATCGAGACCCAGCAGACCCTGCTCGTCGCCAGCGCATTTTCGATGGGCCTCCTCCCTGCCCTGCTCAAGCTCGGCCAGCCACTCGGTGACTGGCTCGTCAAACGCGGTTGGGGCCGTGGCAAACCCGTCAAATTCGACGCTGGCAGCCTGCGCCAGCGCGTCGCCGGGCTTAAAGATCACGCCATCATTTGCGGACATGGTCCCGTCGGTGAAAAGCTCAACAAGGCCCTGACCGACGCCGGTGTGCGGACGCTGGTGGTCGAGTTGAATGCTGAAACCGTGCGCAACCTTCAGCGTCAGGGCCAGGCCGTGCTCTTTGCCGATGCCAGCCATGAGGAAACCTGGGAACTCACCAAGTTGAAGAGCGCCCGCATGGTCGCGTTGACGTTTCCCGATGCCACCGTCAACGCGCAGGCCCTCGCGATGATTCGCGAACAGCGGCCCGACATCGCCGTGCTCGCCCGCGCACGCTTCAGCTCCGATGTTGAGCGTCTGAAACGCCTCGGTGCCACCCAAGTCGTCAACGATGAGACCGAAGCCAGCCGCGCCATGGAAGACGCCGCGCTCACCTTGCAAGGCGCTTGAGCCATTGCACCATCCTCCCGCCCGCCTAGTCTGACGGCGAATGTCCCAACGCCTCTTCCTTCTCGACGGCATGGCGCTGCTTTACCGCGCGCACTTTGCCTTCATCAAAGCCCCCATCCGCACCAGCGACGGGCTGAACACCTCCGCGCTCTACGGTTTCGCCAACACGCTGCTCGACATCCTCAAAAACCAGCAGCCCACGCATCTCGCCGTCGCTCTGGACACATCGGCACCGACGCCGCGCCATGAGATGTTCCCCGCTTACAAAGCGCAGCGCGAGGAGATGCCGGAGGACATCAGCATGGCCATCCCGCAGATCAAACGCCTCATGGAGGCCATGAACGTGCCCATTCTCGTGCGCGACGGCTACGAGGCCGACGACATCATCGGCATCCTGGCCAAACGCGCGGAGAAAGAAGGCATCGAGACCTTCATGGTCACACCGGACAAAGATTTCGGCCAGCTCGTCTCCGAGCATGTCAAGATCTACAAACCCGGCCGCGCTGGTGCCGACGTGGAAATCCTCGGTGTGAAGGAAATCTGCGAGCGCTGGGGCATCGAGCGGCCCGAGCAGGTCATCGACATCCTCGCGCTCATGGGCGACGCGGTCGATAACATTCCCGGCGTGAAAGGCTTCGGCGAAAAAACCGCCACCGCGCTCATCCAGCAGTTCGGCAGCGTCGAAAACCTGCTCGCCAACACCGACCAGCTCAAAGGCAAGCAGAAGGAAAAACTCGAAGCCAGCAAGGACGACGCCCTGCTCTCCAAACAGCTCGCCACCATCTTCGTTGACGCGCCTTACGACGCACAAGTCGCCGATCTCATCCTCAAACCACACAACGACGATGCGCTGAAAGCCTTCTTCACCGAGTTCGAGTTCAACGCCCTTGGTCGCCGCCTCTACGGCGATGACTTCAAAGCCGGTCGTGGCCGCAAAACGGCTGCTGAAGCCGCGCCGAGCGATCTTTTCGCGGCTGCGGATGTCGAAGTGCCTGTCGCTGCGAAGCTAACCACCATCGCCGACACGCCGCACGTTTATCACCTCGCCCAAACCGCCGAGGAACGCCAAGACCTCCTCACGCAGCTCGCTCAGCAGAAATCCTTCTGCTTCGACCTCGAAACGACCGGACTCGATCCACGCGACACCAACATCGTCGGTATCGCGTTCTCATGGAAGGCACATGAAGGCTGGTTCGCGCACTTCCCACGCGACAAAGCCGCCGCGAAGGCCGTGCTCGAAGAATTCCGCGACGTGCTCACACGCGACGGCATCGAAAAAATCGGCCACAACCTCAAGTTCGACCTCAGCGTGCTCCTCGCGCATGGCGTCGAGGTCATAGGGCCGTATTTCGACACCATGCTCGCGCATGCCTTGATCGAGCCTGAGCAGCGTCACGGCATGGACTTCTTGTCCGAGACTTACTTGCACTACACGCCCGTGCCCATCACCGCGCTCATCGGTGTCGAGAAGGACGATTTGTTCAGCCAATCGACCATGGCCGATGTCGCGGCGGAAGATGCCCGCAAAGTCGCCGACTACGCCGCCGAAGATGCCGATGTCACCTGGCAGCTCGCGGCAAAGATGCGCCCCGAATTGAAGGCGCAGCAATACGTCTTTGACGCCATCGAGTGCCCTTTGTTGCCCGTGCTCACCAGCATGGAGAATTTTGGCGTGAAGATCGACGTGCAAGCCTTGCGCGAATACGGTGTCGAACTCGACAAGAAAGCCGCCGAACTGCAAAAGCGCATTCAGGAAAGCGCAGGCGGCCCCTTCAACCTCAACAGCCCCAAACAGCTCGGCGAAGTGCTGTTTGACCGCCTCAAACTCATCGAGAAGCCGAAGAAAACCGCCACCGGCCAGTATCAGACGAACGAGCAGGTCTTGCAGTCGCTCACCGGTCTGCATCCGATCATTCAGGACATCCTCGACTACCGCGAGGTCACCAAACTCAACAACACCTACGTCGAAGCGTTGCCGCATGCCGTTTCAAAGGTCACCGGTCGCGTCCACACCACCTTCCATCAGCTCATGGCCGCCACCGGGCGCATGGCATCGAGCGATCCCAACCTGCAAAACATCCCCATCCGCTCCGACCTCGGCCGCGAGATCCGCAAGGCCTTCGTGCCCGGCTTCGACGGCTGGGTGTTGATGAGCGCCGACTACTCGCAGATCGAACTCCGCGTCATGGCCGCCCTCAGCGGCGACAAGGCCATGATCGAAGCCTTCGCCCAAGGTCTCGACATTCATCAGGCCACCGCCGCGCGCGTTTATGGCGTCGAACTCGACGGCGTGCTGCCCGAGATGCGCCGCACCGCCAAGATGGTCAACTTCGGCATCATTTACGGCATCTCCGCCTTCGGTTTGAGCCAGCGCCTCGGCATTCCACGCGGCGAGGCCGCCACCATCATCGACAACTACTTCAAGCAGTTCCCCGGCGTGAAACGCTTCATGGAACAGATCGTCGAAGACGCCAAAACTCGCGGCTACGTCGAAACCCTCACCGGCCGCCGCCGCACCATCCGCGACATCACCAGCGGCAACGCCACCATTCGCGGTGCCGCCGAACGCGTCGCCATGAACACCCCCATCCAAGGCACCGCCGCCGACATGATCAAGCTCGCCATGATCCACGTCGCCACCGCTTTGAAAAAAGCCGGCTTACAAACCCGCATGCTCCTCCAAGTCCACGACGAACTCCTCTTCGAAATGCCCGAGAGCGAAGTCGATCAAGCGCGAACGATCATTCTCGATGCGATGAAGAATGCATTGCCGCTCGAAGGCGTACCGGTTGAAGTCGAAGCGGGCACGGGATTGAACTGGCTGCAGGCGCATTGAGGCTTGCCAGCAGGGTTGCTTCCAGCTTTCATCACTTCACACCATGTCCGAATCACCTCGACTCATTCACCGAATCACCCCGAAGAACATCCTGTCCTTCGGGCCAGAATGCTCTGGCATTGAGCTGGGATCGCTCAATCTGCTCATCGGACCAAATGGGAGCGGGAAGTCGAATTTGATCGAGGTGATCGATTTGATGCGAGCATCTCCAAAGGATTATGCGGATGTCACTCGTAGAGGTGGCGGCATCCAAGATTGGATTTGGAAAGGGCTGCGGCAGCACAGCGGTGACATCGAAGTGATTCATCATTTTACACGCGAATGTCCCCACCTTAGTCATTTCATAGACCTTCAGTCTGCGAATCAACAATTCAGCCTGATAGATGAGGCTATTTTTAATTCTTCCGGCAACCCTGTTTACCTACGGCAAGGAACTTCTGGAGATGGCCCAGAGGCCGAAGTGAAAATCAGAGAAGAAGACGGGGGTGGCAAAAAATGGACCGAAGCACCGATTCGCCACTTTAACCGTTCTGTACTTGGCCAGTTACGCGATGCCGCACGTATGCCAGAGTTGGCACATCTTACCGATGCGTACGAGCAAATTCGAATCTACCGCGAATGGGCTTTGGGACGAAACACTGTCTTCCGGGAGCCTCAAAGAGCCGACATGCGCCGAGATCGGCTCGAAGAAGACTTTTCCAACCTCGGCCTCTTCCTCAATCGCCTAAAAACCGAGTTTCCAGCCGCCAAACGAACCTTGCTCAAAGCCCTGCAAGACCTTTACGATGGCATCACCGACTTCGAAGTGAACACGAATGGCGGCACGGTCCAGGTCTTCCTCCACGAAGGTGATTTTGCGATTCCAGCCACTCGTTTGTCAGACGGAACGTTGCGCTATCTTTGCCTGCTGGCGATTCTTTGCGACCCCGAACCGCCGCCACTGATTTGCATCGAGGAGCCGGAGCTTGGACTGCACCCGGACATCTTGCCGGGATTGGCGGATCTGCTCCGCACCGCGTCGGAGCGCACACAACTCATCGTGACGACCCATTCGGACATCCTAGTCGATGCGATGACCGAGACACCGGAGTGCGTGATCGTTTGCGAGAAGCATGAGGGCCAGACCGAGATGAAGCGGCTTGATGCCGGTGAGTTGAGCGTGTGGCTGCAAAAATACCGTCTGGGCCAGCTCTGGATCGACGGACAGCTCGGAGGCAAGCGCTGGTGAGGGCGATCATTTACATCGAGGGCGGCGCCAGCGGCCCGCACTCGAAAAATCTCAATATTCGCTGCCAGAAGGCTTTTCATGCGCTGTTGGACAAGATGGGACTGCAACGCAAACCACGTCTGAAAGCCTGCGGCGGCCGGAACGCGGTCTATGACGACTTTTGCACCGCTCACACAGCCAAGCGTGAGGACTTCGTTGCCATGTGGATCGACAGCGAGGAGCCCATGAAGGATGCTGAAACCGCCTGGAAGCATCTGGCTGAGGTCACCACGGTCGGAGCCTTGGAACAGCCAAAGGATGCGAAGGACGAACAGGTGCTCTTCATGACGACCTGCATGGAAACCTGGATCGTGGCTGACCGGGAGGCATTGAAACGGCATTTCGGCCACAAGCTCCACGAAAACGTGCTCCCGCCGCCCAACGATCTCGAAAAACGTCACCGTCACGATGTGCAAGACCGTCTCGAACGAGCAACCAAGGAATG
The DNA here is from genome assembly GCF_046154365.1 of Prosthecobacter sp. Taxonomy (GTDB): domain Bacteria; phylum Verrucomicrobiota; class Verrucomicrobiia; order Verrucomicrobiales; family Verrucomicrobiaceae; genus Prosthecobacter. Next base: position 12,914 of record NZ_JBJXFV010000045.1, read on the forward strand.
CCAGAACGCCTACGCCAAAGGAAAACGCTCATTCGAGGCATTGGAGGAGGTCTCGCCGGAGGCTCTGCGGGAACTGCCAAGTTTTTGCCGCGTGCAGCGCATCTTGAAAAAGCGGCTTTGAATCGTGGCGGTCGTTGCTGCCACATTACTCACCGATCTTCGAATCAAACGCATCGCCAGGCCGTCGCCGAGGAAGTTGAGGGCGAGGAGGCTGGCAGATCAAAACATCTCCTGCGCCTCACCGATGCGCTTGCGCCAGTAGTAGGGGCGGCGCTTGGCGTGGGCGATGGCGAGAATCACGACCTTCTCCCGCCATAGCATGTAGGCGATGTAGTGTTCGCTGAACCGGGGCTTGAGGTTCGCCCGGCGAACGGCTCTGCGACGGATGTTGTAGAGCAGCGGGGTCTCGCAAATGGCATGGCGATATTGCAGGTAGTGCGATTCAAACGCGGTGACCAGCTCCTTGCCAATGCCCGCAAAGTACATCAGGAGTTCATCGTGCTCCATCTGGGCCGCAGGATGGATGTTCCACTCGGTCATGGTCGGTAAACGGGACGCTGGATGCCCAGCTTGGCAAACACGGCATCTGAACGCCGTTCCGATTCCTCGGCCGTGAGCAACTGGACTGTGCCATCCTCAATTTCCTTCACCCGCGCATCAATCTCGGCATCCCACTCGGCTTCGACGGCGTCGGCTTCAGCCTCATCGTCGCTGCGGGCATGGCTGGGATATTCGTGCTGAAGATCACGGAGAAGTTCCTCAGCCTCATCCGAGGCAAGGCTGCGGATTTGCTGTTTGATGCGTTCCACGGTGGCAGTCATGGTGTGATTCTATCGTGAGGGGCAGGATTTGTCGAGGGCCTGGAAAGCCAAGTGAGAAATCGCTGATTTGCGTCGCCCGTCATGCGCCCCACGGCCAAGATGGTGAACTTCGGTATCATCTGCGGCATCTCCGCCTTCGGTTTGAGCCAGCGCCTCGGCATTCCACGCGGCGAGGCCGCCACCATGATCGACAACTGCTTCAAGCAGTTCCCCGGCGTGAAACGCTTCATGGAGCCGATCGTCGAAGACGCCAAAACCCGCGGCTACGTCGAAACCCTCACCGGCCGCCGCACCATCCGCGACATCACCAGCGATCTCACGCGCCACGCAGCTTGGACACGTCGTAGAGACTCAGCATTGAAGCGAGGACTTCATCACGTTTGCCCTGCTTGAGCTGATCAAAGGTGACGTGCTTGCCGGGGAGGAGCCTGAAGTGGCCGGAGCGGGTGCGGCGCAGGGCGCTGAGATGCGCGCCGCAGCCGAGTTTCTGACCGATGTCGTGCGCGTAGGTGCGGACGTAGAAGCCTTTACTGCACACGATGCGGAAGTCGATCTGCGGCGGTTCAAAGCGCGTGATTTCGTAATCATATACGCGAACGAAGCGCGGCTCGCGCACGACCTCGATGCCTTTGCGCGCCATCTTGTAGAGCGGGACGCCGTCGATCTTGATGGCGGAGACCATGGGCGGCATCTGATAGAAGTCGCCGCGCATGGTTTCAAAGGCGGCCTTCACCTGCTCCAGGGTGAGGTCTGTGGGCACGGGTTTTTCCTCGACGGTCTCGCCCTCGGCGTCCTGGGTGTTGGTGGTCTTGCCCAGCGTGAGGGTGCCGACGTATTCTTTGTCCTCGGACATGAGGAGATCGGAGAGGCGGGTGCCATTACCGAGCACGAGGATGAGCATGCCCGTGGCCATGGGGTCGAGCGTGCCGCAGTGGCCGATCTTCTTCATGTTCAGACAGCGCCGCGCCACCGCAACCACGTCGTGGGAGGTCATGTCCTGGCCTTTGTCCACCAGGAGGACGCCGCTAATCAATTCGTCTGACTTCATGTTCGAGTATCTGCAAAAATTTCTCTGCTGCTTCGGTGATGGGGCCGCGCAACCGCGCACCTGCGGCCATGCGATGGCCGCCGCCGCCGAACTGCGCGCAGACGTCGGCGACGTTCACACGCGAGTCCTTGGAGCGCGCACTGGCGCGCACCTTGCCATCGTTGGTTTCTTCAAAAATGACGCAACTGACGACGGAGTCGATCATGCGCAGGGTGTCGTTCAGCCCTTCGGTATCGCCGGGCTGCATGGCGATTTTGTCCATGAGCTGCTGCGTGAGCTGCCAGCTCACGATGCGGCCCTCGGCGCGGAACTGCATCTCGTTGAGCATGGCGCGCATGAGTTCGAGGCGGCGCAGCGGGTAGGACTGATAGACGAGCTGGGCCAGGCGTGCGGTGTCAAGCCCGGTGTCGATCATTTCGGCCACGATGCGATGCGTGCGCGCATTGGTGCTGGAGTATTGGAAGGAGCCGGTGTCCGTGGAGATAGCGACGAAGAGATTCTGCCGGACGGCGTCGTCGATGGGCAGGCCGTGCTCGCTGAGCAGGTTGTAAATGATCTGCCCGGTAGCGGGAGAGGCGCTGTCGATGAAGTTCAACTGGCCGTAGGCCGGATTGGTGGGGTGATGGTCGATGTTGACGAGCAGCGGTGCCGGATCGAGCAGCGCCTTGCACTTTTCACCGATGCGCTCATGCGTGGCGGTGTCGAGCGCGATGGCGAGATCAACATTCAGTGCCGCAACGCCGGGCTGAATGACGGTTTCCGTGCCGGGCAGGAAGGCCAGATTATTGGGAACACCGTCTTCGAGCAGAGCGATGACGTCCTTGCCCAAGGCACGCAGACTCAGAGCGAGACCGAGCACGGAGCCAACCGCATCCCCATCTGGACGCACATGGGCGACGACAGCAATGCGCTGGGCAGAGCGCATGGCGGCAACGATCTCGGCGGTGGTGGCGTTGGCGGACATTGGGAGCCGGTGACAAAGCACTCCCAGACTCAGGCGCAAGGAGAAGATGCTGCCACAGCCATTCCGTACCGCCGCTGCGGCTGACCTCCCCTCACCCGGCCATGCCTGCAATGCTGCCCCCGGCGGCTTGCGTTCAGCGTGATCTGAGAAAGCTCAATGCCTGTTCCTGTCAACTATCGACTCCCGCCCCTTTCCTGCAAAGCGCTGCCCAGGAGGCACCGCCACCCGCTCAGTCTTCGCTGCCGCAATGCTTTCAACACAGCGCCGATGCTGCCACACGCACGCCCGATGCCAAATCGGAAACCTGGCTGCTTGCGTTCTGCGCGATTCGAGAACCTCACATGGTTGGCTCTCGGTAAGTGGATATACCCAACGTCACCATGATTTGTGAATCTTTACTGCGGAGTACTGGAGTCGTGGAGTGCTGGAATGCAGAACTCCAGAACTCCAGCACTCCAGCACTCCCGGGCGAATAGAAATTCCCAAATCCTGATGACGCGCGGTATATTTTGACAAGCAGTTGCACACGCCGAGTAGAGCCAGCGGTTGCCCGCTGGCTCCCTCAAACACCCACTGCACCGGGCGCTCACGCTATGTGGTTCCCATGCTTTATTGCCAAAGCGCCTCCAGGGCGTCATGGGCGGACCTTCCGGGCCTAAATCCATGGCTGCAGCTTTTGAAGTCTGCTTCATAGACTGGCTCCAGCGCCATGACGATGGCTCGTTGCAGCACGTTGATTCGCTCTCGCTCATCCCTGCGGGGCAGCCTGTCGGCCGTCTGTCTCGCTGCTGCTCGGCTATCTTCGAGTGTCGGGATGCCGATGGGCCGTGTGCTCTTGCCGTCTCCTTTGCGGATGTGGATTCGCTACACGGGCGGTGCTTTGTAGCGGCCGCTTTTGGCGCGGTCGAGCAGGTCGGCGAGGTTCCCGTGAAGGTTCTCCGCGTATTGCTCGGCGCTTTGCCTAAACACCGAGAGAGATTAAAATGACGCAAGGGGTGCGTCGCCGGAATGATGTAGATTAAAGCGAAGAAGCAGACGGCTGGGAGTGCTGTTGCCAGAAGTGGTTCCAGCGTGAGGGCGTCAGGTAAAGCGCACGCAAAGAGATCAGCGCATCGCTC
>NZ_JBJXFV010000057.1:0-32253 GCF_046154365.1 Prosthecobacter sp.
AGGCCGCGAACGCGATGGGAATGCCTCCCAGCCAGGTGATCAGCGCAATCGTCGTGGCAAGGCCGCCGAGCAGGAGCAGTGTGAACCACGGCTCCTTGTCCCGGACCAGGTAGTGCGCGAGGAAGCCATAGCCCATGCCGCTGAAGAGCGCGTAAGGGATTAGCAGCAGCCAGAGGAGCTTCGGTTTCATCGGCTGTTGGGTGGTGTGTGCGCAGCCATCGTTGGGGCATGCACCGGTTGCTTCAGACGGACCAACTGATAGCCGCCGTAAAAATCGACGATGAGTTCGACGCCATCCCCGGCAAGCGCCACCTGCACCCCCCGGCCGCCGGGCAGCAGACCGATGATTCTGCCGCCGGCTCCGGCATGCGGGCCGAACTGCACCTTCACACGATCTCCCAGTTTGAAACGCGTCAGACGGTCGGCGAGGAAGACCACCAGCCAGAGAACGACCGCCACCGTGAGCACCCCGAATCGCACGGGCCAGCTTCCCACCATGACCACGCTGACGGCCGCCAACGCCACCGCCGCCAGCAGGAGTTCCAGATACGCGCTATTCACAAAGCCCGCCTCGGTTCTGCGTGTGGTTTTCATGAGGCTGATGCGTGAAATGGCGGGTAGGATTGAGGGTGTTTTACCATCCCTGGCTGCCAGCAGGCAAGCCCATTGACGCCGTCCATTGACGCCGTCGAAGCAAAAGTACACCCCCAGATGACGCAGCCGCAAAGTGCCCCCACTTGAACTCGAAGTGACTCACACAGCCGGGAAACGGGGTCAGGCAACTGCTTGATAGAATAGCATGACCCGAGTGCTCCCGATGATTGGTCAGCCAGTTGCACCCTGACCACGTTCCATGCAAGCGAGCGAGTGTGGTCAAGAAATCAACCCCGCCAATTCAGCAAGCGGCGCCAACTCGAAGCAATCCACGGAATCCAACTTGGTGCATCAAACCGCCAGAATGAGGTCGTTTACTGAGGTCTGAGCGTTGCCTGCCCGGCGCGGTCTTGATGAACATCCGCCCAAAGCACCAGAGCATGCCCAGGAAGGCCCCCATGACAAAGTGTGCCGCGTCGGCGAAGAAGATTTTGCGCTCGCCGCGCCCGGCCTGCGCGAGTCTGGGCAGCATCTCCTGCTGGTGAAAATCGAAGTGGAGCTGGGCGTCGCACTTGCCGGGAATGGCGGCGGCCTTGCGGTACTTCATGCCCAGTTTGTGCAGGGTTCGCCGCGCCTGGCTTTCACTCAGGCGGACCCAGGCTATACCCAACGTCACCATGATTTGTGAATCTTTACTGCGGAGTACTGGAGTCGTGGAGTGCTGGAATGCAGAACTCCATCACTCCATCACTCCAAAGGCCCGGAACTCCCAAATCTTGATGACGCGAGGTATATCAAGAATCGACTGCTGCCCCTGTCTTGCGAAGGCTGATGGCGGCAGGTCGGCGGCGTGAACTCCGTGTGGCCTGCCCAAAGTCGAAACCACGCTGCGCAGGCTACCGCATCGACTCCGGCCTGCGGCAGGCGGAGCACCTGATCTGCGCGAGAGTGCTCATGGGTGATCAACCGCTGCGGTTCATCTGCCTCGATTGAGCCAGCGGCAACTCTGAATGCGCTGCCTGCCGTCCACGGCGTTCACTTCCGTCAGGATTTGTTCCTTCGCCAGCCAAGGCCAGGCCATCTCGACGTAGTGCGTCTGCCCTGCTGCCACCGTCAGCACATTGTGTGAACGGCGTGACGTGAACAATGCTTTGGTCGGCGCACCTGTGACCAGGGCGCTGAGGCTGTTGGAGTAAAAGGCGCCAATCACCGCTCCTGGCGTCACCCGGGCACGTGTCGCCACGCTGTACTCGCCGGGCTCAGCCAGCCAGGAGAAAAAACGCCCCTGCCGCATGTTCTGCGTCAGCAGATGGTCATTGACGTAGATTTTGAATTCCATGCCGTTGCTGGCATCATTGAAGAGAGCTTTGCGCCAGTAGATCAACACCACGCCCTTGTCGGCTGTGGGATTCAGCCGCCCGCTGCGATTCGCCGCAGAGTAGCTGGGTGCCATGCAACTGGAGCAGATGATGGCGCAGAGCACGGCAATAAGACGCAGGTGGCAGGTCAGGTTCATGCAGGGGGAGATTTCGGGGTGGCAGCCGCGTAGGCATCGCTGCATGCACGGCATTTGGCAAATGCGCTGATGTCATGTTTTCCACATTGCGTGTCGGCGGCCACATGAAAGGGTCAGCAGTCGATTTGTGGTGGTCATCAATCCGTGACTTATCGCCGGGAGAGGAGGGCGGGAAGTGGGTAGCTTGGGCTCAATGTCTCGCCCATCCTGCAAGGATGCGCAGCTTGCTCCCACCCGTTCCCAGCATTCTGCACCGCGAGAGATGCGAGAGACGCAAGAGTTCTGATTTTTGATGCTGAACCTCTCGCGCGTCGCTCTGATCTCTTGCGGTGTGAAACCCTTCGGCTGCCGGAGGTTTGGGCTGCAACAGCCGATGCGGATGAGGTGGCCGAAAAAACGCTGGTGGCAACAGCTCAGACGTCCGCCCCCTCACCGCTTTTCCCACAGCAACGCCAGGAACAGCGGAAACTCCTTCCGCGCCCGGTTCTCGGCACGCGCACGTGGTCCCGGCTGACTTTCCTTGTGCGAATACCATTCATCGAGGCCTGCAAGCCGCAACCCCGCGCTGAAGCCAGTGCCGGTGAGCGTTTGCTGGCTGCGATGAAAGGAGGTGGTGCTTATAACAGCCGATCAAGCAACTTGCGCATGTCCGTCAATGACGGATGATGGCGAGTGCGTCTGACTTTTCGAGAAACCAGCGTCTTCACCCGCCAGATCACCGAACTGATCTCGGACGATGAACTCAGCGCTTTGGAGTGGGCCTTGATGGCCAACCCTGAGCGCGGCGATCTCATCCGAGGCTCCGGTGGTCTGCGGAAGATTCGTTGGGCTGGTTCTGGCAGGGGCAAACGCGGCGGCCTGCGTGTGATCTACTACTGGCATGTGCCAGGCAGTGTCATTCTCTTCCTGCTTGCCTATCCAAAGAACGAACAAGCCGACCTCACCACCGATCAGATCAAGCTCTTGAAAACCCTCGTCCAAAACGAATTCCCATGAACGATCAACTCTTCCAGCAACTCGTCTCCAGCATCAAGGAGGGCGGCTCGATCCTGCGTGGCAAAAAGAAAGCCTCCCGCCAGCGCACCCACCAGTGGCCGGACGCACAAGCCGTGCGCGAGAAACTGGGCCTGACGCAGAGTCAGTTCGCCGGACTGATCGGCATCAGCATCCGCACCCTGCAAAACTGGGAACAAGGCCACCGCCGTCCCGAAGGCACCGCCCGCGCCCTGCTACGCATCGCCGAGCAGCATCCGCAGGCCGTGCTGGAGGCCTTGCATGCAGTCTGAAAACTGATCTGTGCGCTGCCGGGAAGAAATGCGGTGAGATTAGTTTGCCGAAAACAACACCTGTGATTGCAACACTCCACAAATCCAGCATTCCTGGATCCGACTCGTATCCAGTGGGGGCTGAGATCATCAGCGCTGAATTAGCCGACGCACCACACGCCGCAGAGCTTGAGCTACGATTTAGGGAAGCCGCTCAGCCATGCAAGCCCATAGGATCTTCCGGCTTGTATGTGGTGCTTGATCTTGAATACACGAACCGTCCGCCATCTGTTTCATCGCCTAGTGATAGCTCAATGTCCTGGTGGTATGGCGAACATTGGAAGCTGACTGTTTATGCTGTTCCCCGTCAGCAAAAGTCCACCGTGCGGCAACTCCTGTCATCAGAGGGCTTCCGCAAGTTACACGCCTGGCTTGCAGTCCCACGACCTCCCATTTGGTATTCAGGAAGCAAGCGAATCGAGATCATCTTCGACGAACGCGCTGCGAGTTTAAGTTATCACCAGCACGAATCGCGTTAAAGCTGCCAGCGTTGAGGGTGTTTGCGTTACACCAAGTCACACCTCACCGCTTTTCCCACAGCAACGCCAGGAACAGCGGAAACTCCTTCCGCGCCCGGTTCTCGGCACGCGCACGCGGTCCAGGCTGACTTTCTTTGTGGGAATACCATTCTTCGATGCCGGCGAGCCGCAGTCCAGCGCTGAAGCCGGTGGCAGTGAGGGTTTGCAGGCTGCGATGAAAGGAGGTGGTGCTCTCGCTGTCGGCTTTGCCGGGGTGCATGATGATGGGGATGCTCAAGGTGCTGCTGTAGGCGTCCGTGCGGCGGTATTGAATCTTCGTCGCTTCATCATTCCCCCAGCTCGACTGCCGGGGGATGCGGAAGGCGGGATGATTCACCACCCAGAGCATGCGCCCGCCGGGTTTGAGCACCTGCGCGGCGGCGGCGCTGACGACATCGAGATGCTCCATGTTCTGCACGCATAGAATGGCCGAGGCGGCATCGAACTCGCCGAGGTCGGTGATTTGCGCGGCATCACGCGCCAGATAACGCACCGGTGGCTTCACTGGATAGGTGCGCGCCTTTTGAATCAAGGTCGGCGCGGCATCGACGCCGGTGACCTGGCAGCCCGCCTGCGCCAGCGCCCGGCAGAACACGCCCTGCCCGCAGCCGAGATCGAGCACGCGCTCGCCACGCTGCGGTGCGAGCAGCTTGAGCGCACCGGGAATGACCACGGCCTGATACAGCTCCGAGCCGCGCTCACCGATGATGCGGTCATACCAGTCCGCCGATTTTTCCCACGACGTGCCATGCTCACGAGGAGCTTGCGAGGGACGTGGGCGAAACGGACGGCGTGGCGGCGGCGGCATGGTGCATGATGAAGCAGGACACCGCGATTGCCAGCGGCTCCGCACAAACTCCTTACTTTCATCTTCCCATTCATGTGGCGTTGTGACAGCCTCACCGCCGCCCCATGTCCTCCCCCACCCTCTCCCGTTTTGTTCCCGGTCTGATCCTTGGCGCGCTGAGTCTCCTCAGCGCGTTTCTGCTGTTCCAAGTGCAGCCGATCATCAGCAAGTTCATCCTGCCGTGGTTCGGCGGCAGTCCGGGCGTGTGGACGACGTGCATGCTGTTCTTCCAGATCGTCCTGTTTGCCGGTTATGCGTATGCGCATGCGCTGACGCTGCTGCCAAGGCGCTGGCAGGGCATTTTGCACGGCCTGCTGCTCGGCGCGGCCATCGCGCTGCTGCCCATCGCCCCGAGTGAAGCATGGAAGCCGACCGGCACCGAAGATCCCGCGCTGCGCATCCTGCTGCTGCTCGCAGTGAGCGTGGGCCTGCCGTATTTCGTGCTCTCCAGCACCAGTCCGCTCGTGCAGGTGTGGTTCACGCGTGCCAGCGGCGGTGGCAGCCCGTGGCGGCTGTATGCGCTGTCGAACATCGGCTCGCTGGCGGCACTGCTGAGCTATCCGCTGTTTTTTGAAGTGCGCTGGGATGTGCTGGAGCAGACCACGCTATGGGCCGTGGGATTTGGTGCCTTTGTGCTACTGTCCTTGTCGGGGGTGTGGATGGACCGCCATCACGCCATCGCTGCCGAATCGAAACCTGCGGAAACCATCGACACCGCCGCCGATCATCCCGGCTGGCTGCGGCGCATTCTCTGGGTGCTGCTGCCCGCGCTGGCAAGCTGCGTGCTGCTCTCTGCCACGAACCATGTCTGCCAGGATGTGGCCGTGGTGCCGTTCCTGTGGGTGGCGCCGCTGAGCCTGTACCTGCTCACGTTCATCATCTGCTTCGAGCATGAGCGCTGGTATGCCCGCGTGTCAGTGCTCTGGGCGCTGCCCGCGCTGCTGCTCCTGTTCGTCACCTGCACCGAAGACCGTCTGCAAAAACAGCCCTTCTGGAGCGTCTTCGAAAACACGCTGCACCAGCAGGTGGAGCCGTGGCTGGAGAAGCTGACTGGCATGGAGTTCAATTTCAGCAGCATCGACCTGACACCGAATTACATCTGGGAACTCGGCTGGGCCTTCGGCGCGATGTTCTTCGCCTGCATGCTCTGCCATGGCGAACTCACGCGGCTCAAGCCCGCGCCACGCCGCCTCACGGAGTTTTATCTCCTCATGTCCGCCGGCGGCGCGCTGGGCGGCTTGTTCGTCAGCCTCGGTGCGCCGCATTTTTTCACCACCTTCGCCGAATGGCCGATCAGTCTCATCGTGGTGTTCGCGCTCGCCGGCATCGTGCTGCTGCGCTCGGTCTGGCAGGTGAAGCAGAAGATCTGGGAATGGCTGCTCATGATTCTGCTGGCCGCAGTCGTCATCTTCAAAGGCTGGGCGATCTTCAAACTGGGTGTCGTCTCACAAAAAATGCTCGAGGAGAAGCTTTCGTTGAACGCCGTCGTGCCCATGTGGGTGCTGTGGACGATTATTGGCGTCATCGCCGCCTGCATTCTCCTGCTGATGTTCCGTACCATCCGCTTTGGCCGTTTTCGCATCGCGTTCATCTCGATGGTGCTGCTGGGTGCCTCATTCACCTTCGGCATCCTCATGATGTGCGATCTCGGCTTCAAGCGAGAGCCGAAGCTCGAACGCGTGCGCAACTTTTACGGCATGCTCTCCGTCACCGAGGACTACGACAGCGGCCTGGACATGAAATACCGCCAGCTCAGCAACGGCGGCATCATCCACGGCATGCAGAATTTTGGTGTCGCCCTGCGTGAAGAACCCACCACCTACTACGGCCATCATACCGGCATCGGCAAGGCGCTGGACAGCCTCAAAGACCGTAACGACGCCCGCGTCGGCGTCGTCGGCATGGGCGCTGGCACCGTCTCGTGCTACGCCAAAAGCGGCCACACCTTCCGCTTCTACGACATCAACCCCGCAGTGGCGCACATCGCCAAGCAACACTTCACCTACCTCGCCGATGCCGAAACGCGTGGTGCCAAAGTGGAGATCGTCATCGCCGATGCCCGCCTTGCTCTCGAACGCGAACTCACCAAGCCGCAAAACTTCGATGTGCTGCTGCTCGACGCCTTCAGTGGCGACTCCGTGCCCGTGCATCTGCTCACCCGCGAGGCCTTCGCCATTTACCAGCGCCACATGAAGCCCGACGGCATCATCGCCGTGCATGTGACGAACTCCTACCTCGTCCTCGCCCCCGTCATCGAAAAAATCGCCGCCGACGCCGGTTTCAAAACCACCCGCATCGCCACCGAGGCCGAAGGCGACCACGATTCGACCGACTACGTGCTTCTCACCCAGAACGAAGTCTTCCTCAAGGCCACTCCCACCAGCCTGTTGGGCAACGAGATCGAACTCAAGCATGACATCCGCCTCTGGACTGACCGCTATCACAATCTCCTGCAAATCCTCGACATCCCGCAGAACACAAAAAAGGACAGCGAATGATGCTTTCCTACGTGGGGGCAAGAAAGCAGATTTGCGAACTGACGCGAACACGCCAAACTCGCGCGACTCGCCATGATCACGCTCGACCCCGTCCCCACGCCGCAGCAGCTTTTCCGCTGGCTGGACAGCGGACGCATCACCCGTGAGGAATTCCGCACCGCCATGGCCGTGCATGCCAACGAGATCATCCAGGAGATGAAGCAGGCGCATGCGAACCCGCTCGTCGCCAAGTTCAACGAACTCATGAACCGCCGTGAGGCCTGGAAGTGGTCACGCAAGCACGGCGAGGCGCTCATCCGCGAAATCCTCTGCGTCCTCATGGATGAGGAGCGCTTCGCGCCCGCACGCTGGCTGTGGAATGCCGCGCATCCGCACATCCCGCTGAACTGCTTCTTCCGCACCCGTGGCACGCCCATGCTGCGCTTCCTCGAAATGACCGTGCGCCCACAAATCGTCACCATCCTCATCGAACACGGCGGCAGCGAAACCCTCGCCCCCACCCGCGAGCAGTTCACCCTCCGTCGCAATCGCCAGACAAGACTGATGGTCGAACGCCGCGATCTCATGTAACTCATTCGACATTCGTCATTCTGGTTTCGTCATTCCTCCATGCCCCCTCCCCCCAAAAACTCCCTCGGCCTGCTCGGTCTGACGATCTTCACCATCGTCTCGCTCGCGCTTGGTGCGTACTACCGCTTACCCTTGCTGAGCGAACGGCCCATGCACACCGACGAGGCTATTCTGGCGATGAAGTCCGCCGATTTTCAACGCACCGGCCACTTCCAATACGACCCCAAGGATTTCCACGGCCCAGGCCTGCATGACGTCACTCTCGTCTGGTCCAAGCTCGCCGGCTGGGGCGATTCCTCGATCTGGACCGAAGCTCAACTCCGCACCGTGACAGTAATCTGCGGCTTGCTGCTGCTGCTCTCCACGCTGCTGCTGCGCGATGCCCTGGGCCGCTTCGGCACCGGTCTTGCGATGCTGCTCATCTCCATCTCACCGATGATGGTCTATTACTCGCGCTACTTCATCATGGAGGTGCCGTTTGTGCTGTTCATCACGCTCACCCTCGCCGCGCTGTGGCGTTACTCGCAAAGCGGTGGCCGCTGGTGGCTCGTGCTCGCCGGTTTCACCCTCGGCATGCAGCATGCGACGAAAGAAACCTTCATCATCAATGTCTTCGCCGCCCTCGTCGGCTTCGCCGTCGCCAAGACCATGCTCGGCAACTTCTCCCCGCGTCGCAACAACTTCGAGATCGGCCCCTCCCGCGGTCGCTCGGCCAGACCCTGGCTGTGGGTCATTGCGATCGCCGTTTTGACCAGCGTGGCGATTTACTCCGGCGGTTTCAAAGACTGGCAGGCCGTGATGGACAGCGCCACCACCTACCTCAATTACTTTGAGCGCTCTGGCGGCAGCGGCCATGAGAAACCCTGGCACTACTACCTCACGCTCATCTTCTGGCGCAAAGACGGCCTCATCTGGAGCGAGGCCATGATCGGCGGCCTCGGCCTTGTCGGCATCGCGCATGCCTTCATCGGCAACCACATGAAGAACCCCACGCGACAGGTGTTCCTCGTCTTCCTCGCGGTGTACACCGTTGTCCTGTTCGCGATCTACTCCTTCCTCGCCTACAAAACACCGTGGTCCATCCTCAGCGCGCAGCACGCGCTCACCTTGCTCGCCGGTGTGGGTGCCGCCGCCGTCGCTGAATCACTCACCGGCAAATTCTCGCGTCTCGTCTTCAAGATCGCTTTCGGTTTTGGCCTGTATCACCTCATCGCGCAGACCAACATCGCCATCCATCTCTACGCCGCCGATTCACGCAACCCTTACGTCTATTCGCACACCTCCAGCAATCTGCTGAGCCTCCTGCCCAAAGTGCGCGAACTGCAAAAAATCGCCCCTGACGACAGCTTCAACGTCCTTGTCATCAATCGCGACGCCGGCTGGCCGCTGCCATGGTACTGGCGTGACATCAAGAGCGTCAACTACTCGACCGCCATCCCCGACACCATCGACGCCCGCGTCATCATCGCCGAACTCGACATGCAGCCTGCGCTTGAAACCAAGTTTGCCGGCAAGACCTACACCATGCAGGGCCCCTTCGGCCTGCGCCCCGGCGTCATGCTCAACCTGTGGGTCGAGCAATCCCTGTGGGATCGCTTCACCCTGCGCAAACAGCAGGAAGCTACCGCCCCGTGAGCGACACCGCCCCCCAGCACCATCGCTTCACCTGCAACGCGATGGCCACCACCTTCGACGTGATCATCAATCACGCCGATGCGGATGAAACCTATGCTTCTCAGGCCGCGCAGGCCGTGTTTCAAGAAATCGCCCGTCTCGAAGACGAACTCAGCCGCTTCCGCGCCAGCAGCGACATCTACCGCCTCGGCCAGCTCAAAGCAGGTGAAAGCATCCTCGTCGGCATGGCTGCATGGGACTGCCTCTCGCTCGCCAAAGCCATGCATCAGGAAACCAACGGTGCCTTCGACATCACTATCGGCCCGCTCATGAGTCTGTTCATCACTTCCGAAGGCGAACCACGGCAGGTCAGCAAAGAAGTGCTCGATCAAGCCCGTCAGATCATCGGCAGCCATCGCTTCGATCTCGATGAAGACACCATGCGCGTCACCGTCCATGCCTCCAACATGATCTTCGACCTCGGAGCCATGGGCAAAGGCTACGCCCTCGATCAATCCGCCGATGTCCTGCAAGACTGGAAGATCCAAAACTTCGTCCTCAACGCCGGCGACAGCACCATCCTCGCCATCGGCACTCCCGCAGGCAAAGACGCCTGGCAACTCACCCTCGGTGATGGAGTCAAAAAAATCGCCCTCACCAACCGCGCCCTTAGTGGCTCCGGCTTCGCCGTCAAAGGTGCCCACATCATGAACCCGCGCCTCTTCGCACCCGTCCCCATCCGCCCCCAACGCAGCTACGCCCTCGCCCCCACCGCCGCCCTTTCTGATGCGCTATCGACTGCCTTCATGGTCATGGAGAAAGACGAGATCACCGCGCTATGCCAGCGCTACGAAGGTGTCGAAGCCCTCGAACTCGCGATGTAGCCATGCTCGCCAGAGCATGGTCAGCGCTCACCTGAGCGTCTTCGATCCCGGAGGGATCACTTCCACTCCCGCAGCATCCCATGCGCTTCACGGTTCCTCGGCGCCAGCGCCAGCGAATCGAGCAGATGCCGTTTCGCCTTCGTCGCGTCCTTCTCACGCAAAAGCTGCGCCAGTTTGAAATGCGTCTGCGCCCCACCACTCGGATCGAGCACCAGCACGCGCTCATAAGCCGCAATCGCCTCTTCATGCTCGTTCAAAGCCGCACACGCCTCCGCCAGCGCCTGCTGCGGCGTGCGCAGGAACGGATTCAAGGCCGTGGCACGCTGCGCATTCGACTTCACCTCGACCCAGCGTTTCTTCGGCACATCCAGCTCAATCAGACGCAGGAAGGTGCTCTGCGCGCTCGATGACTTGGCCGCGATCTGACGCAGCACGGCGATCTCTTCATCCGTGCGCTTCAACTGACGCAGCGCCATGGCTTTGAGTTCGTAGCCGCTTTCACCGCTGACATCCTCGGGAAGCAATTGAATGAGGATGTCCGCGGTTCTGATGACCTCCGGCCAGTTTTTTTGCGAAAGCATGTCCTGCGCAAACTTGCGGATGGCCGGAAGGTTCCGCGGATTCTTTTTGAGATACGCGGCGAACGAATCGTCATCGAAGGGATTCAGATCTTCAGGCTTGGGCTCCTCCCAGTCCGCCAGAGCGCCGAAGCTGCGTGCCTTCGCCGTGATGAACTTCGTGAATCCAGCCTCGATCTCGTCCAACTCGCCGGCATTCGCCTTGATCGCGTCATTGATGCGCTTCCCCGCCGCCAGATCGTTCAGCAGGCCCTGAAACTTCTCTTTGCCGAACGTTGCGAGCAGATACTCCACCACCTGGCTCGACTCATAATACGCAAACATGAGATGATCCTGCGTCTCGGCGTTCATAAAAGCACCGCTGAGCTGCGAGACCGGCGTCAATGTCTCCTCATCGAGCACCATCTCGCGAAACTTCGCATCCATCGGCATGCCCCATGCGGGATCACGCTGGCGCTCCTCATAAACACTGATGCCTTCGCTCAACCAGCGCGGCATGCGATTCTTCGTCACCGTCAGCGTGATGACATGGCAGAACTCATGCCACAGCGTGCTCTCCCAGTTGTTGCGGCCATGCGCGAGGCTGCCAGGGCTGTTCATCGTCACCACCGTGCCAAAGCACACTCCCAGCATCCCCTGCCCGCCCAGCGCACCGAACGTGCGGATCGCAAAATCCTGCTGCGCGCCAAAAAACTCCACCAGCACCGGACGCTTCAGGTCGAGGCCGTATTTGGCACACAGCACCGTTTTGGCGTCCCTCAGCAGGGTCAGCGCACGCTCGCCATAGATCGGCCAGTCGCGTTTCGGCATCTTCAAGGTGAAATCCTCGAACGATTTCGTGACGTAGCCGTTCATCTCCTTTTCGAGCAGCCCCAAGTTGTGCGCCTGGATGTTGTAGCCGTCCTCCTTGCGAATCTTCTCAGCCAGCTTCCACGCTTCGCCTTCTTCGCCGAGACGCAGCAAATCGTGACAGAGCTGCATCTTCGCTGGCAGGTAATTCGGCTCAAACTCCAGCGCCTTGCGCTGATGTGAGGCGCTTTCGGCAAAGCGATAGGCCCGCGAGAAACAACGGCCGATGATGTTATCGACCTCAGGGTTCTTGTCCCAGCGTTTCAACGCCTCCGAGCGTGCTGCATCGACCTTTTTGGCATCCGCTTGGAACAGATGCGCGATCACCGCACGCAACGACCACGCCACGGGATGATGCTCGTCCACATCGAGCACCAGTTGGATCGCCGCTTCAGCTTCAACGAATTTTTCGCCCCCGAGGAGCAGTTCCGCGCGCAGCAGATGCGCCGCCGCGTGATGCGGATTGAGTTCGAGCGCTTTCTTCAAGCTTTCGACCGCCTTCTCGCGATCACTCGTGCCAAACGCCTTCGCCAGCCCAAAGCGCAGATGCGCCGTCTCGCCGTGCGCCTTCAATCCGGCACGGAACACATCCGCCGCCCGTTTCGCATCATCCTTGTCGAGCGCCAGATGCCCTTCCGCGAGATATGCCGCCTCCAGCTTCGCATCCTTCGTCTGCGCGACCTTGAAATACTGCGCGATGACCTTCTGCGCATCTGCACCGAGCACCAGCGCCGCACGCCCGAGCGCCACCGACTCCATCGCCGTGCGATCCTTCGCCGGTTTCGTCCGCGCCACCTCATTCAGCTTCTTCAATGCCTCCGCCGCGATGTCCGCCTTGCCCAGCATCCTCGCCAGATCATGCCGCAGCATCAGCAGTTCAAAGTGGTCCGGGAAAAACACCAGCGCCTTGGCGGTTTCATCCAACGCCGTGTCGATCTGCCCCAGTTCGATGAGCGCCTTAAAGCGCAGGATACGCCAGTCCGGTGCCTTCAACCCCTTCTCCACCGCCGCTTCGCCGATGCGCGCCACGAGTTCGTAGTCTCCCCGCGACAGCAACTCCCCCACCGGCCCGAGATTGCGCTCCTCAAAGATTTTTTCGAGATCAATCTGCTGCGCCTGGGCAGCAGCCATCATCAGGACCAAAAAGAGGGCGAGAAGCGAACGCATGAAATCAAATCGTGGGAAAACGAACGCTTCTCGCACGACTTGTAGCCGCGTTCGCCAGAACACGGTGGGACGGGTGTTTACGGAGCGCCAGTCCAAGCTCTGGCGAGCTTGGCTACAATCTTAACCAAACAGGCTCGTGATCGGCTGGCCTTTGTCGGTAACCGTGAAGGGGCGCTTACTGCTGCTGTAGAGCACGAGGTCGAGCGGCAGACCGAGGGCGAAGGCGATGGTGGCGTTGAAGTCGGGCGGGGTGATCTTGTTTTCGGTGACTTCGATGCCTTTGTCGGTCTTGCCATAGACCTGACCACCGGC
This sequence comes from Prosthecobacter sp., assembly GCF_046154365.1. Classification (GTDB taxonomy): domain Bacteria; phylum Verrucomicrobiota; class Verrucomicrobiia; order Verrucomicrobiales; family Verrucomicrobiaceae; genus Prosthecobacter. The sequence goes on from NZ_JBJXFV010000057.1 coordinate 13,273, forward strand.
GATGCCGCCGCCCCAGAGGACGGAGCTGAAGGCTTTCGGATAGTGGTCGCGGCCGTCGTTCTGATTGATCTTCGGTGTGCGACCGAATTCGGAGGTGAGGACGACGAGTGTGTCATCGAGCAGGCCACGGCGGTCGAGATCGGCAAGGAGGGTGCCGAGGGCTTTGTCGAGGTCGGCGGCGCGTTCAGGGAGGCGTGCGTAGATGTCTTGATGCATGTCCCAGCCACCAAGGGTTACTTCAACGAACTTCACGCCGTGCTCGATGAGGCGACGTGCGAGGAGGCAGCCTTGGGAGAAGGAGCCTTCGCCATACGCGGCATGCGTTTCAGCGGATTCTTTGCTGAGGTCGAAGGCGGTGAGATCCTCGCTCTTCATGACCTTGATGGCGTCTTTATAGACCTCGGCGTAGGCTTTGACGCCGTTGTAGTTGTAGGCTTGGCGAAAGCCTTGATCGAGCTTGGCGGAGAGGCCGAGGCGGTAGTCGAAGTCGCTCTCGCTGAGGCTGGCGGGCCGGTGGCTGTTTTGCAGGCCTTTGGCGGGATCGTTGAGGATGAGCGGCTGGAATGCAGCCTCGAAGAATCCACCACCGGCGTGTTTGCTGTCGCCAGTGATAATGACGGAGCCGGGGAGGTCGGTGTTGCCCTTGCCTTGGAATTTTTGCAGCCAAGCGCCCATCGTGGGATGCCGTGTGGCACCGCGCATGGTGTAGCTGGTGTGCTGGAAGTAGTTCCCCTGCGCATGGGCACCCTGCGTGGAGGAGAGCGAATTGATGATGGCACCGCGATGCATCATCTTGGCGGTTTCAGGCAGGTACTCGCTGACCTGCACGCCGTCGGCTGAGGTCTTGATGGCCTTGGTGCTGCCCATGGTATCCGCTCCCGGCACGACACCGAAGGTATCCAGATGCGTCATGCCGCCGGACATGTACAAATAGATCACGCGCTTGGCCGTGGCGGCCTGTTTGAGCTTGGAAGCGCCTTCAAACGGCGCGGCAAAGCCACGCGGCGCGAGAGCACTCATGACAGAAACGCCGAGACAGGTCTTGGCGATGTTTTTGGCGAAGTCGCGGCGGCTTTGGTCGTCAGCGGTGTGGAGCAGCGTTTTCATGGTGGGTGGCGGGGTGGGGTGGTTCTATAAGTCGAATAGGTCCTATATGACCTATGTTATTGCACAAAGAGGAACTGTGATCCGGTGATCAGCGCATGCGTGACATCCGCCACGGCTTTGTCACCGCGCTCTTGGATGACGCCGTTCAGCACGCCTTGCTCATTCGCGGTGGGCTGGCGGCCGAGGAGGGCGAGGTAGAGGGTGTTGATCTTCTTGGCGGGTGAATCGGCCTTAGCGAGGTCTTGATTGAGCTTGGAGGCGGGGCTGCTGAGGATCTCGGCGACAGGGCCGTTGAGCATCGTGAGCGCTTGTGGCACGGAGGCGTCTTCAGAGGCGTTTTGGATCTGTTCGCGGTCGCTTTGGCCGAAGGTGCGCAGGAAGGTGCCGGGGCGGGCGGGGCTGGGCTGTTCGGAGGCGCGGGTGGCGAGGTTGATGTCTTTGCCACCACTGGTTTTGCCATCTTTGCGATTGAAGCTCTTCATGAACTCGCGGCGCTGCTCCTTGGTCATGCTGGCGAGCTGTTTGGGATCAATCTGCGGACGCTTGGTTTTTTCCGGTTGCTTGGCGTTGTAGCCTTGGCGGAGGTCGGCGGCACGCTCTTCGCCAACGAGGCCGATGAGGAAGTCGCGCTCGGTTTCTTTGCGGAGCTGCTGGGCTTGGCGGGCGAGGTCTTTGGCTTGCGCTGCGGTGTCCCCACCTTTGTCTTTGATGGCGGCCATCTGCGCTTTCATCTCGTCGAGCTTCTTCTGATTGGCGGCCAGCTTGTCAGCGTTGGCTTTGGCGATCTGGACCAGGCCTTCAGGCCCTTTCTCTTTGATCGTGCTGAGGAACATCGAGAGATCGTCGAGATACTGGTGCAGGCGGGTATTTTCTGCATCGACGCTGTCATCGACGTTGCCTTTGTCCAAGGTGACGAAGGAGTCCCACACCTGCTCGGCGCTCATGCGGCGAAGGATGGGGCCGGTGAAGTGGTAGGCCTCGCCGAGTTGCACTTCCTGCGTGGTGGCGGCGCGCTGGTAGGTGTCCGTGTTGTACAGCACGCGGAGGAAGGATTTGAGCGAGTATTTTTGCTCGACCATCAGCTCACTGAGGTAATCCATGAGCGCGGGATTGCTGGCGACGGTGCTGTCGGTCAGTTCATCGACGGGTTCGATCAAACCGATGCCAAAGGCCTTCTTCCACATGCGATTGGCGATGACGGTGGTGAAGCGCGGGTTCTGCGGATTCGTCATCCAATTGGCGAAGGACTGGATCGTGGTCTGGCCGGGCTTCAGTTCGGCCTCGTGGCCGAACATGGCCTTCGCGGCGACCTTTTCGCCGGGCTTGGCGTCCTTGTACTGGTAATCATGCGGCAGCGTGGGCAGCTTGCCTTCCTGCCACTCGGCGCTGGTGTAGCGCAGGGGCTTCATCACGTCCTGCATGGCCTGTTTGACCTTCTGCATGTCTTCTTTGTTGGTGCCGGACTCCAGCTTTTTGCGCTCGGCCTGCATCTTGTCGCGGTAGGCTTTCTGGTCCTGCTTGCTCATGGCCTGGATGGTTTTTTTGTCCAGCTCCGGCCTGCTGCTGCCCTTGATGTTGAAGCCGTTGCCCTTGGTGTCCATGCCGTTGGTGAAGGCGGCCATGTGGTAGTAGTCCATCTGCGTCCATTTATCGAAGGGATGGTTGTGGCACTGCGCGCAGACGATGTTGGTACCGAGGAAGACCTGCACGGTGTAGGCGAGGTGGTCGAGCTTGTTCTCGTCCCGCTGCCAGAAGCCAATGCTGCCGCTGTCCCACACGCCACCGTCGGTGGTGAGCAGGTTCTTCACGAACTGATCATACGGCGTGTTGGCCTTGAGCTGCTTCTTGAGCCACTCTTCATACGCCTCAGCCGTGAGGCGGCCTTTGACGTTGTCGGAGAGGCGCAGGATGTCCGCCCAGTAGTTGAACATGTGGCTGGTATAGCCATCGGAGGCCAGCAGCGCGTCGATCAGCTTCGCGCGCTTCTGCGGATCATTCGACTCCTTGTAAGCGGTGGCTTCCTCAATGGTAGGGATGCGGCCCGCGATGTCGAGATAGAGGCGGCGGACGAGCACATCATCGCTAGCGGGCGCGTTGGGCTTCACACCGGCCTTTCCCCAGCCTTGGGCGAGGAGTTGGTCGATCTTCTGGCTCTCCGGCAGCATGGCAGCCGAGAGCGAGGCAGTGGTGAGTGTGAGGCAGGCAAAGAGAAGGCGGGGGGCGTTCATGAAGCCTGTAACGCAAGGGATGCACCGCTCTTACCGAAATATTTGCACGCGCCGGAAGACGGGGAGACTATGAGACTATGAGAGGAGGAGCGCTACGCACGGCTATCCCGCTCTTGCCAGCGAAGGTTCACTCTGGCAGCATGCTGCCGATGGCTGCGGAGAGTCAATTGAGTCACCCTACAAGCGACGCGCACGAGGCGCTGCCGCAGACTACTGCCGTGGATCACGCGGGCTGGGAGAGCTGGCTGCACCAGTTGGTTCAATACAAGATCGAGCACGGGCACTGCTTCGTGCCGCTGCGCTGCCGGGAGCATCCGCGTCTGGGAGCGTGGCTGGCAGAGCAGAGCGAGCTGTTTCACAAGGGCAGGCTTGACTCTGAGCAGCAGCGGGCGCTGGAGGCGCTGGGGTTTGAGTGGGACTTCCATGCTGATGAGCGCAGCGCGCGGCGCTCCGCTGACCGGCGCTGGGAGGAGCAGTTTGCCCAATTGCTGGCCTTCAAGGCCGAGCACGGTCACTGCGAGGTGCCGACCCGCTGGAAGCGCAACCCCTCCCTGGCCAATTGGGTCATCAACCTGCGCTGTGCCAACTGCCACAACCGCGTGCCCCCGGAGCGCAAGGAGCGTCTGGACCAGGCTGGCTTTCTCTGGAGGAGCAGCAAGCCCCACTTCAACGCAGGCTGGGAGGCACGCTTCGCCGAGTTGGTGGCCTTCCAGCAGCAGCACGGCCACCTGCGCGTCACCCTCAAGAGTGAGATCTCCCCCGGCCTCATGCATTGGCGGGACAATCAGCGCATCAACCTGCACAACGGCACTCTCACTCCCGTGCGCAAGGCGCGGCTCGACGCCATCGGCTTCGAGTGGGTGTGCCCCACACGCCCGCCCGTGAGCAAGGAGGTATATAATGAGGAGCGCTGGGAAGCCATGTTCGCCCAGCTCGCGGCCTACCAAGCGGAGCACGGTCACTGCCAGGTGCCTCCCTCCTACCCGGCATGCCCAGGGCTGGGCAAATGGGTGATCAGGCAGCGGCGCAAACGCAAAGGCCCCCTCAAAGACGAGGCCGCCCTGCTCCCGGAGCGCATCGCACGCCTGGAGGCTCTGGGCTTCGTCTGGAAAGCCTCCCAACAGCCCAATGCCGTAGGCTGGGAGCGGCGCTTCGCCGAGCTGGTGGCCTTCCAGCAGCGCCACGGCCACCTGCGTGTCACCCTCAAGAGCGAGACCTCCCCAGGCCTCATGAACTGGCGGGACAACCAGCGCGTCAATCTCCGCAAAGGCACGCTCTCCCCCGCGCGCAAGGCGCGGCTCGACGCCATCGGCTTCGAGTGGGTGTGCCCCGCGCGCCCGCCTGTCAGCAAGGAGGAATACAACGAGCAGATCTGGGAGACCAGGTTCACCCAGCTCTGCGCCTTCAAGCAGGCCCACGGTCACTGTCAGGTGCCCGCTGCCTGGGCGGCCAACCCCGACCTTGGCAAGTGGGTGATGCGTCAGCGACTCAAACACAAAGGTGCCTACAAGGACGAGCCGCCCCTGCGCCCAGACCGCGCTGCGCGCCTGGAGGCCATCGGCTTCGTCTGGAAGTCCGCCAAGCTCCACTACTCGAAGGGTTGGGAGGGACGCTTGGCCGAGCTAGTGGCCTTCAAGGAACAGTACGGCCATCTCCATGTCACCAAGACCAATCAAACCAGCCCCGGCCTCATGCACTGGCGGGACAACCAGCGCATCAGGCTCCAGCAGGGCGTGATGCCACCCGAGCAAAAAGCCCGCCTCGACGCCCTCGGCTTCGAATGGCCGAGCCCTGGCCACCGCGTGAGGCGGAAGACGGGGTGACGATGAGACGATGAGACGATGAGACGATGAGAGGAGGAGCGCCTCCAGTCTCCCCGTCTCCCCGTCTCCCAGTCTCCCAGTCTCCCCGTCTCAAAGTCTCCCAGTCTCAAAGTCTGCTCGCTACGGCGCCGCCATCACCTTCACGCGCATAAAGCGGGGCGGTGAGGTGCCGATGAGGAAGTTGTCACGCACCTTGAGCGTGGTGGCATCGTTGATGAGCACCGTGGTGCTGGTGGCACTGAAGGAATCCGGCAGGGCAGGCAGCAGGGAGCCTGCGCTTTGCACTTCATAGGTCACCCAGGGTCGCTTGGGGATCGACATCGTCAGGTAGCCTCCTTCATTGCTCGCGGGAGGCAATGCTGAGCCATTGGGCAGCGTCGGATTCTTGCCGAAGGCCAGCTCCAGCAGGTTCACGAGGCCGTCGTGATCGTCGTCGTCCAGGGGACCATGGCCACTGGTCGCACCAAACATCGCGACCTCCCAGGCGTCAGGTAGGCCGTCGTTGTCTGCGTCGAATGTCAGCTTGGCCCACTTCAGGCTGTCCTTGATCTCGTCGTAGTAGCTGATAGCCGCGTTGCCGCCCACTACGGCCAAAGAGGTGAATTGGCCCACGAGGTCTACTGTGTCCACGCTGAAGAGCATCCATGTGCCCGAGCCATCCGCCGCGCTGTTGCGCGCATATTTGAGGTCAGCGTTGCCAAGGTCGTAGTAGCTGATGGCCGGGTAGCCGCCCACTACCGCCAGCGAGGTGTATTGGCCCACGGCGCTGACGGTTTCCACGCTCCTGAGCGCCCACGTGCCTGAGCCATCCACCGCGCTATTGCGCGCGTATTTGAGGTCAGCGTTGGTCGCGTCGAAGTAGCTGATGGCAGGCTTGCCGTCCACCACCGCCAGCGAGGTGTATTCGCCCACACTGCCTAAGCCCACGCCGTTGTCCACCGTGGTGAGCGTCCAGGTGCCCGAGCCATCCGCCGCACTGTTACGCGCGTATTTGAGGACGCCGTTGATATTGCCGAAGGTGTTGATCTTGGCGCAGTAGCAGATGGCCGGCTTGCCGCCCACCACCGCCAGCGAGGTGTATTGGCCCGCGTCGTCGACTGTGTCCACACTGGTGAGTGTCCAGGTTCCCGAGCCATCCGCCGCGCTGTTGCGCGCGTATTTGAGGTCAGCGTTGCCACGGTCGTAGTAGCTGATGGCTGGGTAACCGCCCACCACCGCCAGCGAGGTGTATTCCCCCACGGAGCCGGTGTCCACAGTGGTAATCATCCACGTGCCTGAGCCATCCGCCGCGCTGTTGCGCGCGTATTTGAGGTATTGGTTAGTCGCGTCGTGGTAGCTGATGGCCGGCTTGCCGCCCACCACCGCCAGCGAGGTGTAGAGGCCTACGTCGCCGAGGGTGTCCACGCTGGTAATCGTCCACGTGCCTGAGCCATCCGCCGCGCTGTTGCGCGCGTATTTGAGGTCAGCGTTGGCCGCGTCCAAGTAGCTGATGGCCGGGTTGCCATTGATGATGGCCTGCGAGGTGTAATAGCCCACGTCGCCGCCCTGCACGCCAGCATCCGTAATAGTGGGCGTCCAGGTGCCTGAGCCATCTGCCGCGCTGTTACGTGCATACTTGAGGTCGAAGTTGGTCCCGTCGTAGTAGCTGATTGTTGGGTATCCGCCCACCACCGCTAGTGCGGTGTATTGGCCCACGGAGCCGACGGTGTCCACGCTGCTGAGCGTCCAGGTGCCCGAGCCATCCGCCGCGCTGTTGCGCGCGTATTTGAGGTCTTTACTGGTCACGTCGTAGTAGCTGATGGCCGGGTAACCGCCCACCACTGCTAGCGCGGTGAATTGGCCCACGTTACCGCCTGTGTCCACGCTGCTGAGCGCCCAAGTGCCCGATCCATCCGTCGCGCTGTTACGTGCGCATTTGAGGTCAGCGTTGGTCCCGTCGTAGTAGCTGATTGTTGGGTAACCGCCTACCACCGCTAGCGCAGTGTATTGGCCCACGGAGCCGGCGGTGTCCACGCTGGCAATCGTCCATGTGCCCGAGCCATCCGCCGCGCTATTGCGTGCGTATTTGAGGTCTTGGTTAGTAACGTCATAGTAGCTGATGGCCGGGGTGCCGCCCACCACAGCCAGCGAGGTGTATTGGCCCACGTTGCCGCCGGTGTCCACAGTGGTAATCGTCCACGTGCCTGAGCCATCCGCCGCGCTGTTGCGCGCGTATTTGAGGTCGCTGTTGGTAAAGTCGTAATAGCTGATGGCCGGGTAACCACCTACCACCGCCAGCGAGCAGTACCGTCCCACGGTGCCGACGGTGTCCACCGTGGTGATCGCCCACGTCCCTGAGCCGTCCGCCGCGCTATTGCGGGCAAACATCAGGCTCGCTTTCGACGCGTTGTAATAGGCAACAGCCGGGTTTCCGGCGACGATGGCTTGAGAGGTGTATTGGCCGGTACTGGCATTCGTAGAGGTGCCGAGGTCCACCGTTTGGGTGGTGATGGTCTGGGCGTGGAGCGGCATGGAGAGCAGGCCAAGCAGGGTGAGGGCTAGCAGACGGGTTTTCATAGTGAGAGCTGGGATTTTAGCCGAAAGGGCGGGTTTTGCCCGAAAAGACTCCCGGGGGGTGCTGTGAGGAGGGGTGGGGGGTATTACAGCTACCCTGGGGGAGTGTCGAGTGACCCCTGGGGGGGGCGAGCGCGGACCCTGGGGGAGTATGGAGCGGACCCCCGGGGGGCGTTGGGCTGCCCCCGGGGGGGGCGGAGGCGACCCCTGGGGGGTACGGCGGCTACCCCCGGTAGGTACGATGGCGACCCCTGGGGGTCCGCAGAGGTGCCCCCAGGGGGCTGCGGACGGGTGGGAGGGAGTGCAGCGTGGCCTCCCTGGGGACGCGGCTATTGAGGTGGCGTACGCTTGGCATCGCTCGTCCTCGTTCTCGTCCTCGGAGCGCAGCAATCTGGGGTGGTCGTGTGCATATCGAGGACGAGTAGGAGTAGGAGGACGAGTAGGACGGGGAGGTGCGGGCATCGACCCAGTGGCCGTGGTCCAGGGCCTCACGCGGCGTGGGGGGTGAGTTCTTGGTCCCAGACGGAGAAGTGCCCGTCGGCATCGACGAGCTTGAGGTAGAGGGTGCCGGTGGTGCCGACGGGGGCACCGGAGAGGATGAGGCGGGTGGGGCCGGTGCAGTCGGCGACATCGACGGCGGTGACGAGGGCTCCGGCGGCATCGATCAGACAAGCGGTGGGCCAGGGTGCGTTGGTGCTGCGGTCGCGGAAGTTGGTGCCATTGACCTCGGTGGTGCGGCCAGGGCCGACGGCGTATTTATTGGCCACATTGCCGGGGCGGGCGCGCACGCTGGTGACTTTGGGGGCGTTTTGGGCGGCTTCTCCGGCTTTTTCCACGGGGCAATCGACGCGCACCTTGTCGATCTCATCCGGGTGGACGATGACGGAGTAGCCGAGGGTGTCGCGCACCTCGGTATCGCTCGGATCAGGGCCGCTGAGGCGGCCGCCGCAGGTGGGCTGGATGCGGTAGCGCCGCAGGATGAAATCGACGGGGATGGTCTGGCGTGCCAGCTCGACATGGAGGCTGGACATCTCGGTGATGAGTTTTTCCACCTGCGGGCGGGTGAGCTGGCTGCGGGTGGCGAGGGTGTCGAGGTACTCGCCCTCCTCCATGGCGGGCCGTGCGGCGGGGCGTGAGGTGAAGAGGGTGGAGATGAGCTGTACGATGTAGCGGAACGGTTGCATAGGGTTAGGTAGGTTGAGTGAGGCGAGGGAAAGGGTGGTGTGACGTTTGGGTTTCGGTGAAAGCGGTGCCTGATAGCCGGGTGTGCCGGGGGCGAGCTGCGTGTAAAGATTATCACCCGGCTCCAGCAGGACGCCGCGACCGTCGATAAGTCGTACGTTCGGTGAATCCATCACCACACGCGGGTCGTTCATGTCGAAACGGAGGTAGATCATGAGCCGTCATGGTTGAGTGAATGCGGGGCTGATTTAACCTGCTCCCCCTCTCAACCCGGCAGTGCCTCTGGTGCAGTGCTGCGCGGAAAGGAAAAACACACCGCCCGTGAACGGTGCGAGGCCAAGAATGTGAGAAATGGCGGATGTTGTCGAGCACATTCTTACCATGAAGTGTGTGCAGAGGCCGGGCTGTGACGTTATGTTTCCGCTCAACCCAATCCACTCATCCCATGCCCTACCGCGCCTTTCTTGCCTGCCTGACATTTGCCTTCTGCACTGCAAGCCTCCATGCGGCGGTGGAGCCCAAGAAGCCGGAACCGGCCAAACCGGAGCCGAAGAAGCCGGAACCCAAGCCAGAACCAGCGAAGCCCGATCCCAAGCCGGAACCGAAGCCAGAACCGATGCCGGTGCCCGGTAAGCCCCTGCCCAACCCGCCTTCACAGCCCACCACACCGGCGCAGACGGCCACCCCTGCCCCGGCGGCCCCCGCACCGACGGCGGCGAAGCCTGCGGAGGAGAAACCGAAGCGCAAATCCGTCGCCGATTTCACCAAGGGCTACCAGCGCCTCGACGGCCTGTTCCGCATGTATCTCGACACCGAGAGAGGCGTGGCCTGGCTCTTCGTCGCGAAGAACCAGTTCGGCCCCGACTTCATCTACTTCAATCACAGCGTCGATGGCGTCGTCGCCGCTGGGCACAACCGCGGACGTTACGGCGACTCGATCGTCTTCGGGCTGCGTAAGGCCTTTGACCGCATCGAGGTCGTCGAGCACAACACCGCGCTCTACTTCGATCCGCAGAACGCCCTCGCCAAAGCGAAGCGTGCGAACACCAGCCCAGCGATCCTCGCCAGCGAAACCATCGTCGCCGAAGATGCCGAGGGCGTGCTCATCGCCGCCACGAATCTATTTCTGCGCGAGACCCTGACCATGGTGAAGCACGGCGATACCTCCGGTGGCAAGGCCGTGCTCGGTCGCCTGTCCGAGACGAAGTCGAAGATCGTCCGCATCAACGGCTACCCGAAAAACACCGCCATCATCGCCGAATACGTCTATGAAAACCCCACGCCGACCTGGGAGGCCGAGGCCGATGTCACTGATCCGCGTTACATCAGCGTGCAGGTGCAGCACACGCTCATCGCCATGCCGGAAAACGATTTCAAGCCGCGCCTCGACGACCCTCGCCTCGGCTACTTCACGCATCAAATCACCGACATGACCAGCACCGACGTCGCACCCTATCGCGATGTCATTCACCGTTGGCATCTCGTCAAACAGAAGCCCGGCACCGCCTTGAGCGAACCCGTGACGCCGATCACCTTCTGGATCGAAAACACCACGCCCGTCGAGTTCCGCGACACCATCCGCGCCGCCGTGCTCAAATGGAACGAAGCCTTCGAAACCGCCGGCTTCAAAGACGCCGTCGTCGTCAAACAGCAGCCCGACGACGCCAAGTGGGACGCCGGTGACATCGAGCACAACGTGCTGCGCTGGACCAGCAGCGTGAACCCGCCCTTCGGCGGCTACGGCCCCAGCTTTGCCAATCCGCGCACCGGCGAACTCCTCGGCGCCGACATCATGCTGGAGTACAGCTTCATCACCAAGCGCCTGCTCACCAAAAAACTCTTCGACGACCTCGGCCTCGCCAGCGACACCGCTGCCGGCACGCACGCCTTCGATCCCCATGCCTGCACCGCGTGCAGCAGCGCCCGCCACGGCCTCATGTTCGGCCAGACCATGCTGCGCCTGCAAAAGAGCGACCGCATCGAGGTGGACCGCCTCATCAAAGAATCGCTCTACTACCTCGCGCTGCACGAGGTCGGCCACACGCTCGGTTTGAGCCACAACTTCCGTGGCAGCCAGCTTCACAATGCCGTGGATGTCCACAACGCCGCCATCACCGAAAAAATCGGCCTCACCGGCTCCGTCATGGATTACCCGCCAGTCAACATCGCGCCCAAAGGCACCCCGCAGGGCCAGTACTTCACCACCAAACCCGGTCCGTATGACCACTGGGTCATCAACTACGGCTACAGCGAGTCCTTGGAAGATCCCGTCGCAGAACAGCAGCGTCTCGAAGCCATCGCCGCCCACTCGCACCAGCCCGAACTCGCCTTTGCCAACGACGCCGATGACATGCGTGCCGTCGGCAAGGCCATCGACCCGCGCGCCATGCTCTTTGACATGAGCAGCGATCCCATCACCTACGGCACGCAGCGCTGCGAGATGGTGAGCGCCGAATTGAAGAACATCCTCAAAGACGTCGCCGATCCCGGCAGGAGCTGGCAGGAAGTCGCGCAGGCCTACGTCTCGCTCACCAGCGACGCCAGCAGCTCCCTCGTCGCCATGTCACGCTACGTCGGCGGCGTCCTGGTGGAACGCGCCGTGCAGGGCCAGGCCGCCGGCACCGTGCCGCTCAAGCCCGTCGAAGCCGTCAAACAGCGCGCCGCCTTGGCCGCGCTGGCGAAGTACGCCTTCGCCCCCGGTGCTCTCAGCGCGCCGCCAGAACTCTACGCGCACCTCCAGCAGCAGCGCCGCGGTTTCGAGCATCGCGACGAAGGCGAAGACCCGAAACTGCACGACCGCGTGTTCAAAATGCAGCGCTCGCTCCTGGATCACCTCATGCATCCCAGCACACAGCAGCGCATCATGGACAGCGCCCTCTACGGCAACGAAGTCAGCCTGGATGAAGTCATGACTTCCCTCACCACCGCCATCTGCACCGGCGACGATCCCGCGCAACCCGTCAGCACCATGCGCCAGAACCTCCAGCTCGACTATGTGACCCGCCTGCTCGGCATCGCCCACAACGGCGGCTACTTCCACGCCATCCAGAGCGTCGCCCTGCTCCAGCTTGAGCGCATCAAAGCCATGCCCTTCGCCAATTCACCCGCGCATCAGCTCGCGATCAAATATCGCATCCGCCGCGGGCTGGATGAGAAGTGAGGCGGAAGCTTCCAAGCCCGTAGGGCTGCCACAATCATAGCCGTGGGTGCCAACCCTCGGTTGAAGCATGCATACAGCGTCGATTGGCATGGAATCGCATAGCGGTGACACAAAACGGCCAGCGCATTCAAGACATCCTCGCCAAATCGCGTACTCTCGCACATGAAAACGCTCACGCTCCTACTCTGCCTCCTCGCCACCGCCTCGCAAGCGGCCTTCTCCGACGGTTGGTCACTCTGGTCGCCGCGTGACGAAGCAAAACCCGATGCCAACGTCAGCAACACTGGTGGCATCAACGGCAAAGGATCCCTCATCCTTGAAACCGGCCCCGGTGAACACTGGATCGGCTGCTGGACGCGCACGTTGCCGGTGGAAGGCGGCGAGCATTACCAGTTCAGCGCATGGAAAAAGGCCAGCGCCATGTCCACAGCACGTCGCAGCGTGTATGCACGCGTGATCTGGCAGGATGAGAAAGGCAATCCCGTCACCTGGGAGGAACCGGCGAAGCAAGGCTATGCCAAAGGCACCGTGCCGCGTGCCGAACCCGAGTATCCGCATGTTCCCGACAGCGAAGTCAACAAGTGGGCGCACTGCGAAGAGACGCTCCGCTCTCCGCTCAAGGCCACGCAGGCGAAAATCGAGCTCTATCTTCAGTGGGCCGCCAACGCCCGTGTCGAGTGGAGCGAAGTTTCGCTCACCGCCGTGGCCGCACCAACTCCGCGCAAGGTCAAGCTCGCGACCATTCATCTCCAGCCGAAGGACGGCAAGAACCCTGCCGACAAACCGCCGCAGTTCGCGCCGCTCATCGCTGAAGCGGCAAAACAGAAGGCCGATCTCGTCGTCCTGCCCGAAACCCTCACCTACTACGGCACCGGCAAGAAGATGGAGGAGTGCGCCGAGACCATTCCCGGCCCCAGCACCGAGTACTTTGGCAAGCTCGCGCAACAGCACGACCTCTACATCGTCGCCGGCCTCGTCGAGCGCGAGGGCAAGACCCTCTACAACACCGCCGCCCTCCTCGGCCCCGATGGCCGACTCATCGGCAAGTATCGCAAAGTCACGCTGCCACGCAGCGAGATCGAAGCCGGCATCACCCCCGGTCACGACTATCCCGTGTTCGACACCCGCTTTGGCAAAGTCGGCATGATGATCTGCTACGACGGCTTCTTCCCCGAAGTCGCGCGAGCCTTGACCATCCAAGGCGCCGAAATCATCGCCTGGCCGGTGTGGGGCTGCAATCCCATGCTCGCCGCCGCCCGTGCGTGTGAGAACCATGTCTATGTCGTCAGCAGCACCTACACCGACGCCACCAAGCACCAGTGGATGATCTCCGGCATCTACGATCACTACGGCGACGTCCTCGCCCAAGCCACCACCTTTGGTACGCTGGCCATCGCCGAAGTCGATCTCAACGAGCACGCCCACTGGAACAGCCTCGGCGACTTCAAAGCGCAGATTCAGAGCCACAGGCCGCCGTCATTGAAGGAGTAACCTTCATCTGGACACGGCCAGCGCCTTGCCACGCCCGTAAGAATTTGCGCACGCGCCGCGTTCACCCATCCCCCGTTGGCACCGCTGCCGCCTCCCTTGCGAAAGGTATGAAAATCGCATTGAAGCCCGGCACACGCTCACGATGTTCCTTTTCTCCTATCAAATCCAACTCATGCATCCTCGTCCTCGCACTTCTTTCGGTTCTTTGATCGCCGCCTCGCTGGCACTGACCAGCCTGCTTCACGCCAATGACTGGACGAACTGGCGCGGCCCGCTGCAAAACGGCGTGAGCCTGGAGCATTACACCAAGGCCGGCAAACTCGCCGACACACCCGCCTGGACGACGGACATCCGCAGCCGTGGCACACCGGTGGTGGTGGATGGCAAAGTCATCCTCTGGGGCTACAAAGGTGAAACAACGGATCTCATCGAGCTGCTGACCTGCCTTGACGCAAAAACGGGCAAGCAGCTCTGGCAGCACGAGATTCCCGACTACCTCAGCGACTCGATCTACAACCGCTACTCGATCGGCGCACCGACGGTCGATCCTGAGACGAAGCGCATCTATCTCGTCAGCAACGCGGGCGTCTTCGTTTGCTTCGAACTCGACGGCAAAAAAGTCTTTGAGATGCCGCTCATGGAAGATTTCGGCCGCATGACCTTCCCAAATGCACGCGTCGGCAGTCCAGTGATCGAAGGCGATCTCGTCATCATCCACTTCATCTTCTCCAATTGGGGCGCGGACGGCCCCGCCGCCGATCGTGCCTATGGTTTCGACAAAAAAACCGGCGAACTCGTCTGGTGGACGCTCCCAGGCGTCAGCCCACCGGTGGACAGCTCGTTCTCGACGCCCGTGCTGGAAACTCGTGACGGCAAACGCGTCGCCTATTTCACCACCGGCTGCGGCCACATCGTCTGCGTCAATGCGCGCAGCGGCAAACCGTACTGGAAGATGCCCATCTGCAAAAACGGCGCGAACCCTTCCGTCGTACTGCACAAGGGCAACCTCATCGCCATTCACGGCGATGAAAACGTGGATAACTCAGAGAAAGGCCGCATGATCTGTATCAAGCTGCCGGAGAAGCTCGCCGCCCCAGTCCCGCCCGTGCTTGAGGCCACCACCTTGGAGCCCAGCATCGAAGTCTGGCGCAACCCGATCGGTGCCACCAGCAGCTCGCCGGTTCTTGTTGGCGATGTCATTTACCAGCTCACCGACGGTGCCGAACTTTACGCCATCAACGCCAACACGGGCGCTGACATGTGGAAGAAAAAGCTCAGCAACGCCAACCTGCACTCCTCGCCGCTCTACGTCGATGGCCTGCTCTATTGCCCGATGATGGAAGGCAAGCTCGTCATCGTGAAACCCGGCGAAACAGACGCCGAAATCGTCCAGGAGATCAAACTCGACGGCGACTGCCTCGGCGCACCGAGCGTTTGCGATGGCACGTTGTATGTGACGACCACCAAGCATCTTTACGCCTTCCCGATTCCGAACGAAGGCATCAAGGTCGATGCCGCACCCGTCGCTGAAATCCCCGCCGCCGGCAAAGCGGTCGCTTTGCAGATCGTTCCTGCCGAAACCGTCATCATGACCGGCGGCAAACAGGCCTTCCGCATCCGCAGCATTGATGCGAACGGCTTCATCGTCAGCGACAACGTCCAAGGCGTGAAATGGGAGTCCTTCATCCCGCCCACCGCCAAGGTGAAGGCCACCATGGACGCCAAATTCAACGACGCAGGCGAACTCGAAGTCGCCGCCGATGCCAAAGCCAGCGCCGGTGCCTTTAAGGCCACCGCACCGGACGGCCTCTTCGGCACCATTCGTGGTCGCGGCCTGCGCAACCTGCCGCTGGTCGAAAACTTCGACGGTTACGACCTCAAGGAAGACCAGCCCACCGAAGGCGTGAAGTTTGCCTACCCGCCGCTCCCATGGATCGGCGCACGCTTCAAATTCGACGTGCGTGAGGTCAACGGCCAGAAAGTCTTCGCCAAGACCTTCGACCGCCTGCTGTTCCAGCGTGGCACCGTCTTCATCGCCCCGTCGAATCTCTCCAACTACACCATGCAGGCCGACGTGATGACCGACGGCAGCGCCCGGTCCAAGTCCGACATCGGCCTCATTAACCAGCGCTACCTCATCTGCCTGCGCGGCAATGCCGGCAAACTCGAAGTCAGCTCCAACCTCGAGCGCCTCAAGCAGGAAGCCGTCTTCAAAGTCACCGCCAACACTTGGTACACGCTCAAGACCCGCGTCGATGTCGCTGCGGATGGCAGCGGTCTCGTGCTGGCCAAAGTGTGGGACAAAGCCCAGCCCGAGCCCGCCGCCTGGACCATCGAAGTCAAAGTCCCCCGCGCCCATAAAAATGGCTCCCCCGGCATCTTTGGCTTCACACCGCTGAATCAGAAGCGTGTGTATCTGGATAATTTGAGTGTGACTCAGAACAATTGATCTGGCGGCTTCCTTTACCTATCATCCTCCATGACCATTACACCTCCAAAGTCTGTGATCGCTAATGTCACGACGTTGCCCACGTCACAGGACGCTTTGAACGCGATGTTTGAGGAAATCGCTCCCAACGGTGAAATCGAGATCTGGAGCCAGTATGACGCCCACGAGGCCGCGAAAGTGTTGGGACAACTACTCGGAGAGCCGAAGATGATGGCCGAAGTCGATGGAGTCTGAGCGAACATTTCCGTATCGCCCTGGACTTGAGGGAGTAGCAGGCCCCGCGCTGGCTTATCTACCTTTGACACTCGGCTTGCAGGAGCAGCAGCACCATGGAGTCGCCATGATCGACTCTGGCTCAATGGTAAGCGTTCTGCCGTACCAGGTCGGACTCAAACTCGGCGGCAAATGGGGAGCTGGCAAGCCGCTCAAGCTCACGGGCAACCTAGCTCGCCTCCCAGCATTCCCCCTTCTTCTCAAAGCTAGCATCGAAGGCTTCGATCCCGTGGCACTGGCTTTTGCGTGGACTCTTTTCGAGGACGCTCCGCTTCTGCTGGGGCAGATGAACTTTTTCAGCCTATTTGACGTTTCCTTTTCAGGTTCCCGACAAACCTTACGCCTCAAGCGATCCACTGTTGCCACTTTATTGCCCCTTCCATGACCACCAAACCCACCCTCCTCCTCGCTGCGGCACTCGTCGCCTCGGCACCGCTCTTGATGACCTCATGCGGTAAGAAGACCGAATCCGAGCCTGCCAAGGCAACCGCGCCCGCCGCCACTGGCAAAGACTACGCCCAATGGGGCGGCGGCAACACCCGCAACATGGTGTCCGACGAAAAAGGTCTGCCCATCGACTTTGATCCCGGTAAGAAATACGGCCCCAAGGCCGCGCCCAAAGAAGCCGGACGCCTCCGTCCCGATGCACAGGAAGCCAACAAACTCCCCGGCGCGGAAGACATCGACATGAGCACCACCAAGAACTGCCTCTGGGTCGCCAAGCTCGGTTCGCAGACCTATGGCACGCCGATGATCGCCGATGGCAAGGTCTATGTCGGCACCAACAACGAATCCCCGCGTGATCCGAAACACATCGGCGACCGCGGCAACGTCATGGTCTTTGAAGAAAAGACCGGCAACTTCCTCTGGCAGCTTGTTTCGCCCAAGATGGGCAGCGGCAAGGTCAATGACTGGGAATACCTCGGCATCTGCGCCAGCCCCACCATCATCGGCGACAAGGCCTACGTTCCCGGCAACCGCTGCCAGATCATCTGCATGGATGTCAACGGCCTCGCCAATGGCAACCAGGGCATGCAGGACGAAGGTGCCTTCATGGCCCCACTCGACAAAGACGGCAAGCCCACGCCTCCGCTCACTCCTGGCACCACCGACGCCGACATCCTCTGGGTGTATGACATGTACAAAGAACTCGGCGTCTTCCAGCACAACGCCACCGCCGGCTACCCGCTCATCGTTGATGGCAAAGTCTTCGTCCCCACCTGCAACGGCGTCGATTGGACCCACACCAACATCCCCGCGCCCAATTCCCCCAGCTTCATCATGCTCGATGCTGAAAAAGGCACGCTGCTCGGTGAGCAAGACCACGTCGCCTCCGAGCGCGTGCTGCATTGCTCCTGGTCCTCGCCGAACTACCTCGAAGTCGGCGGCAAAAAGCAGATCATCTTCGCCGCCGGTGACGGCTGGGTTTATTCCATGGCCCCCGAGACCAAAAAGAACGCCGAAGACCTCGACATCCTCGTCGAACACTGGCGCTATGACGCCAACCCGCCCGAGTATCGCAAGAACGACAAAGGCGAACCCATCAAATACGTCGAATACGACGGCCCCAGCGAAATCATCGCCACCCCCACCGTCTATGACGGCCTCGTCTATGTCCCCATCGGCCAGGACCCCGAGCACGGCGAAGGCGTCGGCTGCCTGAGTTGCATCGACCCCAAAGGCACCGGCGACCTCAGCGGCAAAGCCGTCTGGACCTTCAAAGGCATCGAGCGCACCATCTCCACCCCCGCCGTCAAAGACGGTCTCGTCTATGCCGCCGACTACACCGGCCGCCTCTTCTGCCTCGACGCCAAGACCGGCAAAGAATACTGGAAGTTCGACACCAAAGGCCACATCTGGGCCAGCCCCGTCGTGGTGGATGGCAAAGTCTGGATCGGCAACGAAGAAGGCGAACTCTTCATCCTCGCCGAAGGCAAGGAGCTGAAGGAACTCAAGACCATCGAGTTCCCCTCCCCGCTGCTCAGCAGCGTCGTCGCCGCCAACGGTTGCCTTTACGTCACCACCCACACGCACCTCTACTGCTTCAAAGAAGGTGCCAAGGCTCCCGAGGCGAAGTAATCGACAACCTCGAGCGATTGAATCACGAAGGCGGGCCTGCAAAGGTCCGCCTTTTTCATGCCTCCACCCACTCGGTTCAGAAAAAACAAGCCTGCTTGCCGCTGCGGCTGATCTCAAGTCATTCGAACATACCGCCAATGGCAAACCCGGCTGCTTAGGTTCTTCGCGATTCTGTTTGTCAATTTTTTGCCTGACCCCGTTTTCACCGTTTTCACGGTCCCGGATGATTGCTTTTATGGCTCAAATCCATGTTTCCACCTTCAAAATGAACGTTTCCGCCTCCCAAGTTAAGGTTTCCGCATGCCAAATTAACGTTTCCGCATGCCAAGTTAAGGTTTCCGCATGCCAAGTTAATGTTTCCGCATGCCAAATTAGAGTTTCCGCATGCTAAATTAAGGTTTTTGTCTCCCAAATTAACGTTTCCGCATGCCAAATCATTGTTTCCACGCCCCAAATCCATGTTTAGGCGTCAAAAGCCATCGTTTTACCAGTGCGGTGCTGGGATTAGCGGCAATGCCGTTAAGCAATAATGACGCCCCTATTCCCAGGTGCAAATCTGGCCCCTCACCCCGACCCTCTCCCCGGAAAGAAAGCCAAACGCAAAACAAGTCTCTCGCCGGGGAGAGGGAGCCTGAC
>NZ_JBJXFV010000058.1:0-45855 GCF_046154365.1 Prosthecobacter sp.
CCACAGCGTGCCTTTGCGCCCGCGCCGCTTGTTGAACCAGCGGCTGAAGCGCTCCTTCACCTCCTTCACATAGATCGACAGGTCGCAGAAGCGCTGCTGGATCGCCGCCAGCTTCTCCTGCACCAGCGTCTCCATCCCCCGCCGCCGCAGTTCGGCGATCTCCGTGCGCAAACAGCCCACATACGCCTTGCTGTATAGCACCCGCAGATGCTCCAGCAGCTTTTCCTCGCCCTCCGGCCCCGCAAAGCGCTCCAGCCACACCTCACGCTTCGGCAGTTCCACCAGCGCATGAAAATGGTTCCCCATGATACAGTAAGTCACCAGCTTCACGCCACAGAAGTCCGCCAGCCGCCACATCACGCGCTTGAGCGCTTCCTTCTCCACGTCATCAAAGAACACCTCCCCGCCGCAAGTGCGCGACATCACATGGTAGGTGTAGCTCTCCAGCGGCCCCTTCCCCAGAATCCGCCGCCGCCCGCCCGACCACGACCGCGCGGCAGGATAAGGGGCTGTTTTGGCATTGATGCCAACAAGTTGGTCTTCCAGCGGAATGGCTTGATTTTCAGAGGCTTTCGAGGTGCTCATGGGCGCGGATAATGGTCAAAATGGAGGCGAAAGCAAGCACTGTATGCCTGGCATCTTTTCTCTATCAGCGGTTAAAATCCCTCCGCTCACGTCAGCCTCGGCCGGAACGAGCACGCCGGGAAGTCGGGGGCGGGTGGCGCGAACAGGCGGAGCGATTGGGGCGTGGCTGAGGGGGGATTGCTTGTCGCTTGTCCATTTGTTACACACTGTCGTCATTTCCCAAGTTCAGAACCCTTGGCTTGATGAATGGTTGCGCCATCCAGCGTCTGGTTGATTGTCGCCACCACTCTCAGAAATCACCGCCATGAAACCCCGTGCATTTATTGGATCTTCAGTTGAAGGCTTAAATATCGCCTATGCAGTCCAGCAAAACCTGCTTCACGACGCAGAGATAACCGTTTGGGATCAAGGGGTTTTTGAACTGTCATCTACAACCATCGAATCATTGGTGAAAGTCTTGGCGACAAACGACTTCGGAGTTTTTGTTTTTAGTGCCGACGATCTTGTGAAGATTCGCGGAAAGGAAGGAGCTTCAGTTCGAGACAATGTGTTATTCGAATTTGGTTTGTTTATTGGAAAGCTAGGGCGTGAGCGGGTTTTCTTTCTAATCCCAGACGGCTCAGAACTCCACATCCCCTCGGATCTGATCGGAATCACTGCCGGCAAGTACGAATCAAACCGCCTTGATGGAAGCATGCAGGCGGCTACGGGACCAGCATCTCACCAGATTCGCCTTCAAATCAAAAAGCTGGGGGCGCTTCAAACCAGATTAGCAACAGGGTCTGAAGATACGATTGTCCAGGTCGCGGAAGGGACAACTTGGGCTACCGACTTTTTTCAGAAGAAATTTGAAAGCGCGAAGGTCAAGATTGAGGCGGAAATGGCCAAAAGCACGGACATCGACAAAAGTCCGTTACTTGAATTGTGCCTGCGCTATTGCGAGTTCAAAACTGACTTCAAACAAGGAATCAAACCTTTGCTGGAGTATGCTGAGTCTCAGCCAGATTCACTTAAAATGAAAAGATGGACTGCGGCACTCCTGAAAATGGATGGTCGTTTTCCTGACGCCATCAACCTTTTGAAGGACATCAAGAAGCAATATCAGCACGACCATTCCATTGATCTTGCCATCGCTAAGTGCCATGCAGAAAACGAGGAGCATGAAATCGCCATTTCCATTTTGGAAACCGCAAACCCAAGCATAAATCCGGATGTGGCTCTAACTTTGGTAGATCTACTCGAGAAACAGGAGAAAGTAGCCGAAGCCTTGGATGTGATTAGCCGTTGCTACGGCGCAGATTCAAGCGTCGAGCATGTTCGCTTCAAATACGCAAGATTGGCTCAAGATCTGAATTTTCATGAAATTGCGGTTTATCTGCTGGATAAGCTCACCTCCGACTTTCCGGATTCAATCGAATATTGGGGATATCTCGGCAACACTTGCCTTTCACTCGACCTGATGGATGTATCGTTAACTGCTTATCGAAGAGCCGAGCAGCTCATGAAGCCAGATGAAAGTAGTCCATGGATTGTCAGCAATATCGGCAATCTTTTCTCAAACGTGGGATTGTCTTCAGAGGCGTGCGCATACCTTGAACGGGCTTTAACAAAAGAGCCAAAATCGGAGTATGCGCATGATAGGCTTGCTAGTGCATTGAAGAACGTGCAGGAGAAGCGCAAAGTTTATCAATCAAAGTGCTCGGAAGGGTTTCGCCAGATTCGAGACTCCCTGAGAACCGACAACCTACCTTCGTAGTCAGATCGACCGGCCACCATTGGTGAAGAGAATTTGCTCCCCCACTGCCTCGACGCACCGCCCACACAGCGTCAAATGCTCAGCGTGCGTTCCGCCATCCGGGAGATGCTTCCAGCAGCGGGCCCATTTGGGATGAGCTGATTCGGCCACGACGGCGGCGAGGGTGCTGCGGGCGATGTAATTGCGTTGGTTCATGCGCTCACCAGAACTTCCGAGCGCTGGATCATGGCCTCGAACAAGGCTTTGAGCTGCTGCTTTTGCCGCAGCACGGGGCGGTTCGGGTTCAGGGTTCGTTCCAAAGCCAAGCCCGTTTCAGGCTCGCTGAGGCGGAGGAGGCGGGAGCCGTCCTTGAGACGGAGCAGGGTGATCTGGATGTTGTCTGTCTGCATGGAGTCAAGGTTCTGCAAAACCATGAGAAGGCAACATGAGGTTCAGGGTGGCGGGTGGCGCGAACAGGCAAAGCGATTGGGACGTGGCTGAGAGGAGATTGCTGACGGTTTTCCCTTGGTTGCACCCAATGTCGTTCGCCTCAGTCTTCCCGTATCATTCGATTGTGTGGATTGGGAATCTTGGTCGGGTAGTGAAACTGGATGATGTTCTCGGGAGGCACCTTGTTCTTTATCGAAAAACCGAAGTTCAGTTCCTCCGCCTCGCATGATGGATCCAAAAGTCGTGTGAACATTCTTTCCACCATGTTGCCAGCGAGTTCTTTGAAAAACCATGAGGGCAGCTCACTTGAGGAAATCATACATTCTATGACAACCGCTCTGCCTCGGTTCCGAAGGATCTGCGCTTTTCCAATGGAATTAGCGATGCACAAAAGATATTCGCTCCCATACAGCAGGTAGTGCCCGCAACTGTTCACAAGATGATCATACGAAAGTTCAAAATAGCATCGACCCGCATTATGCTCTTCGTAACTGCTTCCAAATTCACGTTGCGCCAAATGATCGATGGCTTCTAGAACCGATGCAGAGTTTCCAAACAACTCCCGTGCTGCATTCCGTAGCCTTTCGGGGTTCGAAGGCAGTATTCCCTGTTTTTGATAGCTCTCAGTAGTGATTGGTCTGCATCCGTGAAAGGCAACGACCGCATGGTAGTGGGTGCGCAGTTGATGGGCTAAGAGTTCATGTAAATTACCACACTTTTTCCCATGGGCTTTCTTGACGACTTTCTCCAACCATGAAAGGTCGTCGCTGACAATCATGTCAGGCGGTTGATTTAAGAATGCCTGGATGACTTGTTCATCCAGCAACGGAGCCATCAACGACCGAAGAGTTGCCTCCCCTTCTTGTTCGTCGGACCAACGAAACACGTTCATTTAGCACTCTAGGTTAATAATAGGCACTGTAGTTCCAATCGAATAATCTCACCCGACCGCCTCGGCACACCGTCCGCACAGCGTCGGGTGCTCGGAGTGCGTTCCGACATCCGGGAGGTGCTTCCAGCAGCGGGCGCATTTGTGATGGCTGGATTCCGTCACGACGGCGGCGAGGTCGGTGCCGCGGGTGATGTGGAGGTCGCTCAGGATGAGGAACTCGTGGAGGGTGGCGGGATCGCTGAAGACGGGGTGGGTAAAACCTTCGGCGGGGAGGGTCAGGGCGACGGTGGCTTCGAGGTTGGAGCCGATCTTCTTTTCCTGGCGGGCTTTTTCAATGGCCTGCTGGATGACGACGCGAACTTTGAGGAGTTCCTCGACGGCGGCGGTGGCCTCGGTGCCGGCGAAGGCGGGATTCGGCTGCGGGAAGACCTGCATGTGCACGCTGTCGCTGTGGCCGAGGTGTTCCCACGTTTCATCGGCGGTGAAGGCGAGGATGGGGGCGAGGAGCTTGCACAAGGTCTCGGTGATCTCGCGGATGGCGGCCTGGGTGGCGCGGCGGCGCGGGCTGTTGGCGGCGTCGCAGTACATCCGGTCCTTGGTGATGTCGATGTAGAGGGCGCTGAGCTCGGTGGCGAAGAAGCTGTTCACCACGGTGAAGACCTTGCGGAAGTCGTAGGCGGCGTAGGCGGTGACGCACTCGGCGGTGATGGCGTGGAGGCGCTCGAGGATCCAGCGGTCGATGAGAGTGTAAGACGGATTCCCACAGATTCGGGATTCCGCAGATTTTTTTTCAGAATCAGAATCTGTGGAGTCCTGAATCTGTGGGAAATCTTTGGGCTCGTCGTGGAGGTTCCCGAGCAGCACGCGGAAGGTGTTGCGGATGCGGCGGTAGGATTCGCCGGTCTGCTGGAAGAGTTCTTCGCTGAAGGGGACTTCGTTTTGGTAATCGACGCTGCTGACCCAGAGGCGCACCATGTCGCCGCCGTACTTGTTGTAGTAGTGGTCGGCGGTCATGGGCTTGGAGCTTTTGCCGGTGCCCTGGTCGCTCTTGCTGATCTTTTTGCCGCTGGTATCGACGACGAAGCCGTGGGTGATGACGCTCTTATAAGGAGCGGCGTCGCGGGCGACGATGCTCATCATGAGGCTGCTCTGGAACCAGCCGCGATGCTGGTCGGTGGCCTCGATGTAGAGATCGGCGGGGCAATGCAGCTCGGGATGGCGGTCCAACACGCTGACGTGGCTGCAACCGGAGTCGATCCACACGTCGAGTGTGTCGTTGCCGCGTTTCGTATCGGCCGGCAGGCCGACGGCCTCGGCCCACCAGACGTCGTCTTTTTCGAACCAGAGATTGGTGCCCTGCTTTTCGACGATGTCGGCGACTTTGCCGATGATGTCGGTGCGCATGATGATCTCGCCACTGGCATCATAAAAAACGGGACAAGGCACGCCCCAGGTGCGCTGGCGGCTGATGCACCAGTCGGGCCGACCACTGACGGTGCCGTGGATACGATTGCGCGAGGACGCGGGCAGCCAGGTGACCTTGTCGATCTCGCTGAGGGCCTTCTCACGGATGGCGTCGATCTTGATGAAGAACTGCTCGACGGCGCGGAAGATGATGGGCGTCTTCGAGCGCCAGCAATGCGGATACTGGTGGACGTATTTTTCATTGCCGAGGATCGCGCCTTTGGCGGTGAGGATCTCGATGATGCCGTCGTTGCTGGAAAAGACGTGCTTGCCGACGAAGTCAGGCAGTCCGCACTCGGCGGTGAATTTGCCCTCGGCATCGACGGGCGAAAGGATATCGAGCCCGTGCTCGCGGCCAGCCTGGTAATCGTCCGCGCCGTGGCCGGGGGCGATGTGGACCGCGCCGGTGCCGGTGTCGGCTGTCACAAACGTGGCTCCGATCACTTTCGAGGTTCGATCCAAGAATGGATGCTTAGCTACTGATCCAACCAATTCGCTTCCTTTGATCTCGATTGGTTCGAAACCTTCGAAGTCGACGAGGTTGGCGAAGAATCGGTCTTCAAATTTTTCCAGCAGCTCTTTAGCTATGACAAAGTACTCCGTAGTCGATGGGCCATCTTCAGAGAGCTTCGCTCGATATTTTTTGATCACATAAGTGAACTCTGGATGAACTGCGATGGCGAGGTTAGCCGGGAGAGTCCACGGTGTAGTTGTCCAAATCACAAAAGATGCCGTTGGATCGACATCAAAAAGCCGACCAGACAGTGCTCTGAACTTCACATACACCGCAGGCGAGGTTTTCTCCTTGTACTCGACTTCGGCTTCTGCGAGCGCGGTTTGCGCGCCGTAGCTCCAGAGCACAGGGCGCTTCATGCGATAGACGAGGCCTTTTTCGACGGCCTTGCCAAAGGTGCGAAGGATGCCGGACTCGTAGCCGGGATCGAGCGTGAGATATGGATTCTCCCAGTCGCCGAAGACGCCGAGGCGCTTGAAGCTGGTGCGCTGGATGTCGATGTACTTGCGTGCCTCGGCCTCGGAGAGCGTGCGGATTTGAACCGGCGTGAGTCCGGCGGCGGATTTCACCACTTTGAACTCGATGGGCAGCCCGTGGCAGTCCCAGCCGGGGATGAAGGGCGTGTGGAAGCCGGCCATGGTCTTCGACTTCACGATGAGATCCTTCAGCACCTTGTTCAGCGCGGTGCCCATGTGGACGTCGCCATTCGCAAACGGCGGGCCGTCATGCAGGATGAAGGTGGGCTTGCCTTTCGATTGAGCGACGATGCGCTGGTAGAGCTTCCCCTCCTGCCACTTCGCGAGGCGCTGCGGCTCCCGCGTAACGAGATCGGCCTTCATCGGGAAGTCGGTCTTCGGCAGGAGGACGGTGTCTTTGTAGTTACGGGCAGTGTCGGGGGCGCTCATGGGTCAGGGAAAAAGGAGGGCGAGGGTAGCGCGGGCGGGGCGGGTGGCAACGATTTGGAAATGTTGTTTTACCGCGCCGCGTTCCCTGCTTCATTCATGGCGTATGGCAACCATCACCAACGAAGAACTCCTCGCACACACGCAATGGCTCGAAAGCGGGGGCAAGAGCGGGCGCAAGCTCGATGAAACAGGCATGAACCTCGCGAGCAATGTGCTGTCGGGCCTGAACATGGCAAAGGCGCAGTTTGTGGGCACCACGTTCACGAAAGCGGACCTCAGTGACACGAATCTGTCCGGCGCTGATTTCAGCGGGGCAAATTTCGACAGCGCGAATCTCAGCGGCGTGGATTTGAGCGACGCTGATCTCGGCGGCGTGTCCATGCGCAACGCAAATCTGACCAACGCGAATGTGCGCGGTGCCGATCTCTCCGGCGCGAACCTCGAAGGCGCCAATCTGACCAACGCGGACTTCACGAATGCCGATTTGATCGCCGCAAACCTCACGGGGACGATTCAAACCGGCTTGATCATCACCGGCGCGAAGCTGGCAGACACGCAGGGATTGCAGGGCTGAGCGAGAACGGCGGTCCGTCCTCCGACTCAGATCATCCCGAGCTTCATTTTCCCTTCGATGCTGATCATGCCCTGATTCCAGGCCGGATCCCAGACGAGTTCGACGGCGGCGTCATCCATGTCCTCAATGGTCATGATGCGGCTCTGCGCGTCGGCGGCGATGGTGGGGCCCATGCCGCAACCGGGGGCGGTGAGGGTCATCTTCACCACGGCCTTGTTTTTACCTTCGGCATCGGCTTCGACCTTGCAGTCATAGACGAGACCGAGATCGACGATGTTGACGGGAATTTCCGGGTCATAGACGTTCTTGAGCTGGTTCCAGACCTGGCCTTCGAGATCGCTGACCTCGGCGGGGATGTTGGAAGAGCTGCCGTCCTGCTCTTTCTTGGCGGCGTCGGGATCAATGCCGAGTGCATCGACATCTTTGGATTGAATACGGGCGAGGCCAAAGTCGGTGGCGACGGTGTAGGTGCCGCCGAGGGACTGTGTGATGATGACCTTCATGCCGAGCGGCAGCTTGATGAGATCGCCGCTGGGGATTTGGACGGCTTCGACTTCGCGTTTGAGTTCGAGGGAGGAGTGCATGGGGGAAACGGGACTGGGAGAAGATGAGACTTGGAGATGGGGAGACCTAGGAGGTGAGGACGATCTTGATTTTGCCCTGGGTTTTGCCAGCGAGGTTCAAAGCGTCGGCGAGAG
Source organism: Prosthecobacter sp. (assembly GCF_046154365.1). Classification (GTDB taxonomy): domain Bacteria; phylum Verrucomicrobiota; class Verrucomicrobiia; order Verrucomicrobiales; family Verrucomicrobiaceae; genus Prosthecobacter. The sequence goes on from NZ_JBJXFV010000058.1 coordinate 7,818, forward strand.
TGCCGGACTGATCGGGCGGGTGGTTTGAATTTCCACTTTCTGCTTTCTGTTCTTTGCTTTCGGCCTCCAAGGCCGCACGCAGGGCACCTTCGACCATCTGGCCGCAGTGAATCTTCATCGGCGGCAACGGGCCAAGCGGTTTGCTCAACTCTTCGGCGGACATGGAGAGCGCTTCCTCCTTGGTTTTACCACGAATGAGTTCGGTGGCGATGCTGGCGACGGCGATGGCGGTCTGGCAGCCGAAACTTTGAAAACTGGCCTTGTCGATGACCTTCTGGCCGTCCTGGTCTTTGTATTTGATCCACAGGCGCACCATGTCGCCACAGTCAGGGCTGCCCACGGTGCCAACGGCGTCGGCATCGGGCATTTCGCCAAGATTTTGCGTGTTCGTGAGGGCTTGCTGGAGTGCGGCTTCGTCCACGGGTGTTGATGGTTTAAAGTTGAGGGTTGATGGTCAGAAGCTGGGTCGAGGGGCGGAGGCGCGGCGGGCAAATTCTTTTGTCAGGCCATCAACCATCCACTTTCAACTATCAACTCATTCTATTTCTACGCGATAGCGCGGCAGCGAGGGATCAATCTCCTGGCTGTAAGCGTCGATGCCACCGGCGAGGCATTTCGTTTCGCCAAAGCCGTGACCGATGAAGTAAGCGGCGGCATCGAGCGAGCGTGAGCCGGTGTGATCGTAAAGGACGAGCGTCTGCGTCTTGTCACCACTGGTGAAGATCTCCTGCACGAGTTCCTGGGTGAGCAAACGTGCGCCGGGGAGCTTCACGGCTTCGTGTTCTTCACGGGTGCGGACGTCCAGGACGATCAGGTCGGTCTTGCTGCGGCGGAGCTGCTCAAAGTCATGCGCTGAAATTTGCAGCGAGGCATCGCCTTGATGGCTGTCCTGAATATGCGCCACGGCTTCAGCCACGAGGATGTTTTCGTTGCGCTCGCAGACCTGGGCGAGCGTCTCTCCCGGCTGGAAGCCACAACTGCGGCAGCCGCCAATGTGATAGCGCGCAAACATGGCCCGCTGCGCACCAGGATAGGCCTGGAGCACCTGGCTCATGGTCATGTCGCCATTCAGGGGCGGAAGTTCAAGGGGGGGCATGGGGGCGGTGAGATTAGACGGTCACGCGGTCTTGGAAACCGTAAAGTTCATCTAGGCAACGAGGCCAGAGGCGCTAAGGTCGCGCGAATCTGAACTTTCTCTCATGAGCGCCCAAGAACCTCGCATTCCGGTGCTGCCGACTCTGATGACGGCGGGCAACATTCTCTGTGGCTTCGTCGCCATCCTGCAAATCTTCGACGGGCGGCATCTCGACGACCACCTGCACTATCACTACGCGATCATCTTCATCCTGCTGGCCTGCCTGTTCGATGCGCTGGACGGCCGCGTCGCCCGCATGGGCGGCACGGAGAGTCCGTTTGGCCGTGAACTCGATTCGCTGGCAGACATCGTTTCGTTCGGCGTGGCCCCTGCCCTGTTGGTCCACGACATTGTGTTGAAGGAGATCGACACGCCGAAGGGACTCGGCTGGCTGATCTCGTGCATTTACCTCGTCTGCGGGGCGATGCGGCTGGCGCGGTTCAACTGTCTCGCGGCGGCGGACGTGAAAAGCAGCAGCAAGAGTTTCCGCGGCTGCCCGATTCCGGCGGCAGCAGGCGTGATCTCATCGCTGACGCTGCTGATCATCTGGCTGGACAGCAACGAGAAGGAAATCGGCAACTGGAAGTATGCCCTGGCCGGCCTGATGGCACTGCTGTCCTACCTCATGGTCAGCAGTCTCGAATACCCGAGTTTCAAGGCGGTGAACTGGCGCACGAAACGCTCATTCCACTGGGTGCTCATCAGCATCTTCGTCATCGCCTTCACGGTGATGAACTGGCACTGGATGCCGGCGGTGCTGTTCGTGAGCTACCTGCTCTACGGGCTCGCCCGCCCTTGGGTTTCACGCAAATGGCGGCAGGAAATCGAGATCGAGGCGGAATCGGTGGAAGTGGATGCGGACACCGAGACCCTGGCGCTCAATGGCAGCGAAGAGGCGCCGCCGCGCACCAGCGACAGCGCCGTGCAGATCTGAATGGAAACAAATTCGTTTCGCAAACGCCCGGCACGCTCGTAATTGAGGGTTCACCGAACTCTCCATGGCCGACTTTTACCAGCACGCGCGCGTGCCCACCCTTCACCATCTGGCACACGCGGACAGTTCGGCGCGTGAGAGCGAGATGCTGGCATGGGCGGCAGACAAGCCGGTGACACTACTGCTGCCCGCACTCTACGCCGAATGCGAGCGCCCTGCCCTGCCCCGCATCTTGGAGGAGGTGTCGCAGGCCGGGCATATCAGCGAGGTCATCCTGAGCATGAACGGCATGGACGCCGCCGAGCACGAGCGGGCGCTGCGGCTCTGCCGGCAAAATTTAAAAGGCAAGAAAGCGCACCTGCTGTGGAATGACGGCCCGCAGCTCTCCCGCGTGTATGAGCGCATGGACGAGGCCGGACTGGCCGGGCCGCACGCCGGTAAAGGCTCAAATATCTGGATGGGCATCGCCTACCTGCACGCACGCGGCTTTGACGGCATCATCGTCAGCCATGACACGGACATCCTGAACTACAGCCGCGATCTGCTGTGGCGGCTGTGCTATCCGCTGCTGCATCCACGCATGGGCTATCGCTTTGCCAAAGGCTACTACAGCCGCGTCTCGGACCGGCTGTATGGCCGTGTCACGCGGCTGCTCATCTTCCCCCTCATCCAGGCCTGCCGTGACGTGCTCGGGTCGAAGCCGATGATCGAACATCTCGATAGCTACCGCTATCCGCTGTCGGGCGAATTTGCCGCCGACATGGAAGCGCTCAAAGGTTTCAGTCTGCCCGGCGGCTGGGGTCTCGAGATCGCCATCCTGTGCGAAGCCTTCCGCCATCTGCCCGGCGAGCAGCAATGCCAGGTCGATCTGGGCTTTCACTTCGAGCACCGCCACCGCAGCCTCGCGCACGATCAGATCGGCGTGAACGAACCCGGCCTCATCGCCGCCGCCGCCGATGTCGCCCGCTGTCTGGCCTATCAAGTCCTGCGCGAAGCCGAACCCCGCTCCGCCGAGAGCCTGCTGCGCCGCATCATCGAACGCTACCGCCCGCGTGCCGCCGAGTGGCTCCAGCGCTACGAGCATGTGGCCCTGCTCAACGACCTGCACCACGATCACGCCGAAGAAACCGCCGCCGTCACCGCTTTTGGCCACGCATTGGATCGCCTGCTGCAATCACTGGGTGAAGAGGGCTCGCTGCGCGTGCCTGCCATGCGCGAAACTCCGGCCCAAACGCTCACAAAAATTCCAGGACTGGCGGCGGAGATCGTCGCCAGCGCGGTGGTTGTGTGATCACACTCCGTTTTGATTAAAGAGGTGGCTCGGGACGGGATCGAACCGCCGACACTAGGATCTTCAATCCCATGCTCTACCAACTGAGCTACCGAGCCTCTGACTTGAAGGGCCGCTATTGGAGCATGCTTCAATCATGGCGCAACGGGTTTTTCATGCCACGCGCAGATTGGACCGGGCTCATTTCCCCTTTGCTGAAACCGCCACCAGCGCCCAGCCGATCATCAGGCTCAAACCGCCCAGCGGCGTCACGGCTCCGAGCCATTTCGTGCCAGTGTAGGCGAGGACGTAAAGTGACCCGCTGAACAGAAAAATGCCCGCCAGCACCATGCGCCAGGCCCAAATCATCGCTGGCTTGCTGCTGGCAAACAACGTCAGCAGCAGGAGCACGACGGCATGCGGCAGATGATACTGCACCGCCGTCTCCCAATGCGCGAGTTCGCCGGTGGCCTTGAGCTTGTCATGCACGCCGCCATGTGCGCCCGCAGCACCGAGGGCAATGGCGAGAAAGCCCATGAGGGCGGAAAGACGAAGGCGAAAGGGATCGGGCTGCATGGCTTCGATGATTAGCCGGTTCGCGACTCAAATCCACTCCTTCATCACCCGCCCAGAAACATCCGTGAGACGGAAATCGCGGCCTTGGAAGCGATGCGTGAGGCGCAGATGATCAAAACCGAACTGATTGAGCAGCGTGGCGTGGAAGTCGTGCAGATCGACGGGGTCACGCACGACGCTCCAGCCGATTTCATCGGTCTCGCCGAAGATCTGGCCGCCTTTGATGCCACCACCGGCGGCGAGCATGGTGAAGGCGAAGGGATGATGATCGCGACCTGTCACGTCCGGCCTGCCACCACGGTTCTCCCCCAGCGGTGTGCGACCGAATTCACTGCCAAAGACCACCATCGTGTCTTCGAGCAGGCCGCGCTGTTTCAAATCGGTGAGCAGCGCGGCGATTGGCTGGTCGGCCATGCCGGCGTTGTAGGAGAGTTCGTTGTTGAGGTCGCTGTGATGATCCCAGCTCGCGTGCATGAGGCTGACAAAGCGCACCCCGCGCTCAACGAGACGGCGCGCGAGCAGGCAGTTCTTGGCAAAGGCTTGGTACTGGCCGGGACCGCCGCCGCGTGAAGCTTTGATCGGCGGGTCAGGCCGATCCACACCATACATTGCCCGCGTCTGCGCACTTTCGTCCTTCAGGTCGATCAATTCCGGCGCGGCGGTCTGCATGCGAAAGGCCAACTCATACGCGGCGATGCGGCTGGCGATCTCAGGATCACGCAGATGCTCGTAGCGGCTTTGATTTAGCTCCATGAGCGTGTCCAGGCCCTTGCGCTGAAGATTCATCGGGATGCCGGGCGGATTTTTCAGATTGAGCACCGGTTCGCCCTGATTGCGGAACAACACACCTGCATACGAACTCGGCAGGAAGCCGCTCTGCCACAACGAAGCGCCGCCGCTGGTGCCACGACCGGCGCTGAGCACGACGTAGCCGGGCAGATTGCGCGACATGCTGCCGAGACCGTAATTGAGCCACGAACCGATCGTTGGCAGGCCGAACTGCGCACGACCGCAATGCAGCACAAGCTGGCCGGGGTGATGATTGAACTGATCCGTGTGCAGACTGCGGATCATGAGCCAGTCATCGGCATGTTTGGCCATGTTTGGCAGCAGATCGCTGAAATCCATGCCGCACTGGCCGTATTTCGCGAACTTGCGCGGACTGCCCATGAGCTTCGCGGTTTCCTTGCGGATGAAAGCGAAGCGCACGTTCTTCGTCATGCTCTCCGGCAGCGGCTGGCCGTTCAATTCGTTGAGCTTGGGTTTCGGATCGAACAGATCCATCTGGCTCGGCCCGCCTTCCATGAAGATGAAGATGCAGTTCTTCGCTTTCGCCGGAAAATGCGGCGCACGCGGCGTGAGCGGATCTTGTACGACCTCGGCACCGCTGGCCGTGGAGGGCGAAATCAGGCCCTGTTCGGTCAGCAAGGCTCCCAAAGCCAGCGCACCGATGCCGTTGGCGCTCGTGGCGAGAAATTCGCGGCGTTTTTGAAGGATCTGCTGTTCGACCGGATGCATGGGCTCATAACGTGGCGCGGCCTGCGTTACTAACAGGCTTCAATCCCGCGCCTTGAGCACGCCCACCATGTCCAGCTTGCCGAGCATGCGGCCCACGACGATGAAGGAGGCGCAGGAGGCCAGCAGGACGACGAGCACGGACATCGTGTAAGTGTAGAGGCTGATCTGCAGCGGCATGCGCACCGTTTCAGTGCTGATGGCGTTGATGACGAAGGTGGCGAGACCTTTGCCAAACAGCAGGCCGACGGGCAGCGCGACGACGATGAGCAGGATGAGTTCTCCCAGCAACACGCCGGCGATCTCACGCCGGGTGAAGCCGACCACCCGCAGCGTGGCAAGATCGCGGCTGCGCTCGGACAGGGCGATGCGGGCGCTGTTATAGACGACGCCAAAGGCCACGATGATGGCGAGCGTGAGGTAAAGCTTCCGAATGATGCCGATGCTCTGGCCGGTGGTGCTGCGAAAGGAGTCGAGCTGGTCTTGTTTCACCAAGGTGATCGCAATACGCGGCGTGTCCTTCACCTCGCGCATGAACTCGGCCCAGCGCGCCTGATCGACGGCGAGATAGGCACCGCTGACGGTGTTTCCTTCACGCATCAGCCGGCGCAGCGCGTTGATGTCCATGAAGGCGGCAACACCGGCGAAGTCTTCCATGAAACCACGGATGGCGACTTCACGCGTGGCGCGCTGGCCTTCCAGCGCTTCGACCTGCACGACATCGCCGATGCGTGCGCCGATGCGTGCGCCGAGGATTTCGCCGAGCTTTGCCGACATGACGATGCCCTCCTCCGGCAGCACGATGCGGCGGCGCTGTGCATCGAGCAGGCGGTTCAGATCGGCCTCCCGCGGCAGCCCCATGATGGCGAGCTTGCGCGAATGATGACCGTGATGAATGCGTGCCTGCACCGCGCGCACCGGCTCGACACGCTGCACCCCAGGAAGCTGTTCCAGATCGTGCAGAGCCGGTCCTGAGCCGGGTTCGTTGAAAAACACCACCACATCCTGCCGCTGCACGTCATTCCATTGATAGGTGAGCAGGTAGTCGATGCTGTCGGCCATCGAACCGGGCAACACCATGAGTCCGGTGGCCAAAGCGAGGCCGAAGATGGTGAAGACGGCCTGCAGCGGACGGCGCTCAATGTTGCGCAGGGCCATGCGAAAGGCGGGACTGCTGCCACGCGTGAGTCCCAGCCGCTCCAGCAGCGAGGGTTTGAAATCGGCGGGCGGTTCCGGCCGCATCGCCTCCGCAGGCGGCAGTTTGACCGCCATCCACACGACGCTGATAACGCCGAGGACCGACGCGCCCGCACTCACGATGAGGGCGAGACCCAGCGCGCTGTAATCCATGCGGAAGCTCAAGTCAGGAAAGCGGAAGAACAGGGTATAGACATTCACCAGCCCGCCGCCCATGTAGCGCCCTGCCAAACCGCCGATAAGCGTGCCGAGCACAACGATGACAAGCGCGTAGTTCAGATAGTGCCGCCCCACCTGCCAGGAGGAGTAACCGAGCGCCTTCAACTGCGCGATCTGCTCGCGTTGCAGCCGCACGAGCCGTGCGAGCACCGCATTCACCATGAACGCCGCTACGCTGAGAAAAACGACGGGGTATGCCACGGACAAGGCACGCACCACGCGCAGTTCATCATCGAGCCGCTGCGCGCTGTTGTGATCGCGGCGGGTATAGGAGCCCATCGCACCATTATCGGCCAGCAGGCGGTCCATTTCCGCCATCACCAGCCCCGCCTGTGCTCCGGGTGCGAGGTCGATGCAGATGTCGTTGAACGCCCCGTCGAGGTTGTAGGGCACGGCGATGGCCTTGTAGTTCATCCAGAACACGCCGTAGCGTTTGTTATCGGGCAAAGTCTGGCCGGGACGTGCCTCAAAGACAAATTCTGGCGAGAGGCCGATGCCGCAGACGATGAGGGTGTCGCGATGACCGTTGATGATCGCGACGATGCTGGCGCCAATGTGCAGTTGGTTCGCTAGGGCGAAGGATTCGCTTATCACCACCTGCTGGCGCTCATCCGGCAGCGGCAACCGGCCTTGACGAATGAACACCTGGTTCAGCGTCTGCGGCCGATCTTCCGGCAATGAGACGATATGCGCGGACGCTGGCTCGGTAACGCCGGCGAGATCGAGCGTGGCCTCGACAACCACCCGTGCCTCAATGGCGGCGACGCCGGGAAGCTCCGCAATGCGGTCCGCCAGCGCCAGCGGCGCACGCTTCAACGACGCAAACACATCCGCCAGCCGGTAGCGCTGATAGTAGGCATCGCGCGTGCTTTCCAGCGTCAGGATGATGCTGCGCGTCATGATCATCATCGCCAGCCCGCAAGCCATGACGAGACTCACCGCCACGATCTGCCCTTTCATGCGACCAAGGTCGCGGAACAATTTGAGATCGAGCGGCGTCAGCATGATCGGCAGGCCGCATGATGGCGCGGGGCCGGAAGGCGGCAACAGGATCAATCATGCGCACGCTTGATGAGAGCTGATCCTGCTCACGGTTTTGCCGCAGAGGGGCAAAGAGGCGGAGGACGCGGAGAATCTGAATCTATTAAATCTCTGCCCTCTCTGCGTCTCCGCCCCTCTGCGGCAAACTCGATCCATCCATGGCGTTCACACCGCAGTCTGGCACTGCACTTGATCCTTCCTTGATAACTGGAACACAAGATGCGACACAGCCGCAGGCATGAACGAGATCACGAAGCGCAAGAATTTCATCCCCGTCACGGATGAGCTGATCTCGTACCTCGACCAGTTTGGCCGCTGCTACTCGCTACCAACGACGTATGACGAGCTGCGCTCCTTTGCCGACAGCTACCCGCTCTACGACAAGGAGGGCAACGCCACGCACTGGAGCAGCGTCATGTATCCGCGTGAGTACCAGCAGGAGATCTACCCGAAGCTCACCAGCATCTACTCCCAGCTCCGCACCGGCGATTTCCACGCCGTGCCGCACCTGTTCATCGAGCGCGTTGATTACTGCGAGTTCGGCAACTCGCGCCCCTTCCGTGTGCGCGTGGTGAACCAGTACAATGACAACTACGACCACTTCTACGTGAAGACGGCGGATGCCTCGCGAGTCTATGGCCTGGAACTGGAGCACCTGCTCTCCCCGAACCGCATCAACTACCTCATGCACCGTGGCGGCACGCTGGTGGAGGAACACATCGCCGGGGTGCCCGGTGATGCCTTCATCCGCGACTACCTGCATCGCCCCGACTTCAATGGCGTGCGTCTGGCGAAGGAGTTCGTCAAATTCAGCGAGCGCTGCTTCATCCGCCTGCTCGGCGACATGCGCAGCTACAACTACGTCATCGACATGACGCCCGACTTTGAGGAGGTGCAGTACCGCGTCCGTGCCATCGACTTCGACCAGCAGAGCTACGAGGGCCGCAAGAGCCTCTACCTGCCGCAGTTCTTCAAAGAGAACAATCCCGTCGTCCAGCTCTGCTCTTCCTGCCTGAACTTTCCCACCATGAAGCAGTATCAGGAGGAAGAGCGCAGCCTCATCTCCCGCCGCTACCTCTCCGAGCACACCCGCATCATGGCCCTGCTGCGCTGCATGAAGAACAACGCCGTCGAGCCGTTTGAAAAAGTCATCCAGCTCCGCGCCGAGCTGGGCCAGTACCACAGCTCCCACCTCTTCGACTCCTGCAAATCCATGGGCGAGATCGTCGAGCGCAACCTCGACATCATGCTCGGCCGCCATCTGGAGTAGGCGCAGGTGTTTTTTGACTTCGTTTGCCATTATGCCCAAACCCACACTCCACGCCAAGGCACCCGACTTCACCGCAGCCGTTATCGGCGGCAGTTACCAGGACGGTGACAGCGTCACACTGAGCAAACTTAAGGGGCAGAGCGTGGTGCTGTACTTTTATCCGAAGGACGACACGCCCGGCTGCACGAAGCAGGCCTGTGCGCTGCGAGATGGGTGGCAATCCATCGCAAAGAAGGCTCTCGTGTTTGGTGTGAGCACCGATTCGATCAAGAGCCATGCGAAGTTCATCCAGAAGCACGAACTCCCCTTCCCGCTCATCACCGATGTGGACCAGAAGATTGTGAACGCCTACGGGGTGTGGGTCGAAAAGAGCATGTATGGCAAGACTTACAAGGGCACCGAGCGCAGCACCTTTGTGATCGATAAAGATGGCAAGATCGCCGCCATCTTCGAGAAGGTGAAGCCTGATGAGCACTTGGCGGCCGTGCTGGCGGTGCTTTGAAGCGTCAGCTTCAACGGGCATAACTCCCAAAAACAAAGCCCCGCACTCGGCGGGGCTTTGAACACATCGAACTGGATCCTGAACTGATTGATTAACGCTTGGAGAACTGGAAGCGTTTGCGGGCGCCTGGGCGACCTGGCTTCTTACGTTCCTTGGCGCGGGAGTCACGGCTGAGCAGGCCATTCTTCTTGAGAACGGGGCGAAGCTCAGGATTCACGCTGATCAGCGCACGGGCGATGCCGAGACGCACGGCACCGACCTGGCCGGTGCTGCCGCCACCGCTGGCGTTCACTTTGAAATCATAGGTCTGGCGGGAATTGGTGAGGGCCAGCGGGAACAGAATCTGGTTCTGCAGGGCGACGGTCGGGAAGTACTCCTCGAAGTCGCGGCCGTTGACGGTAATGCTGCCGGAGCCTTCGAGAATGAAGACGCGGGCGATGGCGGTCTTGCGGCGGCCGGTGGCGGTTTTGAGAGGTTTGCTCATGCGATGGATACGATGGGAAAAATTACGCGACGGCGAAGGTCTTCGGATTCTGCGCCTCATGCGGATGCGCGGCACCAGTGTAGATCTTGAGCTTGCCCATAATGGCTCGGCCCAGACGATTGTGCGGCACCATGCCCTTCACGGCACGTTCCACGAGAAGTTCTGGACGACGCGCACGCACGCGCTCGACGTTTTCGATCTTCTGATTGCCGACGTAGCCAGCCTTCGAGGTGTAAATCTTCTGCTGCTCCTTCTTGCCGCTGAGACGGACTTCGGCGGCGTTCAGTACGACGACGAAATCACCGGTATCGACATGCGGGGTGAAAGTGGGCTTGGTCTTGCCGCGCAGGAGATTGGCGGCGGCAACGGCCACATCACCGAGAATCTGATTCTTGGCGTCGATGACCCACCATGTGGGGTTTTGGTCCTGGGCTTTGGCTGAAAACGTCTTCATTGAGTGCTGTGTACGAAAATCTTCCCGGCTGGGGAAGAAGGGTCGCGAAAGTAGGGGGAGACCCCGAAGTGTCAAGATCGAAAAACTAAGTTGTTCACAGTCACTGACCAGCGCGTTGGGGATCACGCCGGGCGACACGTTTTTGATGCGTGTCACAGTGGTGCTCGGGAAGGGACTCGAACCCTTAAGCCTTTCGGCACAAGATCCTTAGTCTTGCGCGTATACCAATTCCGCCACCCGAGCAGGGTCTGTTGAAACAGGGGCGCGAATATAGACACTTCACTTTTTATGCAACCTCTGATTTGTCTTTTTGCAAAACTGCCGGTCTGACTTTTTCTGTTCATGCTGCTTTGACCTGGGGCTTTCCGGCCTATCGCGTCTGGTCGAATTCCGCCAGCTTGCGCCGCCAAACCGCAGCTTCTGCCGAACCGGTGGACTCGCAGGCGTCCACGAGGCGTACAATGGAGTCCCGCAGCAGCCCTCGGGCATCTGCCGGAAGGGTGTCTCGGCGGGCATTGAGGCCTTCGTAACTGGCTAGGAGCAATGTTCTAGCCTCCGCATGCTTCTTCTGCGCCAGTTTTGTGGCACCCAGAAGACTCTCCGCATGAAAGCGGAGCCAATGGCCGGCCGAGTGCTTGGTTTGAAGCTGAATTCCTTCCCGCAGCAGCAGTTCCGCTTCGTCAGGCTTGCCTGCCGCCAGCCGGCAAGCACCAAGATTCAACATGGCGGCGACGCGAGCTTGATCGGGTTGTGCCTCTTGCAAGCGCTGGTTCAGCACTTGGAAGTACAAATCATCAGCGTCTTGCAGGCGGCCCTGCTTCTGACAAGTGGCCGCAAGCCGGCTCAGCGTATCGAGTGTGTCGTTGTGGCCGGGGCCGAGCGCGGGTTGTTGGATTTGCAGCATCTGCCGGTACATGTTCTCGGCTTCGGCAGATTTGTCGTGACGCTGAAAAAATTCCGCCACCCCTCGCATCTGGGCCAGCGTGTCGGGATCTCCAGGTCCAAAGGCCGCCTTCGTCAGCGTGAGCGTTTGCAGTTCGAGTGCTTCGGCTTCCGCCACTCTGCCGTCGGCGTCATAGGCCAGCGCCAGTTGGTGCATCGCACGATGAGTCTGGGCGGCATGCGTGCCGAGCCGCCCTTGCTTTACCGCCAGCACCTGGGCGTAAAGCTTCACGGCCTCGGCATGTCTGCCGTGTCTTGTATGCATTTGGGCCATCTGCTCCAGATGGGCCAGCGTGTCAGGATGTTCAGGGCCATTGGTGTCTTGAAGAATGGCGAGGATGCGCGCCTGTGTTTCCAGCGCCTCATCCGGTTTTCCCGCAGCCTCATATTCGGCAGCCAGCAGATTCATCGCACGCAGCGTCTGTGGGTGTGCCATGCCAAAGAGGCGCTGCTTGAGGGGCACCATCTGCTGCCGAAGTTTGATGGCCTCATCGTGCTGAAGGTGCCGCGCATGCATGGCGGCCAGCGCCTCCATCTGCGCCTGCGTCTCTGGATGATCCGCGCCCAGCACTTCCTGCATGCCTTTCATCGCGGTGAGAAACATCTGCTCCGCCTCCGCCCTCTTGCCACCAGCTTCGAGCGTCGCGGCAGTGATGGACATCGACACGAGTGTCTTTGGAGATCTTGCGCCATGCACACGCTGCATGCCTGCCAGTTGCTCTTCACGCAGCTTGATGGCCTCTTCAAATTTGCCCTGAGCGGTGCAGGCCCTGGCCGCATCAGTCAATGTGGCCAGCGTGTCCAGGTGATCGGGGCCGAGCACACGTTTTTGCATCTGGTAAAGCTCCAGGAACAGGGTCTCGGCATCCGGAGGCTTGTTCTCCGCCTCACAGACCACCGCCAGCACACGGACCGTCACGAGTGTGTCAGGATGTTCCGGCCCCAGCACCCGCCGCTGTGCATCCAGCGAGCTTCGCAGCCGCTTCTCCGCCTCCGCATGCTGGCCTTCGACATGCTGCGCGGTTCCCACCTCCGTCATTGCGCGCAGCGTGTCGGGATGCTCAGGGCCGAGCGCGAGCCGACGTTTTTCCAGTGCCCCTTCGAACTGTGTCTGCGCGTCCGCAGTTTCCGCCAGCGCCATGTAAGTCAGGCCGATCTCCTCCTGCACCTCCGCCGCAGCCACAGGATGCTCCGCAAGCTCCCCCAGATGGGCGACGGCATCATTGAGTGCCGCCACCTGCTCGGCAGCCCCATGCTCATGCAGGTCGCGCAAATGTTGCTCGCGAAATTTCGCCGCCGTTGCCTGCGCTTTGACTTCAGCCTGACTCCCCATGAACCGGCTCGTGACCAGGAACGTACCGGCTAGAGTCAGCGTGATAAGAGTGGCCAGCTTGAGAATGCCCAGGGTGTCGTGAAGCAGCTTCCGCGGGCGTGGGCCGCCAACTCGGTAGAGTTCATCGTCGGTACTCAGCGCCAGATGATGCTGCAGATCGCTGACCAAAGCGCTGAGCGTTGCGTGACGGCCCGCAGGCTGCTTGTCCAGCGCCTTCATCACGATCCAGTCGAACTGGTACTCCAGCGCGAACTCCAGCTTCGCCGCCTCCATCTGGCGGCCCAGCGCGATGCCCGCGCACTGAGCCTTGGGCAATGATTGCAGGCAGGCGGAAGGCTTCAATGGCACCAGATCGCACGCACAACGGATCAGTCCCTCCAGACTCGCGCCCGACATCTCTTTTTCCAACGGCAGCCGTCCGGCAAGCAGCTCATACAGCAGCATGCCCATGGCATAGATGTCACTGCGCAGCCCGATCTGCTCTCCACGCGCATGCTCTGGAGAAAAATACGCAGGCGGAGCCAGCAGGATGCCATCTGGATTTGCCAGTGCATGATTCAGCGCCTTCGCGATCCCGAAATCCACGATCTTGAGCACCGGCCGGTTATTGTCATCCCAGTTGAGCAGCACATTGCCGGGTTTGATCCCGCCATGCACCACGCCTTTCTGGTGCGCGTGATTGAGCGCCTCACAGGCCAGCAAGAAAAACTGCACCCGCACCGGCAAGGGCAGCCTTTGATCATCACAAAACTGCGTGATGGGCACTCCATTCAGCAGCTCCATGAGGATGTAAGGCCTGCCCGACGGGGTGGTGCCACAATCCAACGGCGTGGAAATACCAGGGTGGTCCAGCAGCTTCAGATGAGGCAGTTGAGGCTCGAAACGGTCCAGGAAATCCCGCGCATCCGTCTGCATGATTTTGAGGGCCGCCTGCTTCCCGTTGTGAACGTTCTCAGCCAGCCACACCACACTGGCGCCACCTTCGCCGAGGTGTTTGACCAGGCAGTACGAGCCGATGATGTCATTGGGCTTTTCATTCGCCAGTGCGGTGTTCACCGCCACCGTGCGGCCCTTCATACTGCCAGTTTTCCGAGCGCCGGAGATCACTCTGGAGTCATGCTGCAGCCGGTCCCAGACGGCATTCCACAGCGTTGTATCCTTGCCGCATGCCGCCGTTAGATACGCAAGCCGGTCCGCCTGATTAGCGCGTTGAAGCGCTTCTTGGAAGAGCTGGTCGGCATAGGCGGAATCGGGGGACATTGAAGGCTGGTGCTCTAAAAAGCCGAAAAATATGCGGGCTTCGTCAAAAAACTGCAAGCAGTTGCAGGTGTCTTCTTGCCTTCATCTGCATGCAGCCGGGTCATGCGCGTCCGAAACGTTCGTGAACAGAATGGTTTTCCCGAGCGTTTTGGCTGCATCACCATGCGCAATCCCCTGCTCCTCTGCCTACTGCCATCACTCGTCCTCGCTGCCTCGCCGTATCCTGAAAAAACACCGGCCACGCCGGGCAACAAGCTCCTCGACCGCTACTTCGCCGAGCAAACCCGCGAGATCACCGCCACCAACGGTGTCGGTCACATCGAAAGCGCGGATGACTGGAACTCCAAAGCACCCGAATACCGTCGGCAGATGTTTGAGATGCTCGGTCTTGATCCCCTGCCGGAGAAAACACCGTTGCAAACCGTGAAGACCGGTGAGTTGAAGGGCGAAGGCTATGTCGTGGAGAAGCTGAACTTCCAGTCGCTGCCCGGTTTGTATGTCACCGCGAATCTCTATCTGCCAGCGAAGGTGGAGAAGCCGCTGCCGACGATTCTGTATGTCTGCGGTCATGCGAACGTCATGAAGGACGGCGTCAGCCTCGGCAACAAGGCCGGTTACGAGCATCATGGCGTCTGGTTTGCGAAACACGGCTACGCCTGCCTCATCATCGACACCGTGCAGCTCGGCGAGATTCGTGGCGAACATCACGGCACCTACAGCAAGGGCCGCTTCTGGTGGTGGTCACGCGGCTACACGCCTGCGGGACTGGAAGCCTGGAGCTGCATCCGTGCGCTGGATTATCTCGAAACCCGCAAGGAAGTGGATAAGACCCGCTTCGGCGTCACCGGCCGCAGCGGTGGTGGTGCATATTCATGGTGGATCACCGCGCTGGATGAACGCATCAAAGCTTCCGCACCAACAGCGGGCGTCACGGACATGCAGAACCAGGTCATCGATGGCTGTGTGGAAGGCCACTGCGACTGCATGTTCTTCGTGAATACCTACCGTTGGGATTTTGAGCGCATGGTCGCGCTCGCGGCACCGCGTCCGCTGCTGATCGTGAACACGGACAAGGACACCATCTTCCCCATCGACGGCGTGTTCCGCATCTACCAGAACGTGCGCAAAATCTACTCGCTGCTCGGTGCCGAGGACAAGATCGGCCTGCAAGTGGCCGAAGGACCGCACAAAGATTTGCAACCGCTGAACATAGGCGCGTTCCACTGGTTCGAGCGTCATCTCAAAGGCGCTGATCCGATGCAGGTCATTGATGAAGGCGCAAAGAAAACCAACGACCCCGCCTCGCTGCGTGTGCTCGCTGAACTGCCGAAAGACCAGCTCAACACCAAGATCGACGAAACCTTCGTCCCCTTGGCCAAAACACCTGCGCCAGCGACGAATGAAGGCGATTGGAAGAAGCAGAACGATACCTGGATGAAAGCGTTGAAGGAGAAGGTCTTCGCCGGCTGGCCGCAGGAGATCGCCTCCGTGAATCCGCAGAAGGAAAACAGCGCCGAGCGCGATGGCATCCGCATGACGGCCTATGATTTTGAAAGCCAGTCACCGTTTCGTCTGCGCCTCTACATCGTGCATCGCGACGGCCTCCGGGCGCAGGATTTGGAGCTTGTCGCGCTCAACGTGCTCGATGAACCCGGCTGGGATGAGTTCTGCGCCGCCTATCACTCGCGCTTTGGCAAGTTGATCGAAGTTTTCCCCGGCGCAGCGAAGGATGACACCGCGTTCGAGCAGGAGAAAAAGATGTTCACGACCTTCAAATGGGGCATGGCCTACATCTGCCCACGCGGTGTCGGCCCCACGGCCTGGACTGGCAGTGAGAAGGCCCAAACCCAGCGCTTGCGCCGCTTCTATCTCCTCGGCCAAACGCTCGATGGCATGCGCGTGTGGGACATCCGCCGCACGCTGCAAACCATCCGCGCCATCCCCGGTTTCGAGGAAACACCGCTCTGGATTCAGGCCCATCGCGACATGGCCGTCGATTCCCTTTACGCCTCGTTGTTTGAAGACGGCGTGAAACGCCTCGACCTCCACGACATGCCGCTCACGCACAACGGCACTGTCGAAGGCGATGCCAAAGCCGTCGGCCCGGCAATGCTCAACGTGCTCAAGCATCTCGACCTCCCCCAAGCCGCCGCCATGGCCGCCATGCGCAGCCGCGTCGTGATCTATTCGGACAAGAAAGAGGCCTGGGACTATCCCGCCACGATCACGAAAAACCTCGGCAAGGAGAAGCAGTTGCAGGTTCGGGAGCCGGTCGAATCAAAATCTAGCCGCTCTGAATAGGGCCGCCGCTACCACAACCTCCGCCCAAGAATGAACTCATCGACATGAACCGCTTCGAGTCATGAACCGCACCAATGCCCAGGCTAACAAGCTGTTCAGACAGGCTTGATCAAGCCTTGCGGGCGCGCACCTCGTTCACGAACTCCTCCATCAGATCCATCGCCTTCGCGATGAGTTCGGGAGCCGTCGCATAGCAGCAGCGCACGAAACCTTCACCGGCGCTGCTGAAAGCGCTGCCGGGGACGACGGCGACGCTTTTCTTCTCCAGAAGCTGGATGGCGAATTCTTTGCTGGTGAGGCCGGTGCTGCGGATGTCCGGGAAGACGTAGAAGGCGCCGCCGGGATTGAAGCAGTGCAGGCCCATGCCGTTGAGACGGCTGACGATGAGGTTGCGGCGCTGCTCGTAGCTCTGGCGCATGTCCTCGTAGGCGCTCTCGCCCATTTTCAATGCTTCAATGCCGGCCATCTGGCTCATGATGGGAGCGCAGAGCATGCAGTATTGATGAATCTTCATCATCGCCTCACGCAACGGCGCAGGAGCGCAGGCGTAGCCGAGACGCCAGCCGGTCATGGCAAAGGCCTTGCTGAAGCCATGCAGCAGCACGGTACGCTCACGCATGCCGGGGTATTCGACGATGCTCTTGTGCTTGCGGCCGTCGTACAGCAGCTCGCTGTAAATTTCGTCAGTGAAAACGAGCAGATCGTGCTTCACGGCCAGTGCGGCGATCTTTGCCAGCTCCTCCTCCGGCATGATGCCGCCGGTTGGATTGGTGGGGAAGTTCATCGCAATGACCTTGGTCTTCGGCGTGATCGCTTTCTCCACATCGGCCGCCATCAGGGCGAATTCATTCTCCTCGCGTGTCTGCACCACGACGGGGACGCCGTAAGCCATCTTGATGCTCGGGCTGTAGCTCACATAGCACGGCTCATGATAGATCACTTCGTCACCAGGATTCAAGACGGCACGGAAGGCGATGTCGAGCGCCTCGGACACGCCAACGGTGACGAGAATCTCCGTCTTCGGATCGTAGGTGGTGCGGAAGTGCTTCGTCACATACTCGCTGATGAGGATGCGCAGCGATTCGAGGCCCAGATTCGAGGTGTAGCTCGTCTGGCCTTTTTCCAGCGAGCGGATCACCGCCTCGCGGATCGGCCACGGCGTCGGTTTGTCGGGCTCACCGACGCCGAGCGAGATGACATCGGTGCGGCCGATGACGAGTTCAAAGAAATCGCGGATGCCGGAGCGCGGCAGATCGCGAATGACGTGGGAAATTTTGTTGTCGTAGTCCATGACCTCAATGTCCTCGACACTCATGGAGCCACCAGCAGGCGCTCTTCATCGCCGCCGTCGTTCGACAGAAACCCGTTTTCTTTGTACGCCTTCAATTGAAAGCGCGTGGCCGTGGACAACACACCGCCGAGGGTGCTGAGCTTTTCGGCCACAAAAGTTGCCACATCGAGCAAATCCTTGCCCTCCACGATCACGGCGAGGTCATAACCACCGCTCATGAGGTAACAATCGCGCACCTGATCGAACTTCGAGATGCGACGGGCCAGACGGTCAAAGCCACCATCGCGCTCCGGCGTGATGCGCACCTCAATCAAGGCCGTCACACGGCGGTCCCCCGCCTTCAGACGATCCACCACCGCGCTGTAACCCAAAATCGTGCCATCAGCTTCCGCTGCCGCGATCTGCGCAACGACGTCGGCTTCGGTGATGCCTAAAGCCAAGGCGATCTCCTTGGGAGTGCGGTTGGAGTTGTTGCGAAGCAGTTCGATGAGCGGGTCCATGATAAGGGCCGCGATTCTAACGCGAGAGCGTGGTTTGAACAGCGGAAAGCAGAATGAACATTGAACTTTGAACCGAGAACATTGAACATCGAAGGATGCGCGCCACTGCCGTCCAGATCATCGAAAAACTCACGCAAGCCGGCCACACCGCCCTGCTGGCAGGCGGTTGCGTGCGGGACATGTTGCTTGGACGCGAGCCGAAGGACTTCGATGTGGCCACCAGCGCCACGCCTGAGCAGGTCGTGAAGCTGTTCCCCGGTGCTCAGACCGTGGGCGCGCATTTTGGCGTCGTGATCGTGCGCCTGAACCATGAACATGTCGAAGTGGCCACGTTTCGCAGCGATGGCAGCTACAGCGATGGCCGCAGGCCCGATAGCGTGACCTACTCCACGCCGGAACTCGATGCCGAGCGTCGCGATTTCACCATCAACGGCCTGTTCTTCGATCCGCTGACGGAACGTGTGATCGATTACGTCGGCGGTCAGGTCGATCTGCGCATGGGACTGCTGCGCGCCATCGGCGTGGCGAAAGATCGTTTCGAGGAAGACCACCTGCGCCTGCTGCGGGCGATTCGTTTTGCCACGGTGCTTGGTTTTGACATCGAGCATGCAACGTGGGAGTCGATCTGCGGCCTGGCCAAAAAAATCAAGAGCGTGAGCATCGAGCGCATCCGCGAGGAGTTCGTCAAAACGATGCTCAGCCCGAATCGCGTGCGCGGATTCGATCTGCTCGTGAACAGCGGCCTCATGGCGCAGTTCCTGCCGGAAATCCTCGTGCTACAGGGCTGCGAGCAACCGCCGCAGTTTCATCCCGAGGGCGATGTGTTCATCCACACGCGACTGATGCTCAGTTTGCTTCCATCAGATGCCTCATTGCCTCTAGTGATGAGCGTGCTGCTGCATGACATCGCCAAACCGGCCACGCAGACACGCGACGCCGACACGGGTCGCATCCGCTTCAACGGTCACGACAAGCTCGGTGCTGAGATGACCGGCGGCATCATGCGCCGCCTGAAATTTGCCAACGATGTGATCGAACCCACGGTTGTCGCCGTGGAAAACCACATGGCCTTCATGAACGTGCAAAAGATGCGCACCGCCACGCTGCGGCGCTTCATGGCGCGGTCATCGTTCGATGACGAACTGGCGCTGCACCGCGTCGATTGCCTCGGTTCGAACGGCTTCACCGACAATTACGACTTCCTGCTCGCCAAAAAGCAGGAGTTCGCGAACGAGCCGATGCTGCCGCCTCGGCTCATCAATGGTTCCGATTTGATCGCCCTCGGCTGGCACGCGGGCAAAGCGCTGGGCCGACTGCTGACCACGCTGCAAACCTTGCAGCTCGAAGGCACGCTCAAGACGAAGGAAGAGGCACTGGCGTGGGTCGCGCAGCATGCGCCGGTGGCGGATGTGTTTGAGGCAGTTGAGGAGTAGTCCTCTCCAATCTCACTTGGTTGCCAGCGCTTCCGTCCGCTTCTCGGGGCTCAATCGCCGCATGGCGGCGACCTCGCGATGGAAGGCTTCGAGATCACCGTTGTGGCTCTTCAGCAGGCGCTCAAAGCCTGGCACCAGTGTGTAGTAGGTCGCGACGGTGTTAAGACGGGCGTTGTTCCAGTGTTGGGCGGCGGCATGCTCAAGTCGGCTTTGCCCCGCCTTGGCGCGCAGTTGATTGGCCTCGTGCAGCATGGCTTCGAACGCGTGATGCTTGGCTAGGCGTTCGGTTTCAATACTGCGATACGTATTCGAGTACACGCTCTTCAGTTTCTCCCGCGTGCGCAGCAGCAAGCCGATGACCTCGCGGCCTTTCTTCAAACTGGCTTCATAGGCACGCAGGCCGCTCAGATCGCCCTTGGAGCGATACCAGTGGCGCACGCCGTTCTCGGCATTCGCAGTGGCGAAGGCTTCGTTGAAGTCGGTGTCGCCGGGAATGAAGACTTTGGCGTGGGTGAGTTCGTGGAAAACGAGTTCGGCCAGATCCGCATCGCTGCGGTGCAGGAAGGTGTTCAGCACCGGATCGCGCAGATAACCCAGCGTCGAGTAAGCATCGACGCCGCCGACAAACACATCGAGTCCCTGCTTGCGCAACCGTGCGCCTTCCCGCTGCGCGTCGTTTTCATCGAAGAAGCCACGGTACTTGAGGCTGCCGACGAACGGATACCACCAGGTCTTCGCCTCGACGGAGAATTCAGGCGACGCAAACACCACCCACACGACGTAGGGCCGCTTCAGGTCGCAGAACTTGCCAAAACTCTTCGTTGGCAGGTGCAACTCGCGGGCGGCAAAGGCGCGCAACTCCTCGATGAGCCGCAGCTTACGTTTGACGTTGGCGCTGACAGCGGCATCGGCTAGCACGGTGGCATTGGGCCGGGCCTTGCGCGAAAGCTCCATCTGCCCGCTGACAGCCTGTGTATAAAACGACACAGTGCTGCACGAGCACACCAGCAGTGCTGTGAGGAGAGCAATCCAGTGGCGGGTCGGAACGAACATCGAATGGAGAACATTAAACATTGAACTTTGAAACCTGAAACTCTAAAAAGCACTGATGTCCTTTATTCACGACGATTTCCTGCTCTCCACCAAGGCCGCCAGCCGCCTGTACCACACGTTTGCCAAGGACGAGCCGATCCTGGACTACCACAACCATCTGCCGCCGAAGGACATCGCGCAGAACCGCCAGTTCAAGAACCTGTTCGAGATCTGGCTCGAAGGCGACCACTACAAGTGGCGCGCGATGCGCTGCAACGGCGTGCCGGAGGAGTTCATCACCGGCAATGCCAGTCCACGTGACAAGTTCATGGCCTGGGCCAAAACGGTGCCGCACACGCTGCGCAATCCGCTCTACCACTGGACGCACCTCGAACTGAAGCGCTACTTCGGCATCGACACGCTGCTGGATGAAAAGACCGCGCCTGCGATCTGGGAGCAGACCGAGGCCATGCTGGCGCAGCCGGAGATGAGCACCCGCGGCATCCTGCGCACGCAGAAAGTGAAGGCGCTCTGCACCACCGATGATCCCATTGATGATCTCGCCTGGCACCGCCAGTGCGCGGCGGATGGTTTTGAAGTGGGCGTGTATCCGACCTTCCGCCCCGACAAGGCGCTCACCGTGCATCTGCCCGAGGCCTGGAACGCATGGTGCGACAAGCTCAGCGCGGCGAGTGGCATCGAAGTGAAAAGCTACGCGTCGCTGCTCGATGCCTTGAAGCAACGTCACGATTTCTTCCACAGCGTCGGCGGTCGCTTGAGTGATCACGGCTTAAACTACTGCCACGCCAACTTCGTCAGCGATGCCGAAGCCGAGCGCATCTTCGCCAAAGCTCGCAGTGGCACGGCGGCGAGTGCGCAGGAGCAGGATCAGTTCGCCAGCAACCTCATGCTGCACGTCGGCAGACTGAATGCCGCACGCGGCTGGACCATGCAGCTTCACCTCGGCCCGGTGCGCAACAACAACAGCCGTCTTGCTCGCCAAATCGGCGCGGATGTCGGCTGCGACAGCATCGGCGACTATCCGCAGGCGGAGACGCTCTCGCGTTTCCTCGACCGCCTCGACACCGAGAACGCGCTGCCCAAGACCGTGCTCTACAACGTCAATCCCGCGCACAACTACGTCTTCGGCACCATGGCCGGCAATTTCGCCGATGGCACCACGCCCGGCAAAGTGCAGTTCGGCTCCGCATGGTGGTTTGTGGATCAAAAGGAAGGCATGGAGTGGCAGATCAATGCCCTGAGCAATCTCGGCCTCCTGAGCCGCTTCATCGGCATGCTCACCGACAGCCGCAGCTTCATGAGCTTCCCGCGCCACGAGTACTTCCGCCGCACGCTGTGCAATCTGCTCGGTGCTGACATCGAAGCCGGTGCCATCCCCAACGACGACGCCCTCGTCGGCAGCATGGTGAAGAACATCTGCTACGCGAATGCGCAGGCTTATCTGGGGTTGAAGGTGTCATAGCAGAATGTGGTTTGAGCCGCGAAGACAGGAATCTGACCCCGCACCGAGAATTCACTCGCCGTACGTCCTGCCGCTTGATAGTCTTTGCCAGCTCCGGGTTGTCCGCCCCGAATGTGCCGCATGAAAACCATCCCACAGCCACCAAGCTCTGCTGGCACAGCAGCATCGCCTACGGCGGAGCCAAGCGACGAGCGCGGGCGCTGTGATTTCCTGCACAGCCTGCTCGAATACATGCCGGACCGGATTTACTTCAAAGACAAGCAGGGCCGCTTCATTCTCGTTAGCAAGGCCGAGGCCAGCTACCTCGGCGCCCAGGATGCGGCGGAAATCATCGGCAAAAGCGACTTCGATTTCTTCGACCATGAACTCGCGCAGGCCGCTTTCGATGACGAGCAGGAGGTGATGCGCAGCGGCACGGCGATCACCGGCAAGGTCGAGGAGAAACTGCTGCTCGATGGCCGTACCGGCTGGGCCTTGGTGGCGAAAATCCCCATGCGCAATGAAGCAGGCGAGATCATCGGCACCTGTGGCATCTCCAAGGACATCACCCGGCTGCGGGAGACGCAGGACTCGCTGCACGAGGCGCTCTCGGCGGTCGCTTCGCAGAAGACGCAGTTGTCCAAGTCACTCACCGAACTCAACAAGGCGCATCAGGAACTCAAGACCGCGCAGGAGCAGTTGATCGACTTTCAAAAGCTGCAAAGCCTCGCACGGCTCGCCTTCGGGGTGGCACAGGAGATTCAAAATCCTCTCGCCACGCTCGAACTCGGCCTCGGCTTCTTGTCCAACCAGCAGGACGAGTCCGCCGCTCCGGCGCTCCAGGGTATGGCGGCGGCCATCGCACGGGTCGAGGTCGTGATACGGGCGCTCATGGACGGCGCCACGGCCACGGGCATCGTCTTGAAGCCAGGCGAAGCCGCCGATATCGTCCGTCAGGCCGTGGATAGGATCCAAAACGCAAAGTCTGCCTTCTGATTGAGCACGCCAGCACTGGCGCGCAGTGGAACGGTTGATTCATATGCTTCCCGCAGCCCATCAGCTCAACCGGGCCAATGCTTTACCCGCACATCGCTTTCTGTTTCAGCGGGGCCACAGACGTTTGGGGCGCGTTACCAAAAAGCTTCTCGTGACGGTCAGCCCAGTTCACTGACCGGACGCGGGGTCAGATCCGCCACGCCTTTGGGGAACATGCGGTCACGGGCGGTGAGAATTTCCGGCTCGTCGTTGGTGATGAGGACGACGTGCTCGAAATGAGCGGACGGTTTGCGATCCGTGGTCACGACGGTCCATTTGTCGGCGAGGATGCGGGTCTTCTCGGTGCCCATGTTGATCATGGGCTCAATGGCGATGGTCATGCCGGCTTTGAGGCGGGGACGCTCGCCTTTTTTGCCGTAGTTGGGCACCTGGGGCTCTTCGTGGAGCTTGCGACCAACACCGTGGCCGACGAATTCGCGCACGACGCTGTAACCGTATTGATTGACGTGATGTTCGACGCTGTGGCAGAGGTCGCCGAGCATCCAGCCGTCACGGGCATACTTGATGGCGTTGAGGAGGGACTCTTCGGTGGCGGCGAGGAGGTGCAGCGTTTCTTTGGCGACGTTGCCAACGGGAACGGTGAGGGCGTTGTCGCCGACCCAGCCGTCGTAATAGACGCCAACGTCGATTTTGACGATGTCGCCGTCTTGAATGACGCGCGGGCCACCGATGCCGTGAACGACTTCCTCGTTGACGGAGATGCAGATGTTGCCGGGGAACTGGCGGTAGCCGAGGAAGGCGCTGGTGGCACCGCGTGCTTTCATTTCAGCAGCGGCGATGCGGTCGATCTCGGCGGTGGTGGCACCGGCGTGGACATGGGAGGCCGTCTTGATCAGGACATCACGGGCGACCTGGCCGGCCTTGCGGATGGACTGCTGCTGCGCGCCGTGGCGGATGGGGATGTTCCCCGATTTCACAAGTGCCATGACGCGGTGGAAGAAACTCACTGAAGGGTCAGCTTGTACACGACGCCGATCAATACGATGATGGCGAGACCAACCCAGATCCAGACGACGGTGGTGGAGTCCATCGCACGACCACCCTGCTGGATACGGTCCACACGGCCACGGATACGGCCTTTCTTGAGGAAGCCGTCATAGTGGCTCTGCAGGAGGTGGGTTTCGACCTGACGCATGACATCAAGCACGACGCCGACGAGAATGAGTAGGCTGGTGCCGCCGAAGAATTGAGCGGCGGAGCTGGAGATCTTCATGGAGCTGCTGACGACACCGGGCATCACATAGAGGCCGGTGAGGAAGATCGCCCCGGCAAAGGTGAGGCGGCTCATGGTGAAATCGAGGAAGTCGGCGGTGGGCTTGCCAGGACGGATGCCGGGGACGTAACCACCGCTCTTTTTGAGGTCTTCGGAAATCTGCGTGGGCTGGAACATGGTGGCGACCCAGAAGTAGCTGAAGAAGAAGATCAGCATGGCGGAGATGACGTAGTAGGTGGCACCGGTGCTGATGAAGATGGCCATCTTTTGAATCCACTGCACGTCTTTAAACAAGGAAGCGAGGATGGTGGACGGGAACAGCAGGATGGCCTGGGCGAAGATGATCGGCATGACGCCGGAATAATTGATCTTGAGCGGCAGATACTGTGTTTGGCCGCCATAGACCTTGCGACCGACGACGCGCTTCGCGTAAGTGATGGCGATTCGCCGCGTGGCCTGCGTGAGGGCGATGACACCGGCGATGACGAGAATCATGAAGCCCATGAGCAGCACGAGGGTGAAGGCGCTGGCGGGGCTGGCTTTGACGCTGCCGACGAAGGTCTGCCAGACCTGAATCAGCGCACCAGGAAGATCGGAGACGATGTTGACGCAGATGAGGATGGAAACGCCGTTGCCGATGCCACGGTCGGTGATCTGCTCGCCCAACCACATCATGAGCATGGTGCCCGCAGTGATGGTGATGACGCTGGTGAAGACGAAGCCGATGCCGTAGTGCGGCACGAGCGGACGCCCGCCCAAGCTGTCGATGGCATCCTGCAAACCGGCCATGAGGTAGTTCTGCTGCGGATTGGCAAGCGACTGCGCGAGTAGCGTGGCCTGGAACACGCACAGCACGATGGTGGCGACACGGGTGTATTGCGTGATCTTCTGACGACCGCCTTCTTCACGGGCCAGCTTGCTAAGCGGCGGCCATACGGCGGTGAGGAGCTGCAGCATGATGCTGGCGCTGATGTAGGGCATGATGCCCAAGGCGAAGATGGCGCAGTTTTGCAGGCCGCCACCGCTGAAGATGTTGAGCAAGGCGGCGACCTGGGCCGCACCGGAGGCGTTGTCACCGGCCTTGTTGTTGATCCACTCGCCCAGCACGGTGGCGTCGATGCCAGGAAGCGTGATGGAGGTGCCGATGCGGACGATGACGATCATCGCCAGCGTGAAAAGGATGCGCGAGCGCAGTTCGGGGACTTTGAAGCTGTTGGCGAAGGCGGAGATCATGGAAGGAGGCTGGAAGCGAAGATGGGCCTGGTGTCCTGACAGCATGCGCTGCGCGGAGACCGGCCCATCAAAACGGTTGGGTCAGGAAAAATCAGGCAGCGATGGAACCGCCGGCTTTTTCAATCTTTTCACGGGCCGTGGCGCTGACTTGCGCGCCCTGGATGGTGAGTTTGCGGGCGAGATCGCCGCTGCCGAGGATCTTGATGGCATCGCAAGTGCGGCTGACGAGCCCGATTTCACGCAGAGCGGCTTCGTTGATGACCGCACCGTCCTGGAAGGCATTGTTGAGTTCGCCAACATTGACGACTTCAAAGACGTCTTTGAATGCCTTGTTGTTGAAGCCTTTCTTGGGGAGACGGCGATGCATGGGCATCTGACCACCTTCAAAGCCGGGGCGGATGCCGCGACCTGCGCGTGCCATCTGGCCTTTGTTGCCTTTGCCGGAAGTTTTGCCGTGGCCGGAGCTTTCGCCGCAGCCGATGCGCTTGCGGCGCTTCTTGGCACCGGGGCGGGGTTTGACGTCTTGGAGTTGCATTCGAAGTTCAGAGTTCAGAGTTCAATGTTCACAGAGCTTTGCGCTCTTTGATCTGCTTGCCGCGGGCGCGGAGGATTTCGTCGGCAGGGCGCAGGGCGCACAGGGCGGCGAGCGTGGCCTTGATGACGTTGGCGTGATTGCTGGAGCCGAGAGACTTGCCGATCACGTCTTTCACACCAGCGGCTTCAAGCACGGCGCGAGCACCGCCACCAGCAATGATGCCGGTACCAGGCGTGGCAGGCTTGAGCATGATGTGTCCGCCACCGTGGGAGCCGACCACTTCATGCGGGATCGTGCTGTCCTTGAGGCAGATGGTGTACATGTTCTTGCGGGAGGCCTCGGTGGCCTTCTTGATGGCGTCGGAGACTTCGTTGGCCTTGCCAAACCCGCAGCCGACTTTGCCTTTGGCATCACCGGAGACGACGAGGGCGCTGAAGCTGAAGCGACGGCCACCTTTGACGACCTTGGCGCATCGGTTGATGTGAACGACTTTTTCGACACCACCATCCGCAGCACGGGCATCGCGGTCATCACGACCACGCCAGGCGGATTGAGGAGCAGGCGCAGCGGTTTCGGCTGGTGCTGCCACTGCGGCGACTGCCACCGGCGGGGTCTCAAGAATTACTGTTTCATCGGCCATAATAGAAAGGATGCGGGTGGATTAGAATTTGAGGCCTTTTTCACGGGCGGCGTCGGCAAGCGCCTTGACCTTGCCGTGGTAGATGAAGCCAGCGCGGTCAAAGACCACTTCGGAGATGTTCTTGGCGATGGCGCGTTCAGCGAGAACTGCACCCACTTTGGAAGCGTGCTCGACGTTGGCCTTGCCAGCGCCGTAGCCTTTTTCCTTGGTCGAAGCCGAGACGATCGTCGTGCCGGTGGCATCGTCGATGACCTGGGCATACACGTTGGCGTTCGAGAAATAAACAGCGAGGCGAGGGCGCTCGGCGGTGCCGCTGAGTTTGCGGCGGATGCGCTTGTGGATGCGAGCGCGGATGTCTTTGCGATTGGTAAGAGCCATGATGGGTATCTCCGGTGATTACTTGACGGACTTGCCGGCTTTGCGGCGGATGTGTTCACCCACATAACGGACGCCCTTGGCCTTGTAAGGCTCCGGCGGATAGTAGGCGCGAATGTCGGCAGCGAGCTGGCCGACAATCTGTTTGTCGATGCCTTCAATGGCGATCTTGGTGTTTTCGGTGACGGTCACCTTCACCCCTTTCGGGATGGGATGCAGACGTTCATGGGACTGGCCGAGCTGGAGGTCGATCTCGGAACCTTTGACCGCGGCGCGGAAACCGACGCCGTGGATTTCGAGGTTCTTGGTGTAGCCCTGGCTGACGCCAATAAGCATGTTGGTGATCAGACGCTGCGTGGTGCCATGAAGAGCGCGCACATGGCGATCTTCGGACTCACGGGTGACGTTGATGATGTTGGCTTCCGTGGCGACTTTGACGCCGAGCGGGAGGGTCCAGCCAAGTTCGCCCTTGGGGCCTTTGACCTGCACCGAACGGTCGGCACCGATCTTGATGCTGACCTTGTCGGGAATGGAAATGGGTTGCTTGCCTACGCGTGACATGAGGGTGGTGACAGTTGGAGGTTTACCAGACGGTGGCGAGGAGTTCGCCGCCCACCTTGGCCTTGCGGGCCTTGGCGCCGGTCATGATGCCGCGCGGGGTGGAAAGGATGGAGATACCGAGGCCGCCGAGGACGCGCGGGATCTCGTCGCTGCCGACGTACTTGCGCAGACCAGGCTTGCTGACGCGGTCGATCTTGCGGATGATCGGAGCTTTGTCCTGATACTTGAGCTTGAGCTTCAGGCGGGGATGGGTGGCGCTGGTGTCCACTTCATAGCCCCAGATGTAGCCTTCTTCCTGCAAGATGCGGGAGAGTTCGGCCTTCATCTTCGAGAAGGGTATGAGCACCTGCTCCTGCTGCGCGGAGCAGGCATTGCGGATGCGGGTGAGATAATCTGCGATCGGGTCGGTCATGACGCTAAGTGTATCCGGGGGTTCTTAAAATTAGGCGGCAGCGGCTTCAGAGCCATCTTCCTTCTTTGGCTGGGCGGTGCGGGTGCGGAACGGCATGCCCAAGGCACGCAGCATTTCACGTGCATGATCATCATTGTTCGTGCTGGTGACGAAGGTGATGTCAAAGCCGAGAGGACGCTTGATCTTGTCGATCTCGATCTCGGGGAAGATGGACTGGTCGGAGACACCGAGCGTGTAGTTGCCACGGCCGTCAAAGGCACGGGGGGCGACACCACGGAAGTCACGAATACGCGGGATGGCGGTGCGCACGAGACGCATCATGAAGTCGTACATCTTGACACCACGGAGGGTGACCTTGACGCCGATGTTTTCACCTTCACGCAGCTTGAAGTTGGCGATGGCCTTCTTGCTCTTGGTGATGATGGGCTTCTGGCCGGTGATGAGGGTGACTTCGTTCACCGCATCTTCCATCGCCTGCTTGCGTTCGCCCTGGCTGCCAACGGAGCAGTTGACGACGATTTTTTCAAGCTTGGGGACTTCGTGGAGGTTGGAAAGGCCGAGCTGAGTCTTCAGTTCGTCGCGCTTCTGTTGATAGAGGGTCTTGAGGGAGTATTCCATGGAATGTTGTGCGGTGGCTCCTGTCCATCGCGGGCTGGCGGTGATGCCAACAGGAAACGAGGGGGGAGGCGAGGGGCCGGGACAGTGGCGAGTTGACTTCACTTGGCAACCCTCTTTTTCAACTTTTCCAAAAGGACTGCAAGCACCCTGGGAAAAAGACGACGTACCTACTTGTTCTTCACGCCCGCACCAAAACCGTTTGATGCCCGATGTGAAACGGCTTCCAGCCACGCTCCATCATCCACGGCACTCCCTGCATTCCCTTACCCTGCGACTGTCCCGCTAAAATAGAGGTGTCGTTATACACCACCATGGATTTGGCGTGCCGCAGTCTTTCGCTCGTCTGGATTTCCTTGAGGCCGTATTCGGCAAATCCGGGAACATAGGTGTCCCAGGAGTCCAGGAAGAGTAAGTCGATCTGCTCTCTCCGGTTCACAAGATAATGAAGGGAATCATCACAAAAGACTTCGACATGTCTGCCGAATACTTGTGTCCATTGGCTGGCAAAGGCGCGGTTCTTTCCCCCGAATTCGAGCTTGTTGCCGCTGGTGGCGTTGCCACCGCGATTGCCACGCTGGGCATGAAGGTGGGCGATCCACCGACGCAGGGCGCATTGTCCTCAACACGCCGCCGTGGCACCCGGCGCTTGGAGGACCAGGCGCGCAACCAGGACTGCCCTTCCTCACTCCTCCACCGGCAGCCAGCGTGCGCCATCGACTACGACGTAACCGTCCACGCCTTCATTGGAGATCGTGATCGCGGTGTCGTTGCCGCATTCGTATTCGCCGAGGTCGATCCAGAACACGCCTTCGGCCTCCTGCGGCGCTTTGAGGTCGATCTTCAGCTTCTTCACGCCTCCCGTGTGCTGCACCTCCACCATCGCATTCGAGGCACGATTGCTGTTCGGTGGTGCGGCGAGAAAGACGCGGTACTTGCCGGTCTTTGGCAGCTTCGGCTCGAAGCGTAGGCTACAACTGCCGTCCTTCGTGTTGTTGTCGTGGCGATAGCCGTCGCCGAGAAAAGCTTTCGCTGCGCCGCTCTCCTTCCACTCGCCGGTCACTTTCGCTTCCGCATCATCCATGACGATGCCTTTGAGCGACTTGGGATCGACGCCTTTGGAGCTGGAGGGACCGTCGTAATGCAGGATCTGGCCGTCTTTGAGAATCTGCGCCTTCAGCTTCTCATACGGCACGTCCTGCACGCTGATGTCCGCATCCATCGCCATCACTGCAGCCGTCGCAGCGCTTTGGCCCAGAATCATGAACACGGGTTCCATGCGAATGCTGCCATAGGCGATGTGGCTAGCGGACATCGCCACCGGCACGAGCAGGTTGCTCCCCTGCCCTTTTTTCGGCACCAGCGAGCCATACGCGATCTCATACGGCCCCTTCGTGCTCACGCCGATGTCGCCTTCGTTTTGCACGAAGCCTTCCGGGGTGATGTAGCGCTGGATGTTGTGCGAATCGATGCCGTAGCTGCCCATGCCGACGCTGTCGGGCGTGGGGCGCTTCTTGAGCAGCTCGTTCTCCGTCATGACATAGCTGCCGATCATGCGGCGTGCTTCGCGGATGTAGAGCTGATGGCTCCAGTTGCCGTTGTCTTTGAACTCATCCTTCGGCAGGCCCCAGGTTTGCAGTTCTTCCTGCACCGCCTTCGGCACGCGCGGATCGTTCGCCACGAACCACAGCAGACCCTGCTGATAAGTCCGGTGCTCGGCGATGATCTCGCGGCGCTTCTCGTAGCTGGCCTCGGGGTAGTCGTAGTTGAAGCCGATGTTGTCGAAGCTGAACGGCCCGTGGTTGTTCGTGTCCGTCTTGTGATTCGGAATCGGATCGAACTTCTCAAAGAACTCGCCCCAGCCCGCATTCAGCACGCGCAGCAGGATTTCATACTGGCCCGCATCATATCCCTCCGGCTTCGGGAACGGGATGCGGTTGCTTGGATCGGTGGTGTAGCAGGAGCGGAAGCAGTAGGCCTGCACACGCTTGTCGCCTGCGCCGAATTCACCCGGAGGCTCCGTGCTCACCCGCGGCAGCACACCGCTCTTTGGATCGCCCGGCATCTTGTAGGGGCTGATTTTCTCCTTCACCGCGCCGAAGTGATGCCGGTGATGCAGCACGCCGACCTGAATGCCATTCCACTTCTCGTCATAGACCGAGGTCGCCTCACGTCCGACGTGATAATCCACGCCTGCCGCCGCCATCAGATCGCCTTCATAAGTGGCGTCGATGAACATCTTCCCGGCATAGGTCTTGCCGCTGAGCGTCGTGATGGCGATGATCTTGTCGCCGTCCCGCTTCACGCCCTTCGCGCGGTCCAGCCATTCATCGCGCACGACTTCGAGGCCGAACTCCTTCACATAGTCTTCAAACACCTGCTCCGCCGCATGCGGCTCGAAGATCCACATCGTGCGATTCTCACCATCGACGGCGGGAGTCCCCTGCCCTTTGCCGCCGTATTCCGACTGCTTCTGCTGCTTCCACGCTTCGGGCTTCTGGTAATGCAGGTAGATGCGGTGATAAAAGTCACGCGAAAGCCCGCCGATCACCGCCTTGTTGCCCGTGTCGGTGAAGCCAAGTCCGCCGCTGCTCAAGCCGCCGAGATGCTTGTCCGGCGAGACGATGATGACGGACTTCCCCATCTTCTTCGCCTGCACCGCCGCAATGATCGCGGAGCAGGTGCCGCCGTAGATGACGATGTCGTGATCGGCGGCTGAAAGTAGCTGACTGGAGATCAGAATCGAAGTGAAAATGGCTCTGTGTTTCATGGCGTGTGATCAGCTTGGTTGGACGGGCCGTTTCCATCGCTGCCTGAAAGGAATCGGCAAACACATTGTTTACAGCCGCATGTTCCGCTTCTTCAGCCTTCTCCTCATCTCATCCTCCCTCTGCGCCCAGGATTTACTGCCGAAGCCGCACATTTTGCGCCAAGACAGCATGCAGACTGATTTCCCTGCGCTGTGTGTCGATGCCAAGGGTCAGCCGTGGGTGGCTTATGTCGAATGGGACGGCAAGCAGGACACGCTGCATCTCGCGCAGCAGTCAGGCGACGCTTTGACCTCCGTGATGACTCTCGGCGAGCCGGGCATCATTCATCAGCCCACGATCGCTGCCGATGGGAATGGGGCACTGCATGTCGTGTGGTCGCAGGTGAATGACCAAAACATCATGGACCTGCACGCCGCGCAAATCCGCGATGGCCAAGCGGAGATCATGAAGCTCGCCAGCTCACCCAATGGCGGCAATGTCTTTGCCAAAGCAGCGACCAATCCCACCGGAAAAGTGTGGGTCGTCTGGCAGGGGATGCGTGGCACTCAAGGCGATGTCTTTTGCCGTGTGTTTGACCCCGCTCGCAAAGAATGGTCCGCTGAAATTCAGGTCACCAAAGATGCCGGTGGCGATTGGGAACCCTGCGTGGCCTTTGCTGGAACGGATGCGTGGGTGCTGTTCGATTCATCACGTGGCAACGAATTCAACATCTATGCCACGAAGATCAGCGCCGATCTCCAAGTCGGCGAAACGAAGAAACTCATCGCCACCGACCGCTACGAAGGCCGCGTCAGCGCCATCGGTACTAAAGACGGCAACGGCATCTGGCTCGCCTGTGAGCGCGGCAATCAGCAGTGGGGACTCGACATGCGGGCACACGGCCATCCGCAAGGATTGAATGGCCGCAAGGACACGGTGATCGCCTACTTTGACCTCGCGAGCGGCAAGACTGAGGAATTGCCCAGCCCTGACGCCCTCTTCACCGATCTCCCCGGTCCGCAGCCGATGAAGCCAGCAGCACCACGCGGCAACAATCCCAAAGCGAAAGCCAAGGCAGAAGCGAAGGCCAAGGCCAAAGCCCCTGAACCAAAGAAGAAAGGCAATCAGCCCGCGCCGAACGTCGTCGCCGCCGTCAATCTGCCGCATCTCATGCTCGATGCCGCTGGTCGCCCATGGCTGACCGTGCGCTACTTCAAAGCCTACTGCTGGCGCATCGCCCTCACGCGCTACGATGCCGCCACGAAGCAATGGACCAAGCCCTTTGCCATTCCCGACAGTGTTTACTCACAGGATCGCCAAACAACACACGCCCTATCTCAAGACGGCAGCCTGTGGATCGCCTGGCCGAGCGATTTGCGGACCTCGAAGCTCCAACTCAACGCTGGCATTCATCTCGCGAAGATCGCCACGGATTTGGACCTGCCACTTGTCGCCGCGCCTGTGGCAAAACCGCGTGAACCTTTCCCCGAGTACATCAATCCTGTTACGCCAGAGCGTGATCGCGATGACCGCCACACCTGGACGCACGACGGTGTGACGTACAAGCTCTACTGGGGCGATTACCATCGCCACACCGACGTCTCCAACTGCATCACCGCCAACGACGGCTGCGTGCAGGAACAATTCCGATATGCCATCGACATGGGCAAGCTCGACACCCTCGGCACCAGCGACCACACCGACATCGCGAAGGTTTATACGCCTTATGAATGGTGGCTGAACCAAAAGCTCGTCGATGTCTTCTACTCACCCGGCTTTTTCACCAGCATGTATGCGTATGAGCGCGAGCAGAAGTGGCCCTTCGGTCATCGCAACATGGTCTTTGCCCAACGCGGTGGTCCCATTGTGTACATCCAGCGCAAGAACTACCTCGACTCGCCCTGGCAGAAGATTTTCCCCGTGAAAACCGAAGGCACACCCGAGTTGCATCCCACCGAGCTGTGGGACGTGCTGACGCGCTACGGTAAACCCGTCACCGCCATCTCCCACACGGGCGCGACCGGCATGGGCACCGATTGGGATCAGATCCCGCCCGTGGATCATCGCGTCGAAAACGTCATCGAGATCTATCAAGGCGCGCGTGTCAGCTATGAAGGTCTCAACGCCCCGCAGCCCACCGTGGGCTTGCGCGTGGGTGAGGACTACAACCACTCCTCCACGGTCATCGGCAAACCGGTCGTCGGTGAACCGATCCGCAGCTTCACCGAGAAGAACAACGGCGTGTATCAGCACGCACTCGAACTCGGCCACAAGCTCGGCGTGTGGGCCAACAGCGACCACATTTCCACGCACACGAGCTACGGCGGCGTTTATGTGAAGGACTTCACGCGCGAAGGCATCATCGAAGGCCTCAACGCCCGTCGCACCATCGCCGCCACCGACAAGATCTTCGTCGAATTCTCCTGCAACGAAAAACTCCTCGGCACCGAGATCGCCGTGAGCGGCAAACCCGTGCTCAAACTCAAAGTGGATGGCACCGCCGCCCTCAAACGCATCACCCTCGTCCGCAACGAACAGAATCATCAACAGTGGGAACCAAACGCAAAGACCTTCGAACAAACCTTCACGGATGAAGCGCCCATCGCGGGCGAAAATCGCTATTACCTCCGTGTCGAGCAGACGGATGGGAACATGGCGTGGTCGTCGCCGGTGTGGGTGCAGGTGAAGTAGCCCAGTTGCTTCGCAACTGGAGCCGTCTTGTTGCGAAGCAACAAGACAACTTTCCTCACTTCCATCCACCACCCAGCGCCTTGAGCATCGCCACGCTCGCCATCAACCGCTGGCCCTCGACCTGCGCTGCGAGCAGTTTGGCATTCAGCACGGTGCGATTGGCATCCACGACTTCAAAATAGCTTGCGAGACCTTTTTGATAACGCAGGTCCGCCAGACGCTGCGTGTCATGCGCCGAGGCAATCGCCGCATCCAGCGCCGCTTGCTGTTTCGCATACGCCCGCGCATCCAGCATGCTGTCTTCGACCTCCTTGAGTGCGATGAGGATGCTCTGGCGGTAGGCGGCCAGCGTTTCTTCGTAACGTGCTTTGCTCGCCTGCAAATTTGCCCGCAGTTTGCCGCCTTGGAAGATCGGCAGCGTCATGCTGGGGCCGATGCTGAGGATCTTGCTGCGCGCGTCGTAAAAGTGCGCCGCACCGATACTCTCCAGACCACCGCTGCCACCGATGCTGAACGCGGGAAAGAAGGAGGCCTTCGCCACCCCGATCTGCGCATTCGCTTCGCGCATTTTCTGCTCGGAGGCGCGGATGTCCGGGCGGCGTTGCAGCAGCGTGGAAGGCAGTCCGCCCGGCACTTTCGGTGCAGCAGGCAGGTTCGCGTTGCGGGCGATGCGGAAGGTCGAGGGAATCTGGCCGCAGATCACCGCGAGGGCGTTTTCCGCGTTGCCACGCTGACGTTCGAGCACGGCGAGATCATTGCGGGACAGTTCGAGTTCCGTGCGAGCACGTGCCACGTCCATTTCATTCGCCAGACCACCTTGGAAGCGTGATTCCTGCAGTTTCACGGCCTCTGCACGCCATTCGAACGTCTCACTCACCACCTGCATCTGCCGGTCCAGCGAGTGCGCCAGGAAGTACAACCGCGCCACTTCGGCGGCGAGGCTCAAACGTTGGGCCGCGAGTGTTTCCGCCGCTGCCATTTGCGAAGCACGGGCACCCTCCACACCACGCCGCACACGGCCCCACAAATCGAGTTCCCAACCCAACTCGAACACATTTTGAAACCGCCGCCGCTCCAGCGATGGCAGCGGCACGCCTGCCGGCAGGTTCGCACCAAAGGAATTCTGCGACAGGTGCTCATAGCTCATCGCATTCTTCATGCTGAGCTGCGGAAACCAGTCCGCCTGCTGCACACCAACGAGCGCCCGCGCCGTCTCGACGCGCGCCAAGGCACCACGGAGTTCCTGATTACTCTCCAGCGCCTGCGCGACAAGCCGGTTCAACTCCGCAGACCCAAACAACCGCCACCACTCGCCCGGCACCGGCAGATCGCTCACACTCGCGGCACCGCCGTTCTTCCACTTCGTGGGCAGCAGCACGTCCGGCAGCTTGAATTTCGGCCCCACCGTGCAGGCGGAGAGGGCGAGCAAGGTTGCCAGGCAAAAAGTGCTCAGTGCCCAGTGCTCAGTGCGTGGATTTTTCATCAACTGCATTCATGTGGCGAAACCCTGCGCGTGCAACCAACATGAGGGCGGCGGAGTGCCTGTCTCATCCAGGAATCGCTCCCTTCACCTTGTGGCACCAGCTTGCGAAGACATCATTGGCCATTTCGTGTGCTTCATCGACTTCAACATGCTCGGTCACAGTCTGCGGCGCAGGCAGCCAGGCGGGAGTCGTGGTTTCGCCCATGTGGTCGTGCTGTGTCGCGCGGAGGAAGGAGCGCAGGCTGATGGTGAGCTGGTTCGTGCGCCGATCATGCGTGGCTTCGGCTTCGGCGCAAATTTCATGCGTGGCACCGTCGATTTCGAAAGTGCCGATGACTTGGGTGGTGTCGAGCAGGGCGTGAATCATGACTGAAAACGTCGGGAGCAGGCAAGGCCTGTCGATGGGGAGTTTACCTCCAATTTTGGCGAAGGTTTGAGTGCGAGGCGGCGTTTGAGAGGCTCCATGCGCCTCCTGACCTGTCTCCTCGCTCTTGCCACGCTCAGCCATGCGGCTGAGAAGCCGTTGAACATCCTGTTCTGCTTCGCGGACGACTGGGGGCGCTATGCGAGCATCTATGCGGAGCATGAGAAGTTCCCTTCCCCTAATCAGGTGGTGAAGACGCCGAACATCGACCGCATTGCGCGTGAGGGAGCCTTGTTTCGCCGCGCTTATGTGAATGCGCCGAGCTGCACGCCGTGCCGCAGTGCGCTGCTGTCAGGACGCTACTTCTTCAACTGCGGTCGTGCGGCCATTTTGAACGGCGCAGTGTGGGATCCGGCGATTCCGAGCTTTCCGCTGCTGCTGAAGGACAAAGGCTATCACATCGGCAAGGCGTTCAAGGTGTGGAGTCCGGGCGATCCAGCGGATGCACCGTTTGGTGGTCAGGCACATGCGTATCAGAAGTCCGGCGGGCGCTTCAACAATTTCTCGGAGGAGGTGACGAAGCTCGTCGCGGGCGGCACGGCACTCGATGCGGCGAAGCAACTGATGTATGACGAGGTGCATGGCAATTTTGCCAGCTTCCTCGCTGCACGGCCCAAAGGAGCGCCGTTCCTGTTCTGGCATGGGCCGACGAATGTGCATCGCAAATGGATCAAGGGCAGCGGCCAGGCACTGTGGGGCATCAATCCCGATGATTTGAAGGGCAAGCTGCCCAAACATCTGCCCGACGTGCCGGAGTTCCGCGAGGACTTCGCCAGCTATCTCGGCGAGATTCAGGCGTTCGACGCGCAGGTCGGCGTGCTGGTGAAGCAGGTCGAAGAAGCGGGCGAACTCGACAACACCGTCATCGTCATCAGCGGCGATCATGGCGCACCCGGCTTCCCTGGCGGCAAGTGCAACCTCTATGACTTCGGCGTGAACGTGACGCTGGCGATTCGCTGGCCTGGCCAGCCCGGCGGACGCTTCATCGACGATTTCGTCAATCTGATGGATCTCTCGCCGACCTTCATGGAAATCGGCGGCGCGACGATTCCGCCGGGCGTGAATGGCAAAAGCATCGTGAGTTTGATGAAGGCTGGCAAGGCGGGCCAGGTCGAGAAGGAGCGTGATTACGTCATCACAGGGCGTGAGCGGCATGTGAGCATCGCCCGTGAAGGCAATCTGCCGTATCCGCAGCGGGCGCTGCGCAAGGACGGCTTTCTCTACATCCACAACTTCAAACCCGAGCGCATGCCGATGGGCGACTACAAGAATCTGACCGACAGCGTCACGCCCGCTCAGGAAGCGCTCGAAAACAACACCTATGAGGCCTTCCCGGACATGGATTCCTCACCCGCGAAGGCCTGGCTCATCGCGCATCGCAACGATTCGCAGTACAAGTGGCACTTCGACTACGCCTTTGCCAAACGGCCGCAGGAAGAGCTCTACGACCTCAGCAAAGACCCGGATTCGACGGTCAACGTAGCCGCCGAACCCGCTTACGCGGAGACGAAGGCTAACATGGCGGCGGAGTTGATGGCTAAGCTCAAGGCGGTGGGCGATCCGCGTGTCACGGCTGATCCGGTGCCGTTTGAAAATCCGCCGTTTACGCAGGACACCAAGACCGGTCAGCAAGGCAAGGGGAAGAAAGGCAAAGGCAAGGCGAAGTGATCGTAGCCACGCTCGCCAGAGCGTGGAGCATCCTGCACACACGCCACATCCGCATTCTGGCGAATGCGGATACACCGCGTAGCCACGCTCACCAGAGCGTGGAGCGTCCTGTACACATGCCACATCCGCATTCTGGCGAATGCGGCTACACCGCGTAGCCACGCTCGCCAGAGCGTGGAGCATCCTGCACACATGCCAGATCCGCATTCTGGCGAATGCGGCTACACCGCG
>NZ_JBJXFV010000063.1:0-21629 GCF_046154365.1 Prosthecobacter sp.
CTCGAACTCTTCGATGCGGATGGGTTTGCCTTTGTTGTAGCTCTTGGCGCCGGGCGGATAGGGGTGCTCGTAATACCAGACGTGCTGGGTGGGCTGGCCCTTGGTGAAGAAGAGGAGGTTGGTGCGGATGCTGGTGTAGGGATTGAAGACGCCATTCGGCAGGCGGACGATGGTGTGGAGGTTGCACTCGGTGAGGAGGGCTTCCTTGATGCGGGTTTTGACGCCTTCGCCGAAGAGGGTGCCGTCGGGCAGCACAAGTCCGGCGCGGCCGCCGGGCTTGAGGATCTTCATGAGGAGCACGAGGAAGAGGTCGGCGGTCTCGCGCGTGCGGAACTCGGCGGGGTAGTTGGACTCGATGCCGTCCTCCTCCATGCCGCCGAAGGGCGGATTGGTGCCGATGACATCGACGCGCTCCTTTGGCCCCCAGTCGCGCAACGGACGGGCGAGGGTGTTGTCATGGCGGATGCTCGACGGGATGTCGATGCCGTGCAGGAGGAGATTGGTGAGGCAGAGAATGTGCGGGAGGTGCTTCTTCTCGATGCCAGCGAAGCAGTTCTGGATGGTGCGCTCGTCGGCCTCTGTTTTGGCCTGCTGGCGCAGATGGCCGATGAGAGAAGTGATGAAGCCGCCGGTGCCAGTGGCGGGGTCGAGAAAGCTCTCGCCAAGGCGCGGGTTGAGGCGGTCGATGATGAAGTCGGTGGCGGCACGCGGGGTGTAGAACTCACCGGCATTGCCCGCGGACTGGAGGTCTTTGAGCAGCTTCTCATAGATGTCGCCGAACATGTGGCGGTCGTCGGAGGCGTTGAAGTCGATGCCATTGATCTTGTTGATGACCTGGCGCATCAAGGTGCCGTTCTTCATGTAGTTGTTCGCATCCTCGAAAGCGGCGCGGATGAGCGTGGTGATCTTGCCGCCACCACCGGTGAGGGCTTTCAGCTTGGGCAGGAGCGTGTTGTTGACGAAGTCGAGCAGGGCGTCGCCGGTGATGCCTTCATCGTCGGTGGCCCAGGCGGACCAGCGCAGGTGTTTTGGCAGCGGGGACTTGTAGTTGTCGCGGAGGAGTTCCATCTCCTTTTCGCGGTCGTCGAAGATCTTCAGGAAAAACATCCAACCGAGCTGCTCCAACCGTTGCGCATCGCCGTAGGTGCCGGCGTCCTTGCGCATGATGTCCTGGATGGTTTTGACGATGTTGGAGACGTTGGGCATGGATGGGGAAGACGTGGATAGATGGAGACTTGGAGAAGTGGAGAGGGGACGGCTGGTCAGGCAGCCTTCTGATAGAGCGCAGTTTCCAATTCCCGAATGGCTTTGAGGTAGCCGGGCTTTCCACCGAAGAGCTGCACGATCTCGATAGGCGTGCCGTGCTGGGTGAAGGGATCGACTTTGAGAATTTCCAGCGACTCCACGCTGGTGATGCCGCTGTCGGCATATTTCTGGAGCAGCGCATCGAGCACAGCACGGGCTTGGTCGCCGTATTTGCCGAAGACGTTACGCTTCTTCACCTTGTCGGCGCGTTCCTTGCGCGTGAGTGGCGGCGCATCGAAGGCGACATGGCAGACAAGGTCGAAGGCGTCGTAATCACGACCGACTTGCTCGGCGAGTTCATCAAGGAAGACACCCTTGGTGGCGAGTTCCTCCAGAATGGCCTGCTTCTTCTCCGCATCATGCCAGACAGTGAGGAAGGCATCCAATGTGGCGAACTCCTTGCGCACGGTCTTGCGCGAGTAGTCTTTGAGCGACTCGGTGATGAGCTTGCCGTTCTCATCAAGATACTGCACACGCTCGGTGGCGACGCGGACCTCGACATTATCGACGTAGTATTTGGTGGGCGTAGCGCCGCCGGGTTCATCATCACCGAATGGACCGGGTTGATCATCGCCATAGGGCGGCGGGTCTTCGCGCACGATGCTGCCACCATCGACGGGCGGCTCATCTGGCGGCACGACCGTTTCACCCTCCTTGGGTTCATAAATCTGCACGGGATCACCATCGAAGTCAGGGTCCGCAAACAGCGCGGTGGCGCGTTTGAAGTCCATGATGGTGAAGTAGAGCTTGTTGTAGTCTTCGTTGATGCGCGTGCCGCGCCCGATGATCTGCTTGAACTCGGTCATGGAGCCGATGCGCTTGTCCAGCACGATGAGGTGGCAGGTCTGCGCATCCACGCCGGTGGACATGAGCTGCGAGGTGCAGGCAATGACGGGGTAGGTGGACTCGGGGTCGATGAAGTTGTCGAGCTGGGCCTTGCCCTCGTCATTATCACCGGTGATGCGCATGACGTACTTGTTGTTCGCGGCGGCGAGGTCGGGATTTGCATTCACCATGGCCTGCCGCATGCGCTCGGCGTGGTCGATATTCTCGCAAAAAATGATGGTTTTGGCGAAACGGTTGGTGGCCTTGAGGAATTCCGTCACCTTGGTGGCAACGAGGGTGGTGCGTTTTTCAAGAATGAGGTTCCGGTCGAAATCGCGGTCGTTGTATTCACGATCCTCGATGATCTGACCATATTTGTCGGTCTGCCCGTCTTCAGGACGCCAGCCATCGAGGTCTTTGTCGATGCCAATGCGCACGACCTTGTAGGGAGCGAGGAAGCCATCGCTGATGCCCTGTTTGAGCGAGTAGGTGTAAACAGGCTCACCAAAGTATTCGATGTTGGAAACCTCCTTGGTTTCCTTCGGCGTGGCGGTGAGGCCGATCTGTGTGGCGGAGGAAAAGTATTCCAGCACCTGCCGCCAGCGCGCATCATCCGCCGCGCTGCCGCGATGACACTCATCGACGATGATGAGGTCGAAGAAGTCCTTGGAGAACTGCTTGTAGATGTTGTCATCCTCCTCGGTGCCCGTGACGGCTTGATAGAGGCAGAGATAAATCTCGAAGGACTTGTCCACCGTGCGGTTCGTGATCTTCGTCATCGCGGTGCCGAAGGGCTTGAAGTCGTTCGTCTTCGTCTGGTCGGCGAGGATGTTGCGATCCACGAGAAAGAGGATGCGCTTCTTTGCGCCCGACTTCCACAGCCGCCAGATGATCTGAAAAGCGGTATAGGTCTTGCCGGTGCCGGTGGCCATCACCAGCAGGATACGGTTCTCACCACGCGCGATGGCATCCACGGTTCGATTGATGGCGATGATTTGATAGTAACGCGGTGCCTTGCCGGAGCCGTCGTCGTAGTAGTCCTGGACGATGATGCTGAACTGCTCTGCCTTGATGCCCTTGGCCTTGCAGTAACGCGCCCATAACTCTTCCGGCGTGGGAAACTGATCGAGCGGGATCTCGCGAGTGACGGTGCCGCTGGTCGCCGTGCGGTCATGCTCCAGGAAGGCATCGCCATTCGAGCTGTAGGCGAATGGGATGTCGAGAATCTCGGCGTATTCGAGCGACTGCGGCATGCCCGCCCCGACGGAGTGGTTGTTGTCCTTGGCTTCCACCACAGCGAGCGGGAGGTTCGGCTTGTAGTCGAGCAGGTAGTCCGCCTTTTTGGCCTCACCCCGCTTCACCGTCTTGCCGCGCACGATCACGCGCCCCTTGGTGAAATAAACTTCCTCACGCACCTGCGTCATGACATCCCACTTCGTGCCATCCATGCCGACAATGGCCGGCGTGATGAACTTCGTGCGGATGTCAGTCTCAGTGAGGGCTTTCTTGTTCATCAGGGAGGCCTGTCGGGATTTCCTTGCGATATAAGCATCAAAGCCGGGGATGAGTGCTGAGGCAAGCCATGAGCAGTTCAAAACAGCCATGCTTTCAACATGTGGCGTGCCTAGGAGTCGCCGCTGCTCCATGGAGAAGCTTCAATCATCCCCATCCTCACGCGAAATGCCGGCATACAACTCGGGGAAGCGGCGTTCGAGGGACTTGGGGGTGATGTAGCCGATGAGCTGGGCTTCGTTCCAGTCGGCGAGGCCCCAGAACTCGTGGGGGAAGGCCATGATGACGGCGGTGCAGGTGGGCACTTTGGGAATGTTGGCACGGGCGAGGATGTGCTCGGCGAAGTCGTGCAGGCCGGGATTGTGGCCGAAGAGCATGACGTGATGCCAGCTTTCCTCGAAACCGCGCATGACTTCGAGGATGCGGTCGGATTCGGCGAGGTAGAGCCGCGATTCGAGCAGCAGTTTATCAACTGGCAGGGCGAAGGTCTCGCGCATGATCTGCGCGGTGCTCAAGGCGCGCAACGCGGTGCTGGTGACGAGGCGATCCGGCAGTGGAAGCAGGGCAGGGGAGCCGCTGCCGCCGAAGTAGGTGCGATGCAGAAACGCCGCGACGGCGGGTGCGGCACACTGGCCGCGTTCATTGAGCGGACGATCATGATCCGCGAGTCCGGGCTGGCCCCAGCTGGATTTCGCGTGACGCACGATGGTGAGATACTTCATGGTTTAAGAGCGATGGGCGAGGCGGAGGGAGAATGACGAATGACGAATTTCTGAATGACGAAGGAATGACGAAGCCCGAATGAACGAAACTGGTTGAAGCAGGGTGGACGCGGTATTTGGGCATTCGACATTGGAAATTCGTTCGTCATTCGGATTTACTCATTCGTCATTTGTCAGCGCCGCCACCACGAGGAGCGTCGCAGCGGTTCACACGGTCACTTTCTCCAGCTTGATCGGGTAGGTCTGGAAGGCGTTCCACTGGCAGACGATGAGATCGCCGGTGTCGAGGACGCACACATCGTGCCCGTGATCGAAAATGCGCTCGGCCTGCATTAGCGGTTTGAGTTTGCCGTCTTCATAGACTGGCTCGGTGCCACCGGGGGCGCTCACTACTTTGCCCGCGGCATCGAGGATGACGGTGAAGCCGCTGGGGTTCTGCGGGAGCTTGTTGATCTCGGGTGTCTTGGACCAGCAGACGCCGGCGTAGAGTTCCTGACCGGCGATGACGGGGCGGCAGACCATGGCTCCGGGCACGGCGAGGGTTTCGACGTATTTGCCGTCGAGCGTGAAGCGGCGGAAGCAGTTATCGACGCGTGAGGTGACGATGACGGTGGCTTTGTCGGCACCCTGGCGTGTGTCGATGGCGATGCCGTGGGCGTTGTTGAGGCGCTCGTCGGCGGGAACGTCCTTGTTGCCGCCGAAACGCTGGATGAATTTGCCTTTGGCATCGTAGCGCAGCACAAACTGCGAGCCGTAGCCATCGACGACGTAGATGTCGCCATTGGGTGCGATGGCGGTCTCGGTGGGATTGAAGACCATGTCAGGCTCATACGCGCCAACGCTCATGGGATGGCTGATGGAGAAGATTTCTTTGCCGCTGAGGTCGATCTTGGTGATACGGCCGGTTTGACGATAACCGCCGCTGCCGCTCTTCCACAGGCCGCTGTCGGTGACGAAGAGGAACTCCGCACCGTTTTCATTCGAGAGTGTCAAACCATGCCCGCCGGGCCACACGCTGCCCCAGGAGTCGAGGATGGTGCCGTCGGGCTTGAAGACGAGCATCTGGTTGTCCCAGTGATCGCCGATCATGAACAGGCGGCCGTCTTTGACCTGCACCATCTCATGACAGTTGAGGATGGGATGATGGCGGCCCTGACCGGCGGGTACCCAGTCTTTGTTCACCTTATAACGATGCGTGCCGTGGCCGATGACGATGTCCTTTTTCGGATCAGGTGCGGCTCGCAGCGTCTCGGTGAACGAGGCAGCGGCTGCGGTGGCGAGACCGGAGAGGAAGTGGCGGCGTGTTTTCATGTGAGTCGGGAATTATCGACACAGTCACGGACTCGCGCATGCTCAATTCCGCTTCATCATGGTGGCGACGCGATGCACGACCTGCGTGAGTTCGCCTGCTTCGTAGGGCTTGGGCAGCACGCCGACGAAGCCGCGTTCGAGGAAGATCATCTGCACCTCCTGCGTGACGCTGCCGCTGGTGCAGACGATGCGGGCCTCGGGGTCGAGGAGAAGGATTTCAGCGGCGGTCTCGGTGCCGTTCATGCCGCCGCGCAAGGTGAGGTCCATGAGCACCAC
This sequence comes from Prosthecobacter sp., assembly GCF_046154365.1. Classification (GTDB taxonomy): domain Bacteria; phylum Verrucomicrobiota; class Verrucomicrobiia; order Verrucomicrobiales; family Verrucomicrobiaceae; genus Prosthecobacter. The sequence continues at coordinate 5,952 of NZ_JBJXFV010000063.1, forward strand.
ATCAGGTGGTGTACCGGTGCGGAAGAGGCTCTGATAAATTTTCACGGCATCCTGGCCGTTGTCGCACTGCACGACTTCATAGCCGCAGCGTGTGAGTATCATGTGCGCGACTTTGCGCAGGTCGTCCTCGTCATCGACGATGAGCACCTTGCCCTTGCCATGCTTGAGCGGCACCGGGGCGGAGTCTGCGGGGATGAGCGGTTTCGTGGTGCCCGTGGCCCCGGAGGCGGGCAGATACACGCTGAACTCGGTGCCGACATTCGGCATGGAGCTGACGCGGATGTCGCCGCCCATCTCGTCGATGAAACGTTTGCAGGTGGTGAGACCGATGCCGTTGCCGTCGGGCTTCGTGGTGAAGGATTCGCGGAACAGGCGGTCGAGATTTTCCGGCGCGATGCCGCAGCCGCGATCACGCACGATGATGCGCACATGCGATCCCGGTTTGAGCACTCCATCACCTGGTGCTGGAACGACGTGGTTGTGCGCCTCCACATCCATGTAACCGCCATGCGGCATGGCCTGGATGCCGTTCATGACGAGATTTTGCAGCACTTGGCTGAGCTTGACGGGATCGGCGATGCCATGGTGCAGGTTGTCATCGCTGCGCACGCAGACATGCACGTTCGAGCCAGCGCCGGCGAATTCCACGGTGTCACGCATCAGCGCGGCGATGTCGGTGGCTTCATGTTTGCGTGGTGTGGCCTTCGAGGCCGTGACGACCTGCGAGGTGAACTGTTTCGCACGTTTCAATCCGGCAAACACAAGCTGCAACTCCTGCGCCAACGCCGGATGCTCCTGCACGTGCTGGATCAAGGCGGACAGGCGCACCGTGGCGGGGCCGAGGAGATTGTTCACGTCATGCGCGATCCCTTGCGCGAGTGCGGCGAGGTTTTCTTTGCGCAACTGCAGCGATTGCGCGTCGAGATCATCCGCAGGACGTGTTTCGGCTTTGGCAGGCGTGGTGGTTTGCGCCGGGCTGATGAGGATCGTGAAGTTCAGCAGCTTGCGCATGCTGTTGAAGACGGCACGTACACGCCAAGTGCAGGACACCGGCGTTTGGGTGCGCAGGCTTTGCAACTGGCACGCGCACTCATGGCAGCCGCCGTTGTCCACGGCAAGGCGCAGACTTTGCAGCAGCGTCGTGGCATCCTTGTCGCCAGCGACGAGATCATTCAGGCCCAGGCCACGAAGTCCCGTTTCAGGATCAGCCCCCGCCAGCATGGCCGCCGCAGCATTGCTGAAGAGCACCTTGGGGCCGCATTTGGGATCGCTGGCCTCGCTTTCGACGATCACCACGCCATCGGCGACCTGATCGAGCGCCACACGGAGGTAGTAGTTGGCCACTTTAAGATGCTCCAGACCCTGCTCCAGCTCAGCGAGAGCGGCTGGAGTTGCGGAGGATGTGGTAGAGGAAGTCATGGATATTTTCCGCGTGCTGCCGATCCATTTAGCAATTCGAGATAATTAAGACAACTTTAATTTTTGATATTTTGAGTTTTTCTGACTCCCATATTTGCGACCAAGCGTATGGAGAGGCTGCAATTGTCTTTGCGGCAGTGTGAAAAACACCTTGCCGAACGAGACATCTCCTTTACCATCGCCGCCCCTATGTCCAAAAATGCCGGTATCGCCAAGACGAGGAAAGCTTACGCCAAGCGGTTCAAAATAACTGCCACGGGTAAGGTGCTGCGCCGTAAACAAGGCAAGCGCCATATCCTGCAGAACAAGAGCCGCAAGCGGAAGCGCAACCTCGGTAAAGTCGCCCTCGTGGCGGAAGTGGATGTCAAAGCTATCAAGGCGAACATGCCGTTCTCCCATCGCTAAGACGACCACACGGTCCTGCAATCAGGACCACGATGAATCTGCCTGATCCCGCTCTGTGGGATCTTCGAACAGGTGAGGCAGACCATCGCTACCCCAACAACAGCCTGATCAAAGATAAAGACACATGCCTAGAGCCACCAACTCCCCCGCCAGCAGGAAGCGCCGCAAGCGCGTGCTGGCAAAAGCCAAAGGTTACCGCGGCTTCCGTTCCACGCATTTCCGTTATGCGAAGGACGCCGTCCGAAAAGCCGAAACCTACGCCACCCGCGACCGCCACACCAAGAAGCGCAACTTCCGCAATCTGTGGATCCAGCGCATCAACGCCGCAGTCCGCCCACTGGGCTTGAGCTACTCCCGATTTACGGAAGGCCTCAAGTACGCTGGCATCGATCTCGACCGCAAAGTCCTCGCTGACCTCGCTGTCAAAGACATCGCCGCCATCGAGGCCCTCGTTCAGCAGGCCAAGGCCGCGCTGGAAAAGAAAGCCGCCGAAGCACCCAAAGCAGCAGTGTAACGCAGCAGGTTAAATCAACCCTTTCACCGCAGCCGGGACGCGATAACGTCCCGGCTGTTTTCTTTTGTTTGATCGACACTTCTCTGACCCTTTTGATGAGTTGCGCAGTCTGGGCCGATCCTTTACCCTTTTACCATGATTTCGTCGCCTCCAGAACAGCTCGATTTGCAGCGTCTCACCGCGGCAATTGGTCCTGTTTGCCAGCGCCACGCGGTCGCCAGAATGCAACTCTTCGGATCTCGTGCCACCGGACAAGCACGCGACGACAGTGACTTTGATTTTCTCGTCGAGTTCCTGCCGCAGGCCAATGCGGGACTGTTTGAAATGGGCGGATTGAAGGAGGATCTTGAACAGCAGTTGGGGCATCCGGTGGACCTGCTCAGCCGTTCCGCAGTGGAGCGCAGCCGCAATCCCTACCGCCGCCGTTCCATTCTTGCCGCGCCCGTGACCGTGTATGCTCAGTGAGAAACAACACGGTTTGTTGAGGGACATCCTCGACTCCGCATCAGTCATCAAGACCTATCTCATTGGTGTGTCGCAGGCTGCCTTCATGCAGAACACTGAGAAGCAGGACGCGGTGCTTCGTCGCTTTGAAATCATCGGCGAGGCATCCAGCAGACTCGCGCCAGAAACACAGGCGCTCTTTTCTGGCCTGCCATTTCGTCAGATGCGCGGCATGCGCAATATCATCGCCCACGACTATGGCGATGTGGACCTTGATCAGGTGTGGCGCACGGCCTCTGGCGACGATTTGGAGGTTTTGATTGCAACGCTGCGCTCTTTCTTCGACAGCGTCGAAGGTGCCTGTGAAATCTGATCGGTTGATTCATCCGATTGCCGAGCCCACCGGCCCTCACGACTTTTCTTTCCTACCATGCTCTCCCAACTCGACTCTCTCAAAACCGCAGCCCTCGCCGCCATTGATGCCGCGCAGGATGAATCCGCGCTCGAAGCCGTGCGCGTGAACTTCCTTGGCAAGAAAGGTAGCGTCACCGCCCTCAGCGCAGGCATGAAGGACGTGCCAGTCGATCAGAAGAAGGAAGTCGGTGCCAAGCTCAACGATGTCCGCACCGCAGTCACGGATGGCATTGAGGCGAAGAAACTCGCTCAGCAAGCCGCGCAGGACGCCAAAGCCGTTGAAGGCATCGACATCACGCTTCCAGGTCGTCCGGGCGCAGGCGTCGGCGCATTGCATCCGCTCACGCAGATTCGTGATCTCGCCATCCGTACCCTGCGCCGCATGGGCTTCGCGCTTGCCGAAGGCCCTGAGATTGAAACCGAGTGGCATTGCTTCGATGCATTGAACACGCCCGCCGACCATCCTGCCCGCAACGAGAAGGACACTTTTTATCTTCCTGATGGCCGCCTGCTACGCACGCACACCTCCAGCGTGCAGATCCGCACCATGGAAGCCGCGAAGTCGCTTCCCGTCCGCATCATCGCCCCAGGCGCTGCGTATCGTCGCGATGAAATCGACGCCACGCATCTCAGCGTCTTCAACCAGCTTGAAGGCCTCTACGTCAATCAAGACGTCAGCCTCGGCGACCTCAAAGGCACGCTCGAATACTTCTTCCGCGAGATTTTCGGCCCCACCACCGCCGTGCGATTCCGTCCGCACTTCTTCCCGTTCACCGAGCCGAGCTTTGAGATCGACGTGAAACTCGAAGCCAAGGGCAAAGACGCCCGCTGGATCGAAATCGCCGGCTGCGGCATGGTCGATCCCGCTGTCTTCACCGCCATCAACAAAGCGCGTGGCGACACGCTCTTCGATCCCGACACCACCACCGGCTTCGCCTTCGGTCTCGGCCTCGACCGCCTCGCCATGATCATGCACGGCATCACCGACATCCGTCACCTCATCGACAACGACGTCCGCTTCCTCCAGCAGTTCGCCGCCTGAAAGATGAACCACTAACTGACACTGACTGGCACTAATTAATTCCGATCAGTCATCAGTGTCAGTCAGTGCAAGTCAGTGGTTCTTTAATTCTGATCTAATCATGCAAACCTCCCTCTCCTGGCTCAGCACTCATCTCGACCTGAGTTCCTACACCACCGCTCAACTCTCCGATCTCCTCACCTTCGCCGGTGTCGAAGTCGAAGGCATCGAAGAACGCGGCGTCACCACCGACAAAGTCGTCGTGGCGCAAATCCAGTCCTTCGAACAGCACCCGAACGCCGACAAACTCAGCGTCTGCCAGGTCGATGACGGCAGCGGCACCACACGTCAGATCGTCTGCGGTGCCAAGAACTTCAAAGCAGGCGACAAAGTGCCCCTCGCACTGCCCGGAGCCACTTTACCCGGCGGATTCGCCATCAAAGAAGGCAAACTGCGCGGTGTCGATTCCATGGGCATGATGTGCAGCGGCAAAGAACTCGGTCTTGGCGACGATCACAGCGGCCTGCTCATCATGGCCGCCGATTCACCCATCGGCACGCCCTTCAATCAGCTCAATCCAGCCGACGTGCTTTTCGATCTCGAGATCACGCCGAACCGCCCCGACCTCCTCAGCCACCTCGGCCTCGCCCGCGAACTCGCCGCCCTCACCGGCCTCCCGCTCAAAGGCCAGCGCGAATACACCAAGACAACGACCAAGGCCCAACTTGGAACTTCAAACCTGAAACTTGAAACTCCGGCTGCCTGCCCGCTCTACACCGCCCGCATCATCAAAGGCGTCAAAGTCGGCCCCAGCCCCGAGTGGTTGCGCCGTCGTCTCGAAAGCATCGGCCTGCGTCCCATCAACAACATCGTGGACATCACGAACTACGTCATGATGGAGATGGGCCAGTCGCTGCACAGCTTCGATCTCGACAAGCTCAACGGCAGCATCGTCGTGCGCTTGGCCGCTGAAGGCGAAAAATTCCTCGCGCTCGATGGTCAAACCTACGCGCTGCAAACCGACGACCTCGTTATCGCCGACAGCCATCGCCCCGTCGCCATCGCAGGCGTCATGGGCGGTGAAGAAACCGGCGTCACCGACACCACGGTCAATGTGCTGCTCGAAAGCGCCTACTTCACGCCAAGCGGAATTCGCCGCACTTCACGCCGACTCGGCCTCAGCAGCGACAGCAGCTACCGCTTCGAGCGCGGCATCGATCCGCAGCACGTGCAGGGCGGTTCCGAGTTCGCCACCAAACTCATCCTCTCCATCGCCGGTGGCACCGCCGAAGATGTCGTTCTCGTCGCTGGCGAAGCCCCCGCGCTCGTCGGCGAAGTCACGCTCGATGAAAATCGCGCACGCAAGCTCCTCGGCACGCCCGACATCACGGGTGATGAAATCCACGCCATCCTCGAAAAGCTCGGCCTCACCAAAAAGTCCGCCAACAAGCACGAAAGCCACTGGCTCATCCCCAGCTATCGCCTCGACCTCCAGCGCCCTGTCGATCTCATCGAAGAACTCGCCCGCGTCATCGGCCTTGATCGCGTTCCATCACGCCAAGTCGCCGTCGCATCGCCCGTCGAGGCCGCCGACCGCACCTACGACTTCGGCATGACCCTGCGCCAGTCCTTGGCCAGCCGCGGCTTCTTTGAAGCACAAACCCTGCGCCTCATCTCCACCGCGCAGCTTGCAGACAGCCTCGGCGCTGCCGATGCCGCCAGTGTGGCCGTTGCCGTGAAAAACCCGCTCAGCGAAGACCACACCACGCTGCGCCCCAGCATCGTCCCTGGCCTCATCGCCACCGCCGCGCTCAACATCCGCCAGGGATTGCATCGCCTGCGCTTCTTCGAACTCGGCCGCGTCTTCCTCAAGCTCCCCAACGGCTCCAGCCGCGAAGAAGAACGACTCTCCATCCTCCTCAGCGGCCCCGTATCGCCATCGAGCTGGCATGATCGCGAACCCCAAGCCGCCGATATCCACGAACTCGTCGGTCAGATCCAAAACCTCACGCGCACGCCCATCGAAGTGCGTCCCGCCAAGGAAAACGCCGCCAACTTCCTCCTCACCAGCGAACTCCGCACCGGTAATCGCGTCCTCGGCTGGATCGCCCAACTGCATCCATCCCGCACCCGCGACATCGACGCCCGCCATCCTGTCTATGTCGCCGAACTCCTCCTCAGCGCCCTGCGCCAAGGCAGCACCGGCCCCACGAAATTCGAGGAACTCCCCCGCTTCCCCGGCATGACCCGCGATGTTGCCATGGAAGTCCCCGCCGACCTCCCCCACGCCAAAGTCGCCGCCTTCTTCGCCTCGCAGAAGCACCCGCTCTTCATCGGAGCCGAAGTCTTCGACATCTTCACCGACCCCACCGGCGCCAAGATCCCCAGCGACCGCAAATCCATCGCCTGGACCCTCACCTACCGCGCCTCTGACAAAACCCTCGAAACCGCCGAAGTCGATGCCGCCCACACCGCCATCCTCACGGCGTTGGAGAAGACACTGCCTGCCAAGGTGCGGTGAAGCGGTAAAGCGTTTTGCCCATTACTAAGGCCATGCTCTCTCCAGCGCTTTCTGCGCTGTTGGGGCTGCATACGACTGTGCTCCCCAATTTGAGGTGATCCATGTCAAGCCTTGTTTGGCCGCATGGTCACTTGGCCATCCCGATTCAAGGGCTTTGATAGCGTCGAGCACCTCATCCTCAGCTTCCCTGCCTCGTCCTGATTGATCGCGTACGAAACCCAGAATGGAGTCTCGGGCTTTGGCGTCAGCTGGCCACCCCTCAGCCAACAATTCGATCACTGTTCGGCGCAAAATGGAGCAGGGTTCGGCAATCGTTTTATCTTCGGCACGGGCGTCCAGAAGTGAACACAGGGTGTCACGAAGTTCTGAATCTCGTTTCCACTTTGCTCGAAAACCAAAGACGACAGAGTTACGGGCATAACAGAAAGTCTCAGCAAAAGAACCGTCTTTCCGACGGGCGTTCAGATACTGCCAAAGATATTTTCTAATTTCCTTATTGTTTTGCCAGCATCCTACGAGGCACTTGACTGCTGCGGCGCGAACATGTTTCGCCGACTCAACAAAATCACCGTCTGCAGTTTTTGAGGTAATAATGTCCAACAGGAAGGCACCAACGAATGAGTCTCCTGGCATACCCGCGCCCAGTTTTTCAGTGGCAAGAGCTCGCACGGTCTCCGATGGATCAGCTGTCATATGTTCGTTGCCACGAATAACAGCAATAAGAACAGATTGTAATTCAGGATCGGAGGGCCAACCGGTTGCAAGGCTATAAATTGCTGCCGCACGCGCTTCAATTTCCTCCATAACAGGGTGGCCGTCGCTGCTGCGAGATCTAAGGACCGACTCGAAAACGGGCTTCAAATCAGCATCTGCCTTCCACTCTTGACCCAGAGCATTAAGAACCGCCGCCAAGTCCAGTTTGAGGTTGGAAGGGCTTTCCACAGATGCAATCAAACGCTCCTTAACCAGGCTGTCATTTTTCCAGCCTTTTCCCAGTGTCCAAGGCACCTGTGTTCTGACATGACGAAGATCATTGTCATGCAGTGCGGCTGCGGGATGATCGGTTAAAAACGAGCACAGCCAGTCTCGCACGGAAGCATCTTGACTCCAGCCTTCGGCAAGAGCTTCGAATGCTGCCTCCCACGCGTGTTCATCAGGCTCTTCAATATGACCTGCCGCGTTTGTTCGAGTGATAACGTTGTACAAGAATGCCTTGGCAGTTTCGTCTCCATGCCAAACGCGTCCCATGCTCTTGACCCCCTGAACTCTGACGTATTCACTCTCTTCTATAAATCCTTCGCCTTTTCTCGCCTCCAACAAACTAACGACGGCGTCGCGCAGCAAGATTGAGTCCGCCCATTCAGGCTTTAGATCTTCCAACACACTCTCCCTCTCATAGCAGGAACTGCCGTCGATGTTTTCTACGCTCAGTATCTTTAACAACCGACTTTCCGATTCGTGGTGTGAGTTTGGCGAGAGCTGCTTGGCTTCTTCGGGCTGCGACATGCGGCCGACAAAGCATGAAGTTTCATGCGAATCCAGCGCTGATTCAGACAGGAGTTGCTCCAATCACCTTCGCCACGCGATCCATCTCCGCTTCCGTGTTGTAGAAATGCGGGCTGAAGCGCAGGAGCGGCTGGCCGACACGGTTGTGGCGCAGGGAAGGAGTGATGGCGTGCTCGTTGAGGTGCTTGGCAATGTCTTCGAGTGAGCGCTGCGGATGCTGCACGGTCGTGATGGCCGAGGCCTGGTTGCTTTGCGGATCGGGGCCGAGGAAGGTGAAGCCTTGCTGTGCCAAACCGGAATGGAGACGGGCTTTGAGCTTCAGAAGCTGGGCGCTGATGGCTGGGAGGCCGATTTCCTGGATCAGGTCGATGCCGGCCTTCATGCCGAGGATGCCGGAGATATTGAGGGCGCCGGGTTCATAGCGACGTCCGCCGCGTTCGAAGGCGATTTCCTCCTGAGCGATGAAGTTCGGGCTGCGCACGTTCCAGGAGCCGAGCAGGCTGGGGCGGAGTATGTCCTGCAATTCCTCGCGCACGTAAAAGATGCCTGCGCTCATGGGGCCGAGCATCCATTTGTGCGAGTCGGCGGAGAGGAAATCGACGTGATCGACGCGGGTCTCGAACGCACCGACGGTTTGAATGGCATCAAGGCAGAACAACACGCCGCGCTCGCGCAGCAGGCGGCCGATGCGGTCGATTTCGATGCGGTAGCCGCTTTGGAAGTGGCAGGAGGCGAGCGCGACGAGCTTGGTTTTCGGTGTGAGCGCCGCTTCGACGAGTTCGGGCGTGATTTCGCCGAGAGAGGCCGGTTGGAGGCGTTTCAAGACGACGCCATGGCGTTCCAGATCGCTCCACGGATACACATTGGCAGGATAATCATCGAGATAGCTGACGACTTCATCGCCTGCCTGCCAAGGAAGCCCGTTGGCGACCAAACTGAGGCCGACGGAGGTGGGACCGATGAGCGCGATTTCACTGGCCTTGGCTCCGATCAATTCAGCCGCGACGACGCGCGTTTCGTTCACCGCATGCCATGCCTCGGGATACTCCTGCATGCTCAGGCAGCATTGTTCGAGGTAGTCCTGCATCGTGCGTGTGACACGGCGCGGCAGGATGGTGACGCCGGCATGGGCGAGGAACAGGCCGTTCTTGATCACCGGAAACTCCTGCTGACGCAGGGATTCGTCTGTGAGCAGAGCTTCCAGCGTGAGCGCCATATCAAGCGACCTTCAAAGTCTTCGCGCCTTCGTCGATGAGGTGCCAGAAGCTCTTGGACTTGCTCAACTCCTCGTCTTCGCCACCACCGGGCAGGTTGCTGCGGAAGAGGAAGTCTTGGAGGGTGTTTTTGTGCAGCACACGATGCACACGCACGTTGCCATCGACGATGCTGAAGTAAATGCGGTGGTCACCCGCACGGCAACGGTAGAATTTTTTGCTGCTGCGCTCCAGGACGCCGTAACGTTTGGCCAGAATGGTGTCGTCGATGTCGGCTGGCTGGATGTTTAGGGCCTCCAGTAGGTGAAATTGCACCTGCGTGGGCAGATGGGAGAGTTCGGCGGCGCTGATGTCGTTGAAAACAATCTGGATCACGGTGCGGGTGGGTTCGAGGTTGCTTAGAATCTTTTGATCACATGCTTTTTGCGGACGCTGTCCATCCACTTGTCGATGTTGGCCTTGGATTTTTCCTGATTGATCATCTTTTCGATCTCCGGGCGCATTTTTTCCAGATCCGGTGCCGTGCCGAGCTTTTTCGCATCACAGGCAACGATGATGTAGTTGGACTCCTGGTCGATGATCGGGCTGATGCCGCCGGTCTTGAGCTCCATGGCGGCGTTGGCGATGGCGGGCATGAGGTCCGTTTTTGCCATCCAGTCCCAGGCGCCGCCGGTCTCGGCGTGGCTGTCCTGGGAGTAGGCCTTGGCCGTGGCGGCGAAGTCGCCGCCGCCGACGATCTTGCTGCGCAGATCCTGGGCGAGCTTGTGCTGCTTTTCCGGCGTGGAGCCGACCTCACCGGTGAACTTGGGGATGGTGATGGTGGAGATTTTGATCTGGTCGCCCTCACGCCACTTGTCCACGTTCTTGTCGTAGAAATCCTGCACCTCACGTGGCGTCGCCGGCGGATGCTCGCCGGAGTTGCGCGCACGCATGACGTTCATGATGACCATCTTCTCGCGCATCTCACGGAACTTCTTCACCGACATGCCGGTCTTGCCCAGTTCGTCCACAAAGGCGTCACGGTTGCCCTTGAAGCTGTCGCGGATGATGGTGTTGATGTCGTCATCGACGTACATGGGTTTGATGACACCGCCGATTTTCTTGAATTCGGCCAGGAGGATCTCACGGTCGATGAGCGTTTCGACGGCGGAGGCCCGGATGGCCGCCAGTTCTTTGTTCAGGCGGGCCGGATCGTTCATGAACTGGTAACGGACGATCTGTTCCTGCGCTTTGATCGTGTCCCGCACCTCGGATGACATGATGGGATTGCCATCGACGACGGCCACGATGGTGAAGGAAGACTGGGCCGTGGCGCTGGAAAAAGCGGCGGCGACCAGGGGCAGAAGCAAGCAGGTGCGCAGGGAAATCATGACGAATGAACCGCCATCCTAGGGCGTGGGGGCGGTGTGGCAAGGCGAAGTTCGCCCGCGTCGAGGCGGGTTCACCTGGCCCGCTTGCTGGTCGTGATGGATGAGAAGCAGTCGGGCGGCTTGAAATAGGTCTTGTCGTTTTTCGCCCGTTTTGCCATCATCTGAAATTCGCCTGCTTCCGGCAGGCTGCCAACCCAACTGGAGATGATCCCATGAAAGCATACTGCCCGTGTAAATCGCCGTCACTCCCCCCCCGCACCAGCCTCGTGCTGATGGGAATGCTCGCCACCCTCGTGTGGCCGCACGCCTCATCCGCGCAGACGCCCGCCGCACCTGCTGCGGCACCTGCTGCGGCACCCGCGCCCGCCACAACTCCAGTTCCGGCTCCCGCGAAAAAAGAGCCAAGGATCGAGCCCTTCGTGCCCGCGCCGGAGGTTGCAGTCACGGACATGGAGTACGCCACGAGCGTCGCGCTGGCGCAGGGTGTGGCTAAATTAAAAGCACTTTCCGCCGCCGACCCGCAGGGCTGGATCATCCCGCCGATCCAGCGCGTGCGCATCACCGGCTACAAGGACGTGCCGCGCAAATACCGCCGCATCGAGGTGGACCGGCCCATTTATGAATACACCGACCTCGTGGTGATGATTCCCAATTCCTCCCCCGGCGAGCCACCGCTGCGTCAGGTGCGCAAGGTGCCCACGCGGCAGATCGACACGAAAAAGGAAATCATCATCCGCTGGGATCCGAACGGCCCGGAGGAGATGATCGACAAGCAGCCCATCTACGAGCATGTCGGCGACACCTCGTGGCAGTTCAATCTCATCGGCGATTCTGCGATGGCGCTCACCGCGTTGCGCAATGCGGGCCTGCCGGAGAATGACCTCGTCATCTACAAGATGTCGGAGAACCTGCTCAACTACCTCGACACCTACGGCGCTCCCGATCATACCTGGAATGTCGCCCAGCTCGCCATCGCGCTGGCGCGCACGCCCGGCGAGGTGGCGCAGGAATGGACGCTCAAGCTCGCGTCCCGCCTGCTCGACGGCCAAATTGCCGACGGACCCGCGCGTGGATTGTGGGGACCGATGTGCATTCACCCGCGCATTCTCGCCGTCGTTATTCGCGATTACCTCGCCGGTGAGGCGGAGGTCGAAAAGCTCAAGGCAAAACTTAAAGAGCGTCCCACCAAGGCGAATGAGGTGCTGCTCAGTGCCGCCGAGGGCGGCCGCAACCGGCTCAAAACCTACGCGGAGTCGTGGAGCCGCAGCGCGCTGCGCTTTGCCACCGCTGAGTGGCCGCTCGTGTGGGAGGACCTGTCGTCCGAAAAGGTGCAGTTTGGCGGCGCGACGGAGTTCTTCTACAATCAACGTGCCGCTGACATGGATAGCACCTGGGTGGCGCTGTTCGCGCTCTCCGAGTGCGCAGCGGCGAAGCGCCTGCCCAAAGAATCTCTCCGTCCCGAGATCCCTGTCGCCTACAGCGCCGTCACCAAGATCGGCGAAAAGGCCAGACCGCAGGGCGAAGCCAAATCCATGCTCAATGCCACCACCGTGCCGCCGGAGAACGCCATCGCCGTGCTCGCCCGTGCCGCCAATGCGCTCGCCACCTTGCTCGGTGATGGTGCCGCCTGGCACGAGTGCAACATCCACCAGCCTGTGCATGACTTTGACACCTTCGACAAATACCTCTCCGTTCCCGTCGTCGAGGACAGCTTCATGCCGCTGCCCTCGCCCGTCACCCCGCTCAGCGCCGTCCAGGGGGTCGCCGCGCTCGACAGCATTGGCCGCGTGGTCGGCATCGACAAGATGGCCAAGTTCATGCCGAAGTACGAAACCGGTGCGAAAGGCCGCGTGATGCTGCTCGCCGAACATCTGCTGACGCTTTGGAAGAAGCAAAATCAGAAGCCCAACCCCAATGTTGCGAGCCCGGAGCTGTTTGGCCTGCTGCTGGCTTCCTCCCGCTCGCTGATGATGCCAACGCCGCTGAGTGCAGGCGGGGAGAACACGGCGGATCTTTTCGCACGCATGCTCATCCTCGCCGCCGATCCCGATGGCACCTGGGGCGCGCGCTTCAGGCGCGTGTATCGCCCCAGCAGCATGCGGGAGCGCTGGACCGTCATGTCCGAGATGCCCGGACGTCAGTGGCGCGACTGGCGCACGAACCAGCCCGTCGATATCAACAAGGCTCACGTCGCCTACTGGAACCACGCCGGCAGCGAATACACCACCAGCCCCGGCACGCCCTTTGCCACCGCCGTCGTGGTCAATTACCTCGCCTCCCGCCTCAAAGATCCCGGCGCGATGGTGAGCAGGCTCATTGACGACGCCAACCTCGCCGACCAGCGCAAATCCATCGAGGCCATCCTGCTCCCGCCGCCGAAGCCCAAGGCACCACCACCGCCGCCCAAACCCATCGCCCAGGTCCCCACGAAGCCTGCGGAGCCGAAAAAGGCCGAAATGGTCGTCCCCAAGCTCGAAGACAAGCCCAAGGACGCCACGCCGAAGAAGGACGAGGCATTCTAAGCCTCGCGCCCTCTGAAGACAGTGCGGTGGCAGAGTTAGCAAAGTATCACACTCCGTGATTGCCAGCACGGCGTGTCCGCGTTTAGCCTGCTCTCCCATCACTGACCTCATGAGCAAGAAAGCCGCCTCCAAGCCCGCCAAGTCCTCCAATCAGAGTCTCCTCGTCGAAAACCGCGTGTTCAAACCGGGCGCGGAGTTCGTCAAACAGGCCCGCATCAAAAGCATGGCGCAGTATAAGACCATGCATGCCGAGTCGTTGAAGCATCCCGACAAGTTCTTTGGCCGTGAAGCCAAAGAACTGCTCTGGACCAAGCCTTTCACCAAAGTGCTCGACTGGAAATGCCCGAACGCGAAGTGGTTCACCGGCGGCAAGCTCAACGTCAGCGAGAACTGCCTTGATCGTCATCTCAACGGCCCGCGCAAGACCAAGGCCGCCCTCATCTGGGAAGGCGAACCCGGTGAGAAGCGCGTGTACACCTACCAGCAGCTTCACCGCGAGGTCTGCCGCTTTGCCAACGTGCTGAAGCGCAACAAGGTTAAAAAAGGCGACCGCGTCATCATCTACATGCCGATGATTCCCGAAGCGGCCATCGCCATGCTGGCATGCACACGCATCGGTGCGGTGCATAGCGTCATCTTCGGTGGCTTCAGTGCGGAATCCATCAAGGACCGCGTGCTTGACTGCGGTGCTGCGATTGTGATCACTGCCGACGGTGGCTACCGCCGTGGTGCTGTGGTGCCGTTGAAGAAGAACGTCGATGACGCCCTCAAGGGCGGTGACACACCCGTGAAGACCGTCATCGTTTACAAGCGCACCGGCCAGGACGTCCACATCGAGGAAGGCCGCGACGTGTGGTGGAATCGCGAACTTGAATACGTCGATGCGCACTGCCAGCCGGTGGCGCTCGATTCCGAGGCTGATCTGTTCATTCTCTACACCAGCGGCAGTACCGGCAAACCCAAGGGCATCCTCCACAGCACCGCTGGCTACCTTCTGCACGCGCAGATGACCTGCAAATACGTCTTCGATCTGCGTGACGACGATGTGTACTGGTGTACCGCCGACATCGGCTGGGTCACCGGCCACAGCTACATCGTCTATGGCCCGCTGGCCCTCGGCGCGACCTGCCTCATGTATGAAGGCGCTCCAAACTGGCCCGAGAACGACCGCTTCTGGCGCATCATCGAAGAATACGCCGTCACCGTTTTCTACACCGCGCCGACCGCCATCCGCGCCTTCATGAAGTGGGGCGACGAATGGCTCAAGAAGCACGATTTGAGCAGCCTGCGCCTGCTGGGCACCGTCGGTGAGCCGATCAATCCCGAAGCCTGGATGTGGTATCACAACAAAGTCGGCGGCGGCAAGTGCCCGATCGTGGACACCTGGTGGCAGACTGAAACCGGCGGCCACATGATCACGCCGATCCCTGGTGCGATCCCCACCAAGCCCGGCACCGCCACGCTGCCCTTCTTCGGCGTCGAAGTCGGCATCGTCGATGATCTTGGCAAAGAAGTGGGCACCAACGAGCAAGGCAAGCTCGTCATCAAAAAGCCATGGCCGTCCATGCTGCGCGGCATCTGGGGCGACAAGAAACGCTACCAGGAAACCTACTGGAGCGACTTCAAAGGCTGGTACTTCGCTGGAGACGGCGCCCGCCGCGACAAAGACGGCTACATCTGGATCATCGGTCGCATCGACGACGTGCTCAACGTTGCCGGTCATCGCCTCGGCACCGCCGAAGTCGAAAGCGCCCTCGTTTCGCATCCGTCAGTCGCCGAAGCCGCTGTGGTGGGCCGCCCGGATGAATTGAAAGGCCAGGGCGTCGTTTGTTTCGTCACCGTGAAGGAAGGCATCAAGACCAGCCGCGAACTCGGCGATGAATTGAAGAAGCACGTCCGCAAAGTCATCGGCCCTGTCGCCACGCCGGATGAAGTACGCTTCGCCGCCGTCTTGCCCAAGACCCGCTCCGGCAAGATCATGCGCCGTCTCCTCAAGCAGATCGCCGCTGGTGAGATCATCAAAGGCGACACCACCACGCTGGAGGACATCAACGTCATCGCCCAGTTGATGGCGAGCGCGGAGGATTGAGATCAAGCAGATCGGTCGGATCAGTTCGATCCGACCGATCATTTTCGGGGCGCATCCAGCGGCAGCGCCCCCTTGCAGTCAGGGTAGCCCCAATGCAGTTAAGCAATCCTGAAACGAACGCCGAACTGGCCCCTCACCTAACCTTTCGCTTCGCGGCGCTTCGCTAGCCCCGAAGCTCGCCTGTTTGCGTAACACGTTTCTCGCGGGGAGAGGGACCTGAATATCGTGCGCCAGCGTCA
>NZ_JBJXFV010000073.1:0-3136 GCF_046154365.1 Prosthecobacter sp.
AGTCGTAGAAGCGGTATTTGCCGGGGCCATAGACGAGGATGCAACTGGGCTCGAAGGGCGTGAGCACGGAGGCGGAGGCGCTGAGCATGAC
The DNA here is from genome assembly GCF_046154365.1 of Prosthecobacter sp. Lineage (GTDB taxonomy): Bacteria > Verrucomicrobiota > Verrucomicrobiia > Verrucomicrobiales > Verrucomicrobiaceae > Prosthecobacter. Next base: position 92 of record NZ_JBJXFV010000073.1, read on the forward strand.
GCCGATGGCAAAGGCACGCGGGCTGGCGCCCATCGAGGTGGCGGCCTGCATGGCGACGGGCAGGACGACGAGCGCGGCGGCGGCGTTCGACATGGGTTGCGTGAGGAGGACGGTGAGGACGCAGAAGCCGGCAAACACGGCGAAGACGCCCCAGGGTTGCAGCCATGAAGTGATGGCATCGGCGACCATGGCGGCGGCGCCGGAGCTTTTCATCGCCTCGCCAAAGGCCATCATGCCGCCGATGAGGATGAGCAGCCGCCAGTCGATGTTGCCATACGCGTTTTCGAGGCTGATGCAGCGGCTGAAGACGGCAAACATGGCGACGATGACAAAGGCAACCGTGTCCGGCACCCAGCCGATGCTGCTGACGATGACGGCGAGGATGAACGCCGCTAGCAGCACGATGCCACGCCGACGTGATTCGGCGCTGGTCTGATGCTGCGTGAGCACGATGATCTCGCCGCCTTCCTCGATGGTGCGGAAGCGTTCGCCTGGGCCTTGCAGCAGCAGCACGTCGCCGGCGTGGAGTTTTTCGTCGGCCATGTGATGCAGCAGGGAGCGATCGCTGCGCATGAGGGCGAGCACGGAGAGGCCGGTGCGCTGGCGGAAGTTGCTCGCGCGCAAGGAACGGCCGACGAGGCCGGAACGCGGGGTGATGACGACCTCGGCGACCTGGGCGCCGCTCATGTCGATGCCGGAGCTGCGCAGCGTCACGTCTTCGAGGATGTCGAGGCCCTCGATCTTCTTCACCTTGATGAGGTTTTCGACCTTGCCAGCGACGAGCACGACATCGCCTTCATCGAAGCTCGCCTGCGGCCCGACATCGAGCGTGCCGCCCTGGCGCGTGATTTTGAGCACCTGGAATTCCAGCGCGGAGAAGTCGGAATTAAAAGCCTGCTGCCCGATGAGCGGCGAATTTTTCAGCACGACGACTTCGGCGAGGTATTCGCGCATCGCATCGCCACTCTCAGCCGCGCTGCGATCACGCTCCGGCACCATGCGCGTGCCGATGAAGACCATGTACAAGATGCCGACGAGTACAACGACCACGCCGACATGCGTGAATTCAAACATGCCCAGCGGTTTCAGCCCGAGCTTCGTGATGGCACCACTCACGGCGACGTTGGTGGAGGTGCCGATGAGCGTGCAGGTGCCGCCCATGAGCGAGGCGAAAGCCAGCGGCATGAGCAGACGCGACGGCGGGATGCGCAGACGTCTTGCCAAACCCATGACCGGGCCGACGAACACGGCGGTGACGGTGGTGTTATTCATGAAGGCGGACACACCGCCGACCACGGCCATCAGCATGCCCATCAGCCGGCGGGGCTTGGTGCCGAGCGTGTTCGCCAGCACGCTGCCCATGGTGTCGAGCACGCCGGTCTCACGCAATGCCGCACCGATGACAAAGATCGCCGCGAGCAGAATGATCACACGATCACCAAAGCCGGCGAAGGCCTGCTCCGCCTTCAAGATGCCGCACATGACCAGCACGCAGAGCATCGACAACGTGACCAGATCCACGGAGATTTTCTCCGTGGCGAAGGCGATGACGGCGATGACGAGCAGTCCGATGACGATCCAGGCTTCCATGTGGCGGCATCATTGGCGCAGGGAAATCGACGGCTCAAGGAGCAAGCCGCGCAAACAACCGAGATGACCAGCAAAGGCGGAGCGAATCTTGACCCCTCACCCCAGCCCTCTCCCCGAATTTGATCCGAGAGCAATGCAGTCTCGGGCGGGGAGAGGGAGAGAGCGTTCGAGCGTCACCAGGCAAATCTCCTCTCCCCGCCCTCAGAGTTCGCTGCTCCACGATCTGCTTCGGGGAGAGGCCGGGTGAGGGGCGCGACAACAAGCCGTCGCCATTTCGTGCGTTGATGCGGTAGCTCTGCGAACAACCGCGCGTCACAATGTTTTGGAAGCAATTCAAGCCGGCATGCGTTATTTCGCGCCCCCAGCCATGCGTTTCATCCTCAGCACCCTTTCAGTCGTCCTCGCCCTCGGTTTCACTGCCACCGCCGCACCGCGTGCGGAGCATGTGTTCATCATCAGCCTGGATGGGGCTAAACCGGCGGTCATTGCAGAAAGTGAAGCGCCCACGCTGAAGAAAATCGCCGCCGAGGGCGCGGTGACGTGGCAGGCGAGCACGATTTTTCCTTCGATCACGCTGCCATCGCATACCTCGATGCTCACGGGTGTGGGACCGGACAAGCATCAGATCCTGTGGAACGGCTACACGCCGATCAAGGGCCTCGTGAAGGTGCCAACGGTGTTTTCACTGCTCAAGGCGGCCGATGCGAAGGCGGTGACTGGTATGTTCGTGGGTAAAGTGAAGTTTCGTCATCTGTGGCTGAAGGATTCACTCGACATCTTCGACTTTGGCGGGCCGCAGTCGGTCACGCCCGTTGCTGGTGCGCCGGAGATTGAGAAGGACAAAAAGCCCTCGCAGTTGGTAGCGAAGCAGGCGGCGGCGTGGATCAAAGAGAACAAACCGCGTCTCACATTCATCCACTTTGCCGACATCGATACCGCCGGTCATAAAAGTGGTTGGGGATCGCCCGAGCAGAAGGAGGCGCTCAAAGTCACCGATCAGGCGCTGTGGCAGGTCTGGCAGGCCATCAAGGATGCGGGCATCGCTGATGCCAGCGTCATGCTCATCAGCGCCGACCACGGCGGCCATGACAAAACCCACGGTCTGGACATTCCCGACGACATGCTCATCCCTTGGGTCGCGTGGGGCAAAGGCGTGAAGAAAAACTTCACCATCACCGACAAAGTCACGACCTACGACACCGCTGCGACGGCACTCTGGTTGCTCGATGTGCCCGTGCCCACCGAATTCGACGGCAAGCCGGTGACGAGCGCGTTTGAGTGATCCCATCGTAGGCTCAGACATCCTTACCTCAGAGGAAACTCAGTGAGCCAGTTCTTCTCTGCGACCGTCCATCCTCTGCGGTTACCTGGTTTTAACCGCAGAGGATGGACGGTCGCAGAGGGATCATTGGTTTTCCCATCGTTAGATAAGAATGCGGTCAAAGATGGGGCCGG
>NZ_JBJXFV010000081.1:0-38027 GCF_046154365.1 Prosthecobacter sp.
TGGTCCGGCAGCGGTTTGCCTTCGCTGAGCTGCCGAATGGCACGCCCTTCGCTTTTCAAAGCATCCACAAACAACTTCGTCGCATCGGCTTCATTGATCGTGCGTGGTTCGGCTTTGCGTCCAGCACGGCGTCCGTCTGGCACGCCGACTTGATCACCGAGCGCGGATAGCATTTCCTGCGTGACCGCATGCACCTGTGCTGCGTCATCGCTTTGCATCGCAGCAGCGAGTTTGGTGTTCAGCTCCGGCAGTTTTGCTTTCATCGCCGCCGTCGGATGAAACAACGGCTGCCCGGCCATCGACCAGCCGCCAGGATCGATGCCCACGGCGGTTTCGATGTCGCGCAAACGCGTCTCTGCATCGGCGGGCAGGGATGCGTTGAAGCCGCGGCCCAGTTTCTCCACCTGCGCGACGAGCGCTTTGTCATTGCGCTCGCGGGCGATCTGCCGGGCCATGCGCAGCCGCGCTTGCGCTTCAGCCGTTGAGAGATCCGCTGCCAACGCTGACACAACAAAGAAGCAAGCAAGCGCGAGGTTTTTCATGCTTATTTCTTCAGCCGCCCTTCCACATAGGTGAGGATGCGGCCAACCTTGTCGGCGTCCTGCGCATCTTTGGCGGCCTCAAAGGCTTCCTTCGCCTGGAGCAGTTCACGCAGCAGCGGCAGCGAGATGATGTCCTGGCCCGCCGTCTTCACGTCTTCGTAACGCTGCTTCAAAGTTTCGAGGTCGGTGCTGCCGGGCTCATACTTGGCGAAGTCCACCTTGTCCGCCTCCGCCTCCAGTTCCTTGAGGCCGGAATCTTCGATCAGCTTGTCCAGCGCGGCATCAGCGGCCGCAGACTGGCCGCTCTTGATGAGCTGCTCAATTTCTCCGCCGCGGGTTTTCATCGCATCCGTTGGCGGCACGCCGAGTGATTCGAGGGCGGCTTTGAGTTTTTCGGTCTTCAGGGTCAGTCCTGATTCGGGATTGGTCCCCTTGCCCTGGGCGGCCATCTTGGGCGGGCCGAGTTTCTTGGCCTTCTCCAACTGCTCCGGCGTCAGCACGTCGCGAATGCCGATGAGGGTGCGCAGTTGCAGTTGTTTGATGGCGGCCTCGGCTTCGAGCAGCTTCGTGAGCTGTGTGCTCGCCGCATCAGCGGTCGCGGTGGCGTCCTTCAGCAGATGATTGAGCGCCTTTTGCTGCTCCTTCACCGCCTGCTCCATGGGTTCCGCCTGTTTCCGTGCCTCGTCGAGCTGGGAGCTGAGCTTGGCCTGCTGGTCGGAGGTGAGCGCGAGTTCCTCACTCACGGAGGTGATCAAGTCGGGATGCAGCAGGCCGCTTTTGAGCCATTCTTCGATATTAGCGGCGGGTAAAACCGCCGTGGCGAGCAGGAGGAGACAGACGATGCGTTTCATGGGATGTGGATGTTGAGGTGATCGGGCAAAAGAAAATCAGAGGGCGCTTCAAACGTCGTGAAGGAAGGCTCCAGGCTTGCAAACAGCTCTCCCGGTGGCGAATCAAACAGCGGCGGCAGCTCCTCGCTCAGTTTGGGTTCCGGCGGCGATGTATGCGTGAAAAAGAGCGCGGCGAAAGGGATGCACGCCGTTGCGAACGCCACCGGAAGCCAGCGCCATGACGCGCGGCGGCGCTGCATCGGCGCATGCAGCAGTTCTTCGCGCCAGGCCGGAGTTTCATCGTGATCACAGCGGCGTTGCTGCGCAAAGACCGCGCGAAGATCGTCATCGGGCGGCAAGTTCATGAGTGGATTCGGGTTGCAGCAGCGTGCGCAGGCGCGCCTTGCCGCGTTCGTAATGCTGGCGCACGGAACCGATGCTCACGCGCATCACGCTCGCCGCCTCGTTGAGTGTGAGATCCTGATAAAACACGAGATGCAACACCTCGGCCTGCCGTGCGGGTAGTTGCTGCAAACAGCGCCGCAGTTCGGCCGTGCGCTCGTCCATTTCCAGCTTCCGTGACGGCGATGGGCGCGGATCGTGCGCATCGCCGGTGAGTTGTGCCAGCAGCTTGCCCACCAGCGACTCGCGATAGCGCAGCCGCCGAAACTCCTCGTGCGCTGTAAAGCGGATCACGCCGAACCACCAGGTTTTGAAGCTGGAGCGGCCATCGTGAGTCGCACGCTCCTGCGCGAGCTTGAGATAGGCGTTTTGCAGCACGTCCTCCGCGCGTGCATGATCGCCCGCACAGCAGTGCAGCGCCCAGCCAAAGGCGTCGGGATGCAAAGCTTCGAGTTGGTCGGCGATGGCGCGTTCCATTCATTTTCCGTTGAGTGATGTGGGACGGGCGCATGTATGACACGAATGCAGGAAAATACAGCCCCGCTTGCTGCTCCAAGTTTTCCTCGCCATCGGCTCGGCATTTGCGCTAGCCTTCCCTGAATTTTCATTCACGCCATGCCTGACGATCCCAGCGCCCCGCAACCCACGCCGACGAACTACCAGCGCACCACCGGGGGCAGTCACCTGCGCTGGCAGCCGCCGACGCCGGGGCATTTGCAGGAAATGCTCCCCGCGTACGAAATCATCAGTGTTCTCGGCCAGGGTGGCATGGGCGCGGTGTACAAAAGCCGGCAGAAGTCGCTGGACCGCATCGTCGCCATCAAAATTCTGCCGCCGGAGGCCGGAGAAGACGACATGCAGTTTGTGGAGCGCTTCAAGAACGAGGCGCGGACGATGGCGAAGATGAATCACCCGGCGATTGTGCATGTGTATGACTTTGGCGAGACCACCGAAGGCCAGCTCTACATCGTCATGGAGTACATCGACGGCACCGATGTGGCGAAGATGATTCAATCGCAGGGCAAGCTGCCGGAGGACTACGCTCTCTCCATCACCGCGCATGTGTGCGACGCACTCGGCTACGCGCACACGCACGGCGTCGTGCATCGCGACATCAAACCGGCCAACGTGCTCATCAACATGGAAGGCCAAGTCAAAGTGGCCGACTTCGGCCTGGCGAAGGCCACCGACCCCGGCCAGATGGGCCTGACGAAGACCAACATGGCCATGGGCACGCCCGATTTCGTCTCGCCAGAAGCTTTGATGCCCGGCGTGCCGCTGGATGGTCGCGCGGACCTCTACGCGGTGGGCGTGATGCTCTACAACATGCTCACCGGCACCATCCCGCGCGGCGCCTTCCGCATGCCGAGTGTCACGCTGCAAACCGACGCGCGCTTCGACAAGATCATCGGCAAGTCGATGGAGATGGACCGTGAGCTGCGGTATCAAACGGCGCTGGATTTGCGGCGTGATCTGGATGTGATCCTCACCGCGCCGCAGGTGAAGTCTGGAGGCGAGGCGCAGACGGCGGTGCCAAAACAATCCCTGCCACAAAAGCCGATGGGCAAGAGCCCCGGCGCGCCGCAGCAGCGGAGCGCGGATACCCCTGCCCGCAAAGAGGCCGCCGCCAAGCCAGCCGCGGCTCCCGTTCCGAAAAAATCCAACGCGGGCATGATCTACGGCATCGCGGCGGCGGTCGTGGTCATCGCGGTGGCGGTGTTCCTGTTCTCCGGCGGTGGGAAAAAGCCTGCGGCAGCACCCCAGACGGTGGCTGAAGCCAAACCGGAGCCCAAGAAACCGGCAACCAGCCTTCCAGCACCGAAAAAAGCCGTGCCGGTGACCGCCGCGCCACCGTCCATCACGACAGGCACAGAGAAATGGGTGGATGCTCTCGCGCAGTGGTTCGGCGGGACGAAGACGAATGACGACTTCACCCATGATCGCGGCCAGGCTGCCCGGGCGGGGAGAGACAGCACCATGAGGCCGCTGCCGGCTTCGGCCCCGCTCATGCGTGACATGGCCGTGCGCGCCAGAACACGCTTGGATGCAGAAAATTCCGGGGTCAGGCTGGACGTGCGCAGCGCCGTGAATGCCGCAGGGAAAAACAGCAGTTACAACGTGAGGATCGAACCCGTGGATTTGCGCGTGAGCCTGGGGATCACGTTCGGCAAGAACTTCCAACCTTTTGCTGACTACAGGCTTCCGGCGGACTTCGACTTCAGCGCAGCCCACACCTTGGAACTCCGCATCATGGGTGACCTGCTCACGGTGACGCTGGATGGCAGGAAGCTCGGAGAACACCGGGACACTCAGATCACCGCCGGCCACCCTGCCCTCTCAGGGAGCAAGATGTGGATCGAGAGCTTCGAGTATGCAAACCTCGACTCTGGCAGCGTGGCACCCGTCGCCACCGCTGCCGCAGCGCCCGCACAGCCCGGCGACGTGCTCACCTTCAGCGGACACCGCTATCAGCTCGTGACGGAAAGACTCCCGTGGCCTGCCGCCAGGACCAAGGCCGAGACGATGGGCGGACATCTCGCGGTGATCGACACCAAGGAGAAGCTGGACTGGGTGTGGGACAAGTTTGGCTCGAAGTTGAAAAAGACTGCCGGCGTTCCCGGCTCCGACCACCTTTTCATCGGCTTCCACAAACCATTAGGCAAGGACTCCTGGGAATGGGTCACCGGCGGGCCGCTGACGATCCAGCCATGGATGGGCGAGGTTCCCAATGGCAAGGAATACAACGCGCATGTCGCCTCGATCTACGAACACCGCTTTGACTATGTGAGGCCGAGAATCTTCCCTCCCGCGCCCTTCCTCGTCGAATGGGATGATGATGGCACCCCCAAGCCAACGTCCACGATGCCCGCCGCAGCGCCGCCAGCCCAGATTGCCACCGCCACGCCTGCGGTTCCGGTGGCTACAAGCCCGGCCACCGCACCCGCTGTGCCCGTTCGCAGCGACGACCGCCGCCGCAGCGCCGATTTGATCGCCCTGGTCGATGTGAAGCGCGATGTCGTGAGCGACCCCACGACCGGCGCAAACGTCTGGGGAAGCCAGAACTCCTCCCTGATTTTCACCGACATGGAAAAAGCCGGACGGATCGCCGCGCCAGTGTCCCTCGCAGGAGCGCGTGCATTTGAAATGGAGCTCTTATGGAAGAAGCGGGCCAAGAACGCCCCAGGCACCCCGACTGCGGAGTCCGGCTACATCGCGCTCGATGTGCCGGTGGGCGCGGGCCGCTGGGTGCGTGTCGAGGTGGCCAAGGCCGGCGACAAAGTCATCGTGGGCGGCAGACGCATCGGCAACACCGGCCCCGGCACGCAAAATAGTGACGGCATGCGCGTCGTCGTCCGCAGCCAGGACGACAAGCTCAGCGTGAAAATCAACGGCAACGACATCGGTGCCGTCAGCGGGCTGGCAGGTCTTGCAGCGGCGGATTTCGGCGCGCACTCCATCTTCAAGTCCGAGCCGCTGCCCGCCGTTTACTGCGCCCGTGGAGATCATGAGATCGCCGAATGGACCGTGCGCGCCCTCGACGGCGAGGTCAGGCTGTTGTGGGAACCGTCGTTGCTCCAGGATGCACGCATCGCGCAGTTGGAGTCCGGTTATCAGGCTCGCTACGATTCGGACGCGCAGAAGCCCTTCCTGGCCGCCGTCGCAGCACTGAATCAAAGCTACGTCGCCAATGGCATCGGCAAGGCGCGTGCTGCTGCGCAAGCCAAAGGCAGTCTCGGCGAAGTCACCGCGCTCGATGCGGAGAAAGCCGCCATCGAGAAAGGCGGCGGCGTTCCCGCCGAAGATGCCGCAGACACACCCGCGTCCCTCAAAGCCCTGCGCGGCACCTACCGTGGCGCCTTGGCCAAAATCACCGCCGAGCATGATGCCAAGGCCGCGCCGCTGCTCGATCTCTACCTCAAGGCGCTCGATGTTTACATCGCCGAGCTCACCAAGACCGGCAAGATTGACGCAGCGAAGCAGGTACAGACCTTGCGTGATGCCAAAGCCGCAACTCCGCCGCTGTCCGGTGCTGGCGGAGACAAAATCCCATGAGCACCTCCTCCACCGCTTCCAAACCCTCCGGCCAGTGGCAACCGCCGACGCTGGAGGAGATGCAGGCCATGCTGCCGCAGTATCAGTTCGAGTCCCTGCTCGGTCGTGGTGGCATGGGTGCTGTTTACAAGGCCGTGCAAGCCTCGCTGGACCGCGCCGTCGCCATCAAGGTGCTGCCCGGTGATCTGATCGACGACAGCGATGCCCAGTTCGCCGAGCGCTTCAAAAACGAGGCGCGCACGATGGCGAAGATGAACCATCCGGCCATCGTCAACGTGTATGACTTCGGCGAAACCCAGACCGGGCTGCTCTACATCGTCATGGAGTTCATCGATGGCACGGATGTGTCCAAAATGATCTCCTCCCAGGGCAAACTGCCGGAGGATTACGCGCTCTCGATCACCGCGCACGTCTGCGATGCGCTGAACTACGCGCACCGCCACGGCATCATCCACCGCGACATCAAACCGGCCAACATCCTCATCAACATGGAGGGCGCGGTGAAGGTGGCCGACTTCGGGCTCGCCAAAGCGAGCGATGCAGGCCAGAGCGGTCTCACCAAAACGAACATGGCGATGGGCACGCCTGATTTCGTCGCGCCTGAAGCCTTGATCCCCGGCATTCCGCTCGATGGCCGCGCTGACTTGTATGCCATCGGCGTGATGCTTTATCAGATGCTCACCGGCGAAATCCCGCGCGGCATCTGGACGCTGCCGGGCATGAAGCTCGGCACCGATCCGCGCTTTGACGCCATCATCACGAAGGCGATGCAGAGCGACCGCGACCACCGCTATCAAAGCGCCGCCGATCTCCGCCGTGATCTCGACACCATTTTGACGCTGCCACGAGCGGCGCTCATCGCGCAGCAGCAAGCCGCCGCAGAGGCCACCGCACGCGCCACGCAGGCGCAAAAACAGCAGGCACCCGCCACCGCCGGCCACGCAGCCACCGCGAAGAAAAAATCCTCCAACCTCGGCCCGATTCTCGGCGTCGCTGCCAGCCTGGCCCTCATCGCGGGCCTGTATGTCATGCTCACGGGCGGTGGGTCGAAAAAATCGACGCGGTATGACAGCGCGGCATCCCCTTCACCGCCGAAGGCAGCCCCCGGCACTCCCAAACCCATCCAGAACAAGCCTGCTGCTCCCACCACGCCATCCGCACCCGCTGTCGCCGCCACGCCACCGGCTCCAGCGCCGGAGATGCCCGCGCCTTCATCCTCAGTCCCGCCAGCCGACCTCAAGTCAGGAGCAGTCCAGACCTTCGGCGGCCACCGCTACCAACTGGCCGAGGGAAATCTCCAGTGGGACGCCGCCAAGGCGAAGGCGGAATCCATGGGCGGGCACTTGGCCACGATCACGAGCAAGGAGGAAGGCGAATGGCTGAAGCATTCACTGGCATCGCTGAAGGGGACTCGCTCACATGTCATCCTCGGCGGCTATCGAACATCTGGAGATGGGCCGTGGACCTGGGTGACTGGGGAACCGTTCGACCTGTCGCTCTGGCTCGGAAACGTCCTGGGCACCAAGGGTATGAAACTGGCGTTTTACCTGGATCATGCACACTGGGATGACGTTCCTGCCGCCAATTCCTACTCCTTCCTCGTCGAGTGGGATGACGCCGGCACGAAGACGATGCCTGCATCTACCGCCCCCGTCGCCAGCGCCGCGGCTGTGATGCCAGCTTCGCCTTCCACACCACCCGTGGCCGCCATGGGGCCTGCTGCCGACTTCAAATCTGGAGCAGTCCACTCTTTCGGCGGCCACCGCTACCAATGGATCGAGGGAGGTCTCCCGTGGGATGCCGCCAAGGCGAAGGCTGAATCCATGGGCGGGCATCTGGCTACGATCACCAGCAAGGAGGAAAGCGAGTGGCTGAAGAACTCCCTGCTCCTGCTGAAGGGGATTCACTCACATGTCTCCCTCGGCGGCTATCGAGCGCCGGAAGGCGGGCCATGGAAATGGGTCAGTGGCGAGCCATTCGACATGTCACTTTGGCCGGGAAGCGCCCCTACGTCCACGGACCCGCGTCTCGCGTTCTACATCGACAACGTCGCATGGGACGATGTGCCAGCAGACCTGAAAGCGCCGTTTCTTGTCGAATGGGACCGGGCCGAGTTGATTGCCGCTCATCCTCAGCTCGCTAGGCTCGAGTCCGGCTTCCGCTCACGCTATGAGACCGACGCGCAGAAGCCCTTCCTCGCCGCCGTCGCCGCGCTCAACCAAAGCTACACCGCCAACGGCATCGCCAAAGCCCGCGCCGCCGCGCAGACCCAGGGCAAGCTTCAGGAAATCATCGCGCTCGATGCTGAAACAGCCGCCATCACGAAAGGCGAAGCCATCCCCGCCGAGGACGCGGATGCCACGCCCGCAGCGCTCAAAACGCTGCGCGGCACCTACCGCACAGCCCTCGCCAAAATCACCGCCGAGCGTGATGCCAAAGCCGCTCCGCTCTACGAGATCTACCTCAAAACCATCGACGCCTACATCGCCGATCTCACCAAGGCCGAAAAACCTGACGACGCCAGGCATGTGAATGCTCTGCGCGCTGAAATCGCCAGCCAAAAACCACAGACCGCCGCAGCACCCGTGGCGGCAGCGAAACCCGCGACACCAGTGCCCGCCGCGACGAAAACCACCGCCACCACCGGCAGCTCATGGCGCATCGCCGCCGACTATCTCGTCAACAACGGCGGCTTTTTCACCGCCTTCAAAAACGGCGTCAACGTGCCCGTCACCAAGCCGGCGGAAATTCCTCCCGGCCGCTTCGACATCATCGATCTCACCTTCGAGCGCCTCGGTTCCGTCCTCCCGCCCGCCAAGGACGCCGACTTTGCCGCCTTCAACGGCGTGCGTGATCTGCGCCGCGCCCACTTCCGCCCGATGCACAACGGCCTCAGCGCCGCCGCCTTCGCCTTCCTCGCCAGCAACAGCGAGCTGGTCTTCCTGAACTTCGAGGGTGCCAACGCACTCACCGACGAAGTGCTCACCCACATCGCCCCGCTCAAAAAACTCGACTACCTCGCCGTCCAATACGCGGAAAACTTCACCGGCAAAGGCCTCGACAAAATCGCCGGCGCCGCCTCCATCACCAATCTCGAACTCAATGGTTCAGGCATCACGGATGAAGGCATGAAGGCCATCAGCACCTTCAAAAAGCTCCAGGCTCTCCGCATCACCTCCGTCAAGGTCACGGCCGCCGGTTTCGCCGCAGTCGCCAATCTTAAACCCCTCGTCTCCCTCACCCTCACGGGCACTTTCTTCGACGATGAGGCCGCCGGTCTCATCGCCACGGTGCCCAATCTCGCCAGCCTCGACCTGGGCAACACCAAGATCACCGACGCCGGCCTGCCCAAGCTCAAGACGCTGAAAAAACTCACCACCCTGAGCCTCGGCGGCACTCCCGTCACCCTCGAAGCCGCCGCCGAATTTCAGAAGGCCATGCCGCAGTGCCGCGTGTCCAGGTGAGAAGCGCAGCTTCGACCTGGCATGCAAGACGCTTCACGCTGAAGCATGGCACTGTTTCGATTTCTCCGGCATTATCTCCACCGCCTCTCCACCGGTCGCACGATTCTCTGGTGCTACTTCATTTGGTGGGTGGCGAGCGTGGTCTGCCATTTTGATGCCCGTCCGCGCATCTGGCTGACCTCGCTGGGCCTGAGCGTCATCATTGGTGCGGCGCTCATCATCAGCACGCAGCCAGCTTCGGGCGTGCGCACGAAGCTGAACCGCTGGGTGGTGTTCCGCCTGTTCTTGATGCCATTCTGCGTCTCCAGCTTTGCCGCGTTGGTGAAGGACACGGGCTACGTGCTCGTGTTTCCGCCTTCACTGCACGAAAACGCCATTGGAGCCGGTTTGATCGCGGCTTTTCTGCTCGTGGTCTGGGGCGTGAAGAAAACTCACGCCGCCAGCGGCACGCCATAAGGCAGATCATCCGGCAGCGGCACGAATTCGCGGATGCGGTTCCACAGCGGCGTGAAATCCTTGTTCACGTCGCCGGAGAGGCAGTCGGTGATCTCACCGGCGGCTTCAGGAAACCGCTTGATGACTTCGCGGAAGGAAAAGTTCGGATCGTAGAAGGCATAGACCAGCTTGCGCATGTTCTCGACGCCCTGCCGGATCGTCGCCCCGTAGTGGGCGAAGCGCTGCGGCGAGAGGTCGCCCTCAACGAGCGCCTTATGAACTTCCTCGCCGCTGAGCACCCCGCTTTTCAGCGCCAGCATGACGCCGCTGCTGAAACACGGATCAATGAAGGCGAACGCATCTCCCACCAGCAGCAGACCGGGCGACGCGCCATATTTCGAGTGCCGTGAATACTCGCTGGTGAGCCAGTACTGCCCGACGGGAGTTCCCGTGGCGAGGTGTTCCTTGATCCACTGGTTCTGCTCGACCTCGCGATGAAAAATCTCCTTCGGATCACGCACACCATCGCGCGTCAAATATTTGCCTTCGGCGACGACGCCAACGCTGACCATGTCGTTGTGCTGCGGGATGTGCCAAAACCAGCCCTTGTCAGGCACGAAGGCCACCGTGGTCGCACCTTCGTCAATGTCCGGCTCACGCTTCGATCCCTTATAATAAGTCCACACGGCGATCTTGTTCAGATACGGATCGCCGATGCGCCAGCCCAGGCGGTTCGAAGCAAAGGCCTCCTTGCCCGAGGCGTCGATAACGAGCTTCGCGAGCAGTTGCTCCTTGTCGCCATCCTTGTTCTCCACCTCGACGCCGATGACCTTGCCGCTGTCGTCCTTGAGCAACTGCGTGACCGTGGTCTCTTCGCGCACTTCTGCGCCTTTCTCACGCGCATTGTCCAGCAGCATCTGGTCAAACTCCGAACGCAGCACCTGCCAGGTCTGCGCCACGCTCTCACGGTCATAGCGGGTGAAGAAGTAGAACGGCTGCGAGCGCCGGCCGTCCGGCTGCACGAAGGTGACGCTGTACTTTTTCGTGAAATGCGAGGCGCGCATCTTCGGGATCATCCCCAGCCGCTCCAGCGGCCCAAACGTGAACGGGATCAACGATTCGCCGATGTGGTAGCGCGGAAATTTTTCGCGTTCCAGAATCAGCACGCGATGGCCATATTCCGCGAGGATGGCGGCGCAACTGCTGCCGGCAGGACCACCGCCGATGATGAGGACTTCAGGTGAGTTCATAAGGCCAGATTACTGCCAGCGGACGCACCATCACCCAAATACCGTTTCAGCATCGCCGCCATGCCTGCCCGCGATCATCAAAAACAAAACTTCCCATTCCCCGCCGCGTTTGATACAACCCAGCCATGAACACGCTCCATACCCCATCTTTAAATCGTCGCGATTTCATCACCCGCAGTGCGCAAGCAGCCGCTGCGGGCCTCCTCGGCTCCGCTTATGCCGCCGAATCCCCCGCCGCCTCCGAAACGCTCGTCCAGCAGCTCTACGGCAGCATGGACGAGGCCCAGCGCAAGACGCTCTGCTTCGCCTGGAGCGATCCACGCCGCCTGAAGGTCGATAACAACTGGCACATCACCCCGCAGAAGATTCGCGACGTGCTCAAACCCGACCAGCAGGATCTCGTGAAGCAGATCTTCGACAAGCTGCACAGCGACGAGTACAAATCCGAGGTCTGGCGTCAGTTTGACCAGGACAACAAAGGCGACGGCGGCTTCCCCAGCGCCTCCATCGCACTCTTCGGCGAACCGGGCACCAGCCAGTTCGAGTTCGTCCTCACCGGCCGCCACTGCACCCGCCGCTGCGATGGAGACAGCGAAAAAGGCGCAGCCTTTGGCGGCCCGATCTTCTACGGCCACGCCGCCCAGGGCTTCAACGAAAAGCCCGATCATCCCGGCAACGCCTACTGGTATCAGGCCCAGCGTGCCAACGAGGTCTTCCAAGCACTCGATGGCAAACAGCGCGAACGCGCCCTGCTCGGCGAATCCCGCGACGAGGACGGCAACGACACCGTGAAGCTCACCGGCAAAACCGACGGCATCGAAGGCATCCGCCTCACCGAACTCAGCGCCGACCAGAAAGGCCTCGTCAAAAAAGTCATCGCCGACCTGCTGAAGCCCTTCCGCCAGTCCGAACGCGAAGAGTCCATGAAATACATCGAAGCCGGCGGCATCGACAACCTGCACATGGCCTTCTACAAAAACCAGGACGTCGGCAAAGACGGCGTCTGGGACGTCTGGCAGATCGAAGGCCCCAACATGGTCTGGTTCTTCCGCGGCGACCCCCACGTCCACTGCTGGGCGCACATCCGTGCGCCGCAGAAGGCGTGATAAGGCAACGAGTGTATCGGCACTATCAGCAGGATGCGGCACTTGGGCGCTCGGGAGCTGTTTTTGACAAAGGACGCTCGCGAATTACCACTCATGATGCCAATGTCTGCTGATACGCACTTGGGTCCGTCACAAACCAGCCGCTGGCCGCTCCTGTTCTGGTGGTCGGTCTATGCTGTCGCCGGTGGCTATGGCCTTTGGCAGGCCACATGGCCGGGCACTCATCACGTCTCGGCCTTATGCTTGATGATGGCGGTGCTGGTGATGACCCTGCCCATGATCGTGGTGCATGAGCTCGGTCACTTCATGGCAGGTTGGCTGATGGGTCTTCGGATGATCGAATTCAGCCTCGGGACTGGTCCGGTCCTGTGGCACCGCACATGGCGCGGACTCAAGTTGGTGGTACGGCAAATACCTTTTTGCGGCCACGTGATGCACCTTGAAGCGAACCAGACCATGCGTTTCAAACGCATCGTGTTCGTCTCGGCAGGTCCGGCGGCGAATGTGCTGCTGGCTGTCTTTCTCATCATCGGCTGGGATGTCCATCTGACCGAGTTTTTCAAACATCCTTCTCTCATCGCCATCTGTGCTGTGGCAAACTTATGGCTGGCGTTGACCAGCTTGAATCCTTTGACCAGCCGGGGTGGCAGCTTGGCTGGCAACGGATCCGACGGCTGGCAACTATGGCGTCTGTTGCGAGGAAAATCCGTGAGACTCGATGCTGCGGAACTCATCTTCCAAAAGCGCCGCAATACAGGGCTGCCGCACTTGCAGAGCCTGGCACAAAGGACTCGTGATTACGTGCTCACATTGCTTGCCTCCATCGCCTTTCTTTCAGGCCTAGTGTTCGGGCTGACGATCATCACAGGTGCCCGGACAGCAGTGTTTCCGTACGTCGCCATGCTGCTGGCTTTCGTGATCCTCCTTGCCTGGTGGGTTTGGCGGCGACCATGGACATCCTTCGTCTCCCGTTCGGAACGGGCAGCGGCAAACCCGTACACAGATCAGGCCAGGGCTTATCAGCATGCCATGGGGTCACAAGTGAAGCACTGGGGTGTGCTGAATCTGCCCGAGCACACCAGGCTCGAAAGCATCCGGCTGGCAGGCGACCCTACCAGCCTGCTCTGGCTGGACACCGTCATGGCGGAATGGCCCCAGGTTCGTCACCTGCAATTGCTGAAGTTTGATGCTCTGCTCGCAGGTAGGCTCTATGCTGACGCTGAAAAAGTCATGCAGGCAGTACTCGGCTGGGATGACCTTCCGCCGGAAGTGCGCACCCATTTTGAATCATGCTGTCTCGCTGCTCACCTCTGCTCAGCGCCTGGAGAACAAGGCGTGGCTGCTTGTAACGCCGCCATCAACGAACTGACGGATCGCGGCCTGTTGATGCAACGCCTGCTGGCATTTGCCTCCATCATTGCGGACTCAGGCCGCACGGAACTGCTGCAAACCGCCAGAGAGTGGTGTGAGCGCGCGCACCAGATCTACCCTTTTGATCCCACCGTACACCAGCTGATGGGAATCATCTTGGTGGAACAGCGTAACACCACAGATGCACGCGCCTGGCTACACTCAGGAACAAACATCGAAGGCATTGAATCCACTGCCACAACCGCATGGTTGGCGATCTCCACCGCAATGGAAGGCCATCCCTATGTGGCAAGGCTTTTGAAGAAGAGCTTGAAACAAGAGCTGTCCTTCCCGTTAAAACGTCGCGTTGAAGAAGCGCTGGCGATGATCCCCAGGTGATGTGGGCACTTCTGCCCGCAATGCGAGCGTCTAGCACATTCGTTGCTAGCAAGAGCGCCCTCATCACTTCCAAGCATCCTTACCATCGCCTACGAACCAAGCGACATTCACTCAAGGCTCTCTGGCCTGCTCCAATAGCTTCAACGCCACTTCGACGAGTTTTTCGCCAGAACCGGCTTCGCAGCGGGAACTGACGACTTCGTAGTTGCCCTGCGGGTAGGCTTCGCGGTTCGGCACGTAGCCGACGCTGCCGTTCGCCAGCTCGGCGATGAGCGTGTGCTTGAACGGCGACGCTTTTTTGAGCGCGAGACCGAGTTCGACGAACATTTCGCCGGGGAGCGAGACGATGGCGAGTTCGCCGCTGAACGCGATGACCTGCACTTCGCCAATAAACGGCACGTTTTGCTTGTCCACCGTCTCCAGGATGCAAACGGCCTCCGCCATCGGCACGGTGCCGAGATTTTCCGTCAGCATGCGGCTGGCGATGTCCTTGGCTTTCGCGATCTCGGCCGCGCTGAACTTCTTCCGCGCCAGCGTGACCTGCTCGGAGCGAATGCGCGGCTTGAACGTGCTCAGCGGCTGCAATGTCGGCCACGCGGCCGTTGCGGCATCGGCCAGCGCGGTGCCCAGTTCCTGCGTGCTGCGGCGCTTGCCGGTGAGGTAGTCGGTGTGGTTGATGTTGCCGCAGCAGCCGTTGGCGAAGACGGCGATCATGCCGGGACCGTGCCGCTCGCTGACGAGTTTGGTGAACACGCCGGGATAATCCGCCGAGATTTTCACGCCACCGCCGACGGAGGTCGGATGCATGGCGAAGTTCAGCAGGCTGGCCGTGGGTTTGCCATCTGATTCAAACACCAGCACGCCCACTTCGGGATCAATCGGCCCTGCGGGCCTGTCGGTGGCCGGATTGAGCTTCGCGGGTTGCCAGATCGCCTTGGCCTCGCCTTCACGCAGTACGCGGCGGTTGAAGCTGATGCCTGCCGCCTGTCCCATCGCGACCGAGGCTTTTGCCGGAGCCAGCTTCGCCTTCGCCTCCTTCACCGATTGCGCGATGAGACCCGGCAACGCGCTGATGTAGGCCACGCCCGGTGGTGAATTCACCTTCGTAATGTCATCCATGAGCGAACCACGCGGCTGCTGCGGCCCGGTGTGCGTGTGCGTGCCGGAGATCATGACATGATCACCCTCGATGCCGCATTGCTCCTGAATCGCCTGCCGCGCCGCCGCCACGACCGGCCGCACCGTGCCGGAGAGGTCGAGCACCACGATCACGGCATGCGTGCCGTCCTTCTCCATGACAATCGTCTTCGCATAGAGTGGATCAAGCACACCCGCAGAGCCGCGAAACTTGTAGTAGCCGCCCAGTGGTGTCCCATCCTTCGGCGTGATGTCCACACGGGCGGCACCGACGCGGAAGTCACCAGCTTGAGCATGGATTGAGATGAGAAGAAGAAAGAACGACTGGCGTGCGGTCATGGGACGAATACGGCCCTTGAACTCACTTCTTGAACCACTTCGGTGTGCCGAACCACGCATCCATTTCCTTCTCAAACGGCGCATACACTTCGGGTGCTTCGGGAATACCGCCGCGATCACCGCTTTCGACGATCCAAGTGTCCAGCGCCTCACGCAGCCGCGTCAGTGCATCGCGATGCTCCGGTTTCGGCGAATCGATCAAGTCGTCGATCTCATGCGGATCAACCTGCGTGTCATACAGCTCCTCGGACGGACCTTGGCGCAGCATCAACGCCAACGGCGGGCCGGTGAGCGTGCCTGCGGTCTGCATCTCGCGCATCAGCGGCAGAATGGGGAAACATTTCTCCTTGTAGCGGTTCAGCGAGGCAAACGTCGGCCCCTTGCTGAACGTGCGGATGTAATGAAAGCGTTCGTCATGCACCGAGCGGATGCGCTGCACGGTTTCGTCGATGCGATCCCGCGCCGCGAAGGCAAACGGGCGCGGCGGATCGGCATGCGGCCCAAAGATGACGCGCCCCTGCATCAGCGGCGGCTTGGTGATGCCCGCGAGGTCGAGCGTCGTGGCCGTGACATCGATCAGACTCACGATTTGATCATTCACCGTGCCAGCCTTGAGGTGGGACGGCCAGCGGATGATCATCGGCACACGCAGACCGCAGTCGTAGCACCAGTGAATGCCACGCGGCTCCAGGCGGCCGTTGTCAGCGAAGAAGATGACGATGGTGTCGTCCTCCAGGCCGTCTTTGCGCAACTGATCGAGCACCCAGCCGATGCGCACATCCATGCCGGACACCGAGTTCAAATACCGCGCCCACTCCTCGCGCACGAGCGGATGATCCGGGTAGTAGGGCGGCGGCGTGACGTTTTCCGGTGTCGCATGCTTCCCATGCTCGCGTTCGCCCACCCACTCGACGCGTTCCTTCTTCGCGCTCTGCCGGTCGTAGATGTCGTACTCGATCTCATGCGAGTTGATCTGCGCAAAGAACGGCTGCTTCGACTTCAACGCGTTCCAGTCATCGCTTTGATAAATCGGACCTTCATTCACAAAGTTCAGATCCAGCTTCCCGGTGCCCACCGAGCGCTCGCCGATCAGTTTGATGTTCGCCGTCGTGTAGCCGGCGTCCTGCAGCCGATGCGTCATCGGCCGCACACCTGACGGCAGCTTGAAATCATCCGTGCGATGCGAGCGCATGTGATGCGTGTCCGTCGTCGTCTGGTACATGCCGAGCATGAAGGCGCTGCGGCTCGGCGCGCAGGCCGGGTTCGTCGAGAACACATTCGTGAAACGCACGCCCTCCTGCGCCAGCCGGTCGAGATTGGGCGTGTGGACGTTCTTGGCGCCGTAGCAGCCGAGATCATGCGAAAGGTTCTCGCCGACGAGCCAAAGGATGTTCGGCTTGCCCGTCGAAGCCTTGGCGGAGACGGGCGGCTTCGCATGCAAGGTGTTTGCCAGCAAACAAACCAGCGCCACGGGGATGAATCGCTTCATGGTGGGATGAAACGGCTGAAAGAGTCGTTTCACTCCGCCGATTCCTTGTTTCATGCCCATCTTCGACCGCTTCAACCTCACCGGACGCCGTGCCTTGATCACCGGTGGCTCACGCGGACTTGGTTTGGAGATGGCGCGTGCGCTTGGTGAAGCTGGGGCCGAATTGATCATCGTCGGCTCGGACGAGGCTCATCTCAAACGCGCTGGCGCAGAGTTGCACGCCATCACGCTTCAAGCGGACCTCTCACAGCCCGCCGAAGCCGAGCGCCTGTGCGATGTCGTGCTTAAAGAGCACGCGCCCATCGACATCCTCATCAACAACGTCGGCGGTCGCCGCATCAACACGCCCACGGAGGATCTCGCGCTCGAAGACTGGCAGCGCATCCTCGATCTGAACCTCACGCAGGCATTCATCCTCACCAAACGCCTCGGTGGGGCGATGATCCCGCGAAAGTGGGGCCGCATCATCAACATCTCCTCCATCAACGCCCTCTGGCCCGGCAAGGCGATGCGCGGCCGCAGCTACGAGACCTCGAAAGGCGCGCTGACCATGTTCACCAAAGCCGTCGCCGCCGACTGGGCTGTGCATGGCATCACCGTCAACGCCATCGCCCCCGGTCCTTTTTTGACCGACGCCAACCAACGCTGGATCGGCGAAAAGCCCGAGTTTGAAGACGAAGTGGCCAGCAGCATCCCCATGGGCCGCTGGGGTCGCCCTGATGAGATCGGCCCGCTCGCCCTCTACCTCGCCAGCGACGCCAGCAGCTTCATGACCGGCAGCGTTCTCGTCATTGATGGCGGCAAGCTGCTGTGGTGAGGTCTTAACCATCCGAGATCAAAATTGCGTTTGGTTAAACTAAACGCTAATATGGTTGCGTATGGTGAAGAGACAATTCTGGCTCGAATGCATCGAAAAGCAGTGGAAGGCGCGGTCCATTTTGTGGCTGCGCGGCGTGCGGCGTGCCGGGAAGACGTCGCTGGCGCAGTCGCTGGATGGCGTGGAGTATTTTGACTGCGAGCTGCCGCGGGTGCGCCGGGCGATGGAGGACCCTGAGGCGTTTTTGAAAGGACTGAAGGGCAGGCGCATCGTGCTGGACGAGGTTCACCGGCTGCCGAATCCCTCCGAGCTGCTGAAGATCGCGGCGGATCATTTTCCAAGCACGCGAGTGCTGGCGACAGGCTCCTCGACGCTGGGCGCGAGCAGCCGTTTCCGCGACACACTGGCGGGAAGGAAGACGGAGCTATGGCTCACGCCAATGATCGCGGCGGATTTGCAAGACTTTGGCAGCGGTGATTTGAACCACCGACTGCTGCATGGCGGGCTGCCGCCGTTCTTCCTCTCGCCGGAGCCGCCGGAGCGTGATTTTCAGGAGTGGATGGATGCTTATTGGGCCAAGGACATCCAGGAGCTTTTCCGACTGGAGAAGCGGGTGTCGTTTCAAAAATTTGTCGAACTGCTGATCGCGCAGAGTGGCGGCATTTTTGAAGCGACCAAGTTTGCCGCGCCTTGCGAGGTGACACGACAGACGATCATGAATTACCTCGGTGTGCTGGAGGCCACATCGGTGGCGCTGGTGCTGCGACCGTTCAGCACGCGGCTGTCGAACGAGATCGTGGCCGCGCCGAAGGTGTATGGTTTCGACACGGGCTTTGTCTGCGCCCATCGTGGCTGGACGGAGCTGCGCAGCGATGATCGCGGGCGGCTGTGGGAGCATTATGTGCTGAATGAAATGAGCGCCCGCGTGCCGCTCACCAGCCTGCATTACTGGCGGGACAAGCAGGGACACGAGATCGACTTCATCTGGCAGCCGCGTGGCAAATCGGTGACGGCGATCGAGTGCAAATGGTCGGCGAAGGACTTCGATCCCGGCAACTTCCAAATCTTCGCGAAATCCTACCCGAAGGCCGCGTTGACCGTCGTCGCCACCGATGCGAAGCCAGCCTTCACCCGCGAGTATTCGGGCATAAAGGTGGAGTTCATCACGTTAAACACGCTGGTAAAACGAATGACCGTTAAATGATGCCTGACAACCCTCCACAACACCAACTCGCTGGCGTCTTGCCCGTTTTTCAGACGCCGTGGCTCGACGATGAAACCCTCGACCTCGAAACACTCGAACGCGAGATCGCCTGGCTCTACGACTGCGGTGCCAATGGCATCGTGATGGCGATGGTCTCCGAAACGCTGCGCCTCGACAGCGAGGAACGCGAGCAACTCGCCGCCGCAGCGTGCAAATTCGGCAAGGATCGCGGCGTGGTCGTCATCAGTGTCGGTGCGGAGTCCTCTAAAGTAGCGGAGCGCTACGCGAAACACGCTGAAAGCGTCGGCGCAGATGCGGTGATGGCGATTCCGCCGGTTTCCATCGGTATTGGCGAGAGCGAGTTGCTCGCGTATTACACACGCATCATCCAAGCCATCCGCATTCCGGTCATCGTGCAGGATGCGAGCGGCTACGTCGGCAAACCGATGCCCATCGCGATGCAGGCGAAGCTTCTCGACGAATTCGGGCCAGAACGCGTGCAGTACAAGCCGGAAGCCTCGCCCATCGGCCCGAAGCTGAGCGAACTGCGCGATGCGACGAAGGGCCGCGCTCGCGTTTTCGAAGGCACCGGCGGCATCGCCCTCGTCGATTCCTTCAAACGCTGCGTCGTGGGCACCATGCCGGGCGCGGATCTTATTCGCGGACTCGTTCCGCTGTGGAAAGCATTGGAGGCTGGCGACGCGGAGAGGGCAGATCGCATTCATGGACCACTTGCCGCGCTCATTTCGATGCAGACGAGCCTGGACGGCTTCCTTGCCGTCGAGAAGCATCTGCTGGTGCGTCAGGGCATCTTCAAGAACACGCTGGTTCGCGGTCCCGTCGGCTTCCGGCTCGATGACGAGACAAAGCGCGAGGTGGAGCGGCAATTTGACCGCATGATTGCTGCAGCCCAGTGATTTGAAGCCATGATCATCGACGTCCATTCCCACGCCTGGAACTTTCCCTCCGATTTCTCGGCCGATTTCATCCGTCAGGCCGAACGTGCACGGCCGGGGCATGCGGTGGACTTCAGCGCAACGTATGAAGCCTATCGCACCTCGGCTCCCGAAGACACCTGCACCATCGTCTTCGGCGGCAAGGCGCGGCTCAGTGGCCTGTGGATCGATGACCAGACGGTGGCGAGTTATGTGGCGAAGGATCCGTCGCGCTTGATCGGCTTTTTGTCGGTCGATCCGACGCAGGATGGCTGGGAACGCGAGATGCGGGTCGGCTGCGAGGAACTCGGCCTGCGCGGCATCAAGCTGCTGCCGATGTATGCGGGATTCAGTCCCGATGACCCGAAGCTGGAGCCGCTGTGGCAATACGCCGAAGGCCACGCATTACCGGTGCTGCTGCACATGGGCACGACATTCATCGCGCAGGCCCCGCTGGCTTTCACGCTACCGCGTTTGATCGAGCCGGTGGCGGTGAAGCATCCTGGCGTGAAGATCATCCTCGCGCATCTCGGCCATCCGTATGAGGGCGAGTGCCTCGTGACGATCCGCAAGCACGAGAACGTCTTCGCCGATGTCAGCGCGCTGCATTACCGCCCGTGGCAGCTCTACAACTCGCTGATGCTCGCGCAGGAATACGGCGTGTGGCACAAGCTGCTCTTCGGCACGGATTTTCCCTTCACCACGGTGAATGCGAGCATCGATGGCATCCGCAAGCTCAACGACATGCTCGAAGGCACGAAGCTGCCGCGTCTCGATGTGGCGCAAATCGAGGCAATGATCCACCGTGACAGTTTGAAGCTGCTGGGGCTGAAAAAATGAACAGCGCAGAACTCAACTCACGTCCCCGACTGCTCGCTTCGATACGCCGCTGGTGAAGTGTTCCGATACTGACGCATCATGCGGCTGAAGTAATGCCGGTTCACCAGCCCGCACGCCTCGGCAATGGCCTCAATGCTTTCATCCGTGTGTCGCAGCAGGCGGCAGGCCTCGTCGAGACGATAGTCGAGCAGCACACGCATCGGCGGCTGTTGGAGTTCCTGCTGGAAGAGATGGTTGAGATTTCGTACGCTGAATCCGGCATGGCGGGCGATCTGATCGGCCGTCAATTTCAAGCTCATGTGCTGGTTCATAAACTCCATGGCCTTCAGGACGCGCGCATCGAGCCGCTGCTGCTCCCATACGCTGTCAGGCAGCCGCTGCACCGTTTCCGCTACGAGCTGGATGGATAACCAAGGAAAGCGTGCGCGCTGCGGGTTTCTCCCCAGTTTGATCAAGCCCTGGAGCAAGCTACGCATGTGCGGCGTGTTGGTGAAACTATAGATCCCAGGAGCCGCACGGTCCGCCACGGGGCCGAGACTGAAATGCGCATACCACTTGCTGAACGGGCGTGTGGTGGTGGTGCTGAATGTGGTGTGTGGCGGGATCAGATACACAATGCCTGGCTTGAGCGCCGTCTTCACGCCGTCGATCTCGACCACGCCGCCTGCTGCCATCGGCCAGTAGAGCCGCCAATACGGATCATTGAGACGACGCAGCTCCCACTGCTGAAGTTCGATCTTGCGGGTGGTGAGGATGTCCACCGTCACTCCAGGCAGGGCTACGGAGCGATGCCCAAGCACCCGGTGGGCAGAGCCCGCAGGGACGACACTGAGGATGGATAGTGTCTTGGACATCACGGCATTGCAAAATCAGACACAAGTCTGGCCGATGCTGGCATGGATGGCAAGACCGGTCTGAATATGGATTTAGACCTCACTACCCACCCAACACCCACGACCATGGCCGACATCCTAACCAGCGCAGCAGACAAGAAGGACAAGGAATACTTCACCAGCACACCACAGGAGGCTCCGGGTTTCTTTCTCAAGGGCTGCCATCAGTATGACTGGGGGCTGAAGAATCGTCTCAGTCGCGTGTTCAATCCCAAAAATGGCCGCACGGTGATGCTGGCCTTTGATCATGGCTATTTCCAAGGGCCAACGACGGGCCTGGAGCGTGTGGATCAGACGATCCTGCCGCTCGCGCCGTATGCCGACTGCCTGATGCTCACGCGTGGCATTCAGCGCAGCGTGATCCCTGCTAGCACGACCAAAGCCATCGCGCTGCGTGCCAGCGGCGGCACTTCGATGATCTCGCCGATGGAAGAATGGGAAGGCGAGATCGATGGCAAGAAGGCTAAGTTTGGCCGCCCAGGATTTGAGCCTCTATCGAACGAAAGCACGGCGCTGAACATCGAGGAGGCCATTCGGCTCAATGCCAGCATCCTCGCGGTGCAGGTGTTCATCGGCAGTGCGTATGAGCGGCAGTCATTGAAGAACCTCACAGACCTCGTCGATGCGGCCTCGCGCTATGGCATCGGCGTCATGGGGGTGACGGCGGTGGGCCGTGCGATGGCTCGCACGCCACAGTATTTCCGCCTCGCCACACGCATCATGGCGGAGCTGGGCGCGAATGTGGTGAAGTGCTACTACACGGACACGGAGTTCGACACGGTGACGAGCTGCTGCCCTGTGCCCATCGTGATCGCGGGCGGCAAGAAGTTGCCAGAACTCGAAGCGCTGACCATGTGCTACAACGCCATCCAACAAGGTGCGAGCGGTGTCGATATGGGCCGCAACATCTTCCAGAGCGATGCACCGATCAGCATGATGCAAGCGGTGCGTGGCGTGGTGCATGAAGGACTCACGCCAGCGCAGGGCTTCGCGATGTATAACGACCTCAAAGCCAAAGGAACCAAGTAACCAAGCCGCCAATGACACTCACACCCAATCAAGTCCGGCTCATGATGTTGAAGGTCGCCGACGCCATCATCGCTGCTGAAGCCATGCTTTCCCAAGCCGACCGCGATCTCGGCGATGGCGATCACGGCCTCGGAATGAAGCGCGGCATGGAAGCCGTGAAGGCTCAACTCGATCCGATGAATCCAAACAGTGTGGAGCAAGTCTTCGTCACCACCGGCACCGCGATGATGGCGAGCATGGGTGGGGCGAGTGGCGCTCTTTTTGGCACCGTTTATCGAGCTGGAGGTAAGGCGCTGGCGGGTCGCACCTCGTTTGACTCCGAAGGTCTCGCGCTCCTGCTCGAAGCGGCACTCGAAGGTGTCATGAAGCGTGGTGGTGCCAAGCCAGGCGACAAAACGATGATCGACGCCGTGGCACCCGCTGCCGCAAAAGCACGCGAAATCACCGCCCTGCCGCTGACCGGGGCGCTCGCAGCGGTCGCAGCGGCCGCAGAAGCAGGCAAGGAGGCGAGCAAGGACATGATCGCCCAGTTTGGCCGAGCGAAAACCCTTGGTGCGGCCTGCCTTGGCTTTCCGGACGCGGGCGCTTGTTCCGTGGTGATTATGCTGAGCACGATGCGAGAGTTTGTTCTCGTCGCGCATTGATTTGCTGAATCCGACCCAAGTATTGCCGTGTCTTTCCCCTCTCACCCATCGTTTCGATCTCACCCCATGAAATTCATCCACTTCGCCCTCTCCCTCGTCCTCACTTCCATTGCAGGTGCGGCTGAACGCAAACTCGAAATCAACGATGGCGACCGGGTGTTGCTCATTGGCGACGTGCTCCTCGAGCGCGAGAACAACTATGGCTACATCGAATCAAAGATGCGGCGGGAGTTCGGGGGCAAGAGTTTTGCGGTGCGGAATCTTGGTTACAGTGGTGACAGCCCCTTGGGGGCCTCACGGGCGAGTTTTGATCCGGTGGAGAAGGGTGTGGATGCGCTGAAGGAGCAGCTCGCGGTGGTGAAGCCGACGGTGGCGATCCTGGGGTATGGCATGGCGGCGAGTCTCGATGAGCTGACGTATCGGAAGAATGATCCGGTGCTGAATCCTGACCCGGTGCGCTATGGATTGGATCACAGTCCGGCCAAGTTTCGGCGCGAAGTGCTCGCTCTGATGGATCTGATCACGGCGGCGAGCCCGGATGGCAAGGTGCGCTTTGTTTTCGTGGGGCCGATCAAGCATGAGGATCTGCGTGCGACACGGCCCGGCTTGCCTGATCCGGCGGAGCACAATGCATTGCTACTGGAGTATGAAAAAGTGATGGAGCAGCTCGCGGCGGAGAAGCAATCGCCATTCGTGCGGGGGGAGTGGCAGAAGGCGGCGGGCATTGAGCTGGCGCAGGGCACGGACAACGGCATTCATCTCAATCCGCGTGGTTTGCAGGCGTTGAGCGAGAGTTTTGCGGCGCAACTCGGCTGGAAAA
This sequence comes from Prosthecobacter sp., assembly GCF_046154365.1. Classification (GTDB taxonomy): domain Bacteria; phylum Verrucomicrobiota; class Verrucomicrobiia; order Verrucomicrobiales; family Verrucomicrobiaceae; genus Prosthecobacter. The sequence continues at coordinate 23,979 of NZ_JBJXFV010000081.1, forward strand.
CGGATGCGGCCAAGTGGGATGCAGAGACCGCCGAACAGCGCACGTTGCGCGATGCGATTCTGCGCAAGAACGCGTTGTTCTTTCATCGCAGTCGTCCGGCGAACTACACTTACATCTTCGGCTTCCGCAAACAGGAGCAGGGGCGCAATGCGGTGGAGATTCCGAAGTTTGATCCACTCGTGGAAAGGGCTGAGGCGAACGTGATCGGCATCGCTGCGGGCAAGCCGAGCACGCTGCCACCCGAGCTGCCGAGCGCGACGAAGCTGCCTGTGCTGGCTTCTTTGCCCAAGCCGGAGTTCACCGTGGATAAGGGCCTCGCGATGACGCTGTTCGCTGAGAATCCGCTGCTGGAAAAACCTGTGGGCATGAACTGGGATACCGCAGGCCGTTTGTGGGTCGCCACATCGAACACCTATCCGCAGGTGAACCCCGATGACCTCGGTGCGCAGATGGAAGGCGATAGCGCCAAGTTTGGCCCCTCGACTGGCAACGACCGCATCATCGTGATGGAAGACACAAATCGCGATGGCGAGGCCGATGTCTCGCGCATCGTCGCGGACAAGCTGCTCATCCCAGCCGGTGTCGCGCCGGATAACAGCGGTGGTTGCTTCGTCGGTGCGAGCACGGAACTGCTCCAGCTCAGCAAACCCGGCGCGGATGGCTTGCTCGGTGAGCGACGAATCGTGCTCAGTGGCTTCGGCACGGAGGACACGCATCACATCATCCACGGCCTGCATTGGGGCATTGATGGTCGGCTTTACTTCCAGCAGACGATTTACATCCACTCGCACATCGAGACGCCATGGGGCCTGGTGCGCGCCAACAGCGGCGTGGCTTTCGCTTATGATCCGAACACCGAGCGGCTCGAAGTTCACTCGAAGGGCCTCGTGAACTGCTGGGGCCAGCAGGAAGACCTCAATGGCCAAACCTTCCTCACCTCCGGTGCGGATGGCAATGGCGTGAGCTGGAGTTTCCCCGGTGCCGTGCTGCCACCGAGCGAAGGTGCCCGTCGATACATCCAAAGCATCAGCCCTGGATCGTATCCGAAGTTTGCTGGACTCGAACTCATCAACAGCCCGCTCTTTGGCCCCGAATGGCAGGGCAGCGCGATCACGAATGACTTCCGCGCTCATCGTATCGTGCGCTTTAACTTCACCGATTTCACGGCCGATAAGTCCGCCGCAAAATCCGGCTACACCACCCAGACGCAGGCCGATGTGGTGCGCACGAGTGATGCGGCCTTTCGCCCCATCGCACTCGCCATGGGGCCTGATGGCGGCTTGTATGTCGCGGATTGGACCAATCCGATCATCAATCACGGTGAAGTCGATTTCCGCGATCCACGTCGTGACAAACAGCATGGCCGCATTTGGCGCATCGCACCCGAGGGCAGCAAACCCATTGCTTGGGAGCCTGTCGCAGGTCTGCCAGTCGATGCGTTGCTCAATAAACTGCTCTCGCCGAGCCGCTGGGAGTTTGAGCAAGCCCGCCGTGAACTCGCGAAGGCACCGCTCGCTGATTTGCAAAAGGCGCTCGCCGTTTGGGTCAAAGATGAAGTCACTCATCGTCATGCCGCGTGGTTGCTCAGCGGTCGTAGCGCCGATGTCTCGCATCTGCTCGCCATGCTGAAGCCCGGTCAAGACGACACCAGCTCACAGGTCGCACTGCGTGAGATCGGCAAGGCCTACGGCAATCGCGGCATCACCGACATCAGCGCTATCGCCCCATGGCTGGAGGCTGGGCAGAATCCCCGCACACGTCTTGAAGCCTTCCGTGCGCTGGCTCGCATCAGCACGTTTGAGAGCGCGGATCTCGTGCTCAAAACGATGCCCACAGATGACAGCGATAGCTTCCTCACCTTTGCCGCCTGGACCGCCGTGAATGAACTCGCACAGCCATGGCTTACCGAACTCGCCGCCCATCCTGAGAAGATCGCAGACCGCATCACTCAACTCACGGCACTCACTTACATCGTCGATCCCGTCATCGCCGCGCCTTACATGCAGCGCCTGTTTGCTGGACGCAGCCTCGACGCCGCAGGCAACGGCCCGTGGATGGAACTCATCGGCAAAGCCGGTGGTCAGGCCGAATTGGACACGCTTTATGCCGCCTTCATCGAAGAAGGCAAACTTCAGCCCGCCGCACGACTCCGCGCCGCGCGTTCGCTCGCCGAGGCCGCGAAACAACGCCGCTTGCGACCCCAGGGCGACCTCAGCGTCATTGCTCCGCTTTTGAAGTCTGCCGACCGCGAATTGCAGTTCGCCGCCATCCGCCTCGCCGGTGAATGGCGACTCGGCAAACTCGTTTCCGCGATCGCTGAGTTCGCCGGAAATGAAAAAGATGGAGCCTTGCGCGGTGAAGCGCTCGCCACGCTGCGCCTCATCGGCGGTGGCGAAACACTGAAGGCCTTGAAGGCGCTCGTCGCCGAAGATCAGCCCGCTGAGGTGCGCCGTGCGGCGCTCATCCCGCTGGCCATGCACGGACGTGCCGATGCGCTCGCCGTGTTGCCCTCCATCTTGAAGCAAACGACTGACCATGCCGCCGCGCAGACCCTGTGGCGTCAGCTTTTGCAAGAGGCAGCCTTTACCAATGAGTTCGCCAAAGCCGTGCCGAAAGACCTGCCGTCCACCGCGTATGATGATGCACTACAAGTCGCCAAAGGCATGGGCCGAGGTGGCAATGCGCTCGTCGCCGCGCTGCAACCCCTCGTCGGTGTGCAGGTTGCACCGCGCAATTATCCCGCAGAAATCGCCGCGCTCGTGAAATCCGTTTCCGAAGGTGGTAACAGCGCCGATGGCGAACTCGTCTATCGCCGCATCGGCTGCGTCGCCTGCCATGCCATCGGCGGAGTCGGTGGAAACTACGGCCCCGACTTCTCCAGCATCGGTGCCAGCGCCCCGCTTGATTACCTCATCGAAAGCACGCTCAGTCCCGCTGCCAAAGTGAAAGAAGGCTACCACGGCTTCGCCTTCACCATGAAGGACGGCAGCGTCATGAGCGGCATCCCCGCCCGCGAAACCGCCACCGATGTCATCATCAAGATCGGCCCTGGAGCCGAATTGCCGCTGGCCAAAGCGAACCTCGTCAAAAAAGAAAACATCGGCAGCCTCATGCCTCCCGGCCTCATTGATGCGCTGAATCCGAACGAGAAGCGCAACCTCTTCGCCTTCCTCAGCCAAATCGGCCGCCCCGGCCCCTTTGATGCCAGCAAACTGAATGTCGCCCGCATGTGGAAGTTCACCAGCCAAGCACCTGGTGCGCCGCCTGCACAGGACTCCGCCGCCTACGCCATGACCCTCATCAGCGGCGACCTCCGCGCCGAAGACCGCCCCGACAAACCTTACGCCACCGCCAGCTTCACCGCCGCCAAGCCCACGACCAAGCCACTGATCTTCACCGGCATCGAAGCCGCCTGGCTCGACGGCAAACCGCTCGAACTCAAAGACGGCCAATGCACCACCTCGATCCCCGCTGGTGAACATCAGCTCACCGTGTGCCCCAATATAAAAGCACCACTCATGAGAGCGCAGTGTGATGAGGTGACCTTTGTGACGACGCTTTGATGGCAAAGAGATCGCGCACAGCGAGACGCTGAAACGAGTGACCGCAAAGCTGCCATAGAAGAGAAGAGCCACAGCCCAATGAAACACACATTGACCATTATTATCCTGCTCCTCGCAGCCTCGACATTTCTTGCCGCCGAGCCTGAGCGTGTGGCGATCCTGCTGCGCGAACCAACGCTGAAAGCACTCGCCGAGCCTCTGCGCACCTACATGGGTGATGTGGAAGAGCGCTTTCCGGTGAAGCTGCATGTCGTGGCCCGCGATTGGACGACACCAGAGGAAGTTCGAGCGGCCATCAAGGGCCTGCATGGCAAAAGTGGTATCGCTGGTGTCATCCTCGTCGGCGCAATGCCTATGCACCGATTCTTTTTGCATGGGCAGCCCAATCCCAATCCGGTCTATTTTGAGGACTTCGATCTGCGGTTTGTGGACAAGAACAAGGACGGCTGGGACGACGCCTATGAAGGCAAGCCGCAACTGAAGCTTTGGGTCGCCAACATCCGCGCCACTGAAAGGGCGCACCAGGATGACATCCCCGCACTGCGCCGATTCTTTGCCAAGACACACGATTACTACACGGGCAAGGCCGTCCCGGAACTCCGCACCCTCTTCTTCAGCGCCGAAAGCCGCACAGAGGATTGGGCTGGTCCTGGCGAGTGGTTCAAGCGGCGCGGTGGCACTCGGTTTTCTGCGCCGGGGGATGTGACGCTGTTGGAGGGAAAGGGCTGCACGCATAAAGCCGCGCTCGATGCCTTCAAAAAGCACAGCTACTCGCTCACTTGTGTCGCGCTGCACTCGGATGAAACAGGTCACGCCTTGGACGATGAGGATCTCTTGCCGCAGGAGATTGCCGACTTTAAAACCGGATCACTCATCACCATCAGCCATGGCTGCTTCGCCGCCAACTGGACCAAGACGGAACAGGACAACAACGGCCCCAATTGCGGCCTGAGCTGGGTTTTCGGCAAGCATCTTGGGCAGGCAGTCGTCGGCCAGGTCCGCAGCGGCGGAGTCGGTTTCGATGATCTCATCTACGAGCGCCTCCGCGCTGGTGACTACCTCGGAAAAGCGTATCTGCCCTGCAAGCAAGCTCACGAAACCGAGCACGCCCCCGGCGATCACGTTCCGGGCGACATCGTCTCAGGCATTCTGATGATCGGGAACCCCTTCCTGGCGCTCAAACCTGTGAAACGTGAGGCCAATGCCAAGGCACCGATCTTGGTGATCAAGAAAGCCGTGTATGGTGATCTGGCAAACAACGCCGTGGTCAACGTGACGCAGAAGGTGGCGGATTGGATCGAGGATTCGCTCACGGTTGAAGCCAACGCCGAGAACTTTGGCGACCCCGCGAACGGCATCGAAAAGCAATTGAAGGTGGATTATACCTTGGATGGTGTGGACAAGACGGTGACCATCGAAGAGGGGCAGCTTCTGAAGATCAGCAAGTGATCATGCCCCCCTATCGGCGTCATCCCGCAGAACGCGTCCAACATTTACTGGCTGCGACTATGATCCGAAGCAGACGGGCAGTCAGGTGCGCAGGGGCATCTCGAATCAGCTCCGCGAGATCGAAGGAGCTTTCGTAGTGATCGCCAGCCATCCCGAGGTCAAAGACAAGCCCATCACCGGCGAGTCTGATCCCGATGACGCCGTGTGACGAAACCCGCGAGGCCGAACATGAGGAGCAGCGCCCGGCTGGGCTCGGGCACGACGACTGTGGCGATGGTGCCGTTGGTGATGAAGTTACTGATATCCCATCCATAGCCTGATGAGCTGATGTCTGGCAGGTCGAAGCCAAGGTTGTCGTCACCATTGCCGAGGAGATAGCCGCCGTAGGAGCCGGCGCTGAAACGACTGGCGAAGGTGGTGGTGGTGAGGTTTGCCCAGTCGAGCAGATTGAAGGTTGCCACACTCATGGGGGTGTAACCCGTGGCGGTGATACTGAGGTTGCCGTTGAAAAGCAACGTGCCGCTGGAGAGACCGTCAAAGCTTAGCAGATCGCTGGTGCCGCCTGGATTGATGCCGAGAATGACGCTGCTGCCACTCTGGTAGTCGAACGAACCTGATCCCGATGCCGGCGCGAAAGTGAGCGTGCCGTAACTACCTTGGGCCGTCGTGTCGCCCGCATGGATGGCGGAGCCGCTTTCAGCCGTGAAGCTGGAGCCTTGGACGGTGCCAGTGCCGAGGATGACGCCGCCTGTTTTAACAGTTACGATTCCGGTGCCGGTCTTGCCGCCGTTGCCGACTTGCAGGGCACCTGCACTGACTGTGGTGGTGCCGCTGTAGGTGTTGGCTGTGTTGAGAGTCGTGTGCCGCTGCCAGCTTGGGTGAATGAACCGGTGCCTGTGATGGCTTGGCCGTTGAGGTCGGAGGCTTGCGTGAAGGCGTCGCTACGGTTGATGGTCAGATTGGCGTTGTTGGTGATGCCTGTGGTGCCCGTGAGTGCTCCAGTGGTGCCGCCGTTGCCGAGTTGGAGGCTGCCTGTGCTGATGGTGGTTGCGCCAGTGTAGGTGTTTGTGCCGGTGAGCGTCAGGGTGCCCGTTCCGAGCTTCTTCAAACTCCTGGCACCACCGCTAGCTCCGGATGTATCGGCAATCACATCGCTGATGGCGAACGTGCCGCCTGAGGCATTGGTGGTGTCGAAGCCGAGGGAAGACCCCGCATTCATGCCGTTGGTGGTGCTGCTGCTGGCGGCCAGATTGGTGAGCAGCGTGGTGACGTTGCCAGTGGTGAACTCGTCCGTGCCACCCACGTTCAAGGTCAGCGTGGCTCCGTTCTTTACGTTGATGTTGGCTGCCGTCCAGTTGGCGGGAGTGTTGTTGTAAAGGGAAGCCGTTTTGGCGAACTGTAGGGTTCCAGCATTCACCTGGGTGGTGCCGACGTAGTTGTTAGAACCGGAGAAGGTCTGAGTGCCGGTGCCGCTCTTGATGATGCCGAAATTGCCGGTAATCGCGCCGGAGAAACTTGCGGTAGCATTGCCGTTGCCCAGATCCAGAAAGGACGTGGCTGCTGTTGAAGTGAAATTCTGGTTGTTGACCGTTCCACCTGCGAGCGTGGTGTTTGACAATCCATTGATAGTCCGGGTTCCACTCGTTGTTACCCCAATGGTAACAGTGCCGCGGGAATTCACGACGAGATTGCCTTTGCCTGCTCCAGTTGGCATGTTTGCGACACCATACAGGATTCCATCATTAACGATGGTATCACCGGTATAGGAGAATGTGCCAGAGACCATGCTCAAGCCGCCGGTGCCATCCTTGATCAAGCTCACGCTGGTGCCGCCGTTGTCTGTCACCCCGCGGACGCTCGGCACAGCAAATCCGCTGTTATATTGCATCGTGGCAATATGCAGTTCGGAGGTCGCGGAGGTGAAGGTCATGTTTGCCTGCCCGCCGTTGATGGTATTGCTCGTGTCGGAGAATAACAGGCCTCCGGAATTCAAGATGTAGGTGGCTGCATTATTTCCAGAAACAGTGCCGGCTATCGCGATTTCCAAGCTGTTCAACGTTTGGGAAGTGCCAGTTCCATTAAACCAAGTCCCAGCGGTCGTGGCTCTATAATTGGTAGCGCTGACAGTGTTTGCACCGAGGGCAGAGCTGACGACAGTCGCACCCGTGTAACGAACCACATTGTTCGAACCATCGAGGGTGGCAAAGCCGTAAGTTGTGGAAGAATCTCTAACGGTAGCGTAGCCGCCGATGAGCGAATTGCTGAGCGTTGGAAGTGTTCCTGTTAAGGTAAGGGTCTTTGCTGTTCCGGTAGAGGCTAAGTCAATCAGGGCGCTCGAATTAGACGCCCTTGTCCAATTGGCGAGAGACAACGTCACCGAGTTCGCGGCCCCGTTGGGGTTGATGACGATTCTGCTACCACCGTTACCGAGCGTGAAGGTGCTCAGGGTTTGAGTTCCGTTGCCGAACGCTTCAAGCTGACTGCCGGAGAGACTGAGGGCATTGGAAGAATTCACCACATTCCCCGAAGCAACGAGAGAAAGACGCAATGATCCTTGGCTGACCATAATCCCTCCGGTGATGGACTTGAGGGAATCGATCAGAGTGAGCTGGCCAGCTCCCATCTTGGTAAAGCCGTTGGTGCCCAGGACATTTGCATAAATCTGGCTAGTCTGGCCGGACGAGACAGAAACGAAGGGATTCATCCCATCCAGCTTCACTGAGCCGGAGCTAACTCCCCCGCCGACGCCGTTCCAGATGATGCCATTGATGACAGGCGTTCCGCTGGTGCCGATATTCGCGTTAGGACCAGCATTGAACTGAGCAATATTGGTCGGGCCATTAGCGGCATCCCAAGGATCACCGGTGACGCCGGACCACTCGGTATTAGCCGTAATGTCCCAAAAACCATCACCGCCGCTGCCATTCCATATCCCAGTGGCAGCAAAGAGTGAAGGCACGGAGAAAGAAATGCCGGCAATTGCGAGCAGCCGAGCGGCAGTGCGAGTGAGGAGGCCAAGGCATGGTTGGTGCATTGAAATCATGTCGATGATGGGTTGAAGATCGATGGGCACGGTAGAACCCAATCCGAATCCATTCCCCCTGACCGCCCCGCCGTCTCCTATCCGACCGGATAAATCGGTGTCTAGCTAGAGCCTGCCCCAAGGCGGCAAAATTCGCAGTCCAACGCCGTGGCAAAGTCGGACGGGCTAAAGCCCTGGAATACTCTCCAGAGCCCAGCGCTGCGAGCCCAGAGAGTATTCTCGGCCTTTAGGCCGCCTAACCTTCCAAGCGCCAATTCGCCCCGCATTCAAATGTCTTGGAACAAACCCCGGCTAGTCCAGATGCACGATCCCGCGCCCGATGGCCAAGGTGGCGGCGCGGGTGCGGTCTGCGGCTCCGATTTTTTCGAGGACTTTTCGGACGTCGTCGCCCATCGCGTCGGCGCTCGGGCAACAGTTCCTAAAGCGTGTGCCAGAGACCCGGCTCGGGGCAGACGCGGTCATTCTCCCGACAGTAGTCGATGATGTCGTTCATGGGTTCATCAGACTTCGCTGAGTAGCCTGACTGTTTCCGTCACGTCGGCGAACTGCTCAGTGAGTTCCGGCCTGTCAGTGAAATGATAAGAAACGAAACGCGCACCGTCCCGTTCCAAGCGGCTGAAAAAATAGCAGGCGTTCTTGGCGGACTGCGGTGATGGCCCAACTTGAATCAATGGGAGAAGTTTCAGCGCCTTCCCAGACTCCTTCTTCGACAGGTAAAGCCGTTCGACATCCAGCCACGTCGCCATCGCGCGAGTCTCCTTCAGGAACTCGTTGTTGCTGCCCATCAATACCGCCACTTCATTCTCGAACACGCCACGCCGGGGTCGGCAGTGGAGCGCATGAATCATCTGCGTTTCAGCCCATGTGTCTGCGGTTACCTCGCGCAACTTTTGGACCTCGGCGAGGAGTTGTTGATTCCGCAACCCAGCATCCTCTTGCCCGACCACCCCGCCGTGGCCACCCCAGTCGTTTCGCATCTTGTTCGTCGTCGAGAAGATGGCGGCCAACTCCTTTCGACTGAGAGCATCGGGCAGGGAGAGAGACGGATCAGCAAACATGTCAGCACAAAGCGCCCTGTCGTTCTTGGCGTCCTCCGGTTTCTTTCCATTCTCACTAAGCAGTGCGCGCGTCTGCTTGCCGAGATACTCAACCACCAGTTTCCACGTGCCGAACGTCGCCCGGTTGAAGCTTAAATTCTGCTTCTGCATCGTCTCCTTCAGCTTTTGCCGATGAGGTGCAAACACCGCTTCATTTGAATTGAACGCACTCAGCAGGATGATGCTGACGAACTCGGCCGTTCCTTCGAAGAAATGGAGGAGGTGCTCATACTTCGTCTTGAAGTCCTGGGTTGGGGTCGCCTGCCAAGCCCGGAGGATTGATGCGAGCGGGAACGGAAGCGTTTCAAACCACTGGTCGAGCGATTCGGATGCGTGCTGTTTGATTCCTCCCGCGAGCCGCCTTGCCAGTGCATCAATCCTTTCTTGGACTTGTGGGGCGGACTTGGGGTTCGCCCAAAGTTCCCGGCGCAACTCGGCAATCTCGTTCTGGAGCGCCATGACCGTATTGTGCTCGGCAGTGATGCGCGTCTCGATTTCCAGCATCTTCCGTTGCGTCTGCAGGTCGGGGACGAACACCCGCAGTTCCCTCAAAGTCTGCTTATTCAACTTCGGGATGAAGCCGGTTTTGATCTGTTCACGGAGATCTTTGCCAAACTCTGAGTTCAAGAACCTGGCGACAAAGCGGGCATTTGATCGCGACGGATCAATCACGACTTGAGCGTAGTTCTGGGGCTTCAACGTCAACTCATCCGTTGACTCCACCACGTCGCTGCTGCCAATCATCGGGATGTAAATCGCGTTCTCCAGGGGCTGAAATGCAAACTCATCGCCGGGGCGTCCAAGCTTTATTCCGGATTTCACGTCTCCCAGTTCGGCCAGATTCGAGGCCTGAATGCCAAACCGCTTTTCAGCAGCCGTCATGGCTTCCGAAGCGCGGAGATATTCAAAGCTGCGGAAGGTGTCGGCGGCGACGAAACGACCAAGTTCCAGCGAACCGCCCTCCGTCCCTTGCCGGAAGTTTGCGATGACTTGAAGATTCGTGTTCATGTCAGCCGATAGCTGCGCCACAAACATTCGCGTTGAGGGCTTTCGGCGGACGACGACCAAGTAAGCGGGAATGTTGGTGTATGGCGCAAAAGTTCCAGATGGCAGTGCCAGCGCCGCTTCCATTCCGAGGCCGAGTTCGCTGAAACGGTGAAAGACAGACTGCTGCTTGAGGAAGAAGGATGGAGTGACGACGAACAATCCAACCCCTGACGAACTCAACCGCTGGGACGCCGCAACCATCACCAGATTGCCGAGGTCGTCAGTCAATTCGACCGCTTCCCCAGATGCGAGTGTGACCTTCAGCGGATGATGCGCCCTTGCATTCATCGGCAGGATGCTTGCGATCACGTCGAGTGACTGGGGCAACGAACCGATCAAATTCAACGGCTCGCCAAAATGCCAATTAACATCCGGCACAAGCACTTTTCCGAGTTCGTGCGCCGCCTGGTTTTGCGTGAACGCTACCGCCTGCTCCGGCTGGCACGCCTCACGTAAAGCCTCTATCAAAAAGCCGAGGCCTGCCCACGGGTCGCAAATTGTTTTGGGCGAAGCTTCTTTCGCGAGGGCGCAGAACACACCTGCTAACCATTCTGGAACATGAACCTCTCCACCGGACCGACCGAACCGTGCGGACAAGAACTGCCCCCAAGTAGGCAGGTCTTTCGAGGCAAAACGAATTCCCTCTTTTCGAAAGAAGTCCGCGAGGCCTTCATGCCCGCTGAATGGCAATTTGCGGAGCTGGTCGAATTTCTGCCAAAGTTGTATGTTCATATGTTTGGGTGGCAGCTTTTGAGAGGGGCAGATGCGGAGTTTGAAGGATGAAGAAAGACGGTCATGCACTCTAAGGTCATCTGTGCATGGTGCGGCGGATGGGGGCGTTGTCGAACATCACTTCAGGCGTTTCACGTTGTTGGCGGAAAGGAGGGTGCGCATTTGGGTGATGGCGATTTCGTTCAGCTTGAGCAGGCGCTCGGGCTGGGGCAACCCTTGGCGGATAAGGACGGAGTTGAGGCTTTCGAGATTGGTCAGCACGACGAGCTGCTCTAGCGGGGCGTGGTCGCGGATGTTGCCGTCGGCATCGGGATGGGCATCGCGCCATTGTTTCGCGGTTTGGCCGAAGAGGGCGACATTGAGCAGGTCGGCTTCGTTGGCATAGACGAGCGCGGTCTGAGCCTTGGTGATGGACGGCGGAATGAGCGTTTCTTTGATCGCATCGGTGTGGATGCGATAGTTGATCTTGGCGAGGGTGCGCTGGAGGTTCCACCCGAGCTGGAGACGCTCGTTTTCGTCGTCCTTGAGGCGCTGGAACTCGACGATCAGGTAGAGCTTGAACTCCGATGATATCCAGGAGGCGAATTCAAAGGCGATATCCCGGTGCGCGTAGGTGCCACCGTAGCGACCCGATTTCGAAGTGATCCCAATGGCCTGGGTGCTCTCAATCCACCGCTGCGGCGAGAGGACAAAGTAGTTGGTGCCCGCCTCATTTTTAAACCTCTCGAATTCGAGAGGTTTAAAACCCGGATTGCACAGTTTCTCCCAAAGCCCGAGGAACTCGATGGTGCTGCGGCTGCGCATCCAGTTGTTGATGATGGCAAAAGGCTCCTGCGAGTTCCGATATCGGGCGATGTCTGTCAGAGAGATGTAGTCCTGATTATTCCGATTCAGGACGGCGATGGTTACGCCTTGAACTTCGAACGTGGCTTTGCTCATAGTGGGGAATTCTGGTTTAAGATTCGTCCAACCCCCTCGAATTCGAGGGAATTAGAAATGGCGATTTCTCGGTAACGGGATGGATGTGTTGGCGGTTTCATGGCTTTGCTGGCATCACATCAGGATACGGCCCGAGGAAGCTGATGAGGAGCACAGCGTATCTGGGTCCCTTGAGTGTGCCGATGAGACCGGACTCGAGAGTGTCTTCCCGGACGATGGATGACTCGCGTGCGGCGGGCAGGTCGTAGGTGAATCTGGAGATAGGCATGGTGCGGAAGAACAACGGTTGGTCGATGGCGTGTGACGAACCTGTGGGCTTCCCGCATGTTGAAGCACTTCTCCGCTGCTGTCACAAATTTTAGCATCGCAAGCCAGCATCCCGCAAAAAAAACGCTGCCAGAATGGGGGCTGCCCAACCGAATAAATCGGCTTACAACCGCTCGCTGATCTCAACTATCGGAGTCTAGAGTCACCTCTATTCACTGTCGCCCTTTCGGGGCAAACGGCCAGCTTGCTTCTCCAACTTCTTCTCCTCCGTCTTCACCCGGCGTTCTAGCTTCTTGATGTCTTCCTCGGGTGGCAGGGCTTCGGGTTTGATGCCGCGCTCGCCGAGCATCTGGCGGACGCTGGTGTTGTTCTGGACGTGCTCTCGGGTGATAGAGGGTTCGCCCTGTAGATCAGCCTGCTTGACGTTGTGATTCGTCATCTCGGTGGCGAGGTTCTTTGCGGCGATGGTGAGGGTGGGCAGGAAGTCGGCGAGCGGTCGGGTTTGGGTGATGCCGAACTTGTCCTTCATCGCCTGCGTGGTGTGCCCGCCGAAGAGGGCGGCATCACCTTTCGAGCGGATGCGGCCAAAGCCTGCGTCATCTACTCCCCGCTGGAAGATGTTGTCGGACAACGCCTTCTCTGAGGCTCGCAGCTTCTCGCGGGCTTCGAGGCGGCCCATGAGCAGCATGCGTTCCTCGATCAGCTCTTGCTTGCGGGTCTGCACAGCGAAGTAGCTTTGTGCAAACGCGATGGGCTCTTTCCTGGGATCGCCGTTCTGTGCGATGAGGTAGCAGGCGTAGCGGGTGAGCATGAAGTCCTCGATCTCGCGCTGTCCGCCTTTGCCATGGGTGATCAATTTCGTGACGCCACGAAAATGATGTTCAGCCTCGTAGCCAGTGGTCTTGCAGGAGTCGATGGCTCGGTGGATGGCGGTGAGGAAGTTTTCCCAGCGTGCGTAACCAAGCGGCTCCTGCAAGTCCCTGGCGAACCAGAACTCCAGATTCGATTCCTCGGGGTGCGTCTGAGCCAGTTGATCAAACTGACTTTGCATGCGGACGATAAGGTCTTTATTCATAACTAAGGTGAGCCTTGCTTAGATGCCAAGTGGCTCCTGAGAAGGTGTCGAACCAAAGTCGGATTGCAACTTCGAGCGCGTCGAGTCTGGCTAATCCAGATGCACGATGCCGCGCTCGATGGCCAAGGTGGCGGCGTGGGTGCGGTCTGCGGCTCCGATTTTTTCGAGGACTTTGCGCACGTGGAGTTTCACCAGCGGCTCGCTGAGGTGCATGGCGGCGGCGATCTCTTTGTTGGCGCGGCCTTCGACGATGTGGCGCAGGATTTCGACCTCGCGCGGGATGAGCGGCTCGCGCCGCTGCTGTGCCTTGAGCTTGGCGGCGATGGCTGGTGCGTAGGCTTTTTCGCCAGCATGGACACGACGGATGGCGGCGAGCACATCGGCACGGCTGGCGCTTTTGGTGAGATAACCACTGACTCCGGCCTGCGCCGCGCGGAAGATGTCTTCCTCACCTTCATAGGCCGAGAGCATGATGATCCGCGCTGCGGGGAACTCGCCCCGGATGGACAGCACGGCTTCGGCACCGCTCTTGCCGGGCAGGCGGTAGTCCATGGTGACGACGTCAGGTTTGTGTTTGCGGAATTGATTCAGGGCCTCGGTGGCATCTTCTGCCTCAGCGACGACACACATATCAGGCTCGCCATTGATCGGCACGGTGAGTCCGAGACGGGCCATGAAGTGGTCGTCCACGATGAGGGGTGCGTCGCCGCAATGATGTAGATTAAAGCGAAGAAGCAGACGGCTGGGAGTGCTGCTGCCAGAAGTGGTTCCAGCGTGAGGGCGTCAGGTAAAGCGCACGCAAAGAGATCAGCGCATCGCTCGCGGCGATGCTCCAGC
>NZ_JBJXFV010000091.1:0-31901 GCF_046154365.1 Prosthecobacter sp.
GTGCCAGTGTGGCAGGCGAGATGGTGATGGCCGGGCAGGTGCGGAAACCGAAGTCCAAGGTCAGGTCCGTGTTCGAATTGGTGTCGCCGTCAGCGATGGATTCACCGTTCGAAGTCAGTGTGATCACTGGGCTAGTCACGGACTGCCCTTGCGTGGTCTGGCTGCCGTTGTCATCATTGTCCACGCTGTTGTCCGTGGTCACAGTGGGACTTGTGCTCAGCGGAGCGGAAGCGGGGGGCGTGGGGATGTAGATGAAGTATTGGCCTGGAGCTAGGCCGCTGAACTGATACGCACCGGTGGCACTAGTCGTGGTGGTGGCGGTGGGCGTGGCGCTGAGGGGGTTTTGGCCACTGAGGAAGAGCTGTAACCCAACATTGGAGATGCCTGCTTCGCTGGCGTCTTTGAGGCCGTTGTTGTTGGAGTCTGCCCACACGAGGTTACCGGTCGAGACGAGGTTGTTGGTGGTGATGAGGTAATCCTCAATTTCTCCGGAGCCGGCGCTGCCAGTGGGGCCGGGCGAGGAGACGGAACTGAGGCGCACTCGCAAGCCCGCCGCTCCTGCGGTGACACTTAGGGGCGTGGTGAACGGCAGTGTGATAGTGGCGTTGCTCGTGCCAGTGGCGATGACTTGGTCCGTCGTGAGCTGCTCTCCTGTGTCAGTGAGCACACCGTTGCGGTTGAAGTCGATCCAGGCATTCAGATAGGCTGGCGCGCCTGTCTGGTTGGTGGCGCTGATGCTGATGCTGGAGCTAAAGCCAGGGTTCAGCGCGGCAGGTGGAGTCACGCCGTCCTCGTCATCGAAGCCGGTGGTGTCGTCAGCAGTCGCGAGGCTGTTGGCCACGGCATATTCGCCGTCATTGAAGGGACCGATTTGAAGGCCGGTGAGAACGGCACTGGTAGCTTGGCCAAAGCCGGAATAATCGCCGTGGTCATGATTTGTCTGGCACCAGTCAAAGGGCATGGTGCCTCCGTAGATCGTATTGACGGTGGTCGCGCTGGACTTGAGTGTGCTGACGGCGTTGTTCTTATTGACCTCATAGAAGCTGGTGCCGGCCTGCGCATACAAAGTGCCATGGCCATCGCCAATGAGTCCAAACACGCCGGTGACGGGGCTGCCTGCGGTGGTGACGAATTCGCCCACCAACTGCACCGTCGTCGTGCCTGTGACCACCTTATAGAGATAGAACTTCGAGTAGCCGCCAGTCGCGGCATAATACAAATCTCTGCCCACCCAAGCGAGGTCGCCGCCGCTAGTGAGGGCTGATCCGTTGGGAGCAGTGGCGGGTGAGTCATACAAAAGAGTCGGAGTCGTCACGGCGGATGTGCTGAGAGCGGACAGAGTGAAGGTGAATATGTCGCCGTTGGCCGAACTGCTGAGGTAGGGCACGCCCATGTCGTCAAACACCATGCCGTTGTACGTTCCTGTGACGCTGCCTATGAGTGTGAGTGCGCCGGTGGAGGGGTTGACCTCGAACACCGAGGAGTTGGTGCTAGCCTCAATGCCGTACAGCTTGCCGTTTGGGGCCCACGCTAAATCAAACAAGGCGTGGTTAACGTTGGAGCTGTCTTTGGTGAGTCCGATCGTGGCTTTGGCAGATGAAACGAAGTCGTAGGTCTCCAAGTAAGTATTGCTGCCTGAGACGGATGAAATCCACGCCACGCTGGAGTAGCCACAGGGGATGAAGATGGTGGTGAAGTTGTCCTCCACTTCGCCGATCCCGCTGGCTCCATTGGGCCCAGGACTGGCGGTGGAGGTGAGCCGCACACGCACGCCTACCGGCCCGAGGTAAGCATTCGAAGGTACGGTGAAATTGACCGTCAAGGTCAAGTTGCTGGTGCCGGTGGCGACGACTTGGTTGGTCGTGATCTGCTCGCCCGCGTCGGAGAGCACGCCGTTGCCGTTGAAGTCGATCCAGGCATTGAGATAGGCTGGTGCACCCGTGGTGTTGGTCACGTTCACTACTAGCAGGGTGGCGTCGCCTTGGCTTACCCGGTTCGGAACGATCACGCCATCTTCGTCATCGCTCCCGGTGATATCGTCTCCCGTGGCAGTGACGTTCGTCGTGGCGCTGACTTCCGCATCAACACTGGCACCGAGGCGGAGGCTGGTGCTTACGATGCTGCTCGTCGTGGTGGTGGCTGCGCCAGCAGGATTGGTCGCATGCGCCCAGTCGCCGAAGTCGGTGGTGGGCGCGGTTATGGTGGTCACATAGTCCTCCACCTCGCCATTGCCGCTCAAGCCGGTGGCGCCAGGCGTGCTGGTGGAAGTCAGCCGCACGCGCACCCCGGCGACGCCGAGCGACGCGCCTGTGGGGACGGTGAAGTTGACCGTGTTGTTCGCGTTGGAAGTGCCGGTGGCGATGAGCGTGTTCGTCGCCACCTGCTCGCCCGCGTCAGAGAGCACGCCGTTGCGGTTGAAGTCGATCCAGACATTGAGATACGCGGTGGCACCGCTGGTGTTGGTGACGTTCACCGTCATGGATGAGGCCGCGCCTTGTGCAACGGAGGTCGCGATGGTCACACCGTCTTCGTCGTCCGTGCCGGTCGTGTCATCACCGGTGGCGGTGGTGTTGGCGGTGATGGCGGATTCTTTGTCTGTGGTGGCGCCGAGTTTCAGCGTCGTAATGGCCGTGCTGCTGGCACTGCCAAAGCTCGAATAGTCACTGAAGTCGAGGGTCTGTGCCTGTGCGGCCCCCGTTGTAGCCAAAAGAGCCATCAAACCGACCCATGCAGAAACGACGACACGTGTCGCTGTCAGGCGGCACGCTGGAGCGTCGGTTCGTGATGTGTTTTCCCTCATGGGAGGCTGGTCAGGGCAGAGTCGTGCGGGTCAGACGGCGGGCGCGGCGGATCACATGTGTGGCCGCGGCTGCGAGCAGCAGGAATGCGGAGCCGGGTTCCGGCACCACGGCGGTTTGCAGACTGAAAGTGCCTGGGTTGGCAGAAAAAGTCCCCTCGCCCTGCACACCATTGGCACCGCCGATCACGGCGGAGTTGGCGTCGGTCAGTTGCCAGTTAAACGAGCTGACGGTGTCGGCTGGATCTGGAATGATCCAGTCGTCCGCCAGATCGCCTGAGGCTGCTCCGTCGGTCACCAGCGCCCACTCGCTGCCGGGCACGATGTTCTTGGAGTTGTAGGCCCACAAATAAACCACTTCACCTTGGGCGAAGACATCGCTTGGATTGGCATCGGGCGAGTCCGAGCCGCCTCCCGTGTTGTGATTCACCGTTCCGACAAAAAACTGCTCCACGGCATTCCAGCCATTGGCATCAGGGTCAAACGCACGGTCAAACACCTTCCAGTTCGCAGCCCACTGGTCAACGTTCTGATATGTCGGCGTGAAGCCGCCAAAGGTGCCGATCTCGAAGGAGAATGAGGAATCGAGCGGCTGGCCGGCGCTGTCGAACAGCAGATCGTTGAACTGGCTGCCCCAGAAGACCGTGCTGGCCCTGACAGAGCCGCACAGCCAAGCCAGCGCCACAGTCAGGACGAGGATGGGTTTGATGATGGAGTGTTGTTTCATGGGGAGGGTTTGGGGATGAATCGGCACGGTGGCCGCTGCTTGGGATGGCCCGGATAGGTGGCACCGGAGTCGTTGTAGGCTTTTAATATTTCAGGTATATTATAATTATAATAACAACAAGACAGGAAACAAGCCTCTTTTCAGACATAATTTTTACACCCTAAGCCTCCCTTTAGCGCTCGGCACACCTCACTCCGGCCACCCCAACCTCACTCTTTTCCACCCGTGCCCATTGTCTTGGCTGCCCAGGATACCACTCGGTTCTGGTGCCCGGTCTGGATGTACTCAGGCATAAATCTCATGGCGCAGGCAGACACCGGGCATTAGAGGAGCCAATGACGTTGGAACAAGGCCAGATCTGGAAAAAGGGCGATGAATACCTCCGCATCGTCGAATGGGCGCGGCTTTCCATCGAGTACAAGGTCATGAAGGACCCCGCCACCAAGGAGGGCACGATGCATCGCGTTTCCAAGAAGGAATTCTGCCGCCTGCTCAAAGGCGCGGTGCTGCTGCTACCTGAAAAGCTCCCTGAGGCAGAGGTCAGCCTAGAAACCGCAGTTTGAGGTCAGTAGTTGATGGTTGATAGCCTGACTCTGAGAGTTTTGCGTGTGGCTGATGTCATCTTCCGGCCGGTGAGTCCCGGAGGCTGCCGCAAACGGTTGATGCTCCGGCTAACAACTATCAACCATCTGCTATCAACTGCCGCCTTTAGGGTCAGTCCTGCGGCTTCTCCAGAAACAGCGTGAACTCATGCCGGTTGTAGGTCAGGTGCGTTTGCGCCAACAACCTCAGCCCCGCCGCCTTCGACATCGACACGATCAGCCGGAACAGCTCGCACGGCTCCTCCACATTCTCGATACGCGGCACTTTGAGCGTGAAAACCACCAGTCCCCCCGGCTTCAACGAGCGTGAGAGGCGAATCACCTGCTCAATCGACTCCTCCGGCGGCCCGTTCATGTCGCACAGCAGCGCGTCATACGTCGTTCCACCTCGCGGTTGAAACGCGGCCACATCTTCGAGCACAAACTTCAATCCCGGCCGACCATCCAGCCGCTTGTCCAGCGGCGCACGATCAATCGCCGTCACCCGCTGGCCGCGTGCGAGCAGTTCCGACGTCATCCCGCCCGGACAAGCCCCCAGTTCGAGCCAATGGCACCCCTCAGCCAACGGCGGCCGGTACAGCAACAGGTAATGCAACGCCTCCGCGATCTTCGCTCCCGCACGACTGATCGTATCCGGCGCATCCTGGTCGATGTACTTGCTGCCACCGGCATACAGGCCGTTCGAGGCACGCGGACTCTGCATCCCGCAAAACAAACCTTCCTTCCCCACGAGGCAAAACAACGTCTCCGCCGTCGCCTCCTGCTCCTCCACCGTGTTTGCGGCCATTTTTGGGAACAATTGCAGCACGCGACCGCGCAGATTCGACGCCAGGCCCTTGTAATACTTGTCCGGCGACGTCGGCTGCAGCGTGCCGATGAAAATCCCCTGCGGTTTCCTCTCGCCAAACTTCTTGAGCAGCGTCTGCGCCGCCTTCTCGATGAATCCATCCATCTTCTGCGCGTTGCACGGCCACGTGTGGTCCATCGGCAGGTTCCACCGCGCAAACTTCGCCGCCTCCGACTGCTGAATCGCCTCCGGCGTCGCTGTCTTGATCAAATAATAGTCCTGCCCCAGCCGCGTGCTCGAATCCGCCCCAAATCGCGGCAACACCTCCGGCGCGATCCCTTCAAAAATCTCCGGGATGCGCACCAGCCAGGGCTTCAGCGTTTCAGGTTCCTTTTCAGCAGCCTTCGTCATGCGCCCACTCATTGCGAGATGCCCGCACGAAGCCAATCGGTTCTTCCAACAAAGTCACCCAGCCTGAAAACAACGGCCTACGGAACACCCGGAAGGCACGGAAAATCCAACCGCTGATCCGGATTCCGTGAATTCCGTGTGTTCCGTAGGCCATAAATGCTTGGCGTATCCCATTCCCTTTCTACCCTCCGCGCCCCGCATGTCCGTCAAGCTCCGCCTCAACACCGCCACCGTCACCAACGTCGTCCTCGCCAAGGTCGGCAATCCTCAGCGCGAAGAGCCGCTGCAAACCTCCCGCGAGGTCTTCAAGGTCGCCGAAGAGGACCAGGAAAACCTCACCGCGCTCTTCATCAAGCCCTTCAAAGCCTGCATCGCCCATCGCTTTACGCATCACGCCTCGCTCGCCCAGCACGAGGTCAACAACTGCGCCAAGGCCATCTTTGCCGACAATGACAAGCTCCTCGCCAAAGGCATCGAGATCGCCCAGCGCCTCTACGCCAAGTCGAATCACCCCAACATCAAAGCCGGCGACCTCTGCATCGCCATGCTCAAGGAAGTCCACATCGAAGGCGAGTTGGTCAATGGCCTCTGCATCTTGAAAAGCGACAGCGTGGTGCCCTTCCTCACCATCACCCCGCGCAACGGCGATCTCCAGCTCAGCACCGAGCACGGCATCAATCCCGACAAGATCGACAAAGGCTGCCTCATCCTCGATTACTGGCCGGAGAAAGGCTACTACGTCCTCACCTTCGACCGCAGCGGCAGCGACTCCCGCTTCTGGGTGCGCGAATTCCTCGGCGTGGAGGCCGTGCCCGATGCCGCCTTCCTCACGAATGCCTATGCGAAGATGGCCGTCTCCTTCCTCGAAGAGCAAAAGTCCGCCGATGACGACACACCGCCGTGGGAAACCGCGAACGCCGCCAAAGACGCGCTCGACTACTTCGAAGACCGCGAAAAATTCGAGCTACAGGAGTTTGAGCGCGACGTGCTCAAAGATCCCGACACCATCGCCCAATTTGGCGAGCACCGTGCCCGCATCGAGGAAGAGCAGGGCCAGTCCCTGGAGACCAGCTTCGACATTTCCAAGAAAGACCTCAGCAAAGCCAAAAAACGCATCGCCGCCATCCTCCGCCTCGACACCGGCGTCGAAATCCACATCAAGCCCGGCAGCAGCGAAGCCGATCCCCAGATCGAACGCGGTTACGACGACAAGAAGGGCATGAAGTTTGTGAAGGTGTATTACAACAAGGACATCAACGCGGGCTGAGGCGAGAGCGACGATCATCGTCTCAGCCACGCATTCAGCCCCATAATCCGCCATCCAAGAGCTTGCGGCTTTAGCGCGCCCCATGCTATGTGCTGACCATGCCAGTGAAACGAAAGCCGCAGCAGCAGATCGAGTTCGACATTATCGAAGATCAGGGCGTGTTCTGCGAACTCTCGCAGGAGAGCGAGCATCCTCAGCCATTTTATGAGGGAAAGAATGGTTCCCTTTTTCTGGGTGACGCCATCCATTGGCTGAAAGGAATCCCATCGGCGTCGGTGGATCTCATTTTCGCGGACCCGCCCTACAACATCAAAAAGGCTGACTGGGACACCTTTGACTCCATGCATGCCTATGTGGCCTGGTCACGCGACTGGCTCACCGAAGCTTCCCGAGTGCTCAAGCCGTCCGGGACGATCTATGTTTGCGGATTCTCAGAGATTTTGGCTGACGTGAAGGTGGCGGCATCTCACCTGTTTGAAGGCTGCCGCTGGCTCGTATGGCACTACAAAAACAAGGCCAACCTCGGTAAAGACTGGGGGCGGTCACATGAAAGCATCCTGCATTTCCGCAAGTCGCGGCAATTTACACTCAACATGGATGCCGTTCGCATTCCTTACGGTGCGCACACCCTGAAATACCCGGAGCATCCGCAGGCAGAGACGAGTCAATACGGCAAGGGGCAAGACCCCAAAGACCGCGACCACTGGACGCCAAACCCGCTTGGTGCCAAGGCCAAGGACGTGATCGAAATCCCCACCACCTGCAATGGCATGGGTGAGAAGACAGCGCATCCCACTCAGAAGCCCGAGGAGTTGCTCAGAAGGCTTGTGCTGGCCTCATCCAATCCCGGCGACTTGGTGCTTGATCCTTTCTCAGGTTCAGGCACCACCATCGTCGTCGCCGAGCAGTTGGGCCGACGTTGGCTGGGCTGCGACAGCAGTGCCGAATACAATGGCTTTGCCGCTGGCAGACTCGAACGCATCGTCCGACGCTCCGATGCAGACTGGGCTGAGCTAGATCGAAAGACGGCACTGCGGAGGGAGAGCATTCGATGACCCTGAAGCAGCTCGTAGCGAGGGTTACGGACAAGGAGCGCTTCTCCAGCATTGAAGCCTACGTGGAATTTGCCCGCTCGTTTCTGGACTACGTGTTGGGTAACATTCAGGCCACCATCGTCTCTCAAAATGAGCCGCACTATCACTTCTGGCAGTATCGGAAGGAGGGGCATTTCAATGTGTCGCGTCCCTTCAATTCGGAGTTGATGCTCACACACGACAACTGTGAAACGGAACTGGCTGAGTTTGTGGGTCTGCTGACCTGCATCAAGGAACCCCGCTCGGACACTCCAGAGCACCGCCAACGGCTTAGCCGCTGCATCTACAGTTTGCAACAGACCATCGGCATCGCGCTGGATGCACTGCCTGCCGGCCAGTCGAACCAGGCGAGAAAAATCAACGGCGACTTGTTCGAGCGGCTGATCCGTTTGCTGCTGGTCCGGGTGGGTGTGGACTGCACCAGCGGGACAGTATCAGTGCCAGTGGTCGTGGATGGCAAGGTGGAGTGCTCCATGAGCTTTCAGCATGACCTCATCGTGAAAGGCGGGGAGTTTGTGAAAACGATTGGCTCGGTGAAAACCAGCAGCAAGGATCGGCTTGGCAAGATTTTCGTGGACAAGTTTCTGCTGCAAAAGCTCACCGACAAGGAGGTGCCCCATGTCGCCATCTTCCTGAATGATGTGCAGAGGAAGAAAACGGCGAATCCACAGCAGTATGGTGTGAGCACCACGTTCTTGCCGGGACCTTTCAAGGCGTTCACCCTGAAGATCAATCCGCTTGATGGCATCTATTACTGCGATCTCCGTCCGAATATGCGCACCGATCCGCTGCTGCAAAGGCACATACGGACCATTGACCATTTCTTCTTCGGCGACATCTGGTCGCTCATCAATCGTGATGCCGTGGTCGCGAAGCTGGAACCAACGGCAGATGCCGCCCCTTAACCGGAGCCATGAAGTCGCTTCCCAACAACGACCCGTTCGCCAGCCTCAACCTGCCGAATCTACCGCCCGGACCGCCTGAGAAGGGCGATCCCGGTTCCCCGCAGCGTTTGTGGAAGATGGGGCGTGTCACACTCCAGCGTGAAACCGCGCATCGCGGCGGCAAGACGGTCATCGTCATCAAAGATTTCGCCACACACCTGCCCATCTCCGTCATCGAAACCATCGCCAAACGCGTGCGCTCTGCCTGCGGCTGCGGCGGCACCGTGCGTGACAAGCGCATCGAGATTCAAGGCGATCAACCCGCCAAAATCCGCGCGGTGCTCGAAGCTGAGGGCTTCGAGGTCAAAGGCGTGAAGTAAACATGCGGAACCGTGAATTCGGCCAGATCACGGCACAACGTGAAACACGGACTTGTCGTTCTCGGCTTCGTGAAAGCTGCTCCACGTCCAATCGAAGACGTATTCCACCTTACGCTCGGCGGACCAGGTGATGCGGACCTTGTTACCGGCGAGCGCCTCCCACTGCGGCGTGCCTTCGAATGGATAGCCGACGACGGTGTGATCGGCGTAGAATTGCAGCTCGCCCTTTTCGGAGCGCCAGCGGCTGTTGGGGAGCCATTTCGTGAGTTCGGGCGCATCCTGCGGGCCGTAGAAGTATTCGGGCAGCACATGCTCGTTTTCATAACGGCGCACCTCGCGGCGCACGCCGTCCTTGATGAAGGCAATCCACAAGCTTTTGTTCCAATAAGGAATCGGGTCGATGCCGAGCGTCGGTGGATCGACGGCAAACACGGCCTTCTTCACCTCCACGAGTTCCTTTAACCGCAACGTGACATCCGCATTCCTGTCACCGCTGCCATACATGGCGTACAAGATCTGCACCGGCCAGCGGGTGGGGCTGAGCATGGCTTTGGGTGCTGGTGGCGGCGTGGGAGCAGGAGTGGTGATCTCTTTCACCGGCACAGTCTCATGGGAGGGTAAAGCGACCGGTTTGGGCAGGTTTTTGGGTGCGACGAACTTGATCCATGTCGAACCGCCGCCACCCCAGAGCGCTTTGCCTGGAAATCCAGCACCGGCGTGTTCACGCATGTGATCATCACCTTCCTCCCAAGGCTTGGCGATGGCTCCAGCACGGATCTCCGTGCCTTCTTCACGCTGGCGGATGAAATCGCGGACGCGTGATGGCTCATCGCAGACGGACCATGCCTCCGAGGCAGGATCGGAGACGAAGCCGAAGTCGTTTGTGCCAAGACAACCGGCCACGGCGAAGTATTTCGACCCACCCCAGCGCAAATGATTGTTCACGACGTGAAACACCAGCCAGTCGCCGGGGCGAACTTCCACGTTCATGCGTTCGACCGTGGCGCCGTGGATTTCGTCGAGCAGCTTGCGCTGGCCATCTTGAATACGCACACCGTTCTTGTAGGCCTCGACGACGAAATCATCCGCCACGGTGATGAGGTGCGTGGCAAGCGGGCCAGCCTTGTGAGCTTTCTTTTCCGTCTTGGGCTCCGCTTTTGGTTTGGTCCCGGCGAATAGTGGGGCAGGCATCGCGAATACTGCTAAAACGCATGCACAGAGCCAAGAGGTCGTGGATTTCATGGAGAGAAGACTTGGTTGGGGAATTCGAGCGGTAAATTACCATCCCGGCTGTTTGAAGACACGAACTCATTTCAAGCGCTCTTGGGGTGCGGATGATTTCAGCCGGGGAAAACCAGTTGCCAGCCCCTGTGCGGCTGCTAACGCTCAAAATACCCAACTATGATCGTCGCCCCCAAAATCCGTGGATTCATCTGCACCACCGCGCATCCCACCGGCTGTGCCAAACACATCTCTGACCAGATCGCCGTCGTCAAAGGACGCGGCCCCATCGCCAACGGGCCGAAGAAGGTGCTCGTGATCGGTTCTTCCACCGGCTACGGCCTGTCTTCGCGTATCGCGGCGGCGTTTGGCTCGAACGCGGCCACCATCGGCGTGTTCTTTGAAAAACCGGCTGAGGCTGATCGCTGCGGCACCACGGGCTGGTACAACTCTGCCGCCTTTGAAAATGAGGCCAAGGCCGCCGGTTTGTATGCACGCTCGTTCAATGGCGACGCCTTTTCCGACGCGATGAAGACCGAAGTCATCGAGGCGATCAAACAAGACCTCGGGCAGGTCGATTGCATCATCTACAGCCTCGCATCACCCCGTCGTACGCATCCGAAGACCGGTGAGGTCTTCAAATCCGTGCTCAAACCCATTGGCAACGCGTCCTACACGAACAAAAACCTCAACACCGGCAATGGCGTGGTCAATGAAGTGACCATCGAACCTGCCAACGACGATGAGATCGCCCAAACCATCGCCGTCATGGGCGGTGAAGACTGGGAGATGTGGATCGATGCCTTGCTTGCCGCCGGCGTGGTAGCCGAAGGCACGCAAACCGTCGCCTACAGCTACATCGGACCCGAAGTGACCTGGCCGATCTACAAGAACGGCACCATCGGTCGTGCTAAGGAAGACCTCGAACGCGTGCAGCGCGTGCTCGACACCAAACTGGCCGCCATCAAGGGCAAGGCCTGGGTTTCCGTGAACAAGGCGCTCGTCACACAGGCCAGTTCCGCCATTCCTGTCGTGCCGCTGTACATCTCGCTGCTCTACAAGGTCATGAAAGCCGAGGGCACGCATGAAGACTGCATGGAGCAGATGGACCGCCTGTTCCGCGAGCGCCTCTACAACGGCAAGCCGCAACCCGATGAAGCCGGACGTATTCGCGTCGATGACTGGGAGATGGCTCCTGCCGTGCAAGCACTCGTCGGCAAGCGCTGGGCCGAGGTGAACACCGAAAACTTCGCCGAACTCGGCGATTTCGAAGGCTACCAGTCCAGCTTCCTCCGTCTCTTCGGCTTCGGCCTCGAAGGCGTGGACTACAACGCCGAGGTCGATGTGAACGTGCGCGTGCCGTCGCTGGCGTGAGCCGTGATCAGTGCGCGCGTTTGCGCGTGAGCATGATCTCGTTGCCTTCGGGGTCCACGCACATCGCAAGATGCGGTGGTTCGCCGTTTTCGGGCTGTGGCTCACGCGTGAGCTGACCGCCTGCGGCGACAATTTCGTGCGCGCCTTCGATCACATCGGGCACCTGAAAGCTCAATCCCGTCCAGGTGCGGCTTCCTTCGCCGCCGCCGTGGATGCCGATGATGCCGTCGCAGATGGACACCTCGCTGATGATGTCGTTCTGCTTGAGGATGGTGCCGCCGAAGACCTGCGCGTAGAAATTCACGGCGCGGTTCATGTCGGCGGCCCAGATGACGTATTTGAGGCGTTCTACTTTCATGTGCGTCGTCTGTGCCACAGTTCAGACGACGGGGACAGCGAATCCTCAGTTCAACTCGCGCCGCTGCCGCGAATCACGGCGGGAAGTGTCTGCGCGAGGATTTTCAGGTCGAGCCAGAACGACCAGTTGTCGATGTATTTGAGGTCGAGCGCGACCCATTCCTCGAAGTTCTTGATGCCATTGCGGCCAGTGACCTGCCAGAGGCACGTCAGGCCGGGTTTGACGCTGAGGCGGCGGCGCTGGGCATGTTTTTCGATGCGCTGAATCTCATAGACGGGCAGGGGACGCGGGCCGACGAGGCTCATCTCGCCACGCAGCACGTTGATGAGCTGGGGCAGTTCGTCGATGCTGTTCCGCCGCAGCCAGCGGCCGAAGGCGAAGATGCGCGGATCGTTGGTGATTTTGAAAACGGGGCCGTCCATCTCATTGTGGACTTCGAGGTCGGCACGCTGCGATTCAGCGTTCTGATGCATGGTGCGGAACTTCCACATGACGAACGGCTTGCCGTAGTGCCCCGCGCGTTCCTGCTTGAAGAAAATCGGGCCGCGTGAGCCAAGGCGGATGCCGATGATGGCCACGAGCCAGAGTGGCAGGGACAGCACGAGCATGATAAGGGCACCGACGCGATCGACGATGCCTTTAAACAGCAGCTCCCACGAGGCCTGCGGCGTGCTGTGAAACACGAGCATGAGGCGCCCACCGAGCACATCGAAGGTCGGGCGGGCGATGGCGGTCTGGAAGAAGTCGGCGGCGATCCAGGCCTCGACGCCCTCGGTTTCGCAGGCTTGCACGGCTTCCTCGATCTTGCTGAAATGCACATGCTGGGCGGCAAACAGCACACGGCTGATGGAATGCTCGTGCAAGGCCACCACAAGCTCCGATACGGGACTCTGGGTGATGTCGATCTGCCCAACGACCTCGATTTCAGCGCGCTGCTCGGCGCTCATGTTCGCGAGGAAGGCGTCCAGATCGGATTTTGCTCCGGCGATGATCACTCGCTCACGGCCTTTGCCCGAAATCATTTGCCGCCGCAACATGTCACGCTGCCAGGCCTCTCGCAGCAGCAGTGAGAGCGCCCCGAGGGCGACGGAGAAGATGACCACGGCACGGCTTTCGACCGACCATTTGAAGAACACCATGCAGAAGGCAATGCACATGCCGATGACGGCCAGCGCCTCCGCTAGCTGACGCACCGAGCGTCCAGCCGTCTTGTTGCTGATGTTCGAGTAGAAGCCACGTGCCTCCAAAACAATGGGGGTGAAGGGAGCCACCACCGCGATGACCCAGTAAAACTTCTCCAGCGGCGGAATCTCCGGCGCGTCGGGCAGGAACACCGGCACCAAGTCGGCCCGCAGGAAATGCCCGAACCACAAGCAGAACGCCAGCAACGCGCTGTCGAACAACTCGGTGAGCTGCAAATTGATTTCTTGCTTCCTGCCCAGCATAATGTCGGTAATAGTGGCTGAAATTTATTCAGATTTATTAAATTTATAGTCAACCTAGCCAATGGCACAACTTGTTTCCTCCAAAAACCTGCTCTTTTCTTCCCGACCGCTCGCTGTCGGGGTCATCGCCGACTCGGCGGCGCTGGAGCATTTCACTGCGCTCGACGCTGCGGCACGTTTGGCTTTGTGCGATGTCGCGGAACTGCGGCTGGATCAGTTGAAACTGCCTGCGGCTGAGTTGCGTGCTCTTCTGGCTGGGAACACGCTTCCCTTGCTCCTGACGGCCCGCCATCCGGCTGAAGGCGGCCAAGGACCCGAAGATCCCGCTGCACGGGCGGCCATGATCGAGCCGTTGCTCGATCTCGCCACGCTCATCGACCTGGAACTGCGCAGCGCCGCGCAGATGCAGGGGACGATTGCCAAGGCGCGTGCCGCCGGTGTGCCGGTGGTCGGCTCTTTTCACGATTTCCAGGCCACTCCGGCTGACGAGGTGCTCAGCGGTGCCGTCAACTTCGCCCAGCAGGCCGGGTTGGATGCCGTGAAGCTCGCCACCTACCTCAACACGCAGGACGATCTGATCCGCCTCATGAAACTGGCGGGTGAGACGCATCGCCTGCGTCTTTCCGCCATGGGCATGGGGCCCTGGGGTCGTGTTTCGCGGCTGGTGCTGGCAAAATGTGGCAGCCTGCTGAATTACGGCTTTATTGGTGCCTCGAATGCGCCAGGTCAGTGGCCTGTCGCCCGCCTGAAGGAACTCCTCGCCGAACTCTGAAATGATCACTCGCATCCCTTTCCACCACGCACGCCGCGCTTTGCTCGTCGGCCTCTTTTGCGCCTCCATCACTGGCTGTGATGATCCGAAGCGCGAGCAGCAGCTTCAATGGCGCGAAGAGGAGGTGGAAGCCAAAGCGGCGGGCATCTCCAAACTCGAGCGTGAAATCGCCGCTGAGCGCCAGCGCCTTGAGCGTGAAAAGGCCGACATCGCCTCGCGTGAGGCCGCCGTGGCGCAGCTCAAGACCCAGCTCGAAACCCAGCTTGCGGACGAGATCGAGAAAACCAAAAAAGTTCGCCGCGAGATTGAGATCAAGAACCTGCGCGGCCCCATCCCGCAGATCACCGCCGGCCGCTGCATCGTCATCGATCCTGAGTCTGGCGATGTGTTCTTTGAAAAAAACCCTGATCTGCGTGGCGCCATCGCCAGCACGACGAAAATCATGACCGGCCTGCTGGTTGTCGAAGCAGGTGATCTCGACAAGATTGTCACCGTGGAGCTGGCCGACACGCAATGCGCCCCGGTGCGTCTCGGCCTCAAAGTCGGCGAAACCTACACCCGCCGCCAGCTTCTCACCGCCATGATGGTGAAAAGCTCCAACGACATCGCTCAGGCGCTCGCCCGCGACAACGCCGGCAGCGTCGCCGCCTTCGCCGCGAAAATGGATGCGCGCGCCAAAGCCCTGGGCCTGCAAAACACCCACTTCATCAATCCCCACGGCCTGCCGTCTCTCACCGACGATGATCCCTACAGCACCGCCCGTGATCTCGCCGCCATCGCCACTGCCGCCGACAAGCTGCCTGACATCCGCAAGATCGTGAAGCTGCAGAGCTTCAAATTCACCAAGCCCGACGGCAAATTCATCGAGCTGGCAAACACGAACCGCGTCCTGCGCACCGCCAGCTACTGCGACGGCATGAAAACCGGCTACACCGAGGCCGCTGGCTACTGCCTCGTCGCCACCGGCGAGCGCAATGGCCGCCGCCGCATCGTCATCGTGCTCAATGACAGCAGTGAGGCGGTGTGGCGGGATGCGCAGTCGCTCCTCGACTGGGCGCTCAAGGCGTGAGGGGTGAACCGAGAATCACGCTTGCCAGTTTCATGGCTCCCCGGCATCATCGCCGCCTCCGACCATGAAATCACACGCCATTCTCCTCGCCTCGCTTTGCTTTGCCGCCGTCAGCCTCGCTGAAACCGCCAAAAATCTCGCCACCGACCCGAAGCCGCGTGAAGGCGGCTGGGTGAAGCGCCACGAGTCCTTCAATGCCATCTCGAAGCTGGGTGAAGCGCAGCTCGTCTTTCTCGGCGACTCCATCACGCAGGGCTGGGAAGGCAATGGCAAAGAGGCCTGGGCCAAAACCTGGGCGCCGCTCAAGGCCGCGAACTTCGGCATCGGCGGCGACCGCACCGAGCACGTCATCTGGCGTCTGCAAAACGGCAACTTCGATGGCATCAAGCCGAAGCTCATCGTCCTCATGATCGGTACCAACAACACCGGCCACCAAGGCCGCCCCGCCGCCGAGCATGGCGGTGTCGTTTACACCAGCAGCGCCGAACAGACCGCCGAAGGCGTGAAGACGATCCTCGACATCCTTGGCAAAAAACTGCCGGAGACCAAGGTGCTCTTGCTCGGCATTTTCCCACGCGGAGCCACCAAGGACGACGCCATGCGCAAACAAAACGTCGCCACCAACAACCTCATCGCCAGCTTTACCGATGGCAAACGCGTCCACTACCTGGACATCGGCAACACCTTCCTCCAGCCCGACGGCACCCTGCCGAAGGAAATCATGCCCGACCTCCTTCATCTCAATGCTAAAGGCTACGAGATGTGGACTGCCGCCATCGAAGGCAAGGTCAAAGAACTCATGAAGTAACCAAGGAGTGGGGACATTCCATTCTCCGTAGCAAGACTGCGAAGGATGAACCTGTCCCCACACCATTCTCCGCCATTTCTTCCCATGAAACGTCTCTTTTCCCTGCTACTCCTCGCCTCCACCAGCTTCGCTCAACTCGCTGATCAAGCCACGCCGGTCTCCGCGATCAAGATGGCCAAAGGCTTCAAGGCCGAGCTGCTCTACTCCGTGCCGAAGGCGGATCAAGGCTCATGGGTCTCGATGACGCAGGATGACAAGGGCCGCCTCATCACCAGCGACCAATACGGCGCGCTCTATCGCATCACGCCGCCCGCTTTGAATGGCAGTCCGTCGGAAACGAAGATCGAGAAGCTCAGCATCGACTTCGGCCACTGCCAGGGCCTGCTCTTTCACAACGGTAGCCTCTACGGCGTGGTGAATGACGAGGCGTATCAGGGCCGCGGCCTCTACCGCTGCAAGGACACGAATGGCGATGATCAATTCGATGCCGTCGAGCTGCTGCGCGCGTTTCCCGGCAAAGCCGGCGAACACGGGCCGCATGGCGTCGTGCTCTCGCCCGATGGCAAGTCGCTCTATGTCATGTGCGGCAACCAGACGCCCGAACCAAGCTGCGAAACCAGCCGCGTGCCGCGTCATTGGGCCGAAGACCAGCTCTTCCCGATGATCCTGGGCCGTGGCTTCATGCGTGACGTGCTCGCTCCCGGCGGCTGGCTGGCGAAGACCGATCTCGACGGCAAAAAATGGGAACTCATCAACACCGGTACCCGCAACACCTATGACATCGCCATCAATCGCCAGGGCGACATCTTCGGCTTCGACGCCGACATGGAATGGGACACCGGCATGCCGTGGTATCGCCCCACACGCGTGTGCTTCATGCAAAGCGGCGGCGAGTTTGGCTGGCGCACGTGCAGCAAGAAATGGCCCGCACGCTGGGAGGACAGCCTGCCCGCCGTCTGCGACATCGGCCCCGGCTCGCCCACCGGCGTCGCCTTCGGCTACGGTGCGAAGTTTCCCGCCAAGTATCAAGATGCACTCTTCATCTGCGACTGGAGCTACGGCAAAATGTATGCTGTGCATCTCTCTCCGAACGGTGGCGGTTACACCGGATTGCAGGAAGAATTCATGAGCGCCTCACCGCTGCCACTGACGGACATCGAGGTCTCGAAAAAAGACGGCGCGATGTATGTGAGCATTGGTGGCCGCAAGGTGCAGTCGGGATTGTATCGGGTGACTTATGTGGGCGATGAAAAACCAGCGCAGGTGGTGACAAAGTTCGTTGAGGTCGGGAGTGGGAATGATGAACTTAGTTTCGACTGGTTGCTGGGTGCAGGCGCTAAAGCTGATCCGCAGCGCATTCGCTCAGAACTTGAAGCCGTTCATGGCCGCCAAGACCCAAAAGCTATCGAAGCTGCCTGGCTTCACCTCGCTTCAACAGATCGCAACATCCGTTTCGCCGCTCGCATCGTCATTGAGCACCAGCCAGTGGCTTCGTGGAAAGACAAAGCACTCAACGAGACCAATCCCCGCGCCGCTTTGACCGCGCTGATGGCCCTGGTTCGCAGCAGTGGTGGCGACAAATCACTCCAGCAGCCGATTCTCGCTGCGCTGAACAAGATCGACCTCAAGGCGCTCAAGGGCATCGACCGCGTGACGTTGATACGTGATTACATGCTCGCTTTCACACGCTTGGGCGAGCCGGATGCCGAAACGAAGGCCAAACTGATCGCGCATCTGTCGCCGCTGTATCCGACGAATGATCCGGCGTTGAATCGTGACCTGTGCGAGGTGCTCGTGTATCTCGGCGATGCCGCTGTGGTCGCCAAAGCGGCTCCGCGGGTGAATGATTCGCCCACGCAGGAGGAACAGATCGATTACGCCCGCATCCTGCGCTTTGCGAAGAGCGGCTGGACGAAGGAACTGCGTGCGGACTACTTCCGCTGGTTCCTGCGTGCCGCGAACTACAAGGGCGGTGCCTCCTTCCAGCTCTTCATCGATGAGATCAAGCAGAACGCCCTCGCTACGATGACCGAGGAGGAAAAACTCGCGATCAAGGACGTCCTCGATGTCAAACCGGAGCCAAAAGCGCCGAGCTTCACGGTGAAGCCGATGCAGTTCGTCAAAGCGTGGACGCTGGATGAACTGAGCAAGTCCCTCGGCGTCGGTTTGGAGGGCAATCGCAACTTCGCCAATGGCCGCAACATGTTTGGTGCCGCCACCTGCTTCGCCTGCCATCGCTTCAATCAGGAAGGCGGTGCCATCGGTCCTGATCTGACCAGCGTGGCCGGCAAATACAGCCCGCGTGACCTGCTGGAGCACGTCCTCGACCCCAACAAGGAGATCAGCGACCAGTATGGCAGCACCGTCTTCACGATGCAGGATGGCAGCACCGTCGTGGGCCGCATCGCCAACATGAAGGAAAACATCATGATGGTCTGCACCAACATGATGGACCCCAATAACTTCACCAACGTCGATGCCCGCAAGGTCGTGAAGACGGAGGAAAGCAAGATCAGCATGATGCCGCCGGGACTGATGTTTATGCTCAAGGAAGACGACATCCTCGATCTGCTGGCCTACCTGCTGAGCAAGGGGAACCCGGATGATCCGATGTTTGTGAAGTAGCGCGCTTCGCGCGGTCAAGGGATGGTCAAGGAGTCAAGAAGTGGTCAAGGCTCGACACTTGACCACTGCTTGACCTCTTGAAGCTAAGTTCTCGATGGAACATGACGAGGACGTTCGTTCCCAGTGCATGAGATACTTCCTCGCGACTCTTGCTCTTGTTTCCACCCTTCACGCCGCCCCCCGCCAGCCGAATGTGATCCTCATCATGGCGGATGACCTCGGCTACGAGGCCATCGCTGCGAATGGCGGCGAATCGGCGCAGACGCCGAACCTCGACAAGCTGGCGCAGGAAGGCGTGCGGTTTGAGGCATGTCATGTGCAGCCGCTCTGCACGCCGACGCGTGTCGCGTTGATGACGGGCATGGTCAATGCGCGGAACTACACGCATTTCGGCCACATGGACCCGGCGCAGACGACGTTTGGGAATCTGTTCAAACAGGCGGGCTATGCGACGGGGATCGTGGGGAAGTGGCAGCTCGGTCATGACATGACGCTGCCGGCAAAGTGGGGCTTTGATGAGTACTGCCTCTGGCAGCTCACGCGGCGTCCCAGCCGCTACAAGAATCCGGGCCTCGAAGTGAATGGCAAAGAGATGGACTACACGCAGGGCGAGTACGGGCCGGACATCGTGAATGACTACGCGCTGGATTTCATCACGCGGAAGAAGGACGCGCCCTTCCTGCTCTACTATCCGATGATGCTCACGCACAGTCCGT
This sequence comes from Prosthecobacter sp., assembly GCF_046154365.1. GTDB lineage: Bacteria > Verrucomicrobiota > Verrucomicrobiia > Verrucomicrobiales > Verrucomicrobiaceae > Prosthecobacter. Next base: position 19,338 of record NZ_JBJXFV010000091.1, read on the forward strand.
ATGACCCGACACCGGACAGCGCTGATTACAACGAGAAGGCGGCCAAGAACTCCCAAGGCAAAAATGGCCAACGGTTTGCCGACATGGTAGCCTACATGGACAAACTGATCGGCAAGCTGGTGGCAAGGCTGGATGAAACGGGGCTGCGCAACGACACGCTCATCGTCTTCCTCGGCGACAATGGCACTGGCAGCGGCACGCCGATGAAATTTCGCGGCGAAACTGTCATCGGGGCCAAAGGGCAGACGATTGGGCACGGTACGCACGTGCCGCTGATCGTGAACTGGCCCGGTGCCGCGAAGTCCGGCCACACCTGCGACAACCTCATCGATGTGACGGACTTCCTGCCGACGATCTGTGCCGCCGCACGCGTGTCCATCCCCGAATCACTCAAGCTCGATGGTCGCAGCTTCCTGCCGCAGATTCGGGGCGAGCAGGGCAATCCGCGGGAGTGGCGCTACACTTGGTATAATCCCAGTGGCGGGCCAAAGGCAAAGGCGGAGTGGGCTCAGGACAAACGTTTCAAACTCTATGCAGACGGAAGGTTCTTCGATATCCAGGCTGATCCGTTGGAAAAAACACCCTTGCCCGATGCGCTGGATGAAGCGGCGGCGAACAAGAAGGAGGAGCTGATGCGTGCCTTCGTGGCATTTCTCGGTGCAAGACCGGAAGCCATCGCGAAACAAGGGCAGGCGTTTGGCGGGGAAGGGGAGGAAAAGAAGAAGGCTGGGGCCGGAAAAAAGAAAAAGGCCCCGAAGCTGGAATAGCCCGGAGCCTTTCTACCAAATCACTGTCGAAAGATTACTTCGCTTTCTTGTCTCCGGCGGCGGCCTTTTGTTTGGCCCAGCGCAATTTCTGGGCGGCGGCGATCTTCTTGCGGGCAGAAGCCGACATGGTGCGCTTCTTCTTGGCGGGTTTGCCAGTGGCTGCGGTGGATGGGGCAGCGGAGGAATCACCGAGCAGAGCGGCGAGATCCTTTTGCATGTCTTCGATCTTTTCTTGAAGCTTGGCGGCGCGGTGCAGTTGGGAGGCGGATAGGTTCATAGATGGGTTATTGGTGATGGCAACAGTCTGTGTATGAACGATCAAAGGCCGATGTCAAGGCCGGGAACCGTGCCGGTAGCTCACAGCGCCTTGTCGTAGATGCGCTGAAACACCTCCGCCGCGTTCGGATCAATGATGGTGATGCCATCGGGGCCGAAGCGGGCGGTGACGGTCGCGCCCTTGCCTTCGTTGATGTATTTGAAGTTCAAATCCCGTACTCTGGCTGCAGCATCGACGATGGCGCAGGTGATGCGGGCTTCTTCGGCGGTGGGATAGAGTGCGGCGACGGCGTCGCGGCTTTCGTTGGCAAACTTCACGCGGCAGACCGCCACCAAGCCGACGGTGAGACTATCCACACCGTAGCCGATGTAGCCTTTGCTGCCGTCGGGGCGCTGAACTTCGCGGGTGAAGTGGTTGTTGCTGGTGCGGGAGCCGCCACCCTGATTCCACCAGCGGAAACCACGGTACTGCTGGTCGCTTTCGACCTTGCCGTCGGCACCGAGGATTTCATGACCTTGATTGACCGGACCTTCAAAGTCAGCGGGCGTGATCCAGTTGTTGTGGTAGTTGATGGACATGCCGTTGGCGTAATCGACGCGGACTTGCACGGCATCGAAGGCGTTGATGCCATCACGGATGAGACGCTGCTTCTGGCCCACGGCGGTCAGGCTCACAGGCTTCGATTTGTAGTAACTCCAGATGAGATCGGTCCAATGCGGGCCGACGTAACTGAAGGGATCGCTGCTTTCCACCCACTTGAAGGTGCTGGTGCTGACTTCGAGCGGTTCTTCGAGATACGCGGTGCCATAGAGCGGTGCGCCGATGCGGTTTTGAATGTCGTCGCGAATGCGCAGATGGTCGGGGTCGTAGCGCTTGTGCATATCGACGGCGACGATGAGGTTCTTCGCCTTCGCAGCGTCGATGATCTGGTCGGACTCTTGAATCGAGAGACACATCGGTTTTTCGGTCAAAACGTGAACACCTCGGGCCAGCGCGGCGAGAATCGGCTGCGTGTGCAGATGATCCGGCGTGGCCACGGCCATCACATCGAGATCGGGAAAGGCAGCGAGGATGTCATTCCACGGCGCATCGCCATGAAAGGCACGCGGTTCATGGCCGGTGATGTCTTTGAAGGCTGCGGCGGCTTTCTGCGCGGACTTTTCACTGCGCGTGGCGACGGCGACGAGATCAAACTTCACCCCGGCGAGTTCGCGCGAGTATTTGTCGAGTCCGACGCGGGCGAGCTGCCCGGCGATGCCGAAGCGCTGCAAGTCCGCGTAAGCACGCGCGTGAACATCTCCGCCGAACATGCCGGCGCCAACGAGGGCGATCTTGAGGGTGGGTTCCATGGTGTTGCGTATGGAACGCGGACGCCTTGCTTGCGCAAGACATGATGCTGATACCGGAGTGCCGCCTTTCGGTATGTTTGAGGAAGCCGCCTTCAAATCACGCGGACTCAACGCGAGCGCACTGAAAGCTGCCGATCTGGAACCGGGGAAAGGCGCTGACCCTAGAAATGTGCTGCGGGTGGACCTGCGGTAGAAGCGAACGATGGTGTGGCTCCAATGGCTGGCAGCGCAACCGGCCATGTGCTGCGTGGCGAATGTGGGCCGACAACTGGGGCGTCTTGACTGGAAGGAGACGCGGGCGATGGTTCGCGCACCGCTGAAACATTTCTTGGTGGGTGCTGCTGCAACGAAAAACATGAGTATTAATCATCAGTCAAGCCGTTGCAGCCTGCCCCCGTTTCCCCTAAAAGAGTGGGATGACTGGTGCCGTCACAGCGCCGCCGTCGCAAACTCGGTCAGCTCATAGACCTCCAGCGGCTTGGAGGTGCCTCCCACGGCGTGGCGGCCGGCGCTTTGGTAGAGTTCTTGACCCTCCGGCCAGCCGTCGAGAAACGCGGCCCCTGCCAGCATCGGCGCCTCCAGCTTGCGGGTGAGGCCTTCAATGCCAGAAGTCACCCGCAAAGCCTCGCCAACGATCGTGCTCACACCGCGCAGCAGCGGGCCGAGCGCCACGGTGCCGACATTCAAACCGACATGGCAGATGACCTCGATGCTGCGGTGTTCGCGCAGCCACTGGCGCTGCGGGGCATGGCGGCCGGCAGGACCGCAGAGCAGCCTTGCCGCCTCGGTGGCCTGCATGCGTGTGGCGGGGGCGTCGCCGGGCCAGTAGGCGATCACGCCGTCGCCCAGAAACTTGTCAATGGTGGCGCCGCGGCTTTTGAGCACCTGCTGGCAGTCCTCGTACCACTCACGCAGCATGTCCGCCACTTCACTGGCGGTGAGCTGTGCGGAGATGACGGTGAAATTTTGCAGATCGCCGACGAGCAGCGTGGCCTTGACGGTCTTCACCGGCAGCGAAGCGGTGGAAATGCCGCCTGTGCTTTTGTGGTCCGTTTTGGCAGGCTCGTCCTGCTCAAAGATGAAGGAGCAGGTCCCGAATTGAACCCGGTCGCCATGTCGCAGCGCCCGGCGGGTGGTGATGGCGGTGCCGTTCACCAAGGTGCCGTTGGCGCTCTTGAGGTCAGCCAGCCAGAACAGGGAGGCGCTGTGCTGCAGGCTCGCATGCTCACGCGAGACGCTGGGATCGAGCACGCGGACGGACGCCTGGGCACCGCGGCCGATGATGTTATGCTCCCCGAGCTGAATCTCGTGGCCGTCCTCGATGGATTTGAGTGTCGCTCCCATACAGGCATGTGTTGCGATCATTGCAGGACTCGTTGCCGCGCCAGTCTAGCCAACCCCGGCCCGTTGTCCATGCAGTCTGCATGCGGGCAATGCCGCCGGGTGATGATGACAAAAAAACGCGGGAGCCTTGCGACTCCCGCGTTGGGATGGTTCTCGATGAGAGACGCCGGCTTATTCAGCAGCGGCGGCTTTCTTCTTCGCGGCGGCCTTCTTCTTGGCAGGAGCCTTTTTCTTCGGCGTTGCTTCTTCGGCCACAGGTTCGGCTGCGACTTCGGGTTCAGGGGCGGCGGCGGCCTTTGGCACGTAGGCATCGACCCACTCGATGTAGGCCATCGGGGCGGAGTCGCTGCGGCGTTGGCCGAGCTTGGTGATGCGGGTGTAGCCACCGACGCGGTCCTTGGAGGCGACAGCGATCTCCTCGAAGAGCTTCTTCACGCTGTCCTTGTGGCGCAGCGAGGAGAGGGCGGTGCGGCGTGCATGCAGGGTGCCGCGTTTGCCGAGGGTGACGAGCTTTTCCGCGTAAGGGCGGAGAGCCTTGGCCTTGGCGAGCGTGGTGCGAATGCGACGATGCTCGATGAGCGAGCAGGTGAGATTCATGAGCAGCGCGTCGCGGTGATCCTGCTTGCGCTGAAGTTTGACGATTTTTCTTCCGTGTTTCATGTCCTAAATAAGTCTTTCTTCCAGTGATTGATTACTCGTCCTCGTCGTCGATGTCGGGAGTGTGGCTGTCCACGAGCTTGGTGAAGTCGAGCGAGTCGGCCTCATCGTCGTCGCCCATGATGCTGCTGCGTGCGAGCAGGGAGACACCGCCAGGGGTGGCTTCCAGCAGCGCAGGATCGAACTTCATGCCAAGAGACAGGCCAAGCTCGGCGAGCTTTTCCTTGATCTCGGTGAGGGATTTTTTGCCGAAGTTGCGGTAGCGGAGCATTTCGCCCTCGGTCTTCATGGCAAGCTGACCGACGCTGGTGATGTTCGCGTTGTTGAGGCAGTTCGCGGCGCGGACGGAGAGTTCGATCTCGTTGACGCTCATGTTCAGGAGCTTGCGCAGCTCGCTGTTTTCCTCGCTCTGCGCTTCCGGGGCGGCTTCGAATTCGACGGCCTTGTCGTCGTAGTTGACGAAGACGTCGAGGTGATGGCGCAGGATGGCGGCGGACTGGAGCAGTGAGTCGTGCGGGGTGATGCGACCGTCGGTCCAGATGTCGAGCACCAGCTTGTCATAGTCGGTGTTCTGGCCGACGCGGGTGTTTTCCACGGCATACTTCACGCGGGTGACCGGGCTGTAGATGGAGTCGATCGGAATGACGCCAATCGGGGTGTCGGGGCGCTTGTTTTCCTCCCAAGTGGAGAAACCACGGCCGACGCGCACTTCAAACTCGCACTCGAACTTCGTTTTGCGGTCGAGCGTGCAGATGACGAGGTCCTTGTTGATGACTTCGTAGTGGTTGTCATCCTTGATGTCACCGGCGGTGACGGGGCCTTCCTTGTCCACGAGGATGGAGAGCAGACGTGGTTCCTTGGCGTCACTGTGATGCAGGAAGCGCACCTTCTTGAGGTTCAGGATGATCTGCACCACGTCTTCCAGCACGCCAGGGAGCGTGGTGAATTCGTGTTCCGCGCCGCGGATCTTCACGGAGGTGATGGAGGCGCCTTCCAGGGAGGAGAGGAGGACGCGGCGGAGGGAGTTCCCGATCGTGTGACCGTAACCTTTGTCGAAGGGTTCGGCGATGAACTGGGCGTAGGTATCGGTGGCGGTGGCCTCGTTTTTGACAAGGCGGCCGGGCATCTCGAATCGAGCAAGACGTACTGACATGGGATGTAGGATATGGCCGGGTTACCTCCGGGCGAGAATCCTGCACATCTCGAAGAGAGGCAGGCTCGGAGACCAACGGCGAATTAAGGGGCGGACTCGCGGGGGCGGGGATAATGCCGGTCGATCCCGGGAATGCAACCGGGATTTTCAGGCGAAAAGCGGCGGCCAGATGCTCGTCAGTCGGTGGCGGAGCGGGTGCATCAGCTCTGTTCCGAAGCTGGTCCAGCACTCGCGCTGGCCAGTGCCTCGGCTGGTGAACCGGGAACGCGCTATGAGGCGCGCAAGGTGTTGGGGGGTTGCGTATGAAGTAAGTTTGCATTTCTCGTAACTGTTTAGCCCACCGTCCGTAAGTACCGCGTCAGCCATGTCTCTCCTTCGCGCACTCTTCCTCATCATCGCACTCGTGGTGCAGGCTTGGCCTGGGGCCGCAGTGGTGCGGGGAGATACGCAACCTGTGTGTGGGATGAAGTGCTGCGCCCCCGGTGCAGTGACTTGCTGCTGTGCGGAGCCTGCGCAGGCTCCGGCGCTGCCCGTTCCCGCCAGCACGCCGCCGGTGACGGGGCGCGAGCTTGTACCTGCCGTGCTGTGGGTGGCTTTCACGCAGTTCCTGCCACTGGCACCACCAGCGGAAGCATTCAAGGCACGGTTTCATGCCTGCCGTGCCGACACGCAGCCGCATGTCCGGCTGCCGGTGTTGTTCTGCTCTTTGCTGAACTGAGTCGGCGTCGCTGACAGACGCATTGTGCCCATGCTGCGCGATTCCCTCTGGGACAGCCGCGTGTGCGAGCTTGGTTCCTACTGAGCCACTGAACCGTCAACGACTCGATTTCCATGATACGCCTTCTCCTTCTCGCCCTCTTTAGTCCCGCCATGGCCGCATGGGCCTGTGACAACTGCAAAATTCCGCAACCCGCCGCTGGTCAGCGCGTGGTGGAGTATGATCTCACCATCTCCGAGCAAACCGTGAGCCCGGCGGGCAAGGCGGTGCGTGGCTTCACGATCAATGGCGGCATTCCCGGGCCGACGTTGCGTTTCCGTGAGGGCGACTTCGCCCGCATCCGGGTTCACAATCAACTCAAGCGCGAGACGACCTCGACACATTGGCACGGTCTGCTGCTGCCGAACGAGCAAGACGGCGTGCCGCATGTGACCACGCCGCCCATTCAGCCGGGCACGACGCACACGTTTGGCTTCGATTTGCGGCACAGCGGCACCTACTGGTATCACTCGCATACGCACTTGCAGGAGCAGAACGGCGTGTTTGGCAGCATTGTGGTGCTGCCGCGTGGCGGTGAGCCTGTGAAGGCGGATCGCGAGCAGGTGCTGGTGCTGTCTGACTGGACGAACACGGACCCCATGGAGGTCATGCGCATGCTGATGCGTGGCAGCGACTACTTCGGGCTGATGCGGAGGAACTCGCAGTCCATCCTCGGCGCATGGCAGCGTGGCAACTTGAAGGATTACTTCCAGCGCGAGTGGGACCGCATGATGCCAATGGACGTGTCCGACGTGGGCTATCATGCCTTTTTGGTCAATGGACAGCGCCAGACACGGATCGACGGCAAGCCGGGCGAGCGTGTGCGGCTGCGGATCGTGAACGCCTCAGCGGCGACGTATTTTTATCTGCACTCGTCTGCCGGACCGATGACCATCGTGGCAGCGGACGGACCTGCGGTGCAGCCAGTGAAGGTGGATCGCTTCCTGATGGCGATCGCGGAGACCTATGACGTGATCATCACCATTCCAGCCAGCGGTGAGTATGAGCTGCGTGCCACCACACAGGACGGCAGCGGGCATGTTTCGGCCTTTTTCGGCTCTGGCAGCCTCAAACCGGCCACCGATCCGCCGAGGCCGAATCTATACCAGATGGATGAGATGTTGAACCTCGCGCTGGAGGAGCAGGAAGACGATGTACGCGCCTCGTTGAAGCTGCCACGGCCTGGATCGCCCTACCGCGTGCTAAAGTCGGTCAAGGACACGACTTTGCCCGCAAAGCTGCCGCGCCGGAAGATCACCATGCACCTTACCGGCGACATGAACCGCTACATCTGGAGCTTCGACGGCAAAACCATCGCGCAGGAGCCTTATGTGATGATCAAGCGCGGTGAGATCATCGAACTAGAACTGGTGAATGACACGATGATGCATCACCCGATTCATCTGCACGGCCACTTCTTCCGACTGCTGATGGGCCAAGGCGCACGCTCACCGTTGAAGCACACAGTCGATGTACCGCCGATGAGCAAACGCACGGTCGAGTTCGAGGCGAACGAGGCCAGGGACTGGATGTTCCACTGCCACATCCTGTATCACATGATGTCCGGCATGGCCCGCGTGTTTCGCTATGAGCATGAGGTAGGCGCGTTCGCCAGAACGCGGGTGCCCGGTGACCGCAGTCTGGCGGCTGCGCCTACAGATCACAGTCTCCATCACGCCGCCGGTCTCGGCGAGCACAGCCACGACATGGCCTACGTCTGGGGCGCGGCCTCCATTCAATCCCACATGAGCGAAGGGCTGCTCACGCTCATGAATCCGAAGAACGATCTCCTGCTCGGCTGGGAAGTCGGCTGGCAGGGCGTGGACAATCCTGAATACGAAGTGGATGCGCTCTACCAGCGCTACTTTAACATGAACTTCCAAGCCTTTGTCGGCGGACGCTTCACCAACGACCCCGATGCGCAGAACCGCGCTGTCGCAGGCATCAACTACCGCCTGCCGCTCATGGTCTGGGCCAATGTCAGTCTCGACAGCGAGGGCGATGCCAGGTTCACCCTCGCCAAGCGCTTCCAGCTCACGCCGCGCCTCGGCGTCTGGGGCCGCGTGGAGTATGATACGAACACGCGCTGGGAATGGACCACGGGTGCCGACTACACACTCACGCGCCGCACCTCGATCATCGCCCAGTATCACTCGCAGTTCGGTCTCGGTGCCGGGCTGCTGTTCCGCTTCTGATGGTGCCACCATCATTGAAAACAAAACCCAAACCACACCATGAAAACGAAACTCGGCATCCTCCTCACCACCGCCTTGCTTGTCCTCAGCCTTAGTGCCGCGGATGTGAAGCCTTACCCGCTCAAGAACTGCCTCGTCAGCGGCAATGAACTCGGCAGCATGGGCAAGCCCATCACCAAGATCTATGACAGCCAAGAGATCAAATTCTGCTGCAAGCCCTGCATCAAGAAATTCGAAGCCAATCAGGCCAAATATCTCGGCAAGTTGCCGAAGTAACCCACCCATGACGCAGGGTGAAGCCGCCACGGCACATGATTTTGAAATAGTCGGAGGGGTTGGTGACGGCGTGGAGTTGCACTGGATGAACGCCTCACATGGCGCATAACCAAAAACCAAAACGACCCCACCATGAAAACGAAACTCACTCTCCTCGCCGCTGTCATCCTTGCAGGCATCGGCACCAGCATCGCCCTCGACACCACCACGCCAGCGGCTGATAAACCTGCTGGAATGAGCTGCTGCACCAAGATGCTGAAGGCACCTGCGCCCACCGCTGACAAAGACGTGCCTGCCACCACCGGCATGAGCTGCCACGCGGATGCGCCAGCGGCCAAGGATGCTGCTCCGGTGAAAGCCAAGGGCTGCTGCAAGTAATGGCTCCACGAGTCCGCAACCCGCCAGTATCGGATGATCTGGCGGGTTGTGTTTCACCCGTCATCCGCCAAGCTTCCCCTGCCATGAATGACGACGAACTCCATGATCTGATCCGGCAGACGCACCCGAAGCCGGAGTTTCCCGCCTCGTTTCAGCGCGAGACTTGGGCGCGCATCGCCGTCGCTGAACAGCAATCGTGGATAGCCCAATGGCGGCAATGGAGCGAGTCGCTGTTCCGCTGGGTCGCGCAGCCTGCGCCTGCGATGGCGGTGGTCACTGCGATGTTGCTCTTGGGATCAGGACTCGGACGAATGATCACGCCTGACAACGGCCGCGCCGCTCTCCGCACGGCTTATGTGGCCTCCATCAACCCCTTAGTCGCGGCCCGTCTCTCGACTCAACCATGAAGCGTGGCCTCTGGATCATCCTCGCGGCATTGCTGGCGGCCATCGCAGGCTTTGTCATCACGCAGCGATCATGCTGTGATGTCGTGATGGCAGACACGGCCCCGCATGATGGCAGTTCGCGTTTGCCTGAACTCGAATGGCTGCGTCATGAGTTCAAACTGAACGACGCGCAATTTGCCAAAGTCTCCGAACTGCATCTGGCCTACCGCCCGACCTGTGAAGACCTGTGCATGAAGGTGATGGCATCCCAGGACAAAATCAAAAAGCTCGTCGGCGGCGGCACACAGGTCTCGCCGGAACTCACGGCAGCTCTGCAAGAGCAGGCGACACTGCATGTCGAATGCCAGACAGCCCTGCTCACGCATCTTTACCAGACAGCGGCCTGCCTATCACCCGAGCAGGCGCGCAGTTATCTCGATGCCATGCTGCCGCAGGTCATCGACATGAAGATGGAGCCTGCCACCAAGCACAGCGGCCACTGATCCCCACCGCCGCATGGACCTCACCCACGATGCTGATGTAGTGCTCATGCAGCGACTCGCTGGTGGCGAGGATCTGGCCTTGAACGAACTCATGGCCCGCTGGCGCGAGCGCGTCGCCGCGTTTCTCCTTCGCATGGTGGGAGATCATGCCACGGCCATGGATCTCACGCAGGAGACCTTTGTGCGCCTCTACACCAGCCGCCACAGCTACAAGCCCGTGGCTGCCTTCTCGACCTACCTGTTTCACATCGCGGCGAATCTCGCCCGCAGTCACGCCCGCTGGAAAGGCCGCCACCCCACCGTGCCAATGGAGGATGAGCAGGGCGAGCTCGTGCATGAACCGATTGATCCGCAGCTTTCCCCCGATGCTGCGGCGGTCCTGCATGAAAAGACCACGCTGGTGAACCAGGCCATCGCCGCGCTGCCTGCCGATCTGCGCGAGGCGCTGCTGCTGTTCACCGTCGAAGACATGAGCCACGCCGACATCGCCGCCACGCTCGGTTGTTCGGCCAAAGCCGTTGAAGTGCGCATTTATCGCGCCCGGCAGGCTTTGAAGGAAGCGCTCGCTCGCATGGCCTGCTGAAGTTTGAAAATAGTTCGAGGGGTTGGCGCGGTGGCGGAGTTGCACCTCATGACCGGATGAAATCAACGGTCACTCAACTCAAACCAACACCCCTATGAAACTGACCCTCGCCCTCCTCTCCAGCCTCCTCCTCGGTGCTAGCCTTGCCTCAGCCGCCCCCGCCGCCTACCCGATCAAAACCTGCCTCGTTACCGACAACGAACTCGGCAGCATGGGCAAGCCCATCACCCAAGTTTACAACGGTCAGGAGATCAAACTTTGCTGCAAGCCCTGCATCAAGAAGTTCGAGGCCAATCCTGCCAAGTATCTCGGCAAGCTGCCGAAGTAACGCGCTCCGCGGCCGTGACCCCTGCGGCAATTGCCAATGAATGTGCCTCCCTTGCGCGCTGCCCATACAGCGCTGCGACGGAGGCATGTTTTGTCAGGGTTTATGAGAACTGCGGTGTTTGTCAGTTAGAACCCCAACCCATCCAGTCTCACGATGAAATCGTCTTCCAACACCCCGGTCATGAATGACGATGAACTCCACCGTGTGCTCCGCAAAGCGCCTGCGCAGATCAAACTCCCGGCTTCTTTCGGGCGTGAGGTCTGGGCGCGCATCGAGGCGGAGGCATCCCTCACTTTCCGCAACTGCCTCAGCAGGCTCACTCAATCGCTGTTTGCCATGCTGGCGCGTCCGCTGCCAGCCGGACTGACGATCGCCGCATTCATTGCTCTGGGGGCATGGCTGGGAGGTTCGGGGCGGGCGGAACATGCCGCCGCCGCTGAAATGGCCTATGTCGAATCCATTCACCCGCTGCTGCAAAGCAGCATGGAGAACATGCCATGAAACGCGGCCAGCTCATCCTGCTCATCGCCCTCGCGCTTGGGGTGTGCATGTTCTTCTGCTCGCGCTACTGGCTGCATGACAAACGCATGACGAGTGTCATGCCCCAGGAGCGTGAAAGCCTGCTGCCCGAGCTGGAGTGGCTGCGGCAACGACTCCGGCTCGACGCGGCGCAGTTTGAGAAGGTGAAGGCGCTGCATCTGGCCTATCGGCCCAAATGCCAGGGTCTTTGCATGCGTGCTCATGAAGCGGAAACCGCGTTGCTGGCGGTGATTCGCGATTCCCACAAGGATGCCACGGCAGCGCTTAAAGCCCGTGCCGAACTCCACGTCGAATGCCAGCAGGCCATGCTGGCGCATGTGCGGCAGACTGCCGCCTGCTTGAATGCCGATCAGGCGAAGCAGTTTCTCGACACGCTGCTGCCGCATGTCCTTGGCATGTATTCTGCTGGCTAAAGTCGTTTGACCAACCAAGTCTGACCTCTTGGCTCCGCGTGAGCAATTTCGATGTCTGATTCCACACCTCCCGACGCCGACATCCTCGCCATGCAGCGCCTCGCTGCCGGGGACGATCTGGCTTTGAACGAGATCATGCAGCGCTGGCGGGACAAGGTTGCCGCCTTCCTGAAACACATGACCGGTGATCCCGACGCCGCCGTGGATCTGGCGCAGGAGACCTTCGTGCGCCTTTACCAGCACTGCGGTTCCTACTCGCCCACTGCGGCCTTTCCCACCTATCTGTTCCGCATTGCTGCCAATCTCGGCCGGAATCACCATCGCTGGCGTCGCCATCATCCCACCGCAGCTCTTGAGGCCGAGGAAGGTGCCGGGAGCGAAACACCCGACCAGCATGCCGCCCCCGACGCGGATATGGACAATGGCGAACGCCTGCACGCGACTGAAGCAGCCATCGCGGCGCTGCCGCCGGATCTGCGTGAGGCCATGCTGCTTTTTACCTATGAGGAGATGAGCTACGCGCAGATTGCGGAGGGTGCGTCGCCGGAATGATGTAGATTAAAGCGAAGAAGCAGACGGCTGGGAGTGCTGTTGCCAGAAGTGGTTCCAGCGTGAGGGCGTCAGGTAAAGCGCACGCAAAGAGATCAGCGCATCGCTC
>NZ_JBJXFV010000099.1:0-77385 GCF_046154365.1 Prosthecobacter sp.
GCAAGAAAACCTGGTCCATCGACCCCAGCGGCCAGTTCTACAACGGCCCCGCCTTCCAAGACTACTTCCAGCTCCGCGACCTCATCGCCGACAAGAGCGAAGACTTCGCCCGCGGCTTCACCGAAGCTCTCATCGAGTATACCCTCGGAAGACCCTATGGCTTCACCGATGCCGCGCTCGCGGAGGACATCGTAAAGCGTGCGAAGGCGAAAAGCTTCGCGATGAAGGAGTTCTTCGTCGCCCTGGCCTCCAGCAAAGAATTTCACAGGAAATAGCCCCTCGAACTACGTTCAACTCTCCTCGCCTCATGAAAACCCGTCGCCACTTCCTTCAATCCAGCACCTCGCTCATCGCGCTGCCGATGCTCGAATCGCTCGGCTTTCGCCGCTTTGCCTCTGCGGCGGCTGTAATGGCTCCACCGAAGCGACTGATCTTTCTCGGCTTCGGTTGGGGCATCACCGACACGACTTGGTATCCCGATATCAAGACGCCCGGCCCGGACTATGCGCTGACCACCGGCCTCAAGCCGCTGGAGCGGCACAAAAAGGACTTCAGTGTCGTGCAGGGACTTTGGAACAAATACAGCAACGAAGGCCACTGGGGCAGCACCATGTGGCTCACCGGTGCGAACCGCTATGCGCAGCCCGGCCAGAGCTTTCACAACAGCATCAGCGCGGATCAGGTCGCTGCGGCGCAAATCGGCCTGCAGACACGTTTTGCCTCCCTTCAGTTCAACAGCAGCGAAAACGGCGACATGAGTGGCCACGGCCCTGGACTCTCGATGGCCTGGGATGTGAGCGGAAAGCCCGTCGGCGGCCAAAATGGCCCCGTGGCGGCGTTTCATCGTCTCTTTGCCAAAGACAGCACGCCGCTCTCACAGCAAAAGGCGATGCTCGCGCAGAAGCGCAGCGTGCTCGATGCCGTGATCGATAACGCGAAGTCGCTCCAGCGCGGTCTCGCGAAAAACGACAACGCCAAGCTCGAAGAATACTTCCAGGGCATCCGCGACATCGAAACGCGCCTCTCCAAGGAGGAGCAGTGGATGGACGTGCCGCGTCCGATCGCCCCAATCAAAGAACCTGCCGCCACCGCGCAAGGCAACGGTCGCAGCGAAATCGAACTCATCTACGACATCATGATCGCCGCCATGCAGACGGACAGCACGCGCGTGATGACCTTCCGTCAGCCCGTGGCCACGCTGCTCACCGCCATGGACATCAAGGTGCATCCGCACGACATGAGCCACTACCACACCACGCTCGGCGAGAAGCTCGACGCCTCCCAGCGCCGCGACATCTCGCAGAGCGAGCTGCTCGCCGGATTCCTCGACAAACTCAAAGCGACGAAGGAAGCCGATGGCTCGTGCCTTTTCGACAACCTCGCCCTCGCCTATGGCAGCAACATTCGAACCGGTCACGAACTCTCGAACTGCCCGACGATTCTCACCGGACGCGGCGCAGGCATCAAACTCGGCCACAGCATCGTCGCACCCAAGGACACCCCGCTCTGCAACGCCTGGCTCACCATGCTCCATGGCATCGGCGTCAATGCCGAGCGCCACGGCGACAGCACCGGCGTGCTGAAAGAGATCGTTGCCTGACAAAAACTTCGTCGGGCGGACACTTTCTTTGTCCGATTACAGAGGCTCGTGCGGGATGGAGAGTCCGAATCGTCTCTATTGTCGCAAAATGTGGCGACAAACTGGCGACTTAGCAGCCTTCCAATCACATGAAACACATCCTCATCTTCCTGTTCACGTTTGTCTCGTTTGCGACTGCCACGCCGCTGATGTTTGAAGGCGCCGAAAGCCCAGGCATGGGCGAGAAAATCGTGCTCATGGCGGAAGACCATGAGCATCGCTCGGAGGAGTCGCTGCCTCAGCTTGCGCCCATTTTGGCAAATCATCAGGGCTGCAAGTGCACGGCGCTCTGTGACATCGACCCGGATGGCAACATCGCTGCGGGTATGCCGCAGCATGATTGAGCGTCCGATGTGCGTTCTATTTGCCCCTCAAACCTGAGGCTCACATCTCTCAATCATGAAGTTCATTTACATCGTCTGCTTTTTGATGTCGCTGCGTGCGGCATCTGCGGCTGACTCGCTGCGCTACAATCGCGACATCCGCCCGATCCTGTCGGATAACTGTTTTGCGTGCCATGGGCCTGACAAAGGCAATCGCAAAGCAGAATTGCGGCTCGATTTGCGTGAAGTGGCAATCCAACCAGCCAAATCGGGCGATACGGCCATCGTGCCGGGCAAGGTTGAGGAGAGCGCGCTCGTGGCACGCATTTTGAGCGATGATGAAGACGAGATCATGCCGCCGACAAAGTCGCACAAGAAGATCAGTGAGGCGCAGAAGGTGATCTTGAAGCGCTGGGTGGCTGAGGGTGCGGTGTATGAGAAACATTGGGCGTTTGAGCCGCCACAGCGCGCGACTTTGCCAGCGGTCAAGACGGCGGGCTGGGTGCGGAATCCGATTGATGCGTTTGTTCTCGCCGGATTGGAAGAGGTGGGCCTACAGCCAGCGGCAGAGGCTGACCGTCGGACTTTGGCACGGCGCTTGTCGCTGGATATGACTGGGCTGCCACCGAAGCCCGAAGAGGTGGAGGGCTTTGTGAATGACAAGTCGCCGGATGCTTTTGAAAAGCTGGTGAAGCGGCTGATGGACTCACAGCAGTGGGGGGAGCACCGTGGACGCTACTGGCTGGATGCGGCACGCTATGGCGATACGCATGGCATTCATCATGATGCATACCGCGAGATGTGGCCGTATCGCGATTGGGTGATCAGCGCCTTCAATAAGAACATGCGCTTTGATGCCTTCACGGTGGAGCAGATCGCGGGTGATCTGCTGCCGAACCCGACGCGAGAGCAATTGATCGCCACGGGCTTTCACCGCTGCAACATCACTACCGCCGAGGGTGGCACCATCGCTGACGAAAATCTGGCGATGTATGCCAATGACCGCGTGACGACGACTTCCTGGGTCTGGCTGGGCCTCACGGCAAACTGCGCCGCCTGTCACGACCACAAGTTCGACCCGATCACGCAAAAGGACTTCTATTCGATGGCCGCATACTTCAGAAACACCACGCAGGGTGCCATGGATGGTAATGTGAAGGACACGAAGCCGATTATCTACCTGCCGGAGTCAAAGGACGAAAAGCGCTTCGCTGAATTGCCAAAGCTCATCGCCGCTGCCAATGCCGCAGTGACCCAACGCCGCCGTGATGCCGCTAAGGATGCTGAAGCGTGGGCTGGCATCGTCACTCCGGAGAAGTTCGGCATCAGCGCAGAAGCGCTGGTGGACAATGTCGATGCCGCGAAGCCTTTCTCGGTGGCCGCACGCGTGAAGACGAGCAAAGACGGAGTCATCGCTGGCCAATTGTTCGTGCAAGGCAAAAAGTTTGGACTGCAAGCAGGCAAGCTGATCGCCATCTCGAAGCGCGATGTCATCACGCCCGGCAAAGAGCAGCACCTCATGGCCAGCTTTGACGGGAAAAATGGCATCGTGCTCTACCTCGATGGCAAAGAGGTGGAATCCGACCGCAAAGGTAAGATGACGGCCAAAGAGCAACTCGAAGGCGCGACCGATCTAAAGATGTATGCTCGCACACTCAGCAAGACCGACGCGCTCTCGTTGAATGATGAGGCTCGCTTGCGCAAAACGGTCGCCATCGCACTCGATAAACGAAATCCAAAGCAGAAGACCGAACTGACCGACTTCTACTTCCGCAGCGTGGATGAGCCATCCATGGAACTTGCAATGCAGATCGATTCACTGACTGCGGAAGACGCGGCGATCCGTGCGAGATCAACGCTGACACACGTTCAGGAAGAAAAACAGGGCGAGGCGATGGCCAACATCCTCATGCGCGGCGCTTATGACAAAGTGGGCGAAAAAGTCACCCCCGCTGGTTTCAGTGCGCTGCACGAGATGCCGAAGGATGCACCCAAGAATCGCCTCGGCCTCGCGCAGTGGCTTGTATCGCCGCAGAACCCTCTCTCCGCGCGTGTGACGGTGAATCGCTTCTGGCAGGAGCTTTTCGGCACAGGGCTCGTGCGCACGGCGGAGGACTTTGGTTCGCAAGGCGAGCTTCCGTCGAATCCCGAACTGCTCGATTGGCTGGCGGTGGAGTTTCGTGAGTCCGGCTGGGATGTGAAGAAACTCTTCACGCTAATGGTCACCTCCTCGACGTATCGTCAGGCCAGCAAGATCACGCCCGAAAAACTGGCGCGTGATCCACAAAACCGAATGCTCTCACGCGGACCACGCTTCCGTATGGATGCGGAGATGATCCGCGATTATGCGCTGGCAGTGGGAGGCACGCTGTTGCCCAAAATGGGCGGCCCCGGCACCAAGCCGTATCAACCGAGCAACATCTGGGAAGTCGTCGGCCTTCACGGCTCACGCTACACGCAGGACAAAGGCGAGAACCTCTATCGCCGCACGATTTACAACTTCTGGAAGCGTCAGGCTCCATCGCCAAACATGGAGGTCTTCAATGCCCCCACTCGCGAAGTCTGCACCGTGCGCCGTGAGCGCACCAACACACCGCTTCAGGCTCTCGTGACGCTGAATGACCCACAATTTGTCGAAGCGGCACGTCGTCTGGCTGAAGCCGTGATGAAGCAAAAGAAGGACGCGCCCGCCATCATCACTGAACTCGCCTCGCGTGTGCTCTTGCGCCCTCTGAACGATGCCGAAACGAAAGTCGTGAATGCGACGCTCGCAGAACTCGAGACCGAATTCACCGCGCATCCCGAGCGTGCCACCGCTTTCCTCAACATCGGCGAGACCAAGGCCGATGCCAGCCTGCCTGCGCCAAAACTCGCCGCCTACGGCATGATCGCCAGCCAACTGCTCAACCTGGACGAAGCGCTGAACAAATAACACGCCATGACCTGCAACTCCCATCTCTTTGATCATCTGCCGCACGAGACACGTCTGGAACTCACGCGCCGCCAGCTCTTTGGACGTGGTGGCAGCGTCGTCGGCGCCGCAGCACTCAGTTCTCTCATGGGCGAGAGTTTCGCGAGTTCGGGCAAGCCTGCGCTGCCGCATTGGCCGACGAAGGCGAAGAACATCATCTACCTGCACATGGTTGGCGGCCCTTCGCAGATCGATCTCTACGATCATAAGCCGAAGATGGTCGAGATGTATGACAAGGATCTGCCAGACAGCATCCGCAATGGTCAGCGACTTACCGGCATGACCAGCGGACAGGCGCGCTTCCCTGTCGCCCCATCTAAATGGAAATTCAGTCAGGCGGGCAAGTGCGGCTTGTGGATGAATCAGGAGTTGCTGCCTTACACCGCGAAGTCCGTCGATGACATGGCATTCATCCGCTCAATGAACACGGAGGCGATCAATCACGAACCCGCCATCACCGCCATGCAGACTGGCTCGCAGGTCGCCGGACGTGCCTGCATCGGCTCATGGCTCAGCTATGGCCTCGGATCCGTGAATCAGAATCTCCCGGCTTTCGTTGTGCTCATTGCTGAGCCCTCGCAAGGCGGTGCCATTCAGGCCATCTCCGGCAAGTTGTGGTCCAGCGGCTTTCTTCCAGGAGAACATGCCGGTGTGAGCTTCCGCAGCGCGGGTGATCCCATTCTCTACATCAACAATCCCGACGGTGTCACGCCGCAGATGCGCCGCAAGCAGCTCGATGGCATAAATCAACTCAATCAGATGGCGTATCAAAGTCTGGGCGATCCAGACACCAACGTGCGCATCCAACAATACGAGATGGCCTTCCGCATGCAGGCCAGCGTGCCCGATTTGACCGATATCAGCAAGGAACCCGACCACACCTTCAAGCTCTATGGCGAGACCGCACGCAAGCCCGGCAGTTTTGCCAACAGCGCGCTCATGGCCCGCCGACTCACGGAGCGCGGTGTGCGCTTCGTGCAGATTTATCTCAACGGCTGGGATCAGCACGGCAATGTCGGTGGCAAGTTACCGACGCAATGTCTCGACATCGATCAAGCCACTCACGGCTTGATCGAGGATCTCAAGCAGCGTGGCCTCTTTGAAGACACGCTCATCATCTGGGGCGGCGAGTTTGGCCGCACGATCTACTCTCAAGGCGGACTCTCAAAAGAGAACTACGGCCGCGATCACCATCCGCGGTGCTTCACCATGTGGATGGCTGGTGGCGGCGTCAAAGGTGGCACCATTTACGGTGAAACGGACGATTTCAGTTACAACATCGTCAAAGACCCCGTTCACGTGCGCGACTTCCACGCCACCATCATGCACCTGCTTGGCATCGATCACGAGCGCTTCACTTTCCGAGCGCAAGGTCTCGACTTTAAGCTGACTGGCGTCGATCCCGCTAAGATCGTGAAAGCCGTCCTCGCCTAAATTGCTCCTCATCCATTTCCAATACCCAACCCTCATGAAACACATCCTACTCATACTTTTCACCCTCGTTTCGCTCGCCAGCGCTGCACCGCTTGTCTTTGAAGGCACCGAAGGGCCCGGCAAAGGCAAACACATCGTCTTTTTGGCCGGGGATCATGAGTATCGCTCCGAAGAAACGCTGCCTGCTATCGCACGTATTTTGTCGAAGCATCATGGTTTTAAATGCACGGTGCTTTTTGACATCGACCCGGAGGGCAACATCGCTGCTGGTGAGCCGCAGAACATTCCTGGCATGGAGGCGCTCGACTCCGCGGATCTTGCCGTCATCTTTCTGCGCTTTCAGGGCCTGCCGCCTGAGCAGATGAAGCACCTCGATGCTTATCTCAATCGCGGTGGACCCGTGATCGGTCTGCGCACGGCCACACATGCATTCAAAGGCACGCCAGAGCCTTATGCCAAGTATGACTACAATTCCAAAGTCGCGGGTTACGAGTCCGGCTTCGGCCATCAGGTGCTCGGCCAGACGTGGGTTGGCCATTACGGCAAAAACCACTCACAGAGCACGCGTATCGCCATCGTGCCTGACAAGGCAGCGCATCCGATCCTTCGCGGTGTGAAGGACATTTGGGTGCAGGCAGGTGGTTACGTTGGCAAACCGACCGATGGTGAGATTTTGACGATGGCGCAGCCGCTGGATGGCATGACGCAGGATTCACCTGCGTCCAAGACACAGCCGCCACAGCCCAGCGAGTGGACACGCTCTTATAAAAGCGCTTCGGGCAAAGTAGGCCGCGTTTTCACCTCCCTTTACGGAACATCAGAGGACATCACAAACGAAGGCTATCGACGCATGATGGTGAACAGTTGCTTCTGGGCCGTGGGTCTGGAAGACGCGATCAAAGCGGATCTCAACGTCGCATTTGTCGGTGCGGCGAAGCCGAACACTTTTGGCGGCGGCGCTTATGCACGTGGGATCAAGCCAGAGATGTATGCAGGCTTTGAAAGCCCGATCCCGGCGAACAACAACACGCAGGGACCCGCGAAGTCGAAAAAGGAAGAAAGGACGGAGAAAAAGGCCGAGAAGCAGGCTGCTAAAATCGAAGTCTCTGCCAAGCCAACCGTCGCGACCGGCAAACCGGCTCGTTTTGTCCGCATTGAAATCCCCGGCGAGAAGAAGTGCCTGCAGATCGCCGAGATCGAGATCCTGAGCGGTGGCAAAAACATCGCAAAGGGCGGCAAGGCCAAGCAATCGACCACCGGACACGGCGGCGATGCAAACCGTGCGATGGATGGCGACAAAAACCCGAACTATGGGAATGGCATGACGCACACGCAGGAGAACCAGCCGAATCCTTGGTGGGAAGTCGATCTCGGTTCCGCACAGCAAGTGGATGCAATCAGCCTGTGGAGCCGTCGGGGCTTCCCGGATCGTCTTGGCGATTTCACGCTGCAATTGCTCGATGAAGGGCGCAAAGCGGTGTTCGAGCTGAAGAATGTGGCCGCTGGCGATTCGCTCACGATTGATGTTAAAGGCGGCGGTAAGATCGCCTACCTCTCCTTTGAAGGTAAGCCCGGCAAACCGGCAGAGAAGGGCAGCGGCGGCGGTCGTTCCGCGCCAGCAGCGGCGAAGGAGCCTGCGCTCGTTGAAGTTCCTGCGGACTACAAAGACACGCTGCCCTTTGCTTTCCAAAAAGGCGAAACCGTCGCCATCCTCGGTAACGGACTGCCGGATCGCATGCAGCACGATGGCTGGATGGAGACGCTGCTGCAAAGTGCCCTGCCAGAGCTGAACGTGAGTTTTCGCAACATGAGCGCCAGCGGCGACCGCCCCGGCTCGTATCCGCGCAGTGGTGGGCATATGCACATGACGGATTATTTGAGGCATGTGAAGGCGGACACGGTATTCGCGTTCTTCGGCTACAACGAGTCCTTCGATAACAAGCCGGACGATTTCAAAAAGCAGCTCGTTGATTTCGTGAAGTACATCCGTGGCACGCAGCCGAATGGCAAAAGCTTCCCGCGCATCGTGCTCTTCAGCCCCATCGCGCATGAAGACACGCGGAATCCGAACGTGCCGAACGGTGCGGAGCACAATCCGCAGCTCGAAGCCTACACGCTGGCCACCGAGGCAGCGGCGAAGGAAGCCGGTGTGGGCTTTGTCGATCTTTTCCATCCCTCGCTCGCTCTTTTCAAAGCTGCAAAGGAGCCACTGACGCTCAATGGCGTGCATCTCAGCGCTGAAGGTGATCGCCAGCTCGCGGAAGTCATCGCGAAGGCCTTGCTCGGCAAAGAAGTGACCGCGTCCGCCTCGCTGGAGGAGCTGCGTGAGGCCGTGCTCGACAAGGATATGCACTGGAACGCCCGCTACCGTGCCCGCGATGGCAATGACGTGTGGGGTGGCCGTTCGACGCTCGCTTTCACCGATGGTCAAACCAACGCCGCCGTGCTCCAGCATGAGCTGAGCATGTTCGATGTGATGACGGCAAACCGTGATGCGAAGGTCTGGGCACGCTCGAAGGGCGGCGACCTAAAAGTCGATGATAGCAACGTGCCGATGCCCGTGCCCGTCATCTCGAACGTCGGCGGCAAATCGAAGTCATCGAGTGCGGTGAAGGAAGGCCGCACGAGCTACATCAGCGGTCAGGAGGCGATCCAGCACATGGCCTTTGATCCACGCTTCGAAGTCGGCCTTTTTGCCGATGAAGCGAAGTTCCCACAGCTCATCAATCCCGTGCAGCTCCAAGTGGATAGCAAAGGCCGACTCTGGGCCGCTGTGTGGCCGACTTACCCGATGTGGGAGCCGCTGAAGAAGATGTCTGACGCCCTCGTCATCTGCCACGACGACAACTCCGACGGCCAATGCGACCGCATCACGGAATTCGCCAAAGTGCAGAACCCGCTCGGCTTTGAGTTCTGGAATGGCGGCGTCATCGTCACCTGCAATCCTGAGATTATTTTCCTCAAAGACACCGACGGTGATGACGTGGCCGACGTGCGCGTGATCATGCTCCAGGGCACCGACAGCGCCGACACGCATCACGGTGCGAACAACCTCATCATGGGGCCGGACGGCGGCATCTATTGGCAGAGCGGTGTCTTCATGGTGCATAATCACGAGCATCCGTGGGGGCCGTCGTTGCAGACCGGCGCGAGCGCGATGTATCGCTTTGACCCGCGTCGCTTCACCATCGCGAAGCACGCGGACAACTCGCCGAATCCGCACGGCATCAGCTTCGACGGCTGGGGCTATCATTACGCCACCGACGGCACCGGCGGCCGTGCTTACCAAGTCCGCCCTGATGGCAACGGCTTCAAAATGCACGAGCTGCTGAAGAAGGAAGTCCGCCCCGTCACCGCCAGCGAGATCGTCAGCAGCACCCACTTCCCCGAAGACATGCAGGGCGACTTCCTCATCTGCAACGTCATCGGCTTTCTCGGCATCAAGCACTACGACCTAGTCCGCGATGGCGAGAAAGGCAGCGTGTGGGGCGAGCCTGCGGGCGCGGAACTCACTGTCAAAGTCACGCAAGCCGACGGCAGCATCACCGAGGACAAATCCCGCGGCCTGCTCATGAGCGGCGACAAAAACTTCCGCCCCAGCGACGCCGTTTTCGGTGCCGATGGCGCGATGTACATCGCCGACTGGCACAACGTCATCATCGGTCACATGCAGCACAACGTGCGTGACCCGAACCGCGACCACAAACACGGCCGCATCTACCGCATGACCGCCAAAGGCCGTCCGCTACAAGCACCCGTCGCCATCGACGGCGCACCCGTCGCCGCCTTGCTCGAAAATTTGAAGCATCCCGCCGATGGCGTGCGCCACCGCACCCGCGTGGAACTCAGCGAGCGCCCCACCGCCGAAGTCATCGCCGCCACCAAGGAATGGATGAAGCAATTCGACGCCACCAAGAAAGAAGACGCGCACCACTTGCTCGAAGCGTTGTGGATTCACCAGCAGCACAACATCCGCGACACCGCGTTGCTCGCCAAACTGCAAACCTCCCCCGAACCCCACGCCCGCAACGCCGCCAACGTCGTGCAGCAACTCTGGTTCAACGTCGAAGCCAGCATGAAAGGTGGCGTCATCGCCGCCGAGAAAGAAGCGAAAGCGCAGAAGTCCGGCATCCTCAGCGACACGCCCGAGCTAACCACCATCCGCATCGGCACCGTGCCCGAGCGCCTCATGTATGACGTGAAGGAACTCACCGTGAAGTCCGGCAAGAAGATCAAGCTCCTCTTCGCCAACACCGACGTCATGCCACACAACCTACTCATCGTGAAGCCCGGCCAAGCCGACGCCATCATGAACGCCGCCATCGTCATGGGTGCCAAAGGCTTCGAAAACGGGTTCATCCCCGACGGAGACAGCATCCTCTGGCACACCAAGCTCCTCGACCACGGCAAAGAAGAAGTCCTCGAGTTCACCGCCCCCGCCGCCGGAGATTATCCCTTCGTCTGCAGCTTTCCCGGCCACGGCATCATCATGCGCGGGGTGCTGCATGTGAAGTAATTGGACATTCTTGTTCGTCATTGCTGGGGCCTCTTTAGGCCCCAGCACTTTTGGCATTGCCCAATCACGTTGCGACGAAGCGTTAATCCCACTCTATGACTCGACGCCTGATTTACGCTGCCACGCTGCTGGCCACTCTTCTTCACGCTCAGGAGCCAGTGGTGCTGCTCGAAGGTGAGCAGCTCAAGGTTTTGAAGTACACCGGGCAGGCGCGGCTGCAAGATTTGCGCTCGTATCGTCACATCACTTGGAGTGGGATGGCTCACCTGTGGTGGACGGGGGCGAAGCCGGGAGATGTGCTGGAACTCGCGCTGCCAGTGGCCAAGGACGGCGTGTATCGGCTCGGTGCGGGGTTCACGAAGGCGGTGGATTATGGCGTGTTTGAGTTCGCGCTGGATGGACAGCCGCTCGCGGGGGCCATTGACCTCTTTAACAGCAGCGTGATGCACGCAGGCACCGTTCCGCTTGGCAAAGCGATCACGCTGAAGGCTGGCGAGCATCGTCTGAGCATCACAGTGAAAGGTGCCAACGCTGCGGCAAAGAAGAGCTACATGCTGGGGCTCGATTACCTCGTGCTGGCGGCGGGAGCCGATGCGGATGTGGTGGCGCTGGCGAAGCCGCTCATCATCACTCAGCCAAGCAAACCTGCAGCACCGGAGGAGAAGCCCCAGCGCGACATCAGCTACAACAATCTCGAAGTGCAGCCTCTGAAGGCGGCGGAGCAACGGAAGAAGTTCACCGTGCCCGAAGGCTTCGAGGTGGAACTGGTGGCGAGCGAAGAAACCGGGCTGCCCAAGCCCACGATGGTCGCCTTTGATGATGCCGGGCGCATGTGGTCGGCCACGGCAACGGCGTATCCGTGTGACAAGGACAACATCATCTGGACGCAGCCGGGCAAGGATCGCATCGTCGTCTTTGATACGCCTACCGCTCGCACGCCGCAGACGGCACGCACTTTTGCTGAGGGAATGGTCATGCCCGTGTCGGTGCTGCCGCATGGACAGGGCGTGTTTGTCGCTCAGGGGCCGGAGATCTTTTATCTCGATGATCGCGATGGCGACGGCCACGCCGATGAGCGGCGCGTTTTGGCCAAAGGCTTCGGCGTGCAAGACACGCACACCGTTCCGCATCAGCTCACATGGATGCCAGGCGGACGCGTGACGTTTTCTCAGGGCCTGCTGAACAGCGGACGCATGACGGATGCGGAAGGAAAGATCTTCGTCTTCAATCGCACACTCGTCGCCTCCATGAAGCCGGACGGCACCGACACGCGCATCCTGAGCGCCGGACTGAACAACATCTGGGCCTGGGCGCATGGGCGCACGGGGCGTGTGTTCATCCATGAGGCAAACGACCTCGGCTACAGCGTCGTGCCGTTTGAGGAAGACTCGACCTATCCCGGCTTCGTGGCGATGAAGCTGCATCCGTCCTCGCCCATTCATCCACCGACAGCGCAGGACCTCAATCTCGGCGGCACCGGCTTCAGCGGACTCGCCATCTGCGATGACAAAAGCGGCAGCTTCCCCGCGCCATGGCACGGGCTGCTCTACATCGCGAATCCCATCCTCGGGAAGATCCACGCCGTTGCCGCCACGCTGGATGCACGCGGCGTGTGGACCTTTGAAAAGCGCGGCGATCTCGTCTCCTGCGCCGATCCGATGTTTCGCCCTGTCGCCATCACCTTCGGCCCGGATGGCTGCCTCTACATCACCGACTGGTATAATCGCATCATCTCGCACAACGAGATCCCGCGTGATCATCCCGCACGCGACAAAGAGCGCGGTCGCGTCTGGCGCATCCGCCACAACTCACAGAGCAGCGCAAAGGTGTCAGACATGACACGCGTGCCCGCGGGCGAACTGCCAGCGCATCTCAAAGCCCACAGCACCTGGGAAATGCGTGCCGCATGGCATCAGATCGGCCAGCGTGGAGGCAAAGAACTCATCCCCGCGCTCACGCAGTTGGCGGCGGACGTGAAAACCAGTGTCGATGCCCGCATTCACGCGCTCTGGTCGCTGGAAGAGCTGGGCCACTTCGATGCAGCACTGTGGGCGACGTTCCTGACCGATGTCTCGCCCGACCTTCGCCGCGAAGCCGTGCGCTCACTCAGCACGCTGAAGGTCGGCGAAGACGCCGCGTTCGAATTGCTCCAACCGCTGGCCGACGAACGCGAATGGACCGTGCGCTATGAAGTGCTGCGCTTCTTCCGCCGCGCCGCTGGGCCGGTGAATCCAGTGCACATCGCGTGGTTGAAACGCTGGAGCGCGAACCCCGCGCCCAAGACCGAGGTCAAAGGCTGGAACGGCACCTATCTCGCACTCGGCGGCAGCTACGAGCGAGCTTTCCAAGACTTCCTGCTCTCGCTCGCAGAAACGAAATCACCCGCCGCCGTGCTGAACGAATCCAAGTGGGACAAAACCATCGCCACAGCGCCTGAACCCACTGCGGATGAGGTCGCGGCACTCGCCAAGCGCATCGCCGCCGTGAAAGCTCTCCTGCCGAACGCGAAGCCCGATCAAGGCCGGCCCATCGTCGAAAGCACCTGCCTTGCCTGCCACAGCGCTGGCGGGAAAGGCATCTCACTCGCGCCGCCTCTCGATGGTTCGTCCAAGCGCGACACCGACGGCCTCCTCACCGCCATCCTCGCCCCCGACGCCGCCATTGAGCAGGTGTTCCGCCTCTACCGCATCGAGACTCTGGACGGTGGCAAATATGAAGGCTTCAAAAAGAACGAGAGCGACAAAGACATCACCCTCATGCTCATGGGCGGCGCCACGCAGGCCGTCCCCATCGCCAAGATCAAAAGCGCAGGCTACGTGGCCGGAAAATCCGTCATGCTGCCCATCGCCACCGGTTTCAGCGATGCGCAACTCGCCGAAATCGTGCGCTATTTGCAGACGTTGCAGTGATTCCTCGCCCCCACCTTCATGCCTGCCCACTACGCCCGCTATCCCTCGCTCGTTGATCGCACCGTCTTCATCACCGGAGGCGCAGATGGCATCGGCAGTGCGGGTGAATACCGTGCTCCCCGGCTGGGTGCCCACGGAGCGACAACTCACCAAATGGTGGTCGTCCGAAGGCGAAGCCGGAACCATGCGCGATCAAGCCCTCAAGCACCGCATCATGTCCGACGAATTCGCCCAGATGGTTCTCTTCGTCGCCGCCGATGATGGTGCCGCCTGCACCGCGCAGCAGTTCATCGTCGATGGCGGAAGCTTCTGAACCGAATCGCCCATTCTTCACCACTCATCCCGAACTCATGACAACCTCACCTCACGTCCTCTGCGCAATCTTCCTGGCTGCCCTAGCCCTCCCATGCACCGCTCAAGACTCCGCGAAGAGGAGTCGCGGCATCGGAGCCGACGCTCCCGCTGGCAAACCCTACATCTACAAAGAGAGCGCCGGAAAGCCGCGCCAGATGGAGATCTACTTCCCGCCGAATCATGATCCCGCAAAAGCGAAGGTGCCCGGCATGATTCTCTTCCATGGCGGCGGCTGGGAGGGCGGCTCGCTGGTGCAATTTCGCATCGCATGTGCTTACTTTGCCAGTCGTGGACTCGTCTGCGCCACGGCGGAGTATCAAATGCTCAGCAAGGCCGACATCGCGAAGCTTCCCGCAGTCCAAGCACGCAAACGCGTCTGCGTCACCGATGCGAAAAGCGCCATCCGCTGGTTCAAACAGCATGCGGGTGAGCTTGGCATCGACCCGCAGCGCATCATCACCGGCGGCGGCAGTGCGGGTGGACACATCAGCGCCCTCGCCACGATGAATCCCGGCCTCAACGACCCTGCCGACCCGAAGGGCATCGACACCAGCGTCGTCGCCTACCTGTGGTTCAATCCCGCTTTCGCCAACGGAGGAGACGACGAGCATGACCCTGAAATCGACGTGTTGCGTCATTTGAAAGCCGATCTCCCGCCCGCCATCACCTTTTTCGGCGACAAAGATGCGTGGAAGCCAGGCTGGGACATCGTCCACGCCAAATGGATGTCCCTCGGCACAAGGACCATCGACCTCCAGATCGCACCCGGCCAATCCCACAGCTTCTTCAACAGCGGTCCCTGGCAAACCGTCACCCTCATCGCCGCCGACCAATTCCTCGTGAAGCACGGTCTCCTCGCCGGCGAGCTGACGAAGACGATGCCTGCTAGTGGGGAGAAGCTCGTGCCAGAGAGTTCAAAGCCGTAAGCGTTACTTCGCCGCCATCAGCTATGTCGATGCCCAGGTCGGCCGCCTGCTCGCCGCGCTGGATGAAACCGGCCTCGCCAAGAACACCATCATCGTCTTCTGGAGCGATCACGGCTACTACATGGGCGAGCACACCTGGTGGGGCGCGAAGCACAACAACTACGAAGGAGCCACCCGCAACTGCCTCATCGTCTCCCAGAACGGCATGAAACAAGCCGGTGAAAAGACCAACGCGCTCGCCCAATCCGTCGATCTCGCGCCCACACTCACCGACTTGTGCGGCCTGCCCGCTAACGAAGGCTTCCAAGGCCGAAGCTTGAAGCCCGTGCTCGAAGATCCCGCCGCCACGGTGAATGACGCCGCCTTCAGTTGGTATCCCAAAGAAGGCTGGCTCGGCACCGCCATGCGCACCGACAAATGGCGCTTCGTCGAATGGACCAAGCCCGGCCAGGAACCCGTCCGCGAACTCTACAACCAAGTTAACGACCCGCAGAACAACCTCAACATCGCCGACAAACCCGAGCACGCGCAGGTGATCGAATCATTGACCAAACGGCTGAGAAAAAAGTTTCCCGTGCAGGAGTTCAAGGAGCCGGCGGCGGGGAAGAAGAGTGCCCGCTGAGCTGCGAGCGAGAATCGCGCATGCCGCCAGGGCTTTCGTTCCAGCCTTGGCAAAGTAAAAGTGCTGGCTACGATTCAGCGCATGATCGCATCTCCGAACATCCTCACGCCTCACGGCGAGCACCCCGTGCGGATTGAATTCGGCGGACCACACGACGATGTGGCGACCAGACGTTGGCGGGCACCTGGAAAACATTCCATGCCGCATCTGGCGGCAGATGCCATCGAGTTTGCCAGGCTCGCTGGCAAACGCTGGCGCTACTACCTCAAGCGCGGCGAGGCAGTCGGGAGCATTGGCGAGCTTCGCGCCAAGATTACCGCGCAGCCACAAGGCGAGTTCGGCTTCCTGCTGGTGGCACGACC
The DNA here is from genome assembly GCF_046154365.1 of Prosthecobacter sp. Lineage (GTDB taxonomy): Bacteria > Verrucomicrobiota > Verrucomicrobiia > Verrucomicrobiales > Verrucomicrobiaceae > Prosthecobacter. The sequence continues at coordinate 16,057 of NZ_JBJXFV010000099.1, forward strand.
CACCTGGAAACCAGCCCCTTCGGCCCTCGGTATCGCCTGGTGTCGGCGGACATGGTGCAATCACGTTGTACTGGATTTTCTTTCCGTTCATCCCGCGACCAATGACCCGGCGGGCGGCTACAAGGGCATGGGCGGTGCCATGCTCCGGGCCGTTGCGGTGGCGGCAGGCATGATCGGCTGTCCGCTCGTGTGGGGCGAGGCCACGGTTTCCTCCGCGACATTCTACGAGAAAATGCTTGGCGGGAAGAAGATCCAGGATCACTTTTTCTTCGACGAAGCGGCGCTCACTGCATTGCGAGCCGCGCTGCAATCACCAATCCCATCGAAACGCCGTTTAAAGCCATGAAAAAGCCCTCAAAAACCGCAGCTCCCGTCGGCAGCAACGCCACGGAATGGATTCGCTGGTTGTGGGAAGTCGAGGCCGAGCACTCGCCCATGATCGGCAGTCGGCTCAAGTTTGGCCTGCCGCTATCACCAGCGAAACCAAAGCGCCGGAAGGTCAAGGCTGCTAGGCGGGCTGCTGTCAAAGTGTAGCGAGCATCCCCGCGTCCCGGCGGGACGCAAGAAGTTAGCCGGTGGTGAAGGGAGCGCAGCGACCGAGAACCACCATTCCCCCACGCGCCCAACCGCCGCGTTCCGGCAGGAGCGCGAGAAGCCTCCGAATACCCAGCGCCCCATCTCACCACAGATACCGGTCGTCGTATTCCACCATGCCGCGCTGCAACATCGCCACATACTCCTCCTGATCACCAGTGCCACCCACGGCATGGGCGATGCCGTTCATGTTCCGAATCGTGCCGCCAATGTATTCGTGGACACGCTGCCGTGCGGTGGGAGCCAGCCAAGGTTCGCGGTTCTTCGTGCTGAACACGAGATGGTAATGCAGCGAGAGATGAGTCGAGGGCATGGCGGCAACTTCTCGCGCTCCTGCCGGAGCGCAATGTCTGGGTGCGCTGAGGTGGTCATTGCGATCCGGTGGTTCTCGCTCGCGGAGCCTCGCTTCACCACCGGCTAATCTCTCTCGTCCCTCCGGGACGCCTCTAGATATGCGAATGAACCCCGCCCTCGCCATCGTTCACGGCTGCATCGTGAAACCACTCTTCATTCTCGTTCTCCTTCTTTCGTCATTCGTCATTCCGCATTCGCCCGCCCGCAGCGCTTCGCGCAGCGATGCGGGCGGGTCATTTTCGGCGCAGCCCGACTCCGCCAAGGCTGCGACGGACAAGCCGAACATCCTCTGGTTCGTCGTGGATGACATGTCAGCGAATTTTTCCTGCTATGGGGAGAAGACGATCCAGACGCCGCATGTGGACCGCTTGGCGCGTGAGGGCACGAAGTTCACGAATGCCTTTGTCACCGCGCCGGTGTGCTCGCCATGCCGCTCGGCGTTGATCACGGGCATGTATCAGACCAGCATCGGCGCGCATCATCACCGCAGTGGGCGCGGGGTGGAGAAAATCACGCTGCCAGAGGGCGTGGTGCCGGTGCCGCAGTTGTTGCAGCAGGCGGGCTATTACACCTGCATCGGCAGCGGCCTGCCCGGCGTGAAGGGGAAGAAGGGCAAGGGCGGCGGCGGTCTTGGCAAGACGGACTATAACTTTGAATATGACGCCGGCATGTATGCCGGCGCCGACTGGGCAGGGCGCAAGGCAGGCCAGCCGTTCTTCATGCAGGTGCAGCTCAGCGGCGGCAAGCAACGCGGCGGCACGGATAAAAACGCGCAAGCCCTGTCCCAACGTGCCGCGAAGACGTTCGGCGCGGCGGTGCGGACTGAAGATGTGACACTGCCGCCTTACTACCCGCGTGATCCCGTGCTGCTGCGCGACTGGGCGGCGTATCTCGATGCCGTGCGCTTCACCGACCAGCATGTCGGCGCGGTCCTCGCGCGACTGGAGGCGGAGGGCATCCTCGACAACACGCTCATCATCTTCATCACCGACCACGGCATCAGTCATGCGCGCGGCAAACAGTTCCTCTACAACGAGGGCACGCACATTCCCTTCGTCGTGCGCGGCCCCGGCATCGCCAAAGGTGCCGTGCGTGAGGATCTCGTCATGCAGATCGACCTCGGCGCGATCTCACTGGCCGCCGCCGGCCTGCCGCTTCCAAAAATCATGCAGGGCCGCGATGTCTTCGCCAAAGACTACCCCAAACGCGATGCCATCTTCGCCGCGAGGGATCGCTGCGATGAAACCGTCGAGCGCATCCGCAGTGTGCGCACTGATCGCTTCCTCTACATCCGCAATTTTCATCCGCAGCGCCCACATCTGCAACCCAACGCCTACAAGGACGGCAAGAGCATCGTGCAGACCCTCCGCGCACTGCATTCAGGCGGCGTACTCGACCCGCTGAGCGAGAAACTGCTCTTCAGTCCCACCCGCCCCGCCGAGGAACTCTACGAATGGACCACCGACGGCTGGCAAATCACCAACCTCGCCACCGATCCTGCTCATCAAGCCACGCTCACGACTCTGCGCACCCGCCTCGATCAATGGATGGTCGAGACCCACGATCACGGCCCTGAAACCGAATCCAGATACGACAGCGACATGGCCGAGTATCTCGGCAAAGGCAATCCGACCGTGGATAAGAACATCGCCCAAATGAAACAGTGGGCGGCGGAGGGGAAGTAGGCCCCATGAAGCTGCTTTGCCTCATCCTTTCGTGTGTTCTGTGTATTCCGTGGTCAATCTCCGCCGAGCCACCCAGCGTGGAAACCGCCGTCCAGCGCGGCCTCGCACTCGTCACCACCGCCGCCAGCAACTGGCCGAAGCACAAGACCTGCTTCTCCTGCCATCATCAAACACTGCCCATGCTCAGTGTGATCGAAAACAGCCGCGCAGGCCATTCCATCGACCCCGTTTGGCTCAAAACGCAGTCCGACATCACTCACGCCTATTTTGAGGAGCGCATCGACGACATGCTCGCGGGCGACCACGTCCCCGGCGGTGCCACGACGGTCGGTTACGGCTTCTGGGTGCTGCAAATGACCGCGCAACCCGCCGATGACACCACCACGGCCATGGTGGCCTATCTCTTGAAAATTCAGGGCGTGGCCCGACTCAAAGGCCGCGAGCCAGCCAAACTCGAACGCACCGAAAACGGCCGTTGGACCACCTCCTGCCGCCGCCCGCCCCTGCAAGGCTCCGATGTCGCCGACACCGTGCTCTCCCTGCTCGGCATGACCAAATATGCCAGCGCCGAGCAACAGCCCGCGTTCGCCAAAGCCAAAGCCGCCGCCCTGAAATGGCTCGCGCAAGCCAAGCTCGAACGTCAGGAAGACCACATCTGGCGGCTCTGGGGGCTGCATCATCTCGGTGGCGATGAAGCTGCGAAACAAACCGCCCGCGATGCCATCATCAAAGCACAACAACCCGACGGTGGTTGGTCGCAAGCTGCTGATCTGCCCAGCGATGCCTTCTCCACCGGTCAGACGCTGTTCATGCTTCTCAAAACCGGTATCGCGCCTGATCATCCCGCAATTCAACAGGCGCGTGACCATCTTCTGCGCACGCAGCATGCCGACGGCTCCTGGCTCGTCGAATCGCGTGTGAAAAACAAAGTGCAGCCCTACTTTGAAAACGGTGATCCGCACGGCGAGCATCAATTCCTCTCCACTGCCGCCACGGCATGGGCCGTCGCCGGCCTTGCCCAACTTCTTCCTTCCAAACCATGAAACCGCTCCTGCTCATTCTTTTTTCATGTCTTGCGTGTGTTTCGCAGGCCGCTGACAAACGCCCGAATGTCCTGCTGCTCATGTGCGACGACTTGGCGGCCACGCTGACTTGCTACGGCCATCCGCAGGCGAAAACTCCAAACCTGGATGCACTCGCGAAGCGCAGTGTGCAGTTCAACCGAGCCTACTGCCAGTTCCCGCACTGCAATCCCTCGCGTTCGTCGATGATGAGCGGTCTGCGGCCCGGCACGACACGTGTCACCAACAACGAAGACAATCTTTACACCAACATCCCGAACGTCCTGACGCTGCCGCATCATTTCCGCTACAACGGCTACGCCACGGCGCGTTGCGGCAAGATTTTCCATCTCGGCGTTCCCACGGGCCTCGAAAGCATGGACGATCCACAGGCCTGGGACTTCGGCACGCCGTTCAAGAGCGAGCTGCCGTTTCCGCCGAAGCAGGAAAGCGCCGTCAAAGTGAAGTCCGGCAAGAAGCAGGGACTCGGCTGGCAGGAAATTCCTGGTGAGGATGATCAACTCGTTGATGGAGTCTTCGCGAAGACCGCCATCGAATGGCTCGGCAAACGCGACCAGGACAAACCCTTCTTCCTCGCTGTTGGTTTTCATCGACCACACCTGCCGCTCGTGGCTCCGGCGAAATATTTCGATCTGTATCCCTTCGACAACGTCACCCTGCCCGAAGCCCCCGCTGATGACGAGGCGGACATCCCCGCGCCTGCGCGCAATGGTGCCGTGCCTGGTTACGCGCTCACCGCCACGCCCGAACAACGCCGTGCTGCCATTCGCGCCTACCTCGCTTGTGTGAGTTATGTCGATGCGCAGGCCGGTCGTTTGCTTGATGCGATCAAACAGATGGGTCTCGATGACAACACGATCATCCTCTTCACCAGCGATCACGGCTGGCATCTCGGCGAACATGGATTGTGGCACAAACGCAGCCTATTTGAAGAAAGCGCCCGCGTTCCCTTCATCATGCAAACGCCCGGCATGAAGACCGGCGGCCAACGCAGTAACAGCCTCATTGAGCTGCTCGATGTCTATCCCACGCTCTGTGATTTGTGCGGCATTCCTGCACCGAAACATCTCCAGGGCCAGAGCCTGCGTCTGCTGCTCAATGATCCAGCAGCGTCCATTCACGATTACGCCTTCACGCAGGCCAGACGCGGCAAAGATGCTGAATTCTGGGGGCGCACCGTGCGCACCGCCCGCTGGCGTTGCACTGAATGGGATGAAGGCAAAAACGGCATCGAACTTTACGATCATGACGCCGACCCGCACGAGTACACCAACCTCGTGAGCGATCCGCAGCATGCGGCTGTGCTGAAGGATTTGCGCTCCCGGCTTGCTGAGAATCTGCCGCCCATCACGAGGTGATAGACTCGCATGCTGTGGGATGGGTGTGGCGACAGCCCGCCCGTCTCTGAGAGTGTGGCAAAGCACATCGTGATTCGAATGCCCCCAGAGTCGGGCGGTTTGGCGATGCAGTCTTTGTGTGATGGAGCAATCACAGCGCGCCAAACACACCCAACCTACGAAATTACTGCTGCCGCAATCGCAGCACCGCCGCGCGTGCTCGCACGAGGAAATCGGGTTTCGATTCGCCTTCGTTCAGACGGATCGGTTCGCCGAAGGTGACGCTGCCAAGAACGGGCACGGGAAGGACTTCGCCTTTGGGGAGGATGCGGTTGAGGTTTTCCATCCAGACGGGGACGAATTGCACGTCGGGCCGTTTTTTGGCGAGATGAAAGAGGCCGGGCTTGAAGGGCTGCGGCTCGGGTTGGTTGTGGCGGCTGCCTTCGGGGAAGAGGATGAGGGAATGGCGGTCGCCGAGGGCGTTGATCATGTCATCGAGCGGATTGCATTCCGGCGTCGGCTTTTTGCGTTCAATGAGCACGGCGTTGAAAACGCGAAAGGCGAGGAAGGGGCGTACGCGGCCCACGGACCAGTAGTCCTTGGCACCGATGAGCCGGGTGACCTCGCGTATCGGCGGCGGCAGCGAGGCCCAGAGCACGGGACCATCGAGATTGCTGGTGTGATTGGCAAAGTACACACGCTGTACCGGCTCCGGTGCGCAACCCTGCCAGCGGGCCACGGAACCAGAGAACACACGAAGCGAGCCGGCGATGAGACTGCGAATCATGCGCAAATGATGCGCGATGAAGATCAGGTTGTCACGCCTCTTGCTGGCTCGTAATGCATCACATGCCAAATTCCGACTCAACGCCGCCTGATTCATCCACTTGGATGACAGCGCTCGCCGATTTTTTGCTGGAGGAGCCGTCCATCGAGGCGATTCGGCTGAATCCAGAGTCGAAGCGCGTCGAAATGGCGACGCTGGGCCGGGTGGATGGCGAATTGCTGCAAGCGAAGCTCACGGAAGTGCTGCGGGCGGTGGATGCGCGGTGGTTGCAGAAGGCGGAGGCAGTTCCAGCGCACTCGGGCATGCTGGACGTGCAGCAGAAGGATGGTGCTTTCGTGTTGGAGAAGCCTTCATGCCCGACGGCACCGAAGTTCTGGAAGTGGCGTGATTTTGCGTGGCCGGAGCCGGATGAGATGGAGCAGGAGAGCGATGATGAATGGCGCACGCTGGCCTGGCAGGCGGCGATTTGTGGCGTGTCACTGTTGGCGGGTTATTTTTTCGATCATCCAGCTCTGTTCGCGATCTCGCTGATCGCTGGTGGCTGGGATGCGGCGAAGGATGCGTGGGAGAATCTGCTCGAACGTCGGCTTGATGTGCATTTCTTGATGCTGGCCGTCGCCTTGGGTGCGGTGGCGATTGGGGCGTGGGAGGAAGGCGCACTGCTGCTGTTCCTGTTCTCGACCTCGGGTGCGCTGGAGCATTTTGTGATGTTCCGCACGCACAAGGAGATCAATGCGCTGACCAAGGCCGCGCCCAAGATGGCGCATGTGCTACTGCCGGATGGCACGACGGAAGATCGCAGTGTGAGCGGCTTGCGCGTGGGTGATGTGATCGTGGTGAAGCCGGATGAGCTGTTTGCGGTCGATGGCACGGTGATTTCGGGATCGACGGCGGCGGATGAATCAACGCTGACCGGCGAAGCGCTGCCGATCACGAAGGAAACTGGGGCAGCCATCTTTGGCGGCACATTGAACCAATGGGGCATGGTGCAAGTGCGGGTGGACCGGCCGGCAAAGCAGAGTGCGCTGGCAAAGATCATCACGCTGATCCAAACGGCGCAGCATTTGCGCGCACCGAGCCAGCGCTTCACGGACCGTTTTGGCACGCGCTACACGATTTTGACGCTCGGCATCGTGGCGCTGATGTTTTTCGTGTGGTGGCTGGTGTTTGGCATCTCGCCGTTTGAGAACACGGCAGCATCGAAGTCGTCGTTTTATCGGGCGATGACGCTGCTGGTCGTCATGAGCCCGTGCGCGCTCGTTTTGTCGATCCCATCGGCCATTTTGGCTGCCATCGCGTGGGGAGCGCGGCGTGGTGTCCTGTTCCGTGGCGGTGCGGCGATTGAAAAGCTGGCGGAAGTCGATGTCATCGCCATGGACAAGACGGGGACGCTCACGGAAGGCGAATTGAAGGTGACGAAGATCGAAAGCTTCCCGGAGGGCCGCGAAAATGATGTTTTGCGCATCGCGGTGAGTTTGGAGGCGAACTCGAATCATCCCATCGCACGCGCTATCACGCGGCACGGGCAGGCGGAAGGCATCGTGGCGGAAAAACTGGCCGAATTTCAGTCCATCACCGGCCAGGGCTTGCGTGGACGCACGGCGGGCGGTTTGAGCTATGTGGGGCGGCGGGAACTCGTCAAAGACAGCCCCCTGGGCGAGGTGCTGGCAGGCGTGCCGGATGCGCCGCTGGGTTTCAGCGAGGTGTGGGTGCTGCATGAGCAGATTGTCGGTCGAGTGCTGCTCAAAGATGAGATTCGTGCCGGGAGCCGTGCCGTGCTGGAAAAATTGGCCGCCGAGGGCGTGCGCACGATCATGCTGACGGGCGACCGGCGTGCTGCGGCCATTGAGGTGGGCGAAAAACTCGGCATCGCCGAAGTGCGGGCGGGTTTGCACCCCGAGGACAAAGTGGCGGTGATCCGCGAACTGACGTTGGCAGGACATAAAGTCGCCATGATCGGTGACGGAGTGAATGATGCGCCGAGTTTGGCCGCCGCCTACGTTTCCGTGGCCATGGGCGCCCGGGGCAGTGATGCGGCGCTGGAGCAGAGCGATGTGGTTTTGATGCAGGACAAGATCGAAAAACTGCTCTCCGCCCGGCGGATCAGCCAGCGGGCGCGGCGGATCATTCAACAGAACCTGATCATTTCACTCGGCAGTGTGGTCGTGATGGCGGTGGCGTCGCTGTTTGGCATCGTGCCGCTGACGTTGGGCGTATTGACGCACGAGGGCAGCACGGTGGTGGTGTGCCTGAACAGCCTGCGGCTGCTGTTTGAGAAGGAATGAAACTCCGTGCTGGACGATTCCCCCCTTTTCTTCATAGAGTGAGCTAAATTACGGTATGCGCATTCTCTCCAAAGTCCTCTGGACCCTCGCCTTCCTCGTCGCCACCTTTCTCTGGATGGTGCTCTTTGAGCACGGATTCAGCATGAAGGGGCTGACCGAGGGGACGGGCGCGGAGTTGCAAGCGCTCGCCTCATGGTTTGGCGGCAGCAAAAAATAACCGTCGCCATCCACACCATTCAACCACGCCAACAGCACACAGGATTATGATCGTTCAGGAAGCCGAACTCGACCCCAGGTACCAAGCCCTTTGGAAAAAAGCGCTCATTTCAGCCGAGCGGAAGAACTGGGAGTATGTCATCGACCAGGTGCTGCCCATCGTGACGGCCAACTTTGGTTTCCTGGACGGCCGCAAGCTGCTGCGCAGTGCTGAGAGCGAAGCGAGCGGCGGCAGCGCGGGCAAGAAATTCAGTTTTGGCCTCGGCGGCTTCAAGCCCAGCTCCAAGAAGGACCCGGCAGAGGTCGTCGCGGACATGGAGGAGAACGTCTTCCGCAAAGATCCCTTCAATCTCAACGCGAACGAAACGCTCTACGACATCGGGATGAAGATGCACTTCCCGCAACTGGCTGCGTTCGCCCTCGAAACGATTCGTGCGGGGCATCCTGAGAACACGAAGCACATGCACAAGCTGGCGCAGCATTACATGGCGCATGAGGAGCCGGAGAAGGCCAGCGAGGTGTACCGCCTCATCGTCAAAGTCGATCCGCGTGACATGGAGGCCATGAAGGGCGAAAAAGACTCCGCCGCCCGCACCTCCATCCTGCGTCAGGGCTGGGGCGTCGGCGGTGACTTCCGCAGCGCGATGAAGGATTCCGGCGAAGCTGCGAAGCTGGAAATGCTCGGCCGTCAGGGCATGACCAAGGAGCAGATGGAGCAATTCCTGGCCGAGACCATCGAGCAGTACAACGCCGACCAGACGAACATCGCCATCGTCAAGCGCATGTCCGATCTTTATGAGAAACTCGGCCAGATGGATGACGCGCTGATGTTCTATGATTACGCTCTCACCCTGAATCCGGGGGACGTGGCTCTCCAGCGCAAGGTCGAGATCCTGCGCGACAAGGTCTTGGATCAGAAAATCGAGGACTACCAACGCGAGATCGAGGCCAATCCCGGCGCCCCCGACATCGACGACAAGCGTGCACAGGTGGCCGAAATCCGCCGCCAGCGCTCCAGCGTCGTCATTGGCGAGGCCAAAACCCGCGTGGACCGCAATCCGACCGACAAGACCCTGCGCTACGAACTGGGGCAGGCCTATTTCAACGCCGGCATGTACACCGAGGCAATCCCCGAACTGCAGCAGGCGAAATCGAACCCGAACATGCGCATCAAGGCGATTCTCATGCTGGGGCGCTGTTTCGAGCGCAAGAACATGAACGACCTTGCCAAGACCTCGCTGATGGAGGCTTCCAAGGAGCTGGTCATCATGGACGCCATTAAAAAAGAAGTGCTCTACGAGCTGGCGCATGTGCTGGAAAAAATGGGCGACAAGACCGCGAGTCTGGAGGCACTCAAGGAGATCTACAACGCAGACTACGGCTACAAGGACGTGGCGAAGCGGGTGGAGTCCTCCTACTCCTAAAATACACCGCCGAAAGGATGCCATCCGCCCCATTCCGCTGCGCGGGATGGGGCGATTTCATTTCAGGGCAAATGGTACTGGAAAGCATGATCTCGTCCTCCATCATGCGCGCTGATGCCTGCTGAACTCCTTGCCGTTTCCCTGCCCGAACTCTGGGCTTCTTTTGTACACGCCCTGCCCGTCATCATGGGCCTGGTTTTGATCGAGGGGCTGCTGTCAGTGGACAATGCACTGGCCATTGCGGCCATGGCCTCCCATCTGGACGAGAAGCAGCGGGCCAAGGCGATGAACATCGGCTACATCGGTGCGTATGGTTTTCGCCTCGTGGCGCTGCTGTTTGCCTCCTGGATCATCCATAACCACTGGGTGATGCTCATCGGGGCGCTGTACCTCGTGTGGCTGATGTGCGCGCACTTCGCCGGGCAGTCGGAGATGGGCGAGGACGAGGGTGAGGCGGTGAACGTTCATCATCGCACCTTCGCCAGCACCATCGCCATGATCTCCCTCATGGACCTGAGCCTGAGCGTGGACAATGTGGTGGCCGCCATCGCCTTGAGCCCAAATGATCTGTGGCCGGTCTATGTGGGAGTGACCATCGGCATCATCGCACTGCGGCTGGTGGCGGGCGTGGCGATCAAGATGATCGAGAAATATCCGGTGCTGGAGCACACCGCGTTCATCTTGATCGGCTATGTCGGGCTGCTGCTGCTTTCGGAACTGCATTTTCACGATTACTTCGAAGCGCTCGGCCCTTTGAAGGTGAAGATCATGAAGTTCGCGGGGATCGTTGTCATCACAGTGCTGACCATCGCTTGGTCGCGGGTGGAGGCGCTGCAGAAGGTGCTCAATCCCATCCTCCGCGTGCTGCTGCTGCCGATGAATTTGGTCGCTGCGTTGATTGGGTCGGTCATCGTCGCCATCACCTGGCCGTTTCGCTGGATCTGGACGGCAGTGCGGAGATAACCGCCGTCTCAATGTCATTAAGTTAAGGCACTTCTCTTGATGTGTTCCCGCAGATTCAGATAACCCGCAGATTTTTTCCGAATCCCAATCTGCGGGTTTTCTGAATCTGCGGGAACTCCTTCTTAACTTAATGACATTGACCGCCGTCTTACAATTTCCTTACAGCCTGCTCACAAGCCGCTGACTCATTCATTCCGGCCTGTGAGAAACTCACGCCAGATCAACGGAACGTGACTGCGGTCACCGAACGCTGAATCCCAAATTTCTCAAGGTAGTGGTTGTCCTTCTGGCTGTTGGAAACACCTGCAAATCCCGGGGCGGACCGAAAAGTCCGCCCCGGTTCTTTTATGGATTTTATAAAATTCGGATGACCGAATAGATGGCGAGGCTAAATTATGAGCCTCACGCATGCTGCAACGCCGCTCCACAATCCTGTTCATCATCCTGGTGGTCCTCCCCCTGGCGCTGCTGGCGTGGCTGGGAACCTACCTCATCCGCGACGCGGAAAAACGCACCGACGCCTCCATGCAGGCCATCCTGGCCGAGCGCCTCAGCTCCGCCGACCACCATCTTTTGCATGACATGCGGCAGCTCACCGACCGGCTCGACAGTTGGGGAGCGCAAAGCATCGGCTCCGCAAGTTTGATGTCGCAGCGGCTGGCCACACATCCGTGGATCGCCCAAACCTGGTCCAAAACGGGTGAAGACGGAACCATCGAGTCGTTTGCGGGTAAAACCGCCTTTCAACCCGGCCAGGGCTTCAACGCCGCCGATCGCATCCAGGCCATCCATGACTCGACCCGGAACCCTGACAGCATGCCGGAGTTCGTTTCGACGCTGGACGATGGCGGCCCGCCATTTCAACGCATCTTCGTGCCGGGAGCACTGTCACCGGCACCGCAGCGCTCCTCACAATGGATGACCTATTTGAAAATGTACGGCTACCACATTGATGACCGGCCCGTGCAGTCTGAAGCACCGCTGACCTGGAGCGGCTGGCATGTGGGCGATTCCATGTTCATCTACTGGCATCGCTTTGCCGACGGCAGTCTGAGCTGTGCGCTGATGCATCCGCAGGCGCTGATGAACGCCCTGTTTCAACGATTGCCGCAGCCCGGTCTGGCCTCTCCTCCAGGCCGCATGATGCTCGCCACGGTGAAAGGCATCCAGTTGCATCAATGGGGCAAAAAATTGGCCGGTTCTGAAGGTCCCTCATCCGCGCACCGCGCCTGCTCTGAACCGTTGTCGCAATGGGAGCTGGCGTATGCGCACGCGAACGAGGAATTCCCGAAACCCTACCTCTTCCCAATCTTGCTCGGCGTCAGTTCCGGCATCGTGCTCGTGTTTGTCGTCGGCTGGCTCTACTTCCACGAAAGCGCGAGCGAGATGCGCGTCGCTCAGCAGCGTGTGACCTTCGTCAATCAAATCTCCCACGAGCTCAAAACCCCGCTCACCAACATCCGCCTTTACGCCGAAATGGCCTCCCAGCGGGCCGAATCGCAGGGCGATACCATTGCGAAGCGCCAGCTCGGTGTCGTTGAGGCTGAAACTGCGCGCCTTGACCGCCTGATCCAAAACGTCCTCAATTACGCCCGCCAGCAGCGCGACAAGCTCACCATCCAGCCCAAATCGCTCGTGCTGGACGATAACGTCTCGCGCATCGCAGACTTCTGGAAGCCGCTGCTCGAAAACAAAGGCTTCGAGATCGTCACCTCCCTGCATGGTCCCGCCACGATCCAGGCCGATCCTGATGCCATTGAGCAGATCCTTGGCAATCTCATCTCCAACGTGGACAAATACGCCAACACCGGCAAGTGGATCAGCATCCGCACCGAGCATGACGAGGGTAGCGCCCGCATCATCGTCGAAGACCGCGGCCCGGGCATCCCCGCCGGCAAGCGCCGCACCGTCTTCGAGCCGTTTGAACGCCTCCGCCACGATCTCGCCGAAGGTGTCAGTGGCACCGGCATTGGATTGACCATCTCGCGCGAACTGGCACAATTGCACGGCGGTTCCCTCACGGTGTGCCCCAACTATCGCGACGGCGCGCGCTTCATTCTCAACCTACCCAACAAGTCATGACCAAAATACTCATCGCCGAAGACGACGACCACACGCGCGATGCCTTGCGCGAGGTGCTCACCATGGAAGGTTACGAAGTCATCCCCGCCAGCGACGGTTTGCAGGCGGTGGACTTCTTCCGCGTCGAAAATCCCGATTTCGTCTGCCTCGACGTCATGATGCCCGGTCTCAACGGCTACGAGGTCTGCAAACAAATCCGCCGCCAGGATGAAAAAGTCCCCATCCTCTTCCTCACCGCCAAATCCGAGGAAATCGACACCGTCCTCGGCCTCGAACTCGGCGCTGACGACTACATGACCAAGCCCTTCGGCGTGAAGGAAATCATCGCCCGCATCCGCGCCATCCTCCGCCGCACCGCCTCTCGCGGCGCTGGCAGGGCTGACGACGACTTCACCATGGACGACCTCCGCATCGTCCCCACCGAGCTGCGTGCGTATCGCGACAAGGTCGAACTCGCCCTCAGCCCACGCGATGTCAAAGTCCTGCGCCTGCTCTACGAACGCCGTGGCAAGGTCATCGACCGCAACACGCTCGCCGACGAAGTCTGGGGCGTCGATTACTTCCCCGAAAGCCGCGCCCTCGACCAGCACATCTCACAGCTTCGCAAACGCATCGAAAAAGACCCCGCCCAGCCGCGCATCATCCGCACCGTCCACGGCGCAGGCTATCGCTATGAATGACGTATGATCGAATCAGCGTAGAGTGAGACTTCTTTCATCATTCCCCGCCATGCTCACCTTCGACGCCCACCTCGACCTCAGCCTCAACGCCCTCGGCGGCTTCAATCGCGACCTCCGCCTCCCTGTTCATGAGATTCGCCGCCGTGAGGCCGGCATGACCGGCAAGGGCCGCGCCGCAGGCACCACCGCCTTCCCCGACATGCGTCGTGGCAAAGTCGGCCTCTGCGTCGCCACCCAGCTCGCCGGTTGCATGCCTGGCGTCTCTCCAATCGCGAATTGGATGTCTCCCGAGCAGGCTTGGGCCGAAACACAAGGCCAGCTCTCATGGTATCGCGCCATGGAAGAAGCCGGTGAAATGCGCCAGATCACCAACCTGCGCGAACTCGACGAAATGATCGCGCTGTGGAATGACGCGAGCATTCCCGACGACACCAAGGCCATCGGTTACATCCTCAGCCTCGAAGGTGCCGACTCCATCCGCACCGTCGGCCATCTCGAAGACGCTTGGGCACAGGGCCTCCGCGCCATGGGCCCCGCGCACTACGGCGTCTGCCGTTATGCCCTCGGCCATGATCAAGTCGGCCCACTGCCCGCCGGTGGCAAAGAACTCATCCAGGAAATGGACCGCCTCGGCATGATCCTCGACGTCACGCATCTCAGCGATGAATGCTTCTGGCAGGCCCTCGACATCCACCACGGCACCGTCTGGGCCAGCCACAGCAACTGCCGCGCCCTCGTCCCCGATCCCCGCCAGTTCAGCGACGATCAGCTCAAAGCCCTCATCGAACGCGGCGGCGTCATCGGTGCCGCCCTCGATGCCTGGATGATGATCCCCGGCTGGACCCGTGGCAAAACCACCCCTCAAGAAGTCGGCCTCAAACTCGAAGTCATCTGCGACCACATCGACCACATCTGCCAGCTCGCTGGCAATGCCAATCACAGCGGCATCGGCACCGACCTCGACGGCGGCTACGGCACCGAGCAAACCCCCGCCGACCTCGACACCATCGCCGACCTCGCCCGCATTCCCGCCATGCTCCAAAAACGCGGCTACAAAGACGCAGACATCGCCAACATCATGCACGGCAACTTCCTCCGCCTCATCCGCGAGGCTTGGGCTGAATGACAGGCACCTGCAGCGATTGCGCCCAAAGATTCACGCCGACCGTGCCACCGTTGTCGCCGCCGATGTAGCTGACCCTGGTTCCACATCCGCCGCACGCTACCGGGCTTCTGCTTCCCGCAATTTCAGATACGATCCCGACATGATCCGGTCTTCGCGACCTTCACCGGCTTTGATGATGATGGCGGATTGTTTCAACAGGTTCTTTTCGAGGCCGTTGATGCCGAAGCAGCGGGTCTGGCAGATGCCGCAGCCAACGCATTTGTCGGTGAGGACGACGGGCGCGAGGTGGCCGGTGCCTTCGATGGGTTGACCAGCGGCATCGACCTCGGTGTGGACCTGGACGAACTCGATGGCGTGATAACCGGCGGCGTGGCATTCATCGACGCAGAGCTGGCAGGCCTCGCGGTTCGCATGCGGCAGGCAGGCTTGCAGATCGACGATGGCGAGGCCCATGCGCGCGACTCTTTTCTCGGCGAGCGGCAGCGGGCGGATGGCTCCGGTGGGACAAACTTGTCCGCAGGCATTGCAGCTTGATTCACAACCGGCCCAGTCGGCCTTCACCATCGGTGCCCACAGGCCTTCGAGACCTTGCTCGAAGCCCTCAGCTTGCAGCACATTATTCGGACAGACTTTGAAGCACTCGCCACAGCGGATGCACATGTCGAGGAATGCAGGCTCCGGCACGCTGCCGGGCGGGCGCACGGGCCGGAAGGCATGGGGATCATTGAGATTCGCGCCCCACAGCTTCGTCGTCGCCGCGATGGCGCCGCCGCCAGCGACACCGATGCCTGAGCCGGTGATGAGCGACATGAAGCCACGCCGACCGAGCGCGGTCTCGCCAGTGGGCGGATCGTTCACGGCTTTGAGGTCCATCACGTTCCAGCGCTCGACAAATTTGATCGACTGCGTCGGACACACGCCGCCACAGGTCTGGCAGAGCGTGCAATCGGTCACACGCGTGGTGAAGTCAGGCTTGATCGCGTCGAAGGGGCAGATGGCGACGCATTTGTTGCAGTTGATGCAGCTCGACTCGACCTTGCGCTCGCTGACACGAAACAAATTGGCCACAGAGAACACCGCACCGCTCGGGCAGACGTATTTGCACCAAAAACGCGGCTTCAGCAGCCCGAGCGCAAGCACACCGAGGAACAGCAGGATGGAAACAACGTGTCCGGCATGCATCGGCGGCACCAGATGCCATTCGCGCGCGATTCCACTCTGCAATGGCTCACCGATGAATAAGAGGCCGCGAGTGATGACCGGAATGGCCGCGACGTAGCCGGAAATGAGCACGCCGCCGAACGCCGCGACTAGCACGGCAAGCAGCAGGTAGTATTTGATGTGAACCCACCAGCCGTCTTTGGCGACACGGAAGCGCGTCACGCGTTTACCAATGGCCCAGTCAAACAAATCGATCAGCGTGCCGAGTGGACATAGATAGCCGCAAAAGCCGCGCGGAATGAACACGCACACGATGAGGATGACGCCCGCGCACACCAGCGACCACACCCAGCTCCGCGCCGCGATGGCGGTGGAGAGACTGACGAGCGGATCGATGATGAGGAAAGTCTCGGCGGGCACGATTTCTTTGCGCGCGAGATCATCGGTGTAATGCGACGGCCATTGGCCCGGCTCCGTCTCGTGCAAGGCCCACGGGCCGACACCGAAGAGCATCTGGTCGATTTGTTTGGCGCTCAGCGGTGCATCCGGCATCAGATGCACACGTTTGTCTTCGATGCCGGTGATGTTGAAGCGTCCCACTGCGGCACCTTGATCAACCAGGAAACGTTTTTGACCTGCCCGCAGGTTTTCAGCACCGTTGTCATGCTCCAAGCTCAACCCGCCGCTGTTTTGATCAAACTCCGCGACACGCCAGCCTGCTTGAATCATGCCAGCAGCATGCGGTCGGGCGTGGTAGGGCCAGCAGACATAAAAAAACAGCCAGAGGAAGCTCAGGAAGCAAATCGTCTGCACCACTCGACGAACGGGCGAGGACAGCATCGTTGGCCCGATGCGTCGCAGCAGCTTGCGCACGGATGATGCGGCGGTTTTCGCCTGTGGCTTGCTCGACGCGCGTTGGAATGGCAGGAAATGATCGAGCCGAAACAAGCTGCGTTTGCGCTGGGGCGGTTCGTGCGGATCCATTTTTATGCCTCCGCCTTTTCGATCCAGTCATGCGTGGCCGCCTTCATACATCACGCGCCCTTTCGTTGTGATCTCCTCCAGAAAGCAGTCGCCCTCCGGAGCCGGGCGCGCACCAGCACATCCACATCCACATCCACATCCACATCCGCGTCAGGCTTCGGCCTGCCGCAGCGATCGCGGCGCAGTAGCGCTGGTTGTCCTGCATTAAAATCATGGGTCGAGTAAAAGCCGCCGCCACTGTCCGGGCAATCAGATTCTCCGCGCACTTTTGCGTGCTGGAAGTGGGCACCTCTACAATGAAAAGCACGATACACGCTATGGCTGTGCCACTGGATCAAACCCATCACGAAAGCCGCGCAGGGAAACCTGCGCGGCTCTTTGTTTGCTCGAAAGGTGTGGGTGCTGCCTGCGTTTCACGCGGCCATGAAAATCATCTGCACTTTCCTGGCGCTCGCCTTCATCAGCATCACCGCCGTTGCGGCAGATGCAGCCAAACCCAACATCGTGCTCATCTACGCCGATGATCTCGGCCTGGATGGCGTCAGTTGCTACGGCGCGGATAAGCATCAGACGCCGAACATCGACAAGCTGGCCGCCTCTGGCACACGGTTCACGACCTGCTACGCCGCACCATTGTGCGGGCCGTCGCGTTGCTTGCTGATGACCGGACGCTACGCCTTTCGCACCGGCGGCATTACGAACGGCTCCTGGCGCAATGGCGGCCCAGGCGCCAAATCGGCTGACGAACCGTCTGTCGCACGACTTTTGAAGCAAAGCGGCTACGCGACGGCGCAAGCCGGGAAATGGCGGCAGGTCGGCGAGACGCCGCGTGACTGGGGTTTCGACGAATACGTCACCGACCCGACCGCTGGCGGCTGGTTTTGGAAGGACTCGTATGAGAAGAACGGCGAGCAGGTGAACGCGGGAAAAGACGCCTACAATCCCGACATCATCCACGCCTTCAGCATCGACTTCATCACGCGGAACAAAGAGAAGCCGTTCTTCCTCTACTACGCGATGCATCTCGTGCATGGACCGATCCTGCGCACGCCGGACACGAAGGAAGGCGGTGACCTCTACGAAGACAATATCCGCTACATGGACAAACAGGTCGGCGGCATCGTCGCTGAGATCGAGAAACTCGGACTGCGGGAGAAGACGCTGATCATTTTCTCCGCCGACAATGGCACCGCACTCAGCTACCCCAGCACCATCGGCGGACGCATGCTCAACGGCAAAAAAGCCAGCATGCTCGAAGGCGGCTCTCGCGTGCCCTACATCGCCAGTTGGCCCGGCGTCACACCTGCGGGCAAAGTGAGCAATGACATCATCAGCATCGCCGATCAGCTTCCCACCTTCGTCGATCTCGCTGGTGGCAAGCTGCCTGAAGGCGTGAAGATCGACGGCATCAGCCACGCACCGCAACTGCGCGGTGAGAAAGGCACGCCACGCGAGTGGGCCTACGTTCAGCTCGGCAAAAACTGGTTCGTGCGTGAGCAAGGCTGGAAGATGAACGAAGCCAACGAACTCTTCGACATGAGCGACGCCCCCTTCGTCGAAAAACCCGTCGCCGCCGCAGAAGACACCGAAGCCAGCAAAGCCGCCCGCACCCGCCTCACCGCCGTGCTCGCCGAACTCAATCCCGCCGCCGGCAAAACCGACGGCGGCGATGGCAAGAAGCCGGGCAAGAAAAAGAAGAAGGGCAAGGCGCAGTGAAGCAACTCGCGGTCACGGCGTGCTACCGGCTCTCCACGCGCAGCGGTGCGTCCATCGACTTGATCAGGCGTTCGGTCCGCACCAGACGCGAGTCGCTAAAGTGGTAGCGGGCCTCGGCCCGCGTGCTGGTCAAACTGCCGCCGATGCTGATCACGAGCGCCGATCCATCCTGCCAGCAGGCAAACTCATAGGCACCGGATTCGACCGTGAAGGCACCGTCCGAGGGAACGCCATCATCGGCAAACGGCCACATCGGCAGCCGCACCTCGTTCTCGCCGAGCTTGAGCAGGCATTGCGCGCCGCTGAGGCGCAGGGTGGCTGGCGGCTGCGAGGCAAAACGCACCGCGCCATCCTGCACGAGCGCCGTCACGGGACGCAGGCCGGCTGGTGGTGGCAGGTGCTGAGTGATGTCGATCATCTGCGGTGTGGTGCAGCCGGAGACGAGAAGGATGAGGGGCAGGCAAAACTTGTTCATGGCGGGCCTAGTCATTGGCGTTCCCGCCTGAAATTTCAAGGCTTCATCCCCAACACCTGCTCCAGCACGCGATACTGCTCCTCGTAAATCCGTTCCATCTCCACCGTCGCCTTCAAGCGGCCATGCGGGATGGATTCGGCGATCTCCCAGCCGACATAAATCAACGCGCCCTTGCCGACCGTGATGCGGCACAGCGTGGTGAGTCCTTCCGGCGTGCCGAGGATGCGCTCGCCCTTCACAGCGCGCAGCGGCGCGGCGTTTTTCGCGGCGAGCCACGGATGCGGCGAGGCATCGAGATGTTTCACCCATGGATGTTGTGGAAGCAGCAGTTGCGCCGGTGCGGCAGCCAGTTTGGGCGTCTCGCCGCACAGTTCCCGCAAAAAGGCCTGCCCATGATCGCTGGCGAACATGTCGTTGGTCGCACGCAGCAGCACCAGCGTGCCGCCTTGCTCCAAAAACGCCCGCACACGCGGCAGGTCGTCCGCGCTGAACTTCGTCACGGGTGATTTCGCCCGCGCAAGACTGCCCGCATACACCACCATCTCGAATTCCGGCAGACGAGTCGCATCCAGCCACGCACGCTCGATGACTTCGACCTTTTTTCCCTGTTTGCGCAACGCGTAGCGCACCAGCGGCGCATCAAAGGCCGGATAACCTTCGACGATGGCGACAGGTTTGCCGGTGGTGGGCTTCATCTCGATCTGTGGCAGCGCCAGGCTCGCATGATCGTCTATTTTCACGCCCGCATGCCATGCGTCTGATCCGGCGGGAATCGCGCCGAGATCCTTCGTGGACAACGGCGCCGGCCATTCCTGCGGAATCGCGACTGCGGCACCCATAACCGGACTTTTGGGCTGCGGACGCAAAACGGCATCCAGCAACGGATCAGCGAAAAGATCGTGCCGCGCGGCCTGCAGCTCCTGTGCGGGCCGTGCGCCGCGCAGTTTGCGCAGAAACTCGTCCGCGTTGATCCCGGCGGCTGCGTCCGTGCTCCAGTGCAGATTGCCATCGCCGATGAAATCCGGTTTGTTCTCCTGCATCACGGTGCCCGGCACACCCTTGGCCTGCACGACGCTGTTGTTGAGCAGACGACGCGGCGAACCGCTCGCGATGCCACGCCCGAGTCCATCGAGATATCCGCCGCGAAACGGCTCGTTGCCCGCCAGGATCGTGTTGTGATAGAAGAACAGCGGCTCCCACGCCGGGCTGCCGTGATCCCCGCACAGGCGGCCGGTGAAGGTGAACTCCTGCGGCTCCTCAGCGTTTTGCGGCTGAAAATACGGCACCCATTGCCGCAGATCGAAAATGTTGTTGTGCGCCCACACGCCCACGCCGGTCTGGCTGCCGGTGGGCAGCATTTTCTGTCTGCCATGGCCGACGCCGAAGGCAAACACGGTGAGGCAGCGCTCAAAACGGTTCTGCCAGAGATGCACATTGCCGCCGTGCGTCGTGCCATCCGGCGCGGTGCCGCACGTGAGAAACAGGCCGTCATCGCTGACGTTGGCGACGAGGTTGTGATGAAAATTCACGCCACGCACGTTGCCGATGAACACGCCGTCCACGCAGTCGGTGAATTCGCAGTGCGCGATCTCAAAGTCTGCGTTGTCACCGCCACTCGGCGTCCAACTGCTCGCGGAAAAGATGCGCGCCTCAATCGAGCGATACTTCAGGCTGCTGCGGAACGTCCACGGTGCCGCGATGCCGCGCAGCGCGCAGTTGGACATGCGCAGGCCCTTGGTTCCTTGAACACGGATCGCCGCCGCGCCGCCATAGGCCGTCACACCTTCAAACGCGATGCCCGCGCAATCCTCCACGTCCACCGTGGCCATGCGCGCACCGCGCACCACGATGTCCTGCACGCGCACATAACGCGCCTCGCGCAATGTCAGCACCGAACCTGCGTTCAGCGTCGCGATGACGAGTTTCAGTCTGCGCGGATCGGTTTCGCCGCGATAATTATCTTTTCCGAGCCCTTGCAGCGTCGTGTGGGCGAAGCGGGCATGAATGCGCTGCGTCTTCATATCGTAGCAGATGCTCGGGCCGCAGTAGATGAACTTCTCCGCGCTCACCTTGTCACTGCCGCCGAGCGTCCAGAGCAGGTTCGTGCTGCGCAGATCGCCCATCGCGTGGCAGCCTTGCAGCGGCACCATCGAATCCGCGAAACTGCCCAGCAGCGTCGTTTCCATCTGGTCGTCCGTGCTCGCACTGCCCGCATTCTCATACGTCTTCGTCGAGCGAAACTCCCCCGGCGCTCCTTCAGCGAAGGGTTCCCACGCTGTTTCCGGCGCATCGAAGAAATCCGCGATGCCGCCATCCAGAATCACCAGTTCGTTGGGATGCGAGCGGATCGTGATCGGCTTCTCATGCGTCCCCGCACACTTCACCGTCACATGCTCACGATAAATCCCGCCGCGCAGCACCAGCGTGTCGCCTGGAGCCAGTTTTGTCACTGCTAGGCCAAGTGTGCGCCACGGCTTCGCCACGGAACCATCACCCGCATCACTCCCATGCGTCGTATCGACAAATTTCAACGGCCCAGGCGGCAGTGGCCGAGCGGAAGCCACCGGCAGCGGCCGCATGGGCGGATGAGTGGCTCCTGCTGCGGCTAACAGCGGCAACGCAGAACAAAACAGCAACGCGAAGATAAGAGGTGCAGTCATGCCACACATCCCAGCAGGTTCCTGGACAAACGTCCAGTCTGTTCAATCACCCAGGCACCAGCCACGTCCCCGCGAGCCTGTCCTGCAAGCCGCGCTGCCGCAGCGCGAGCGAGGCGATGACGAGGATGACGATCAGCGCGGCCTGCGCCGCGTATTGCGGCAGTGAGGCTTCGAAGATGTCGGGATTGGCGAGCTGGATCATCAGCGCACTGATCAAAACCGGCGACCACGCGATGCAGGCGCGGCCCAGCATTCGCGGCCGCGAAGCCTCCGCGCCGTCGCGCGTGACGACCGCGATGCCGAGGACGCGGAACAGCGGCCCACAGCGGAAGACGAGCGCGCACACCAGGCTCACGCCCGCGATCGCGACCAGCAGCCAGTTGACCAGGATGTGGCCGAGCGTCCGCATGATCTTGGCTGCGTCGGGCAGCTTCTTGCCATCGGCAGTTTCGTTGTCCACTGCGCCGAGCAGCGGCTTCAGCTTGGCCTCGGCCTGCTGCAACTCCTCATCACTCACTTGCGGATGCGCCGCGACGATGCGCTCGACTTCGGCGCGCTGTTCCGGCTCGATCATCAGCTTGTAGGTTCCGGAGGACCATCGTTTTGGATCACGGACGAGTTGTCCATAGCGACCGGCGATGACGATCTCCAGCGCGGTTTTGCCTTCGGCAAGCGGGTAACCCAAGGTCTTGTCGGTCATGTGCCCGCCAGTTTCCATCTGCTGGTGCATCGCCAGTG
The DNA here is from genome assembly GCF_046154365.1 of Prosthecobacter sp. Classification (GTDB taxonomy): domain Bacteria; phylum Verrucomicrobiota; class Verrucomicrobiia; order Verrucomicrobiales; family Verrucomicrobiaceae; genus Prosthecobacter. The sequence goes on from NZ_JBJXFV010000099.1 coordinate 38,406, forward strand.
TCGTCATCATCGGCATGAGTTCCGGCTGCGTTGTTCGCCAATTCCCCACGAGCATCGCGCCCAGGAGCATGAACGCACCGATCCCCAGCGCCGGAGCGGCACAGGCCAGCACGGTGACGAGCCGCTTCCACCACGAGACGCAAGGCGGCGTTTGCAGCAGCGGCTTGAGCCTTGCCGTGAAATCCTGCACTGCTAACGGCGTGGCGAGGTCGCGCAGAACCGCACGGGCACCGAGTGCCAGAGGTGCCTCGACGATGAACTCCGCTTCCTGCGCGCTCACGATGCGGCCCTCCAAGGCAGACTTGGCGACTTGATTGAGGAAGATGTTGCCCGCAGTCGCTGGTGACGTTGCTTCAGCGCCCGGTGCGGTGAAGTTCAACAGCTTCACTCTGCCATCCGTAGTGATCCATAGGCGGTCGAGACTTGGCGCATCCGGCAGGGTGCCGTCTTTCGCCGCGACATCGAGTTCAGACGAGAGGTCATGCAGCCAATGGCGCACGATGTCCCACGGCTGGCGCTCATGCAGCAGGTTCACCAGCGGAGCGCCGCCCACGGCTTCATACGCGTCCCACGTCTCGCCCGCGTTGCGCTCGCCCTGGAGCCAGCGCAGGCGGGCGGGCCGTGCGAGATTGCGCAAAGCCTGTGGCAACGGCGGTTCGCCGGTACTGCATTGGCGGATCCAAACCTTGCGCAGCAGTCGCGTGTCGTAGCCGAGAGAAATCGTTTCCCTGTCGCTCGTCGAAAGCGTCGAGAGCAAGTGATACGGGCCGAGCTTTGGCATCGCCTCCGTGGGCGCCACCACGGCCTCGGTCTGAGTGACGACGGTGCGCGGCTGATACGCGGACTTCTGGATCACACGCGTGCCGGTGAGCAGATCATGCACAGCGGCGAAGCCGTTCTTGCGCCGCGCGGTCACAAACATGCACAGCACATAGGCCGCGCCGAACGCGATGAAACCGAACGACTGCATCTGCGTCTCATGCGACATCGCATCGTAAGTCTTGAAGTAAGAGCCGCTGAATACCACATAGCTGGCCAGCGTCGTCCAGCTCAGGATGAAGCGTCGCGCCATTGCGCGCGGGATGCCCGGCGCGCTGCGGTTCAGCCGCGCCACCCGCAGGCCCACGAGCACCTTGCCCACGGAAGCTCCCCACACACCTTCGAGCATGCCCCAGTAGCAGAGCTGCAGCCCGAATAGTCCGAGGGAAATCCAGAGCCACTCGGCGCTTTGGAAGGGCGTCGGATCGGTGATGAAATCTCCGTAGTAGAGACCCATCACCGTCCAGTTCAGCACCGCGATCAAAATCGTATCCACAGCCATCGCGACGAAGCGCAGACCAAGCGTCGCCGGTGTCGGCGCGGTGGAGCTGAAGGGCAGCAACGCGCGGCGCAATTCTTCGTAGCTGGCGAAACGCGATGCCGGAAGTTTTTCCAAACAACGCAGCACCACACGCGACAGCGAGTCTGGCACCTCCGCGCGAAACTGCGTGGGTGACGGTGCGGTCTTCTCCAGTGCGTTCGCCAGAAGCTGCACCATGTTCTTGCCCTCGAACGGCGTGCGCCCGGTGAGCAGGTAGAACAGCGTCACGCCCACCGAATACATGTCCGAGCGCACGTTCAGCTCATCGCCGCGCAACTGCTCTGGCGAGCAAAACGCGGGCGTGCCGAGGAAAGTGCCATCAAGCGTGAGATGCGACTCCCCACGCCCGGCGGTGGAGATGCTCAGGCCGAAGTCGCCCACCTTCACGCTGCCGTCGAGGTCGGTGAAGCAGTTCGCCGGTTTGATGTCGCGATGCAGGATGCCGATGGCCTGCGCCGCTTCGAGTCCCGCGATGATTTGCAGCGCCGCATCCACCGCCACGCCCACCGGCAGCGCTCCACCGTGCTGAATGCGATCCTGCAACGTGCCGCCCGCGATGAGTTCCATCGCGATGACCGGCGTGCCCTCAATCTCCTCCGTGCCGAAGACATAGACGCTGTTCGGATGGTTGATCGAAGCCGCCAGCCGTCCCTCGCGCAGGAATCGCGCCCGCGCGTCCGCTGAATCAAGCTGATGGCTCAACACCTTCAGCGCCACCCGTCGTCCGCTTTCCAACTGCTCCGCCGCATACACCGCACCCATGCCACCGCGTCCGAGTTCGCGCTCAATGCGGTAGCTGCCAAACATTTCGCCGATGGTCGGCAGCACGCGCGGCTTCGGTTTCTCGACAAGCATCGTCATGTCGGGATTGGATTGTGAAGGCAGCGCGCCGGACATCAGACAGGCCGGGCAGAGGGATTCAGGCGCGTCTTTGGGAAGGGCAGCGCCGCATTGGGGACATTGGTTTGGAGTGTTCATGGCTTGGTTGGATTTGGTTTCCATGAGTTCCTGAAAGAGAGAGGCGGGCAGGTTACAGAAAAAACTCACCTCGAAAATCCGCCTTAACTTTTGCCCAGCATCTCCAGGTGTTTCGCGTGCAGGAATTTCTCCAGCTCCTTCTGCGACGGCAGTTCCACGGCGTATTTCGAGACGAAGAGCTTGTTGTCCACGCTCGCCGTAGCGTAGCGCACTAATGCGTGGTCTTTGTTCGTGCAGAGCAACAGGCCGATAGGCGGATTGTCACCCGGCGCCATTATGTGCTCGCGATACCACGTCACATAGGTGTTGAGCTGGCCGAGGTTCTCATGCGTGAACGGCTCGATCTTCAGATCCACCAGCACATGGCACTTCAGAATGCGGTGATAGAAGACGAGATCGACAAACCCGCGCGTCTTCCCGATCACGATACTCTTCTGCTGCGCCTCCAGGCAGAAGCCGTGGCCCAGCTCCAGCAGGAACTCGCGCAAATGCTCGATCAAGGCCGCCTCCAGATCGCTCTCCGCCACCGCGTCCTTCGCCCGCAGGCCCAGGAACTCGAAGATGTAAGGATCACGGATCGCCAGCTTCGGTTCCGCCGCCTCGATGCCTTCATTTACCATGCGCGAGAGTTTTTCCTTGTCCTTCGACAATCCCGACCGCTCGAAATACAGCGAGCCGATCTGCCGCTTGAGATCGCGGACCGACCAGTTGCCGCGGATGCACTCGATCTCGTAGAAGGCGCGCTTCAAGGGTTCCTCGATGGAGATGAGTTGTTCGAGATGGGAGAAGGACAGTCGCTCAATCAACAAGCGCCCGTCTGTCGCGAATCCGGGAGGCGCTGTCTCCCGAATCGTTGTCAGCCATTGCGAAGCTGCCTCGCCAATCGTTTCCCCGGCGGATTTGGCGGTTGCTGACCGCCGAATCCTCACGGTGGGAGATTGTTCGGTCAGTGTCCGAACTTTTGCCGCCCGCCTGGACTCTGGGAGCGCTGGGCGCAATTGTGCGGACACTGTCCGCACAATTTCAGGCGGGGCGTGTTGCAGTCCGGGGAGGGTCAGAAAAGATTGTGCGGACGCTGTCCGCACAATCTGCGGGTAGGTGCGGTAAAGCGTCAGGTAAAGATACAACTGCCGCCTTCCTGCATTGGGGACATTTGTTTCATCGAGCTTGTCTGCCAGCACATCCAGCAATCCATCCCCATACCTCGCCCGGTCGGAGCCGTTCAGCTCGTAGTGATGGATGTAGGCCCCGATCACCCAGTTCCGCAGCGTCAGCGTGGTGTTCACCGTGCGGTTCACGGCGGCGGCGCTCTCCGCGTGAACATGCCTGATGGCGTCCACGAGCGATGTGAAATTCAGCCCGGCGGCAAGCTTTAGCGCAGCGGGCTTCTTTGCGGTTGTCGGACGCTTGGAGGATTTGGCGGCGGGCTTTTTCATGGCATTGCAGAGGTCGGCCTCTGCGATTGATTCGATGTTGAGCGCGGCTTGTTCAAGTCCTGTCAGCGCTGCTGCCACTTCCGCACCATCCTGACGATGGAACCGCGCAGGGCGATGCAACCTGCGAGCGAGGCGACCGTGGCAACGAAATAGCTTTTCCTATCTGAAAACAGCACGATGCCCAGCGCCAGCACTGCGAGGCCCGCCAGCACTCCGGTGATCAGCAACCACCACGGCGCGTGTGGCTCCCACGGGTGGCCGCAGTCGGCGCAGCGGTGCTCAAGCACCACGCGGAAGGAGAAAAACGTGGTCTTCGGCTGCTCAGGCGCGACTTCCGTGTTGGTGCTTTGACAGGCGGGGCAGGACAAGGGCGGTTTCATGAGGTTGCGGGGTGGATTGCGGCTCAATGTGATCACCTCGGCACCAGCCAAGTCTTCGCCTGCTCATCGTGGAAGCCTTGCGCGGGACGGAGGATGGCGGCGATGATGCACAAGACCCAGACGAGGCCGTAAGCGGTGCATTTGACGATGTCCGCCGTTCCCTGGTCTTTGTGAGCAAAGGCGGCGACCTCCAGCCTTGCAAACAGCAGGATGAACGGAATCCACGCGATGCACCAGCGCCCCAGCATCCGCAGGCGTCCGGCGATCTCGCCCTTTTTGTTCACCATGGCGAAACCGAAAACTTTTTGGCCCAAGGTGACGCCGAAGATGAGGAGAGAGAAGAACTGCGTGATGGCGATGACGGCGAGGATGTTCCGCAGCACCTGGAATCCATTGATCCACGGACGGCGGCCCTCTTCGATGAGGAACTTCGGGAGTTCGGTGTGCAGCGTGGCATCGGCGCTGGCGATCATCTCAGGAGTGAGCGGCTTGGAGAGACTTTTGATGGTCGCCGGATCACTCAACACTCGAAACTCGGGTGAGATCAATGGGTAAAAGTCAGCCAGCACATGCTTGCTGAAGATCACCGCGATCGCGACACGCTCGTCTTTATCGAGAGGCAGGTCTGCTGCTGCGGCCGATTTGTCCGGTTCCGCCACCGGTTCATCAGCCACCGCCGCGCCGAGCTTGTCGAGATAATGCGCCGCAATGTGGATGCCCGTCGCGTTATGCGCGCCCCAGTTGGACCTCCATGCGAAGAACGGTCCCTCTTCAGGATCGGATGCCGCGCGCAGCCGCAGCACGGCGGAGAGCGGCGGCAGCTCAGGATGGCGTGCGCGCCATTGATCATCCTTGCCCTTCGTATCAAACTGAATCGAGAACCACAGCAACGCAAATATGGACGCCAGTACCGCAGGAACCAGCAGCAGCGAGGCCGCGCGCCGACGAACGGAGATGACGGCGGATTTACCGAGCAGCGATTGCAGATTGCCCGCGAGAAAGCTCATGCGGTCAAAGACGCCGGTGGCGAGCTTCTGCAAAACATCGCGCGAATGCAGTGGCACGGTCTTCGGATCGAGCGCGTGCTGCGTCACGGCATCGAGCAACAATTGCGCGGCCTGGCAAGTGCCGGCGGTTTCCAATCGCCGCTCTTTGTTATCCAGCAGCACCGCCCGGCCCGCGCTGTTGATCCAAACTTGATCGAGATCAAACCGCTTTGGCAGCGTGCCATCCTTCTCCGCCGCCGCGATCTCATCCGCGAGATCAGCGAGCCACCACCGGACGACAGCCCATGGTTGCGAGGCTTTTTCAAACGCGAGCAGCGCTTGGCCACCCGGAGCTTCGAAGGCATCCCATTCCGCCGTGCCACCGAGCCAGCGCAGGCGACCAGGACGCGCCACATCGCGCCGCGCCTCGTTCACAGGCTGAAAGCCCGTGCCACGAACGATCCACACCCGCCGCCGCAGCGCAGGATCGTGCGCGAGCGACAGGTTTTCGCTGAGCGGCTTGATCACGATGAAGGGGCCGATGCGCTCGCCCTTCGCAGGTGCTTCGTCCTTGGCTTCGCTGATCTCCAGTCGCGGACGCGCCGTCGTTTTTGCTTTCCGCACCACGCGCGTCCCGCTCACGAGATCATGCACGGCAGCGAAGCCGTTGCGGCGGCGCATCGTGAGAAACGACGCGACCCAGGAGGCAAGAAAACAGCCGGCAAAGAGCGCGAACCAGAGAAACTCGCCGTCATCCGAGACCAGCCGGCGATCATACTCCGCGCCAGTCATCGTGAGGAGCGCGAAGATGGTGGCGGTTTCTGTTACCAGCATCACGCACGCGATACGCACACAGGCGCGCCGCAATCCCGGTGCCGCACGATCTGGCCCGATCACCCGCAGCCCGCACAGTGCCTTCCCCAGACCCGCGCCCCAGATACCCTCGCACACCACATAGTAGGCCCCATACAGCATCAGCATGCCCGCCCACGGCAGAAACGACATCAGCGTGCGATCCACCAGGAACTTGTCCATCAGATCATAACTGATGAAGAACCCCAAAACGATCTCCGGCAGCACGAGGAGCGTCTCATCAATGAACCCGGCGAAAAAACGCAGTCCCAGCGGCGCAGGCTCCGGCACCTGCGAGCTGAACGGCAGCAGCGCATCACGAAGCCCCGCGTAATCCACGAAACGCATCTCGCGCTTCTTCGCCATGCAGCGCGTGATGACCTCGGCGAGCGCGGCAGGCACCTCTTTTCGATGTTCAGTCACCGGCGCGGGCATTTTGTCGAGCACCGCCGCGACGACCTGCACCGCGTTGGTGCCTTCAAACGGGGCTTTACCGGTGAGCAGCGTGTGAAGCGTCGCGCCGACGGAATAAATGTCGGCGCGCACGTCGAGATCATCGCCGCGAAGCTGCTCCGGCGGCGCGAAGGACGGCGTGCCGAGCATCATGCCGCTGGCAGTGAGTTGTGAGTCCTGCCGCGCCAGCGTGGACACGGACAGGCCGAAATCGCCGACCTTCGCCGTGCCATCGGGCGCGAGGAAGCAGTTCGCCGGCTTCACATCGCGATGCAGAACTCCGCCCGCGTGCGCGGCCTCGAGTCCGGCGATGATTTGCAGCATCGCATCCACCGCCTCCTTCACCGGCAGCGGGCCGCGTCGTTTCAATTCATCCTTCAGTGTGCCACCACCCGCGATCTCCATCACGATGACCGGCGAGCCTTCGATCTCCTCCGTGCCGAAGATGTAAATGCTGTTCGGATGCGCCACCGCCGCCGCCAACCGTCCCTCGCGCAGAAAGCGCTTCCGCATGTCCTCGGAGTCAAGATCATGCCCCAGCACCTTCAGCGCCACACGTCTTCCCGACTCACGCTGCTCCGCCTCATACACCGCGCCCATGCCGCCGCGACCGAGCAGCGACAGCACACGATAGCCGCCGAACTCGAACGGAAACATCGAAGGCAACGCCGCGCCCTTCGCGATGACATTTGCGCCCGTAAGCTTCATCGTCGCCTCCGAGTCCGATGGAATCGCCCCGCTCATCAAGCAGGCGGGGCAGAGAGCTTCAGGCGCATCGGTGGGGAGCGGAGCGCCGCATTTCGGGCAGGAGTTTGATGTGTTCATGGTCAGCAGTTGGTGGGTTCACTGACTTCCTGAAAGACGGCGCGGCCCAGGTTACATTTTTTATTGCCGAGCGGCCAGCGGCAACCCATTCTCCGTGTCATCCCATGAAAACCTCCCGACGCCGCATCCTCAGCACCGCGTTGCACACCGCCATCGTCACTGGTGCCAGCCGCGCGCTCCCACTCCACGCCGCAGCCACGCCGGACCTCTCGCTTGAGGTGAAGCCCCTGCCACGGCCGATGGTCTCCTTCTACTATTCGCAGAACATCTGGTCCGATGGGCGGCACAATGGCTTTCCTGGCATCGCGCGCGTCGGCGATTTCTACTACGTCACGTTCCGCAACTCCGATTCGCATCAGGCACCGTCGTCGAAGATCGTCGTCATCCGCGCCAAGGCCACTGATCTGAAAAAGTGGGAAAAGGTGGCCGAATGGACGCGTGACCACGACTGCCGCGACCCGCTCGTGTTCGACAACGGCGGCAAGGTGCAGGTCGTGTTCCACTCGAAGGAGGATTTTTATTCGCAGTCCGCCGACGGCGTGACGTGGAGCGAGCCGCGCGAGTTGGAAGCCGAGTTCGTCGAGCCCACGCCAGGCAGCGGACTGGTCTTGAAATCAAACCGCCGCTGGCTCTTTCGGATTCGCAAGGGACCGGACGGCGCGTTCTACAGCCTCGCGCGTTGCGGCATCAAAGAGGACGGCCCTGGTCCCTTCGGCCTGATCCTCTACCGCTCCGAGGACGGGGTGAAATTCAAGGCCATGCACACTTACGGCGAAGGGCCGACGCGCGCGATGGCCAAGGGCGGCCCCGGCACCGGTTTTGGTCACGAGGCCGATGTGACGTGGACGACGGACGGCACGCTCGTCTCCGCCATCCGCACGTCGAAGGACGGCGTCATCGTCTTCGGATCGGAGCCAAACGGCCCGTGGAAGGCCTATGCCACCGGCGTGAACAACTTCGGCGGCCCGGCGCTGCACATGACGAAAGGCGGCGCGATCCTCCTCGCCGCACGCGACGTGCGCGAGCCGCGACCCGACGGCTACCCCGCCGTCTGCAAAGTGTGGACGGTCACGGAAAACGGTCTGGAGAATCCGTGGATCATCCCGAGCGGCGGCGACAACGCGTATCAAAGTTTCGCCGACGGTCCGGGGGAGGAAGTGTTGCTCTGCTATTACTCTTCGCACGAGTATCCGACGACCAAGGGCGCGGCGTTCAACCCGGCGAACATCTACCTTGCGCATCTCCGCGTGCGCGCGCCGAAGCCCTGACAAAATCGGGGCAGCAACCTGGGGAGTGAGTGATGAGCGTGCGTTGTTTCATGGCCGCCGTTCATACTCACGTTTTGCCCCGCGATGCGCCACGATGATCGCGCGGAGACGCGCCAGGCCGAGACTGCGGACCATCGTGGTCTTGCCGGAGCCGGCGTTGACATAGATGATGACACGGCTCTGCATCACTCACAGTCCTCCAGTTACGCCTTGATCCGCTTGGGCATTGAAGGGCAGAGGCCAGAAGCTTTCACTTCGGTGTCCGCGCTGTCTTTGAGGAAGAAATGCAGCGCGCCTTGCTTGTCGCAGAACCAGACTTCATCCGCGCCGGCTTCAAAATAGAGGTCGCGCTTGGTTTCCAGCTCCTGCCGCGTGTTCTTTGGGGAGATGACCTCCACGCAGATCTCCGGCGCGATGGTGAGCACCTCGCCCTTCAGTCCACGCTTGATTCTGCCTGCGGAAATCCACGCCACATCAACACCTTTGACGCCGTCGGTCGTGAGCACCGCGCATTCGGTCAGCGAGCGGCCTCCGGGCAGCTGTGTTCTGAGCTGAAACATGATTTCAGACTGGCGCGACGAGTGCGGGAAGCCAGGTGGTGGCATCATAAGAATGTGTCCGAAGCGGTTGGTTTCGACGCGGCCTGGATACCGGTGCAACTCTGGATCAGCATAAACTTCCGCCCAGCGCTTCAGGTGAAACGCTCTCGTGTCTTTGATGTGCGGTATTGCAAGCAGGGCTGCCACGACGAGGAGGATACGTTTTCAGGCCAGTCGGGCAAGAGAAAGGTCGTCTGGCCGCAGCAGCGCTGCCGCACATGTGCTGTCATCGACGAAGGCGACACGCGAGCAAAGAACCCAAAATGCAAAGCGCCGCCATAGCAAAGGCCGCCAACAGCCAAATCAGCAAGCCCGGGCCTTCAAACAACACGAATAGTAGGCAGAACAGCCCCCAGACGAGCATGGGCAATGAAAAGCTGGCGCTCCACAGCAAGGCCTGACGCGGCTGAATGGCTCCCACGATGAAGCCCCAGATCACCGGGCTGCCGAGGATGATGAAGGCGATCATCGGCAGCACATTCGAAGACGCCCTCGCCGTCAGCGCGATGCCCAGCATCGCGATCATGGCCACGGCCCCGAGGGCGATGCCGAGAATGAGCAGCAGGAAGGACATCACGGTGCCGTCCTCGCCACGCACCAGCCATTGCCAGAGCTTGCTTCGTGTCAGCGCGTTGGGTTTGGCCATGGTGGATGGGTGTGAAGGATGAATCACTTCTGGCGTGAACGCACGAAACCAATGATCGCGCCGATAAGCAGCCCGAGCACGAAGCCACCCGGACCAGTGAAGAAGATGCCGAGCATGGGGCCTTAAGGCGAGTCGGGTGCAAAGATGATCGGGCCGACGAAGCCGACAATGAAGCCGATGGCACCGAGCAGACAGCCGCCTTTGACAGACGTACTGCCAATGTTGGGCGGCGTTGGTGCTTGCTGGTTCACGGCCACGGCTCCCACGGTGAAGGCGGCATCGTCACTTCCGTGTAGCGACGATTTTCGACGCGGATGCTGGCCGGATCGTCCGCGTTTACCTCAGCGGTCCAGTGCTGGACAGTCGAGTAACTCGGCGTCCACGGCTTCGGATTTTTCGCAGGCATTTGAAGATTGTGCCAGGTGTTCGCCGACGGATCGCTTCCGCTGATGGTGATGATCTCGCCAGCGCGGAACTCGCCCTTCCAGGTCCCGCCGGGCTTCGTCACGGTGCTGTGGTCTTTGAAGACGATGGTCACGGCTTTCGTCCCCGTGTTCTTCAATTCGAGCAGCGCATGCCACTGCGGCGGGAGGATCATCTTGATGGCGAAGACGCCGACGATGAAGACGGCGAGCACCGCGATCGGCATCCACTTGGGGTAGCGTTTCTGAGATTGAGGGTGGTCTGATGGGTTCATGGTTTGATGAGTTCACTGGTTTCCTGACAGATGCAGAACGGCGGGTTACCGCAAAACTCACGGCGCGGGTGGTGCGCCCAACAGTTGCTCCAGCTTCTTCAAGAGCGCCTCCGGCGTTGCGTCCTTCGCAAACAGGATGCCGTGCAGCTTGAGTTGTGTTTCGGCCAGGGCACGCCCGAGATTGGTGCCGGCCTGCGTAATGAGCGCGGCACGTGGACTGGCGGTGGCGCGCACGGTTTTGGGATCGAGGGCGAGCATTTGCGAAAGCTCGTCCAGCCGCACAAGGTCGATGAAGACCTGCATGGTGTCCCAGCCTTTGGTGAAGCCGGTGGTTGCATCGTCCGGGCGCGGTTCGTGCAGGATGTCCCTCTCCGCCTCCCAATCGAGGACGTAGGTGCCGCCGCTGATGGCGCGCAGCATATCGAAGCCTTCGCCGGATTTGCCGGTTATCTTTTCGCCATCGCGCTCCCACACATCCTCGACGTGGAATTGGCCGTTCTCCTGCCAGATTTCGGCGCGCACGTTGAATTCACCGGCATGGCCGAACAAGCCCAGCTTCCACACCTCGCCGCGCACAGGTGTGTCGATGATGTCCTTGCCTGCGATGTCGCGCAGTTCCTTCGCCAGACGCTGGGCGAGGTCAAAGCTGCGATCCGGGAACGGCTTGATCTCCTTCACCAGACGGCCGCGCATGCTGCGGAAGATGCTGTGGTCGTTTTCCAGCTTGAGGAAGTCGAACTGGGCGCGATTCAGCGCTGCATTGACCTTCTCCAACTGCTCCGGCGTGAGCTTCAGCTCGTCGGCGATGGCCTTTTTTATGGCGAGGCTCATGCTGCCGGGCCGCGTGAAGTCGGGATGCACCTGCTTTGCGTCTGCCCAGCGCGGACCGAGATCGATGCGCACCTGAAACACGATCATGCTGCCGATGCCTGCAATGAACAGCACAGCGCCTGCCACGGCATTCAAGAAGAACTTCTGCTGCGGCGTGTCGGCAGATGGGTCAGCGAGCGTGCGGCGGCGCTTCTGTTCGCGTGTGAGCCGAGTCAGCGCGGTGCCTGCAAACAGCGCGGCGAGGCCAAAGAGCGCGGAACCGGCCAGGAAGTTCATGCCCGACTCCGTGCCGCCACGAGTGCCGGTCTTGTGATGCAGGAGATACAGCCAAGGATCACCCAGCCCGACGGTGACATCCCGCAGATTGCGCACCACCCCGCTGTGATCCGCCGTGGTCGTGGTCTGCATGCGGAAAGAGAAAAAGCAGAGCAGCGAAAGCACAAAGACCACGCCGAGCAGGATCCTCATGACCTTCTGTGCCCCCTGCGAACGACCGAACCACCACGCCTCCCGGCGGAAGATTTTTTCTGGTTCCGCCGCTGTCTTCGCTTCCGGCTTTGCCTGCGGAAACAGCGCCTTCACCTCCGGCTTGCTCAGCAGCACCAGCGCGTAAATCGCCGCTGGCAGGCCGAAGATGCAACCGGGCGGCGAGAGGGCGGCCATCACGAGCGGGAAGGTGATGTTGCCGTCGTCATTGCGATGCAGCAGGAACAAGGCGCTGCCGATGGTGTAATACACGACCGCAATGCTGCCCAGGCTGAGCAGCAGCTTCACCACCAGCCAGCCGAGCGGCGCTCCATGCTCCATCGCTTCCACGAGCGCACTGACACTTCCTCCGATCCAGACAAGACCGGCAAAGGCATCCAAGATGCCTGCGAGCAGCAGGCCGATGGCCGCGTGCCGGATTTTTACACCGACGTCCACCTCCGCCTTCGGTGAGGAAGGCGGCCTGCCGACGATCTTGCGCCACGCGGAGCGACCGGCGAAGAAGCACGCGGTGAGCGCGACGATCAAATCGAAACAAATGAAGGTCATGATGGGGCGGTTGGCCGGACTCGGCGCGATGACGTTCGTGCGCACGCCGCCCTGGTAGCTGTAGCCCGTGTGGGTGATGGTCCAGAGCACAATCTGAAGGATGTGCGTCAGCGCGAGCGCGACGGTGCCAATAACTAGCAGTGGGATGAGCATGCGCGCGAAGGTGGCCAGCGGCAGACCGTAGATTTTTCCGCCGGACCCTTTGATCTGCGCGATGGCGGTGCGTCCGAGGAATGTGGAGGCGCACAAAGCACCGAGGCCCACGACGATCATCACGGCGAACAAAGGTGCGCCACCGGGGAACGTCGCCACCTGGCCGGTTTCCCATTTTCCGCCACCTGCCATCCACGCGCCCTCGCTGCTGGTATCAATGACGATCGTGCGCAACAACATGCACCAAGTAGCGATCCCAGGCACGGCCAACGTTGCGCCCCACAGCGCGTGAAGGCTGAGGCGCTGCTCGGGGGGATCTATGGGCACCAGCAGTTGCACCGGTGACATGGAGGAAGTAACCGGCGCTGCCTGCGGCCTGCTCGTCACCTTCTCCACCGCTGTCTTCACCTCGCTCACATGCTGGTAGCGGAGTTCCACGTCGCGCTCCATCGCGTGCAGCACGATCTCATCGAAGCGGATATCGACTTGCACCTTCTGCGACGGCGGCGCGAAGCGGCCCATCGGGATCTCGCCGGTGAGCATTTCATAAAACACGACACCGAGACTGTAGATGTCGGCGCGATGATCCACCGTGTCCGGCTTGTCCACCTGCTCCGGGGCCATGTAGCGCGGCGTGCCGAGATGCATGCCGGTGCGCGTGAGCGTGTCGCCCGGCGCGTCGTGGCCGAGCAGTTTCGCGAGGCCGAAGTCGGCAATCTTGATGCGGCCCTTTTTGTCCACGAGCACGTTCTCCGGCTTGATGTCGCGATGCACCACGCCCTCGTCGTGCGCGTATTGCAGCGCGTCGCAGAATGCGGGGATGAGCGCCAGCGCTGCCTCGGGTTTCATCTCGCCGCTGCGGATGAGCGTGCGCAGGTTCGCGCCATCGACGAACTCCATGAGGAAGTAGAACAGGCCCTCGCTCTCGCCGAAATCGAACACGCTGACGATGTTGGGATGATTCAGCTTCGCGAGCGCCTGCGCTTCGCGTTGGAAACGCTCGGCGAACTGCGGATCAGCGCCGGCTTCGGCAGAGATGATCTTCAGCGCCACGAAGCGGTTCAGCTTCGGCTGCCGCGCCTTGTAAACCGCCCCCATGCCGCCGCGACCGAGCAGCTCGATGATCTCAAGCTGCGGAAACAACGGCGCGAGTTCCTCCGGCAAGGGCGTGGGAACTGGCTGCGACGGCGTCGGCTTCTGCGAGGGCGTCATGCGGATGGTGGCATCCGTCGCGAAGCCGCCCTGCATCAGGCAGGCGGGACAAAGGCCTTCAGGCGCATCGGTGGGCAGTGAGGAACCGCATTTGGGGCAGGTGTTGGGCGTATTCATGGTCTGTTTGGTCGTGGTCACTCCTTCCTGAAAGAAATTTAAGCGCTGGTTACAGGAAACTTCACACGGCTCGCAACACCGCCACCAGATGCCGCATCTCGTCCTCGACATCGCCGGGCGCATCGACCGTCTCCGCGATCTCGGCCCGCAAGACCTCGCGGTAGCGCTGCCGCAGGCGATGCACGGCCACTTTGAGCGCGCCCTCGGTCATGCCGAGCTTTTTCGCCAGTTCCTCGCGCGATGACTCCGCACCGCTGAGTGTGCCTTTGAGCGCATCGAAAGTCGCCTCGTCTTTTTTCGCCGCAAACTCGGCGCGCAGCCGTTTCATGGCTCGGTCGAGCAGTTCCATCGCCCAGCGCTTGTCATAGAGCGCGTCGGCGTCGGTTTGCTCTGACGGTTCCAGTGCGTAGCGCGATTCGGCATCCAGCGCGTCCCACTCGACGAGCTTCTGTCCACCGCCGCGCTTTTGCGTCTGCTGGCGGTTCCATTCATTGGCAAGGAAGTGCTTCAACGCGCCCAGCAGATACGAGCGAAATTTCCCACGCGAGGGATCGGCCTGCGTGGGATTGCGCTCCAGCAGATCGGTGAAAAACGCCTGCGTCAGATCCTGTGCATCATGTGGCGAATGACCGCGCCGGCGGACGAAGGCATACAGCGGATACCAGTAGTCGCGGCACAGCGCCGACATCGCCTGCCGCGCATGCGTGCCGTCTTTCTCATGCTGTGCCGCCAGCACCAGGCTCCAGCGCGTGGTGTGAAACTCGCGTGCGCCGGGAGCGATGGAGTCGTGCATGGCTGCGGTTCTATCACGCGGCCTTCGGAAGCGCAATACTCAACCTAAAGGCGGCAGTTGATGCGGCAGTTGATGGTTGATGGCCTGACACTGAAGGTCTTGCGTGTGGAAGCGGTAGTCACCTGCTGGGTGAATAGCTGGGCCGTTTGCCAACGGTTGGTGTTCGCTTCGCGGCTTCGCAGCAGGCCATCAACTATCAACCAGCCACTATCAACTGAGGTTTCTAGGCTCAAGACTCGACCCGCAGGGTGCCGTCATCCTCGATGACAAACCGGAAGCGGAAGGCCGATTCGTGGCGTTCATCCGTGTAGTAGAGGTGCTTGCCGGAAAAGATCGCCTCATAGCGCGAAGGCTCGCTCTTCTCGCTGTCCAGATGCACTGTCGCTTCGAGATGCACAAAGGTCTGGATGACGCCGCTCTGCATCAAAAACCACGCGACGGCTCGTGGCGCGAGCTTGCGGCCCGGTTCATTGAGCTTACCCAGCGTGATCTTGCCCCCTTCGGCCAGGGTGGTGACGTTCACCATCGTCAGATCGCTAAAACAACGCTCATCCAGCACCGCCTGCGTCTTGTCGGCGGCGAACCACAGCAGCGGCTGGCCGTCGATGCGATGCTCCGCCGTCGTTGTCACGGCAATCATCGTCTGCGGGTCGATCTTCGCCGCCGGGAAGGCTTTTTGGAAATCATCCGCGTGCTGGCCGACGCGGCGCTGCTCAGCGAGCACGGAAGCACCACTGGTGAAGGTAAGGATGTCGGTCTTGCTCATGTCCTTGGTCTGGGCGCTCACCAGACACGGGATCAGCAGCCCCAGCAGGCAAAAAATGATTTTCATGCCCGGATTCTGCCACAAGCGCCGTGATTTGACGCCAAGAAAAATAGCCATCATCGCTCCGCGTGGTGCGCACACGGCTCCCGTTCGCACTCCACGTCACCGAAACTCGAACGCCCAACATTAAAGGGCGAAAGCGCTCCGCTCGTCACGCGGAGCGCTGACGGTTACTTTATAGCGCCTTCGCCACCGCATCGGCGGTGATGCCGAGTTCTTTGAAGACGGTGTTGCCGGGGGCGCTGATGCCGAAGCGGTCAATGCCGATGATCTGACCCTGCGTGCCGACGTATTTCCACCAGAGGCCGGAAACACCGGCTTCGATGGCGATGCGCTTGGTGCAGGCCGCTGGCAGGACGGATTCGCGATAGGCGGCGTCTTGGCGATCAAAGCGTTCGAAGCATGGCAGGCTGACGACGCGGACGCCGGGCTTGCCTTTGGCACCTTCGACCGCGTGTTGGACTTCGGAACCGGTGGCGATGACGATGGCTTCCAGCGGCGCGGTTTCCTTCACGAGGATATAACCACCTTTGAGCGTGCCGTCGCGACGCGTGGCGGCGCTGGCGATGCCCTGATGCGGCAGATCCTGGCGGCTCAAGGCGAGCAGCGTCGGGCCGTCGTTGCGGCTGAAGGCGGCGGCAAAGGCAGCGGCGGCTTCTTCGGCATCGCCGGGGCGAATGACGTCGAGATTTGGAATGACACGCAGGCCGCTGACGGTTTCGACGGGCTGATGCGTCGGGCCGTCTTCACCGACACCAACGGAGTCGTGCGTGAAGATATAAGTCACGGGCAGTTTCGCCAGTGCGGCGAGGCGGATGCTCGGGCGGCAGTAATCGGCGAAGACGAGGAAGGTGGCGCCGCTGGCGAGGAACAGGCCGTCGTAAGCGAGGCCGTTGCAGATTGCGCCCATCGCGTGTTCGCGGATGCCGAACCAGATGTTGCGGCCGGTGTTGTTCGTGGCGCTGAAGTCGCCAAGGCCGGTGAGATAGTTCTTGGTGGAGCCAAACAGGTCGGCGCTGCCGGTCACGAGATGCGGGACGGCCTTGGCGATGTGATTCAAAATTTCGCCGCCGCTGTTGCGCGTGGCCGCTTTGCCTTCGGCAGGATATTCCGGCACGACTTTGAGCAGGTCCTCGGCCTGAATGGTGCCGTTGCGTGCGGCGTCGAGTTGTTTGGCGAGTTCGGGATTCGCAGCACTCCAGGCGGTGAATGTTTGGGTCCATTCGGCATGCGCGGCGGCACGCTGGGCCTTCAAATCGGCGAAGTAGGCCTTCACCGCATCGCTCACATAGAAATGCGTGCCTTCAGGCAGACCAAGCCCCTTCTTGGCGGCATCGACGAACTTTGCGCCGCCTTCGCCGTGGCCTTTGGCGGTGCCGGCGACTTCCGGGATGCCTTTGCCGATGATGGTCTTGGCGATGATGATCTTCGGCTTACCGTTGTCGCTCTGCTTGGCGGTTTCGATGGCTCCGAGGATGGCGTCGAGGTCGTGACCGTCGATGGTCACGGCATCCCAGCCGATGGCGGTAAACATCGCCTGCGCGTCTTCGCTCTGCGTGATCTTCGCCATCGCATCGAGCGTCACATCGTTGGAATCGTAAATGAGGATCAGATTGTCTAGGCCGTTGTGTGCGGCAAACGAGACGGCCTCACGCGCCACGCCTTCCTGCAAGCAGCCGTCACCAGCGAGAGCGATGACATGGTTGTCGATGATCGTGTGCGCGGCGGTGTTGTACTTCGCGGCGGCCATTTTGCCGGAGAGCGCATAACCGACCGCATTGCCGACGCCCTGACCGAGCGGGCCAGTGGTGGACTCGACGCCCGGTGTTTCATGGAACTCGGGATGGCCCGGCGTGATGGAATGCAGCACGCGGAACTTGGACACGTCATCAATCGACACCGCGTAGCCGCTCAAATGCAGCCAGGAGTAGATGAACATCGAGCCGTGACCGGCGCTGAGGATGAAACGGTCGCGGTTGAGCCATTTCGGATCGGCAGGATCACAACGGAGGGCCTGACCGAAGAGCACGGCACCGATTTCCGCCGCACCGAGGGGAAGTCCGAGGTGACCGGAGTTGCACTTGTGGACGGCGTCCATGGCGAGACCACGGGCTTCGTTGGCGGCTTGGGCGAGGAGGGGTTTGTTCATGAGCAAAGAGCTGAGAGCGTAGGGCTAGGAGTTGGGAAAACGCACCGGAGGCGGCCAGGCGCAGGGGGAGCGTTCTTTACTGGCACAAGGGGGGGATTCAAGGCCGAAAAGTGGGCTGGATCGGCCATCGCCCGATCTTGGTCAACGGGTGGCCTTTTGCAGCCAGTCACGCACCAGCCAGAGCCAGTCGGCGAAGGAGATGTCAGCCTCGTGGAAGTTGAGTTTATGGATCATCTGAGGCACATCAGCGGTGAACCGTTTGTAGAGTCTCAGAAGTGTCTTTCCACCGGGCAGCAGCGTGTCCTTGGCAAAGACGTTCAGCCAATCGCGCACGGCATAGACCACACGGCCAGGGTCATTCCCGTGAGGTTTGATGTCCTGCCCGGCGATGTCGGAGATGAATTTCTGATAGCGGAAGCGCTCCGAGTCGAGCACCAGCGTATGCTTCTGACGCTGTACCGGGTTTCCAAAGTATGCTGCGCCGAGAAACAGGCCAAGCTCCAACGGCATGTTGAAGCGCGGCAGGCCGTTCTCGGGATCGAGCGCGGTGCGGGATATGTCATGGATGCCAAACTGGCATTCTTTGATTAGGCGCAGAATCTTCGACATGCGGACCTCGCCAGCATCCTGAGATTCCAGGGCGCAACGCACCTCATAGCCACAGGCTTGAATCACAAAGACAAGGATGCGGAACATTGGCAGATATTCCGCATCGAACGGGCAGTTGATAAAAACATACCGCTCATAGGCCCCTGGAGTCGTGGGCCTCATGTTTTCGATTCGAGTGCCTTGCGATGCGCGATCGCCATGTCCACTATCTTGCGCAGCACGCTGATGGGCTGCTTATGCTTCCCATGAATCCGCTGGACGAGCTGAATCTCAATGCCGTCAATGATGGCTGTTGGCGGCTTGCGCGTGCGACGCGTTTTTTTGCGGGTGGTTTTTGCGGGCATGGTCGGAGGATAAACACGCATCTTTGAAGCTCAAGACTGATTTCGTACGCACCAGCCACGATTCTGGCCGGACAAGACGTATCAGGCCCATGCATGCGCTGAATCATCTTTCCCGCCGCCGCTTCCTCGAAGCATCCGCCCTCACTCTCGGCTCTCAATTGCTTGGCCAAGTCTCTGGCGATCGTCCGCAGCAAGACGCTGCCGTGAAAGTGATCAATCCGCGTGGCCGGGTGCCGGTGAGCATCATCATCGACGATTCGACCTGCCTCGTGAACCTCAACAAGTTTGCCATCCCGCAGTTCGCGACGGTTCAGCCCGGCAAATATGACCACTATCCGTGGCAAAGCTGGCCGGATGAGATTCCCGACAGCTTCGTGCGCAAATTCGCCGATTGGGCGGATGAGAATGGCGTGAAGGGCAAATACAGCATCGTGCCGTTTCCGGCGTGTGTGGGTCGGCTTGATCGCGAAATCCCTGGCTGGAGCCAGCGTGACCTTCAAAACAGTGTCAAGCTCGTGCGCGAGCGCATGACGCCGAACTGGGACATCCATCCCGAGATGGTCACGCACACGCGCATCATCGACACGAAGACCGGGCACCCGTATCCCGAGATCAGTCCGCGCTTCATGGAGAACTGGGACTGGTGCAATGGGCGTTCCGCCGACGAGATCGCCGACTACATGAGCTATGCGCTCACGATTCTGAAAAACATCGGCCTGCCGTGCGAAGGTGTGACCACACCCGGTGGATTTGGCAGCAAAGCGCGGCCGCAGCTCGCGCAGGCGACGTTTGAGTCGTGTCGCAGTGTCTTCAAAGCGGAGATCCCGCATTACTTCCGCGATCTGTATGACAAGGGCGAGCAAAGCGTGGCTCCTCTCGTGCAAAACGCGAGCGGACTCGACTCCGATGATCCGCGCTGTGTCGTTCACATCATCGGCTGCACGGGTGATTGGACCGGCGGCTGGAATTGCATCATGCCGACCGGTGCGGATGCCTTCATCACGGCTGATGGCAAGTCCGGCCGCATGGTCGAGGTCATCCAGCGCGGCGAACCTGCGATCATCGTCTGCCACTGGACCGGCATCTATTGGAACGGCCTCGAAATCGGCTTTGAAATCTTCCGCGAGGTCGTGAAGCGCCTGCACGCCACGTTTGATCACCTGCACTGGATGAAACTCAGCGAGATCTCACGCTACTGGGCGGCGAAGGAGCTCACACGCATTGAATTCGATGCTGCGAAGAGTCTGGTGACACTCAAAGCACCGTTTGCGTGCGAGGAGTTCACGCTTTCGCTGCCAGTGCGCCAAGGTGCGCCTGAAGGACTCACCGAAGTCGATTCACGCCTCAAACTGAAGCCCGGCACATGGTGTCGTGAAAAGGATGCCACGCTGGTCTGCTTCAAGATGTCGAAGGGAGTCTCGGAGATCGTTTTGACGTAGCTTCGAGTGGCACTCGAAGCCTTTGGGACGCGCGGATTCGATTGCCAATCGAATCTACTCGGAGCTTGCCAGAACGAAGCCGTGGCAAGATGGTACTGAATGAACAAAGGAAACATCGGCCTCTGGATTGCGGGTGCCTTCATGCTCCTCATGGGCTGGATTGCGTTCGACATGCTGCGTCCGGTTTCCGGCGGCGGCACAGGCAGCGCCACCTCCATCTCCGCCGTGCGCACGGCCAAAGTGCCGGTGCTGGTCGAGTTTTATGCCGACTGGTGCGGCCCATGCAAAGTCGTCGGGCCAATGGTCGAGGAACTCGCGAATGAATTGAAGGGCAAGGCGATTGTGATCCGCATCAATGTGGATGAAGACCCCACGCTCTCCCGCGAGCACGGCGTGCGCGGCATTCCCACCTTCATCGCCTTCAAATCTGGCCGTGAGACCGGACGTGAGGTGGGCGGCATTCCGAAGGAACGCATGCGGCAGTTGCTGGGACTGTGAACCACAAAACGCAACTGCGTTGATTTACCGCCTTGCGACCTTGTGCCGGTCACGCGTATCGTGGCTTACTCCCGCATGAAAGGACTGCTCTTCCTCAAGACACGCGCCATCCTTGGCGGCTGCATCGGCGTGGTGTTTGCCGCGCTGGCCTGGAGCGGAGCGCTAGATTCGCTGGAGGATCTGACGGTCGATTATCGGCTACGTTTGCGGAAACCTCAGGCCGTTTCGGATGAGGTGCGGCTGGTGGGCATTGGCGACCGTGACAATGAGGCGTTCGGGCGCTGGCCGTTTCCGCGGTCGGTTCATGGCATTATGTTGAGGATTCTCAACGCCGTTGGCGTGAAGCATACGACCTTCGATGTGGTGTTTACCGAGCCATCGCCGGACGCAGGGCAGGATGCGCTGCTGAAACACGACATCGAGGAGCTGAAGCACGCCACCCTGGCCTATCACTTTGAGCAGGCGGATGCCGCAACGCCTGCGCCGCAGGTGGAGGACCGCACGCATTTCGTCACGAATGCCAGCCGCCATGGCCTGCAAGTAAAAGGCCTGCGGTGGGTGCATGGCCGCATGCCGGTGGCTCCGTTCACGAAGCTGCCAGTGAGCTATGGTGCGGTGAACGCCGTGCCGGATGCGGATGGTGTCATCCGCCGTGTGCCGCTGTTTTTTGAACATCAGGGCCGGTTTTATCCCAGCCTGGCCATGCAGACGCTGATCGACGCGCTCGGCCTGGTTCCCGAGGATGACATCAGCATCGTGCCTGGGGTGGCAATCACTCTGGTCAACACACCGCGTGGCACGCTGACCATTCCCATTGATGAGCACGGCCAGTACCGCATCAATTACCTGGGTGATCTGGACGTTTTCATTCCTGCTTTTGAATACATCGATCTTCACCAGGCGGTGGACTCCAAAGAGATGGGCGCTCAGGTGGAGGCCGCGTTGAAGGATCGCATCGTGCTCGTCGGCGTCGTCAGCACTGGAAACACGGATGTGGCCAGCACCTCCATCGGTCGCGTGCCTGGAGTAGCCGTGCAAGCCACGGTGGTGAGCAACATCCTCACGGGAAATCATCTGCGCTTTCTTGCGAAATGGCAGCAGGCACTGCTGGTGGTGCTGGCGGGAACTTTGCTCGGACTCGGCATGTGGCCCACGCGTGCTTGGCTGGGGATTGTTGCTTTTTTCGTGATGATCGCGGCTTGGAGTGCCTTGGCGGTCTCCGCTGCGAATGCGAACGTCATCCTGCCCGTCGTTCCCGTGTTTGCCACCTTCAGCGTGGCCACGCTTGCACTGCTCGGCCTTGAGGCGGCGGCCATGAAGCAGGACCGCTCGCGTGTCGTCAGCGTGCTCGGCCGTTACATCGCCCGGCCGGTGCTGGAGCGGCTGGTGCATACCGAACCAACCGCCGTCACCACCACCGAGCGGCGTGAACTCACCATTTTCTTCTCCGACATCCGCGGCTTCACCGCCTGGACCGAGCGTGCGGAGCCGGACGAAGTCGCCACGCGTCTGAATGAGTATTTTGCCGCCATGACGCCCATCATTGAGCGCCACGGTGCCACGCTCGATAAATTCATCGGCGACTGCATCATGGTGTTCTTCAGCGCTCCCGTGGCGCAGGAAGATCACGCGCTGCGGGCCGTGCGGATGGCGCTGGACATGCAGGCGGCGATGCAGAATTTGAATCGCACCTGGGAGGCTCGCGGCAATGCACCGCTGCAAGTAGGCATGGGCATTCACACCTCCTTTGTGACCGTGGGCAATTTTGGCTCCAGCACTTACATGCACTACACCGTCGTCGGACCGGGCGTGCATCTGACGGCACGCATCCAAAGCGTGACCCCGGCAGGCAAGGTGTGGATTTCCGCCAAAACTCAGGCACAGATCAATGGCCGCGTGGAGACGGCACCATGCAGCCAGCTTGACATGAAAGGCGGTGCCAAGCCGATGCCGATTTTTGAAGTCCTCGTGGCGAAAGATTGATCAGAGATACCAGCCGACGCCACCGCTCTGCTCTTCGACTTCCGGTGCTGCCAGGGTCAGGACGTTGGACAGCTCCAGCCGCAATTCAGCAGCGCTCTGATAACGCAAGGCGCGATCTTCCCGCAAGGCTTTGGCAACAATGACATCATACCTGGGATCAATCCCGGCCACCTGCTCTGACGGCATTTCAAACAAACCCTGCGGCAGCCTGCCCGTCAGCATCTGATACAACATCACTCCCAGCGCATACACGTCTGCGCGGCGGTCCAGGACCGTGCCGACCACAAACGTCTCCGGTGCCATGAAGTGCAGCGTGCCCAGCATGGTGCCCGAACTGGTGAACTGGCTCTGCTCCGCATGGCGCACCTTGGCCAGGCCAAAGTCAGCCACTTTCGCCACACCATCGACACCGATCATGATGTTGGAAGGCTTGATGTCACGATGCACAATGCCGCGCTCATGCGCATAATGCAGGGCCTCGCAGACCTGCATGATCACCGGCACCGCCTCTGCGACCGGAATGATTTTCCTGCCAGCGATCAGCCGGGCTATGTCATCCCCCTCGACATACTCCATGACGATGTACAGCAGCCCGTCAGCGGCCTCACCAAACTCATGCACGGTGACGATGCCTGGGTGATTGAGCCGGGCCATCGCCCGCGCCTCGTTTTTGAAGCGTTCGACGAACTGCACATCGTCCTGGCCCAGCTCCGGCGGCAGGATTTTAATGGCGACCAAGCGATCCAAGGTGATCTGCCGGCCCTGATAAACCGCGCCCATGCCGCCGCGTCCCAGCAGACGCAGCACCTCATACTGCGGCAGCGTGATCTGCAGTTGTTCGGTGGAGGGCGGCTGCCAGCCAGCCGCAGACCGCGTGAGACCGCCGGCCCCAGGCGCACGCGTCGGCATGCTCACCTTCACGGTGACATCGTCGTATCCGGGCAGCGAGGAGTGCGCTTGATCCTTGGTTGCCGGCTGGAAGTCTGCTTGCTGCGATGATTCTTCTGCTGCCATCTGAACCGCATGGTTCCGCATGGCGCTGGCAGTGTCAAAAACAACCCGGACATTCCCATGAGCGCATCATGCCGGGGACAGGCCTTGGCCGTAACCATGCCGTCAGGCCGCACGAGAGCGCGGCAGCGTCTTGGAGTGCGCCAGCCCTCTGGAGCTTTGCGCAGGCCTGGGAACGCGCGAAAGCGCCAGATGACTGGCGCAGTCCAGAACGCTGCCGCGATGGATCACCCTCCGGTGTCTTCGCTGACCTGGGAAAGAGCGATGCGCTGCATGGTTACGGGTTAGAGCAGCCGCACGCGCCCTGGCACCGCGTGAGACAGCTCGAAAGGAAGGTGTTTTGTGAAAGGTCGGGAAAGTGCCTTTATTATGGGTTGATGCGACTTGCTTGCTGTACTCATATCCTGACGCTCCACCAAGTTAGCAAACCTAGGACACGCCCATGAAAGCGCTTCATCATTTACGCTCGGTCCTGTCAATGGCAGTGCTGATGATGCCATGTACACCATGCGTCTTCGCTGATCCCCCATGGGGAACGACCGGCGTGGTGGAAGTGTCCAGCGCCATCGTGGTCGATGCCAAAGGAACCGTCACCGTGGACACTGGTGCGGCCAAGGCGCAGCCGGTGAAGATGCAGGAGGGCAAGGCCGGCAAATCCGTGCCGGCGCTGCTCGCCGGTCTCGGTGCCACGCTGCGCACCGGGCCGGAAAGTGAGGCCACCATTGTTCTGCCGGGCTCAGGCCAGGCCCGTGTCGGCCCGAACTCCGAGGTGCGGCTGCCAGTCTTGCTCGCCATCCCGCCGCCGCCTCCAACCGCACCGGCCCCTGCTGAAACAAGCATTTCCACCCGCCCGGACTTCCAGAGCCAGATGGGCAAGCAGAGCCTGGAATTGCTGAAAGGCTCTCTGTTTCTCAACATCAATCCCGCCGAGGTCAAAAAGCGTGGCGACGGCACCTTCCGCCTGAAAACACCCGCCGCACTGCTGGCTGTGAAGGGCACCGAGTTCTTCGCCTCCACGGATGGCAAAGCCGACAGCGCCGGGGTGCATGAAGGCTCCATCTATGTCTATGAACCCAACACGGACAAATTCATCGTCCTGGAGCGCGGTTCTGCTGTTGAGATCACGACTGGCGGCATCAGTCAGACACGCCGCCTCACACCCGCCGAGCGGCGCACCAGCGCCATGACAAGGGCGCTAACAACCCGGCAGCAGACCCTGGTGTCGCGCTGGGATCTTCAAACGCCGGACACCAACACCAATTTTTCCATTAACCACCCCTTTGGCACCATCCATCGTTGCAACGGCGGCACGCGTGACCTGCTGCTCGATCTCAGCTCGGTTCAGGGCACGCCCGTGGCCATCGAGCTGCTCGTCAGGGGCGGCGGTGGCGGGGTGGCACGCAACAATGTGTCAACTTACTCGCGCACGCTGGATGACGCCGTTCGGGCCTTGCCGCTGGCCTCCTCAGGTACATTGCAGGCGAGTTTGAGTTTTGCAGGCCGGGCAGAGGAACATCTGGCGGCACGGCAAACCGTCCCCCTCACCGGTTTTTTTGTCATCAGCAGTATCGATAGAAGAAGCCGTGCGATCACCGGGGGCTATTTGCAATCCATGTCGGTGGTGCATTTCCTGCTGTCACCGGAAACCGCCGCCGCCCTGCCAAAACTGGGCCGGGTGCGTCTGGAGCTCTCCGCGAACAAAGATGCCGAGGCTGAAACACGGAAGGCCATCGAGTACTGCAAATCGCAGCGCTTCGCTAGCTTGACCGAGGTCACGCAGATGTTCATGGGCCGCCGGGTGGATAACATTCCTGGCGGCATCGAAATCACCGGCGTCTCGATCCTGACGGCTGATTGAAACGTCTCGATGAACCCGCTTCACCTGCATTGATGAAACCCACCCTCATTCTCACCCTCACTTGGATCATCCTCTTGGCCTCAACCACCTCAGGTGATGCACAAACCGTGGTGCATATCTCCCAGGTGCTGCCCTTTGCCGGCAAAGGCGCCGTTTCCTCACTCGGCAAAGGTGAAACCGGCCCTCCTGTCGTTTCTTCGTCCAACACCACGACGGAAACCACCCTCGCGGCCACAGGCACTGCCACGCTGGCGCTTGCAGGCGGCAAAATCATCACCGGGGCCGATGGCGCATCATCTTTGCTGCTCGGCACCACTGGAACTGCACGCATGGGCGCAGACTCGGTGGTGCAGGTGCCTGAGGCCACGGAGAAAAATCACAGCCTGGAACTGCTCAAGGGCAAAATCTTGTTGAACATCCACAGCGATGAACTCAAACAACGTGGCAACGGCGAGTTCCGCCTGAAAACACCCGCCTCATTGCTGGCGGTGAAGGGCACGAAGTTTTTCACCGTGAGCGCCGACGGCACCGACACCATCGGCGTGCATGAAGGCAGCGTAACCGTGACAGAACCCACCAGCGGCAAGAGCGTGACCTTGGAAGCCGGCAACGCCGTGATCGCCAGCCCCGGCATCCTCAGTGAGATGCGGGCAATGACGGATGAGGAGAAAGGCTATGCGCCCGAATACGCTGCCGCTGACTTGGTGCGCACGCCCATCCCCATCGCCATCAAGAGCCCGGTGCCGAACACGAGAAAGCTGCAGATTCTTCTCTTTCAGGGCGGTAAACTCTCCGTGGTAGGAGGGGAAGGCGCTGATCGTGTGAATTACGGCACCAACCTGGACCCCGGTGCGGGCCCCTATCTCGACTGGCGTGTTCTGAAAGCCGGGCGCAACAGTGTGCCCGTTTCACCGCGTCTGTCCGCAGACGGAGTTCTGAGCTATGTGTGGACGGCACGGCAGCCCGGAGATGTTTATCAGTGCTACTTCGACTACGGCGGGCAAAGCGGCACAAACTACAGCGACCTAAGCTACAGCCGTCTCAACCGCGTCAATCCACGCCCCATGCCCAAAAGCGCCGCAGGCAGGGTCGTCGCGATCAGTTTTCGTGCCCGCAGCAAAAACCTCTCGGCGGCAGTCTTCGCTGGTATGAACGGATGGGCCGGACCGAAGGCATGGTCAGGACTCGCCCACGACGGGGAGTGGATGGACGTGCTGCTGCCGCGTGACATGCGGGCCGCGCTGGAGTTTCCCTGCTCGCACCTTTCCCTCACTGCCAGCTTCAAGAGTGGCAGCAACGCCGCCGTGACCCTGGCCCTTGAGATGGCGGACTTCACCCTCCTCACCACCCCGAACTGAGCATGATTTGACCCTTTATGAAAACGACACTCCTCACCGCATTCGTTCTCCACACAGCGCTCGTCCAGGCTCAGGACATCGGAAAAAGGCCGGCTGACACGCCACCCTCCCCCGCCATCGCACCAAACGCAGACCACAGCCTGCCCACACCGCAGGTGGACAAATTTGTGCGGAACATCGTCCTCTGCGGTCGCCAGGCCAAGACCACTCGCTGGCTGGCGCTCCCGCGATTGGAGATCACCAGTGAGTCTCCGACTCTAAAAGCCTTCGTTGAGACGAGCTTTGCCAGCATCAGCCAGGCCACCGGCCTCACGACCACGGGAGACGGCGTCGTGCATGTGTTCATAGGCTCGGGGCGCGACTTCTTGAAGCTGGAGGTCGTGCGGCGGCGGAAACTCACCATGATGGGAAAGAACGCCTGCCACTACTGGCAAAACAAGGACCAGAGCCTGAAAGAGGCGTTCGTTTTTGTGAAGGACGCGCCCGACCTCACGGAAGAATACCGGCAGCATGTGCTCTTTCATGACCTTCTTGCCAGCTTCGGCTTCATGAAAAACAGCCCTCAGTTCGCCGATTCCACCTTCGGCACCAATCAGGCCTTCGACATCCAGCTCTCCTCTCTTGACGTGAAGCTCATCTCCTTCTGCTATCGCCATGTCCCTCCCAATGCGCAGAGCAGCGATATAACCAAGCTGCTGAAGCTGCACTGGGGCAAGTGATCCTCTCAACCTTCTTTCGCGCATGAAAACCGCCTGGCATCCCATCATTCCATGGCTGGCAGTCGTCTCATTCACCTCCTGGCTGCCTGCCCAGAACGCGGCCCAGGTCTCCTAGGCACTGCCGTTTGCCACCAAGGGCAAGGTGGACCTGGTCGAAGCCGCGCCAGCCGTCAGCACCGGGCAGACGACCCAGCCTGCCGCGCCCACCGCCATCACCCGACCTACAAAAGCGTAAAACCGGAGAGTTCCGTCTCAAATCATCCGCCGCCTTACTCGCAGTTAAAGGCACGCGCTTCTTCGTCGATTGTGACAAAAAAGGCGACACCGTTGGCTTGAAAATTACCAACTGTCATCGACGCAATCATGGCACTTCAAAGGAGAGGTCTGGCGTGCCAAGAATGCAGGGCTGCCGATGATCGGTCCGCTCATCGGCAAGCAACTCCGGCAAGCGCTTGATGACATAGCCCTCAATAGCCGCCGTGAGCTTGCGCGCAGCATGCGGCCCAAAGAGCATGGCCTGGAGGCGGGCCGGGTCGCGGGACTTCGGTGGATTGATCCGATTGGCGGCCAGCGACGATAGCTGAAGCGGCGTCCCTATTTCAACCGCGAGGCGATCTTCCGCTCCAGGCCTTGAAAGCGCGGGAAAAATGCGCGGCGGACTTGTAGCCGAGTTCGGTGGCCACGTTTTTCACCAAAGCATCCGGTTGGCGCAGTTTGATCGCTGCCTGGGACAGTTTCAGCCGCGTGAGGCAGGCGAGGGGCGTTTCGGTGTCGTAGCGCTGAAACAGGCGCGTGAAATACGCCGCCGAGACGTGGCAGGTCTTTGCCGCCTGCTCGATGCTGCTCAAAACCGGGTAATTGCGCAGCAAATGACCGCGGCAGCGCAGATACGTCGCATACGCGGGGTCGATTTTCGTCGTCGCTGGCTGGCGACTGTCCGCACAGAGCACCAAGGCATGCTCCAACGCCGCGCAGGCCGCCCGCAGGCCATATCGCCCGCCACGGAGCGCATGATCGATCACTTCCTCCAACAGCGTGATCACACGCGATGCATCCATCACGCGCAAAACACTGCCGGGAGAGAGGTCAAGATCTCTCATCAATCGCGCGGCTCGTTCGCCGGTGAAGTTGAAGAAATACTTCACCATCGGCTCCTCCGCCGAGCTACGAATGACCTGCGGCGTGCTGGAATCGAACACAAAGGCATGCCCGGCTTCGATCTCATGCTTCTGATCTGCCAGCGTGACACTGCCTTGACCGCGGGAGACAAACTCGAATGCAAGGTAAGGAAAATGTTGCCGGTCCACGACGAAATCCGGCGCGCACCACTCGCAGCCGCCGCCAACGAGGCAGAGCGTCGCCGCATCGTGCTGACGCTCCTCCCAATCAGGCAGGAAAAAGCGGCGTGTGCGCACGACTTGCGTGGAAAAGTAGTCGGCCTGATCGGTGGCGGGCATGGCTGGAGCATGTCAGGGCCGTCAAGAATCGTCAAGCGAGTGCCAAGGATGATCAGAACGGCTGGTTTGCGTATGTCGGGGGCCTTCGTTGGTTCATGCCATGTCCCAACCTCTCTCCGGCATCATCCCACCGCTCGTCACTCCTTTGCGTGATCGTGACACGCTCGACATCGCCGGTTTGGAGCGCTTGATCGAGCATCTCATCAGCGGCGGCGTGTCCGGCCTCTTTATCCTCGGCACCACGGGTGAGGGTCCGAGCCTCAGCTATCGGCTGCGGCGCGAATTGATCGAAAAGACCTGCCAGCTCACGAAAAACCGTGTGCCGGTGCTCGTCGGCATCACGGACACATCGTTCACGGAGAGTGTGAACCTCGCCAAACACTCTGCTGATGCTGGAGCGACGCATGTGGTCACCGCACCACCCTATTACTTCCCCGCCGCACCGCCGGAGTTGCAGGAATACATCCAGGATCTCGTCACCGAGATGCCGCTGCCGATGTTTCTCTACAACATGCCCGGCCTCACAAAGGTGAGTTTCGAGATCGACCTCGTGCGTCGTGCGCTCGACATGCCCGGCATCTGCGGCGTCAAGGACAGCTCGTGCGATATGATCTACTTCCATCGTCTGATCGAAGTCGCGAAGCAACGCGCCGACTGGAGCGTGCTCGTTGGCCCCGAGGAACTCACCGCCGAGGCCGTGTTGCTCGGCGGCCACGGCGGCATCAATGGCGGTGCCAATTTGCATCCGAAACTCTACGTCGAGATGTATCAGGCCGCCGCCGCGCAGAACCTGCAACGCACGCGTGAGCTTCACGCACAGGTCATGCAGCTCGCTGGAGCCATCTACACCGTCGGTAAGCACAAGAGCGCCATCATCAAAGGCATCAAGTGCGCCCTCAGCCTCCTCGGCATCTGTGAAGACCACATGGCCGAACCGTTTCATCGCTTCCGCGATGCAGAACGCCAAATCATTCGTGAAAGACTCGTGAACCTCGGTTTGATCTCCTGAACCCGCTCCAACATGAAGCTCTCTTTTCTCCTCATCATCCTTTTGTTCACCAGCATCCCAATCCTCCAAGCGCAGATTGCAGGTGGCTTCAGCCAGGCAGCCACCGCCGATGCTGAGGTGCTCAAGGCAGCTCAATTCGCGGTCAAAGCCCACGACGCAAAACTCACACTGCAATACGTCACCGCCGCCGAGCAGCAGGTTGTCGCGGGCATCAACTTCAAGCTCAAACTGACCACATCCGATGGTCGCAAAGCCGATGCCGTCGTCTGGCGCAAGCTCGATGGCAGCCACGAACTCACCTCCTGGCAATGGATCGCCGCCGATCCCGCCATTCTGACCAGCGAGTACATCTACGACACCGGCCCTTACCCACAGATCCACGCCACCACCATTGTCGAGACGCCCACGGGTCTTGTCACCGCATGGTTTGGCGGCACAGCGGAAAAGAATCCCGACGTGTGCATCTGGGTTTCGCGTCAGCTTCCCGATGGCAAGTGGACCGAGAGCGTCGAGACGGCCAATGGTGTGCAACCAGACGGCTCTCGGCATCCGACATGGAACCCGGTGCTGTTTCAGCCGAAGGACGCACCACTGATGCTCTTCTACAAAGTCGGTCCTTCGCCGAGCACGTGGTGGGGTGAGCTCAAAACGAGCACCGATGGCGGCAAGACCTGGTCTGCGGCTCAAAAGCTGCCCAAAGGCATCTTCGGCCCGATCAAGAACAAGCCCGTGCAATTCGCGAATGGAGACATCCTCTGCCCCACGAGCAACGAGACCGACACCAAGCCCAGCGCCTGGGCCATCTACTTCGAACGCACCGTTGATCTCGGCAAAACATGGACGCGCACCGAACTGCTGCACGACGGTTTGAAGATCGGCGCCATCCAGCCGAGCATTCTTTTCCTCAGTGCCGACAAACTCGAGGCCGTGGGCCGCACGAAGCAGGGAAAAGTCTTCCAAATCACCTCCGAAGACGTTGGCAGGAACTGGGGCGAGATTTCACTCACTCAACTGCCGAATCCGAACTCCGGCACCGACGCCGTCACGCTCGCCGACGGCCGTCATCTGCTCATCTACAACCACACCGCCAAAGGCCGCAGCCCGTTGAACCTCGCCGTGAGCAAAGACGGCAATACTTGGGAAGCCGCGCTAGTCTTTGAAGACGAGCCGAAGCGCGAGTTCAGCTATCCCGCGATCATCCAGACGAAGGACGGCCTCGTCCACATCACCTACACTTGGAAGCGCCAGAAGGTGAAGCACGTCGTCATCGATCCCGCGAAGCTGACGACGAAGCCTATGGTGGACGGCCAGTGGCCGCAGTAGCTTCGAGTGGCACTCGAAGCCGAACCTCCCCAACCCTTCGATTGCCAATCGAAGCTACGTCATGAAACCCATCGCCTGCGCTCTCCTCGCCCTTCTCCTCCCGCTGTCAGCGGCTGAAACCACCATGAACCACGCAACCACCCTGGACAGCTACGTCGAAAAGCTCAACACGCACTCGTGGGATCAGATCGCCCCGTATGTCACAGAAGATGTCGTGTTCATTTTTACGGAGGACACGTTTGTCGGCAAAGCGGCGGCCAAGGCGTCTTTTGAAAAGACCTTTAAGCTGATCCAAAACGAAGTGTTCAGCCTTCACAATATCTCTTGGACAGCGGTCACGGAGAGCATGGCCTCCTGCCGCTACGAGTTCAGGTGGAAAGGCATGATTGAAGGCCAGGAAGCCTCCGGGGGTGGCCGTGGCACATCCATTTTGCGTAGGGTCGATGGTCGCTGGCTCATCGCTCACGAGCATCTGGGGCCTTATCCTCGCAAATCGTGAAGCCCATTTTTCCACTTTCGCTGTCGCTGTTCACTGCGGCCTCGTTCGCCGTCGCTCAAGACACCGCACGTCTCGACACGGGCGATCCCGCCGCGCGACCCGCTACCGCGCCGACGCTGAAGCCTGCCACGCAGGAAAACGTCATCGTTTACAAGGAGGCCGGTCGCCACGGCGACTGGCCGGCGAATCACGGCAAGGTGATGACGATCTACTATTACAACGGCCCCGAACAAGACGACCGCGCCATCGAAGGCACGCTGTGGACGCCATGATGGAATCGGCACCAGCGCAGAGTTGTATCTTTTGCCACCGGCCCTCTCTTGATCGCTCAGTTATCACCGACCGGCTCTGCTGATGGCTCAAATCAACTCCGGTCACACGACACCCCTCACCACCATTTCATTCATGCACTTAAACTCCTCACTTCGTCGCTCATTCCTCGCAGCGTTCATCGGCTTCACCACACATGCATCCGCTGATGACTGGGGCTACTACTCGATCATTCCTGTGAGCGCGCCTGCGATGGTCTTGGAGGCACCCGAGGGTGCGCCGGTGACGATTGGCAAGCCGATGGGCGCGGCGAATCAGAAGTGGATCATTCAGCCGAAGGGCGACGAGACGTTTTGGATCATGCCATCATCGAGTCCGACGCTCGCACTCACGGTGGCTGAAGGCGGCACGAAGAATGGCACGTCGCTCGTGATGGAAAAAGACAACGGGCAGCCGTGGCAACTGTGGTCGATGAAGAAGCAGGACAACGGCAGCTACACGATCTCGCCGAAGCATGCGCCGGACAAAGGCATCGATGACAATGGAGGCAAAGCAGAGCCAGGATCGAAGATCGATCTGTGGCAAAACTCCGGGAAGGATCAGCACTTGCAGTGGTTCATCAAACCCCTCGCAGGCAGCGGTGTGGCCACGCAAACCGAAGAAACGCAGCCGACCTACGAAGCGCCGGCGATCAAGCCGGAGGACATCAAGGAAGGCACGATCAAACAGTTCAGCTTCACGCAGAGCAAGGTCTTCCCCGGCACCGTGCGCGATGTGACCGTCTTCATCCCGGCGCAATACGACGCCAGCAAGCCTGCGTGCGTGTATGTGAAGACCGACGGCTACAATCCACGCGAGAAAGCACTGCTGGAGACGATGATCGCCACGAAAGAAATCCCGGTGACGGTTGGCGTCTTCGTGAAGCCCGGTACGCTACCTGCGCCGATGAAAGGTGCCACCGACCGCCGCAACCGCTGCTTTGAATACGACGGCATCACGGACAACAACGTGCGCTTCTTCGATGAGGAACTGCTGCCGTTCATCGTGAAGGAGCATCAACTCAATCTCAGCGCCGACGGCAATGATCGCTGCATCTCTGGCGGCAGCAGCGGCGGCATCGCGGCCTTCACCGCCGCATGGCATCGGCCCGAGGCCTTCAGTCGCGTCTATGCCGCGAGCGGAAGCTGGGTGGCGTTTCGCGGCGGGCATGAGTTTCCCACGATGGTGCGCAAATTCGAGGCGAAGCCGATCCGCGCTTATTTCACCACGGCCACACACGACATGGAGAACGCGGCAGGTGATTGGTATCTGCTGGATCAGGAAATGGACAAGGCGATGAAGTTCTCCGGCTACGATTACCAGTTCCGCATCATCGACGGTCGCCATGTCGCGGGTTATGGCGAGAACTGGCAGGAGGCGATGGCCTTCCTCTGGAAGGGCTGGCCGGAACGCGTGAAAGCCGGTCCCAGCGCCCCGCGTGCGCAGGAAATCATCATTCCCGGCGAGGATTGGAAACTCGCCGCCGAGGGCTTCAAGAGCACTCGTGGCCCTTCGACGAATGCCGCAGGCGAGGTGTTCTTCGCTGACACCTCAAACAATAAAATTCACCGCATTGATCTCGATGGCAACGTGAAGGAGTTCGCTGCGGACACCGGCAACGCCCATTGCGTCAGCGTCGGTGCAGATGGCAAAGTTTACACCGTCTCCGAGAAGTCGGGCAAGATCATGAGCTACGACGCCAACGGCAAAGGCAGCGTGGTGCTCGATGGTCTGACAGGCCATTCCATTCTCGCGATGCCCAATGGCAACCTCTACGTCACCGACAACGATGATAAGAAGCCGAACAACGGCGGCAGCGTGTGGCTCATCAAGGACGGGCAGAAGAAGCAGGTCGATACCGGCATCAAGTTCGCCACCGGCATGGCCTTCCGACCCGATCAATGGCTGCTCTCCGTCGCCGAAGGGCACTCCAAGTGGGTTTACAGCTACCAGATCAACGAAGACGGCACGCTCACGAACAAGGAGCGCTTCTTCCACCTCCACGTCGCCGATTGGGAGGACGATGCAGGCCCAGAATGCGTCTGCTACTCGCTCGAAGGCCGCCAGTTCATCGCCACCAAGAGCGGAGTGCAGATCAGCGCCGACGACGGCCCCACGCAGGTCATCCTGCCCGTGCCAGATCGCAGCCGCGTCACCGCCGTGGCCATCGGCGGGAAAGACAAGGACACGCTCTACGCCTTCTGCGGCAACAAGATCTGGCAACGCAAGATCATGCAGCACGCGATGGGTGCGTGGAGTCCAACGACGAAGGTGGTGCCGAATAAACTGTAGCTTCGATTGGCGTTCGAAGCCTAT
Organism: Prosthecobacter sp.; assembly: GCF_046154365.1. GTDB lineage: Bacteria > Verrucomicrobiota > Verrucomicrobiia > Verrucomicrobiales > Verrucomicrobiaceae > Prosthecobacter. The sequence goes on from NZ_JBJXFV010000099.1 coordinate 72,734, forward strand.
GGGGGGAGAGTGATTCGATTCACAATCGAATCTGCCAAGCTCACCCCTCCCACCCGCGCCAGAGCCACTCAAGCGTGTCAGCCAGAGATTGCTCAAAGACGCGTTTGTCACAGTGGCCGGTGGCTTTGCTGAAGACATAGCGGTGGTGGTAGCCTTTTTGATCAAGCGCGATGTTCGTGCGCATGCCGGCCATGACCCAGTTGTGGTAGGTTTCTTCGGGATCGTTGGCGCGGTTATCGTTTTCGGAGACGTGGGTGAAGATGCGCAGCGGCTTCAGCTCGCTCGTTTCGATCAATTTCATACCGGAGTGATACTCCCAAGCGCCGAGCGGAAACTTGGACTCCTCGGGCGCGTCGTCGTCCTGCTGGTCCACGAAGGTGCCGGAGTAGGCGATGATGCGGCGGAACCAATCGGGCCGGAACCAGCCCATCGTCAGCGCCGCAGCCCCGCCGGAGCTGCAACCCATCACCGCACGGCCCCACGGGTTCTCCGTGAGCGCGAACTTCGGATACGCAGCGCGGATCTCGGCATTCGCGAGCACGGCAGGCAGCACCTCGTCATGAATGAATCGCGCAAGGCGATCCGACATCGTGTCATACTCTAGGCCACGCTCACTGTTCTTGCCATCGTTGCCGCCATTCTGCACAGCGATGCAGACAAAGGCGGGCAGTTTGCGCTTCGCGTCCTTTGAGATCGTGAGATTGTCGAGCGCGTTGCTGATGAGCTTCAACTGGCCCGGTCCATCGTGAATGACGAGCAGCGGAGCCTTCGCGCCGTCCTGGTAAGCTGCGGGCACATACACCGTGACCTTCCGCTCTGTGTTCACCTTCTTCTTGTCCGGCTCCAGCGTCTTGTCCTTGCCGTCGAAGACCTTGCTGTCGGCCAGCTTCATCGAAAACGTGAACGTCTTGCCCTTGGCGTTGCCTTTGTCGGTCAAATCCGGGTCGATCTGATATTCCGGCCCAATGTTGAACGCCCCATCGCCCTCCTTGCCTGGATTCTCGGTGTAGGTTTCGGCAGCGTGAAGCGGCGTGAGACAGACGAAGCTGATGACGGTGAGGAGAAGTGGTTTCATGTGGGATGGGCAGCAGAAGAAACGCATCGGCCAGCCTTCTATTTCGGCCACGCTTGTTGACACGCATCGCGAAGTCCGTGCAATGCCAGCATGCACCGATTTATCCTCGCCTGTCTATTCGCTTTCACCGCTGCTGCTCACGCCGAGCAAATCATCCTCCTGAAACTCGATGACGTTATCGCGCGACGCGTCGGCACGAAGCCGGTATCGGATCGGTGGCAGAAGGTGCATGATTATCTCATCGCGCAGGGCATCAAAGGCTCCTTCGGTGTCATCACCGAATCGCTGGAGAAGGACAACGCGATGTATTTCCAGTGGTTGAAGGACGTGCAGTCGGCCGGACGCATCGAACTCTGGATGCACGGCTACAAGATGCGCGGTGCGAGCGACACCGGTGAGTTCGAAAACGGCACCGCAGCCGAACAACGCGCGATTTTGGCCAAGGGTGAGAAGCTCGCGAAGGAGAAGCTCGGCTTCGATCTCCCAGCCTTCGGCCCGCACTGGAGCGGCACCACGGATGCGACCGATGAAGCGATGGAAGGCGTGCCCGAGGTCAAAATCTGGCTCTACGGCCCCGCGAAGCCGAAATTCTTCACGCGCCTGAGCATCCCACGCGTCATGGCGCTCGAAAATCCGACTTTCGTGCCCGACGCGGACAAATTCATCGCCTTCTACGAGAAGCACGCCGCGCAAAAAGACGTGCTCGTGCTCCAAGGCCATCCCGAGCAGTGGACTGACGAACGCTGGACCGGCTTCACGAAGATCATCGACTTCCTGAAGTCGAAGAACGTCGTCTTCATGACGCCGAGCGAGTATCTGGCCGTAGCTTCGAGTGGCACTCGAAGTCCGAAAGCGAATTGATGCACGAAGAGCATGTCGCTGCCTTTTGGCGGAGTGTCTCGATTCCCAATGGAAGTCGGCGGTTGCGTTTATGAGCAGCGACAGCATTTTAACCTCATGAATGCTTCAGTGAATCTAGAACTGCCTGCCGATCTACTTAGCAGCGCCCGCATGACCTTGGAGGAACTGCGGCTCGAACTTGCAGTGCATCTTTTTGAGCAAAAGCGGCTTTCTCTCGGAAAAGCAGCTCAACTCGCAGGCCTGGCGAAGTGGGACTTCGTCCCGGTGCTCGGCGCACGGGAGATCTCGGTTTTTGGCGATGCAGAACAAGCACTGGCTGATGAGGCGATGCTGGCCGTCATGTCGAAGTGAGCATGATCATCGTCGCCGATTCATCACCCTTGATCGCTTTGATGCGAGTGGGCAGACTCGAATTGCTGCGTGAGCTGTATGGCACGATCATCATGCCCGACGCAGTCTGGAATGAATTGGTAGTTGCGGGTGCGCAGCGTCCAGGGGCGGATTTGGTGACGCAGTGCGGCTGGATCGTGCGCAAGCCTGTGGGCAATCGTGCGATGGTGGATGCCATGAGCGAGCTGCTGGATCCCGGTGAGCGCGAAGCCATCGTGCTCGCGCAAGAAATCGATGCCGATGCTTTACTGATGGATGAATCCATCGGCAGGGCTGCCGCGATGCACTTGGGACTTAAAGTTACAGGACTGATCGGCGTGTTGCTCCGTGCGAAGAACATCGGCCTTTTGCCCGATGCCGTGGAGCTGGCGCAGGAAATGCGCAACCAGGGCTGGTGGGTTGCCGATAAGCTTTTGGAAATGCTCCGGTGAACGGACTTAGCTCGTGTGTCACTCGAAGCCGCGAGACGAATTGAAGCGACTAAAAGCGATGCGATGAGTTGAAGCTCTCGCTGCTGCCATGAAGTCACTCTTGCTCTCTTTTCTCACCTGTTTCGCCGTCACGGCGGTTTTTGCGTATGACCCGCTGAAGTTGCCTGAAGCCGTTTTGACGACTCCGCTCGACCTCACCGTGCAGGATGCGAAACGCGACCGCGCTTTGCCGATCCGCGTGTATCTGCCCGCGACGACCCAAGCCGCGCCGGTGGTGCTTTTCAGCCATGGACTCGGTGGTTCATGCCAAAACAACCCCTATCTCGGCAAACACTGGTCCGCACGCGGCTACGCAGTCGTCTTTGTGCAGCATCCGGGCAGTGATGAATCGGTGTGGAAAGGCCAGGGGCCGGCCCGCATCCCGATGGCGATGAAGCAGGCGGCCAACGTGCAAAACTTCATCCTGCGTGCCGCGGACATCCCAGCGGTGCTCGACCAACTCACGCGCTGGAATGCGGACGAGGCGCATTCCTTGCGCGGCAAACTCGATCTCGCGCGCGTGGGCATGTCCGGGCATTCGTTCGGCGCGGTGACGACGCAGGCCGTCAGCGGGCAAACCATGCCCATCGGCAGCAGCCTCACTGATCCGCGTATCAAAGCCGCCGTGATGATGAGTCCCAGCGTGCCCGCCGCAGGCAACACGGAGCGTGCGTTTGGCAGCGTGACGATGCCGTGGCTGCTCATGACCGGCACGAAGGATGTGGCCCGCATCGGTGCGATGACCATCGGTGGCGATCTCGATTCGCGTCTCGGCGTCTATCCCGCACTGCCACCCGGCGATAAATACGAACTCGTCCTCCACTCCGCCGAGCACGGTGCCTTCGGCGAACGTTCCCTCCCCGGCGAAGGCAATCAGCGAAACCCGAACCATCATCGCGTCATCCTCGCGCTCAGCACCGCGTTTTGGGATGCTTTCCTGAAAGGCGATGCCGAGGCCAAAGCCTGGCTGAATGGCGAAGGCCCACACTCGGTGATGGAGAAAGACGACAAGTGGCAGCGGAAGTAGGCCGCACTTGAAGCGGTTTGACGATTTGGGCACCATGACTCAAAATGTCCCCATGAATCAGACACTCACCATTCGCGTGCCGGAGACCTTGCTAGGTAAAGCGGAAGCCTGCGCCGCTCGACTGGGACTTCGCCGCACGGCATATGTGCGCCGCTTGATTGAGCGTGATGTCGCTCGTGCGGCTCCCGCACCGAAAAGCAAATTCGCCTCGGAAGACCTTATCGGCATCCATGAAGGGAATGGCAAAGCTGCCACCAATGCCACCGTGCGCACGATGATGCAGCGCAAACGTCGTTAGCCTCATGAAGCGCATTGCTGACACTGGGCTGATCGTGGCACTGCTGACACGCAATGATCCGTATCATCAATGGGCAGTTGCTGAGTTCCGTCGGCACGCACCTTTTCATGTCTGTGATGCTGTGCTCGCCGAGGCGGGCAGTTTCTTCTCCACCCCATCGCTGGTTCTGCGTCTGGTGGACCGGGGCGATCTGATCATCGATCCCGAGTTCGTGCTCGCGGACGAACTGCCTGCCGTTTTGGCCCTCTCGTTGAAGTATGAAGACCGCCCCATGGACTTGGCCGATGCCTGCCTAGTGCGAATGTCGGAACTCTGCCAGCGCTGCAAAGTCTGGACCGTTGACCGGGCGGACTTCTCCACCTATCGCCGCCACGGCAAACAGATCGTGCCCTGCGAGTTCCCGCCTGAGAGCCTGTCCGTTAAAACTTGAGAGCCACCATAACGGTGCGAAGGCTGATGGATGGAACGCCACTATCCCAGCGATGTGAGTGATGCCGAATGGGCCTTGCTCGAACCCTTCATTATTGACCC